>JBGPKL010000017.1:0-59465 GCA_041485885.1 Sulfurifustaceae bacterium
CGTGCATGCCGGGCCCGATCCGCACGCCCATTCCTCGCACCCGCTTGTCGTTGCAGTTCCGTGTGCTCGCTCTTGGTCAGTGTCATCACGCCCTCCACGGGTATAATGATACTATCTATTTAAACGTTACAGTCCACTAGTCGCGCGGCTTTTACCGCGAGGGTCGGCGTAACATGAATCGCGAGAGATAAGCCATGGCGATCACGCGCGAGGACATGGTCGACGCCGCGTTGGCGCAAGCTGAGCGGACGTCGTGGGAAGCCGTGCGGCTGCACGACGTGGCCGCCGCGCTGTCCGTTACTCTCAACGACGTGCGCGCGCATTTTCGGGAGAAGGAGGAGATCGTCGACGCGTGGTTCGATCGCGCGGATGCCGCCATGCTCGATGATGCCGCGCGCGCCGACTGTGTCGCGTTATCCTCGCGCCAACGAATCGAGCGCCTTTTGACGGTTTGGCTCGCCGCGCTTGCGCTTCACCGGCGCGTTACGCGCGAGATGGTTTGGAACAAGCTCGAACCGGGGCACCTGCATTATCATCTGCGCGGGTTGCTGCGCGTCAGCCGCACCGTCCAATGGCTGCGCGAAGCGGCGGGGCGGGACGCCGTGCTCCCCTGGCGAGCGATCGAAGAAATCGCGCTGACCGGTCTTTATCTCGGGACCTTTCTCTATTGGATGTACGACGATTCGCCCGACTCTCAAGACACGCGGCGCTTTCTTGCTCGCCAGCTTGATCGCGCGGGACGCGGCGCACGGATGATACCCACGTCGTCGCGATGAGCCGCCAACGACAGCGCTACGAATAGAGATGGGCGCGCGAGGAGGGCAACGTGTTGTCGCGCGGCCGGGCGAACACCACTTGGAAGAGCTGCAGTGAGCTGGTGAGAAACGCCGCTACGGAACCCGCAAGGTAAAGCCGCCACGCGCGCACAAACGAGGCGTCGAACATCGCCTCGACACGTGCGGCGCTATCCTCGAAACGAGCGAGCCAGTGACGCAGCGTCTGCGCGTAGTGCAGGCGAAAATTCTCGATGTCGAGCACTGAAAAGCTGTACGGCTCGAAGATCCCCATCATCTCGCGCAACGTCGGCGGGTAAGCGCCCGGGAAAATCCGTTTTTCGATCCAGGTGTTCATCAGTTCCGGTTTGTTGCGGCCGATCGTATGAATCAGACCGCGGCCGCCCGGGGTGAGCACGCGGTCGATTACGCCGCCGAGCATCGGGTAATGGCCCGGACCGACATGCTCCAGCATGCCCACCGAAACAAACTTATCGCAGGCGCCGGTGATGTTGCGGTAATCGTCCTCGACGTACTCAATTTTGTCGGCGAGTCCTTCGGCGCGTGCGCGCTCGCGCGCATAAACGATTTGTTCGTGCGAGATGTTGAACGCGCGGACGTGTGCGCCGTACCGGCGGGCCATGTACCGGGCGAGACCCCCCCAACCACAGCCCGCTTCGACTACGCGGTCCCCGGGCTTCAACTCGAGCTTGCGACAGACGTGCTCGAGTTTGGCAATCTGCGCCTGCTCGATCGTCATCGTAGGGTCGGGAAAGTAGGCGCAGGTGTATTGTTGGTATTCTTTGTCGAGCCACAGCTCGTAGAACGAGTTGCCGATGTCATAGTGATGGTGAATGTTCGCGCGCGCACCCGCAAGCGTGTTCGTGCGCGCGCGCGGCTGAAGGAAGCTGTGCAGTCGCCGCAGTCGGCTATGCGACGATTTGTTTGCTATTCCGTCGTAAGCCGCGACGAGGAATTCCACGAGGTCGCCCTCGATATCGACGCGGCCGGAGCTATACAGATCGCCGAAGTGCAGCGACGGATTGCGCAGCAAACGGTAGAACGCCGCGCGATCGCGTATGTGTGCCCGTATTGCGGCCCGGCCGGTGCGCGGGCCGATTTCTTCGCCATTCCACAGCACCAGACCTACCGACGCTTGCCCGCCGACGTCGAGCATCTTATTGGCGAACCAGCGATCCACCGCCAATACGCGCCCCCGGCTACCCTCTCGGCGATCCTCGGCGTCCGGTAAGGTAAGTATTCCCGCCTTTTCGTCCTTCATGTCGATAGTACTTGACGCTGTCGTTGCGGCGCCGATGCTAACATGGACCGTCTGGGCCTCACAGCTCAGCGGCGCGTGGTATCGTTGGTCTTTCCTGTCCCGATTATTACGCTAAACTTGGGGGAATATTTTACCTCGCCGCTCGGATTTTTCAGGGAGGTCGCACTTGGCTCTCAACCGGAAAAGCATAATTCAAATCTTCGTGCTCGTGCTGCTGATTGTGGGTGGCGCGGGCGCGTATTTCTATCAGCAGGAAGGCGGGCTCGGGTTCATTACCGATCTCATCGGTATCGGGGAAAGCACGCCGCCGAAAGTTACCATTCCTAAACAGCCGGTCAAGTCGCCGACCTCGCCGCCGCCTTCTCGGATCAACGTGGAGCAGAAAGCGCGCCCGGAGTCTGTCGCGATTCCCGCTCAGCCGGCGCATGGGGAGATTCAAAAAGCGGCGTTTTCCGTCGAGTCGGCCGAGATCGAAAGCGGCGTGTTGACCCTGCGCCAGGGTAAGGAGCCGCTCGCAACCGAAGTGAAGCTATTTCTTAATACCAAACCGTGGCTGGTACCGGCGGAGCGCAGTTTCAAGATCAGCGCCCAGGCTGCTGCCACCGATGCGCCGCTGGTGCGCATTCGTTGGCAGGAGAGCGGACAGAAGGCGCCGCGCCAACGCGATTTCACGGAGAAATACACCCTGCAGCTCGAGCTCGGGCGCGAACAGGACCGCAAGGTCCCCGGGAAGATTCAGCTCATGCTGCCGGACGAAGACAAGAGCCAGATTGCCGGCACGTTCACCGCGGAAGTGCGCGGATTTCGCTTCGTCGACGGTAAACCGGATCTCGCCGCGGATGCGATCGACACGCTGCAATATCTAGCGTTACGGGAGATCCTCAAGGACGACCCCGACAAGCCCATCAATGACGTCTCGTTCCGGCAAGGACGTTACGGCGCTCCACCCGGTTACCCCTCGACGGGCTACCTCGAGCTCGAGTATCGGATCGGGCAGGCGACGCCGATCGGACAGAAGTTTCAGTTCGTCAAGGAGCAGGGCGCGTGGCGCGTGATCGGAACGTTGCGTCCGGATCAGCTCGACGAAGCGCACCCGTATTGGATACCGGGGGCCAAGGAGTCGCCCGAACGGCTCTTCCCTTATCTCGCCGCGAAGCGCATCGAAACCGACGTGCAGAAACGCCTTCCGGGCCGGTCACTGAACGCGACCGAGTTCCAAACCCGCTATAACGCGAAGCAGAAGATCGGAGTCGCCGAAGTCGGCTATAAGGTCGGCGACGGGCAATCGACGCAGACGACCTTTCTTTATCAACTTACGCCCGCAGGCTGGACGCTCTCGCGCGAACTTGGCCGCAAAGAGCGTGTGAACCTCGCCACGGGTAAGGTCGAGACACAGCGATAGTTTTAGAGAGTCCGTGTAGCGCACTTGCGTCCCCTCTCCCCCGCGGTGACGTGCAGGGATGCACGAAGATCGCGGGAGACAGGACGTCGGGAGCGATCCCGAGGGATGGGGAGAGGGGGCACATGACATCCCCGCCAAAAACAAAAAACCCCGCGATCGCGGGGTTTCAAAATTCTTGTAGTCTCCGGTTTGTTTAGAGCGGTTTGACGACGGTAGCCTGCATCCCTTTCGGGCCCTTCTCGGCTTCGAACTCCACCGACTGCCCCTCAGCGAGCTTCTTGAACCCGGAGCCCTGAATCACGGAGTAGTGAACGAACACATCCGCGCTGCCGTCCTGCGGCGAGATGAAGCCGAACCCTTTGGCTTCGTTAAACCACTTTACGGTACCAGTACGCATTACAGAAATTACCTCATTGATTGATGAAGGTACTAAACGATGCTGCACCGGAGGGAATTTCGTGGACTCAGGCCCCCAAAACGCCAACCTGACAACATGGCAGCACGAAGCTGCAAATCCAGTATATCCAATCGGGGTATTCTGTACAGTCCGAGCGTGGCAAGCTAACCGGCCCGCTTCAGTGATGGTGATGATCGTCGGCGCCGTGGACGTGTCCGTGCGCCATCTCCTCTTGCGTGGCCGGGCGTATGTCGACCACTTCGACGTCGAAGTGAAGTTGCTTCCCGGCGAGCGGACGATTCCCATCGAGCACGGCGCCGACATCGGTCAGGCGTACCACGGTGAACGATCCCGGCCCCTCGGGTCCTTCGGCGTACACGCGCGAGCCGGCTTCGAGCTTCATGTCGGACGGGAACTGCTCCCGTGGCGCTTCGAAGACCAAGTCAGGGTTCGTTTCGCCGTACCCTTCCCTCGCGCCAACCGCGACCTGCGAGCGATACCCGACCGTTGTACCTTCCAGTGCTTTTTCGAGTCCCGGAATGATATTGCCGTGACCATGCAGGTACGACAACGGCTCGCGCCCGCTCGAGCTGTCGAGCACTTCACCGGTGTCGTCTTTGAGCGTGTAATGGAAGCTGACGACCGTATTAGGCGCAGTCTTCATCTTAGGCGCAGTCTTCATCGAGGGGATCCTCGCGAATGGAAGCGTTCAACTATAACCCACCGTTTTGCGTGGCGCACGCAAGCCCGCGAACCGGACGCTGACTCGGCGAGTAGTATCGCGTAAATGCTGAAGCAGCTTGTCGTAACGACTCAACGTCAAGGGCTCCACGACTTCACCTCGGAGGTGGAATCGGTGGTGCGCGCGTCGAGGGTGAGTGAAGGATTGTGCACCCTGTTTTTGCGTCACACTTCCGCGAGTCTCCTTATTCAGGAAAACGTCGACGCATCCGCTCGTCATGATCTCGAGCGATGGCTGAACCGGCTCGTGCCCGAGGACGACACGCTTTACACGCACCGCGCCGAAGGCGCCGACGATATGCCGGCCCATATCAAGACGGCGCTCACCGCCGTGACGCTTTCGATACCGATCGATCAGGGAAAGCTCGTGCTGGGCACTTGGCAAGGTATTTATTTGTGGGAGCACCGTCATCGCGGCGGCCGGCGGGAAGTCGTTGTGCACATTGCGGAGTGACGCGATGTCCGCGCGGAAGGCATCGCCTTATGGTTCCTGGAAGTCACCGATCACGGCTGACCTCATTGCCGCCGAGACGATCGGCTTGAGCGGCGTGTGGCTCGATGGAGCCGACGTTTACTGGAGCGAGCTGCGCGGCGCCGAGGGCGGACGGAACGCGCTGGTGCGCTGCACGCCGGCCGGGATCGAAGACGTGCTGCCGCTTCCGTACAGCGCCCGATCGCGCGTGAACGAATACGGGGGCGGCGCGTTTGCGGTCGTGGACAGCGTCGTCTATTTCGTCAACAACTCCGATCAACGCATCTATCGTCTGCCGCCGTCGTCCGAACCGGTACCTATTACGCCGCCAGACGCGAGACGCTACGCGGATCTCGTAATCGATCGCGCGCGCCATCGATTGCTCACTGTTTGCGAGGACCACCGCGTGGACGGTGAGCCGTCGCATTCCATCGTGGCGGTGGACGCAATGGGCTCGATGCCGCCGGCAACGTTGGCGAGCGGTAAGGACTTCTACGCGGCGCCGAGGCTTAGCGACGATGGCCGCTTGGTCGCGTTCCTCGCCTGGGATCACCCGAACATGCCGTGGGATGGGACGGATCTCTACATTTCATCGATGGATGCGAACGGTGAGATCGGGAGGCTTCGGCACGTCGCCGGCGCGGCCGACGAGTCGATCATACAGCCCATCTTCGCGCCCGACGGCACACTCTACTTTCTCTCCGATCGAACCGGTTGGTGGAATTTATACCGCTTTCACGACGACGCGGTCGAGCCGCTGCTGCCGCGCGCTGCCGAGTTTGGCGCGCCGCCGTGGGTCTTTGGGCTCTCGACCTATGCATTCGCGTCGAACGGTCGGATTGTCTGTGCCTACAACGAGCAAGGAAGATGGCAGCTCGCTGTAGTCGATGGTGCGACCGGCGCTTGGCGCACCATCGCAACGCCGTATACGGACATCGGTTACTTGCAGGCGATCGGAGATCGGGCGGTGTTTCTTGCGGCCGGCCCAACCGCGTTGCCCGCGATCGTGGAACTTGATCTTTCGACTGAGCGCATGGAAGTGTTGCGGCATTCTGCTGTTATTCCTTTCGACACGGGTTACCTTTCCGTCCCTGAAGCGATTGAGTATGAAGTGTCCGCCGGTGAGCGGGTTCATGCGTTCTTTTATCGGCCGCAAAGCGCGGAAGCGATCGGGCCCGCGCACGAACGACCGCCGCTGCTCGTGATGAGCCACGGTGGTCCGACCTCCACCACGAGTAGCGCGCTCAACCTCAAGATTCAGTATTGGACGAGCCGAGGGTTCGCGGTGCTCGATGTGAATTACCGCGGCTCGAGCGGTTATGGACGCGCGTATCGTCGGCGGCTCGACGGCGGCTGGGGCGTGCTCGACGTCGAGGACTGTGTCGAGGGAGCGCGTCATCGGGTCGCTGCGGGAGAGGTCGACGAATCACGGCTCGCCATCCGAGGTGGCAGCGCGGGCGGCTATACGACGCTGTGTGCGCTGACGTTTCATCGGGTGTTTCGCGCGGGCGCGAGCCATTACGGCATCAGCGATCTGGAGCTTCTCGCTCGCGACACGCACAAGTTCGAGTCACGCTACTTGGAGCGGCTCGTCGGGCCCTACCCGCAAGAACGCGAGCGTTATCGCAGCCGATCGCCGATTCATCACGCCGACCGTCTCAATTGTCCGGTGATTTTTTTTCAGGGGGCCGAAGATCGTGTGGTGCCGCCCAACCAAACGGAGCGCCTGGTGCACGCGCTGCGTGCGCGGGCGATACCGGTCGCTTATCTACTTTTCCCCGGCGAGCAACATGGTTTTCGTCGGGCGGAGAACGTGCGACGCGCGCTCGAGACCGAGTTGTACTTTTACGGTCGGATATTCGGTTTCGCGACTGATGTAGATGATCGCGCGATCGACCCTTTTATTTAGCACGGACGTTCTCGGGCGAGACTGGGTTTGGCGTCGCGGCGAACTGTGCTTTAATGGCCGCCCTGAAATGAGAAGGATCGCGGCATGAGCACAGTACGGCGTGCCTCGGCGGTCGAGGACACGGCTAGTCCCGGGGATTTGGCGGCGAGCTACGGAGAAGTTCGGCGCCAAACCGAAGCCCTCTGCCGGCCGCTCGCGACCGAGGACTACGTCGTTCAGTCGATGCCGGACGTGAGCCCGCCCAAATGGCATCTCGCTCACACGACGTGGTTCTTCGAGACGTTTCTGCTTCGCCCCTACGCCGCGGGCTACGCCGTCTTTCATCCGCAGTACGATCACCTCTTCAACTCTTATTACCAGACCGTCGGCTCGCCTTATCCGCGCGCACAGCGCGGTCTGTTATCGCGCCCGACCGTCGAAGAGATTTATCGGTACCGCGGGTACGTCGATGAAGCCATGCACGAGTTGCTTGCGCGACGTCCAGCCGCAACGGAGGTGCGCGCGCGCACGACGCTCGGATTGCATCACGAGCAACAACATCAGGAGTTGCTGATCACCGATATCAAACACATCTACGCGCTAAATCCGCTCCGCCCGCCCTATCATGCGACGTCGGAAACGCCGTCGCGCGAGGTGCCGCTCGGGTGGGTGAAATTTCCCGGCGGGGTGCGCGAGATAGGCCACGCCGGTGGTGGATTCGCCTTTGACAATGAAACCCCGCGCCACCGCGTTTATATAAACGACTTCGCGCTTGCTTCCCGGCCCGTCACCAATGGCGAGTATCTCGCGTTCATGGAGGCGGGTGGCTACGAGCGTCCCGAGTTTTGGTTGTCGGACGGGTGGCGCGAAGTGAACGAGCAGAAGTGGCGCGCGCCGCTTTATTGGCAAGCGCAGGACGGCGGCTGGTGGACGTACACGCTCGCCGGGATGAAGCCGGTGCATGAAGCCGAGCCGGTTTGTCACGTCAGCCTCTACGAAGCCGACGCCTACGCACGCTGGGTGGGCAAGCGGCTCCCGACGGAGGCGGAGTGGGAAATCGCGGCGGCGAACGAGCCCGTCGCCGGTAATTTCCGCGACAGCGGTCGGTTACATCCGCAGGGCGCTCTACCGGGAACCTCGCCATCGCAGTTTTACGGCGACGTATGGGAGTGGACGGCGAGCGACTATGCGCCGTATCCGGGCTATCGCGCACTGGAAGGCTCGCTCGGCGAGTACAACGGCAAGTTCATGTGTAACCAGAAAGTCCTGCGCGGCGGCTCGTGTGCGAGCCCGCGGTCGCATTTGCGCGCGACCTATCGCAATTTCTTCTATCCCGGCAATCGCTGGCAATTTTCCGGGCTACGCCTGGCGGATGATGCATGAAGCAGGCGATCCGCTTTTACGACGAGTTAAGAGCCGAACCGGATCTCATCGCGGATGTGTTGCAAGGGCTTGAAGCGCGATCCCTCTCGCCGAAGTTTTTTTACGACGCTATCGGTTCGGAGCTATTCGAAGCGATCTGCCGGGTGCCCGAGTACTATCTGACGCGCACCGAGACCGCGATCTTGCGCGCGTGCGCGCATGACGTCGCGCGGCGCGCTGGTTCGGAGGTCGTGCTGGTCGAGCTTGGCAGCGGTGCGTCGGAGAAGGTACGCCTGTTGCTCGACGCGCTGCGTCCAGTCGCCTATCTCGGTATCGATATCTCGCGCGATTTTCTGCAGGCGGCCACGCGCCGCTTGGCGCAGGACTTTCCCTGGCTCGCGGTGCACGCGGCGTGCGCGGATTTCTCACAACCGCTGACGTTGACCTATCCTCCGCCCGAGCTTAAGCGGCTGGTGTTCTTTCCCGGATCGAGCCTGGGCAACTTCACTCCCGACGAGGCGATCGCGTTCTTGAAACGGTTACATCCGCTGGTTCGGCCGGGAGGCGGTTTCTTGATCGGCATCGACCTGCAAAAGGACCCGCCCGTATTGCACGCCGCTTACAACGACAGCCAGGGAATCACCGCGGCGTTCAATCGGAACGTGCTGTACCGGCTGCGGCGGGAATACGGCGTCGCGGTCGATCCGGAGCAGTTCGCTCACGAGGCGGTTTATAACGACAAGGCCGGGCGCATCGAGATGTACCTGGCGAGCTTGCGCGAGCAGGAGATTCGTTTCCAAGGGCGACGCTTCCACTTCGCCGCCGGGGAACGATTGCACACCGAGTACTCGTATAAATACACGCTCGAGGGATTCCAGGCGCTTGCGCGCGATGCCGGATATTACCCCGAGGCGGTTTGGACCGACCTACGACGCTACTTCAGCGTGCACTATCTGCGCTTGGACGGCTAAGTTGAAGAGATCGTTTTTCAGTATCCGGTAGTTTAGTGCATTTTTCCGATGACCAGGCGCGCCGTATCGCCGGAGGAGCGCACCGGTTCCGAGCGTACATCGAGTGCCAGACTCTCGCGATGTAACTTCGATTTGAGCACCGCCGACTGCGACTCGAAGAAAGCATTTACGTCGGCGGCGCGCGTGGGCGCATTCGAGCCGGCGGTGGGTTTCACCTGTTGCTCCCACTCTGCGGCCAACACATTGACCCGGTGGCCCGCCTGGCGCAGCCATTCTTCATGTTTGCGAAATTCCTGGCGCGTCTCCCCCTTCGCGTTTACCGGCACCGGCTGGCCCGCCAGTAGCCGCAACTGACCCGCGGTTTGACGCAGACGCGCGATCTGAACTTGAGCGGCGAGGAGCAGATCGGCGCCGTCGCCGGATTGGCGTTTGGCGGGTTTCAGCGGTTTTACGGTTTCGGCGTAGAGCGGGGACGAGGATATAAAGGCGAGAGAAAGGGCGACTAGGGAAAACCAAGCAAGCACTCGGCCTAGCACCATGCGAATGTCTCCGTGTGTGGACGTGACATCGAGCGCGATGATAACACAAGCGTTGAAAATTTTTTGTCGTTTCGTCGCTCTGAACAATGATCGCGGTCGCCTCCCGCCGTGACGTTAAATC
The DNA here is from genome assembly GCA_041485885.1 of Sulfurifustaceae bacterium. GTDB lineage: Bacteria > Pseudomonadota > Gammaproteobacteria > Acidiferrobacterales > Sulfurifustaceae > JACQFZ01. Next base: position 9,949 of record JBGPKL010000017.1, read on the forward strand.
GCTTTACCTTTGAGCGGGAACGGCCCGACCAGTTTCCACGCGCCGGGTGGCCCGATGATCGGGCACAAGCACACGCGGTCCGCCAAAAGCGTTTTCGGAAACCAGGGGTCGATTTCGACGATGAGTTTTTCCTTCATCGTTTGATGGAGCGTGCCGTATACCAAGCTCAAGTGCGGCATGAATTCCGCCTCCGGCGGTTGCCCCAGACGCTCGCAAGCGAATTGATGCGCGGCAAGCAGCTCGACGCTCTTTTCCGCACGCAGAAAGAGGCAGCGAAAGTACGCGTCCGTGTAACCCACACCCTCAAAGCGTATCGAGATCGGCGCAAGTTCTTCGGCCAACCCGGTTGTCCGCGTTACCGCATTTACTTCGGTCGCGTTGTTTGGAGCTGCCAAGGTAATATGGGGTTCGAATCGCGGCGTGCCGAGACGTCGACTTAAGGCGTCAATGAGTTCCGCGAGACCACCGCGGACGGTAGGCGAGGGCATCAGCCAAAGCGAATACGGCGCTTTTTTCATGAGTGTCTTGCCACGCTTTCCGCGATTCTAGAAGATTGCCGTTTCCATGAGGAAATGACATGTCGGCGCCTCGCTCTCCCACACCCCCTGGCGATTTTTCGGCGGCACCCCGCGCTGCGCGTAAGGGTCGAGGCGCCGCGAGCAATACCGACGGTCGCTTTGAACCGTATCGGCACGAAGCGGCGGACGACGGCTGGGGCGAGCCGGAGGCGGTATCCCCGGTGCGCACGACCGTGGGCATCGATCGGGCGAGGAGCATCATCTCCCACAACGACTCGCCGGACATTCCCTTCGAGCAGTCGATTAACCCGTATCGAGGCTGCGAGCACGGCTGCGTCTATTGTTACGCCCGACCCTCGCATACGTATCTCGGTCTTTCCGCGGGTCTCGATTTCGAGTCGCGGTTGTTTACGAAGCCTGACGCCGCCGCGTTGTTGACGAAAGAGCTGCGTGCTCCCGGATACAAGCCCAGCGTGATCGCGCTCGGCGCCAACACCGATCCTTATCAGCCGATCGAGCGCCGTTACGGTGTTACGCGATCGATACTAGAGGTCCTTGCGGCGTGCGAGCATCCGGTCGTCATCATCACCAAGTCGGCGCGAATCGAGCAGGATCTCGATCTATTGGCCTCGATGGCGCAAAAGAATTTGGTGCAGGTTTTCATCAGCATCACTACGCTGAAAACAGAACTGGCTCGCCGTCTTGAACCGCGTGCCTCCGCTCCCGCGCGACGAGTACAGGCACTACGTACCCTGAGTGAAGCTGGAGTATCGGCCGGTGTGCTGGTCGCTCCGATAATTCCAGTCATTACCGACGGGGAGATAGAGTCGATACTCGAAGCGGCGCGAGCAGCGGGCGCGCGCGCCGCGAACTACACGCTGTTGCGGCTGCCGCACGAGATCAAGGATTTGTTCAAGGAGTGGCTTTCCGTGCACGCGCCGCTCGCGGCCGCGCACGTGATGACTCGCATAAGGGAGGCCCGCGCGGGCAAGGAGAACGATCCTCGCTTCGGCTCGCGCATGCGCGGCGAGGGCGCATATGCCGACATGATCCGACATCGTTTTCGCTTGGCGCGCGATCGGCTCGGCCTGAGTGGACGCGACTTGGTTCAGCTCGATGTTAGGCGATTTCGTCCGCCGCCGGCGGCCGGCGATCAGATGGATATGTTTTAGTCGGCTCTCGTTTGCTGTTCCCGTTGCGGGGGATGAAATAGAAGGGGAAGCGAGGGTTGCGCAAAGAACTGACATCCGTCCATCACATCGTAGATTCGATCTATAGTGAGTAGAGCGTTAGGATTCGAACTGACTCGCACCCATGATCGGCCTATTTCTCGACTCGTTCGTTGTTCTCTTCGTTGTCATCGATCCGATCGGCCTCGCGCCGATCTTCGCGGCTATTACACACGGTGGGACGGCGGAGTATCGCCGACGCATGGCGGTGCGCGGGACGTTTATCGCGGCGATCATTCTTTTTGTTTTCGTGTTGGGGGGAGCGGCGTTGCTGCGGGCACTCGGTATCGGCATGCCGGCGTTTCAGATCGCGGGCGGTTTATTGCTGTTCCTGGTCGCGGTCGACATGGTGTTCGTGCGCCAATCCGGCATTCGCTCGACCACGGAGCGCGAGCAGCGCGAGGCAAAACGGAAAGAAGACGTTTCGGTGTTTCCTGTGGCGTTCCCGCTGATTGCGGGCCCGGGCGCGCTCACGACGGTGTTGCTCATGTCCGGCAAGTACGCGCAACAGCCGTACGGTACCGCTGTTATTATCGCCGTCGTGCTGGTTGTATTGGCGTGCGCGCTGGTCGCGCTATTGCAGGCTGCTCGCATCATGCGCCTTATGGGCGAGACCGGCGCTAACGTCGTAACACGGTTGTTCGGCGTGATTCTCACGGCGCTCGCGGTTCAATACGTACTCGACGGCTTGCGCGTCGCGTTCTAACGTTCGAGGAACTCGCGATCGCGCGCGATGAGTCTCAGATGCGAGTCGCGGCGGGTGCGGGAACTTTGAGGATTCGCGAGGCGCTCGTTACCGGCAAGTACAGCACCGGATCGATTCCATAGACGCCGGGTTCGAGTACGCGGTCGATCTCGCACGGACGCCCGTCGGTGGTCTTGTGGCTCATGAGGTCCACGGTGATGGGCGTGTTGTATGGCGCGCAATTGGCGTTTAGCACCAACGTCACGCGCGGCTTCAACCGGCGAACACGATTCATCGTGACGACGACGCCGATCTCCCCCGTGTTCAACTCGACGACGCTACCGATCGGATAGATGCCCATGCACTGGATGAATTGCTCCACCAGCGCTGGGTGGAAGTCGCGTCCGCGCCACCCGTACATTTGCTTGAGCGCGGTGTGCGCCGACATGCCGGCGCGGTACGCGCGATCGCTCGTGATCGCGTCGTAGCAGTCGACGATGCCGCCGATCATGCCGAAGAGAGCGATTTCTTCGCCCTTCAAGCCGGCGACGTACCCGGAGCCACTGTGGCGCTCATGGTGCCCGCGCGCGACCTCAATTGAGGGCGCGGGGATGCCGGGCATGCGCTCGAGTATCTCGACACCGCGGGGCACATGGCTTTTCATCAGCGCGAACTCGTATTCGGTCAGCGCGCTCGGCTTATTGAGGATTTCCACCGGAACCTTGAGCTTGCCGATGTCGTGCAATAACCCGCCGAGACCTAGCACTAGCAGCGTGTCGCGATCGAGACCGAGATGGCGGCCGAAAGCGAGCGCAAGAATGCACACGCGCAAGCTGTGCAGGGCGGTGTATTCGTCTTTTTTCCGCAACTGGATGAAGCAGGTGAGCGCGTCGGGGTTGCGGATGACGCTCTCGGTCAGCTCGCCGACGACGCGTTTTGCCCGGATCGAGTCGAGATTCTTGCCCGAATGGACGTCATCGAGGATCTGGTAGATCAGCGTACGCGCGACCGCATGATGCTCGCGCGCTTCCCCCAGCTCGTGCTCCAATACGCGTTGATCGGTGTACACCGGCTGGGTGCGCGGCTGATTAATGATCTTCAGAAAATCGCGCGCGATTCGTTGTTCCGCGTCCGTCGGTATCGGCGTTTCCTTCAAAGGCGAGGCGCGCGCGCGCGGGCGACGCTCGGGAGGGCCGACGTGAACGTCGGGAATATCGATGTAAACGAACTTGCAGTACCGCTTGAGCTCTTCGATCTCCTCGTGTGCGCCGATCTCGAAGCCTTGGAACAAAAACGGAGTCCCGAGCCACGGCCGGTCGAGCTCGGCCACGTACATGCCTACTTCCAGGTACTGGACGTCTATTTTCTTGCGCACGTTTATCCACACCCCGTTTAAGGAGCGCCCCATTCCTTGGGCGTCCGTGTGTTTTATTCTATTCTGCTGATTATCTTGTATAAATAGCCGCTGCTGCATTTTGAGCAAGCCGAAATCAACAAATGCCGCTGATTCGGCCGATAGTTGGTACCGGAAGAGCGATAAGTAACATTGGGTCCATCCGGTGAGAGAATGGCCGGTGCGCCCTCTTGCGAAGAAGCCTATCCATGGAAAAACTCTGTCGCGCCGGTAATTTACAAGAAGCCTACCTTATCTTGCATCGACTGGAGCGGGCCGGTATCGAAGCGCGCGTCCTCAATGAGCACGCCCAAAGCGGTGTCGGGCAGCTGCCGTTCACCCACGCCTATCCGGAGATATGGCTCCTAGAACCCGCCGATGCGGCGCGGGCGCACGTCATCATCGAAGAGTACGAGCGCGCCGGAAAAGCATCCGCGCCGCGAATATGTCGGTTCTGCAGCGAGGAAAATCCGGGGAGCTTCGAGCTCTGCTGGCGCTGTGGCACCGTGTTTTGACGGCCCGGTCAAAGGCGCGTGCTGATTTCCGCTTCCGCCTGTACCTTGGCGCGCAGTAGATCTTCGGCGATGTGATTCCACGGTGCGCGCCGCTCGGAAATTTGAGCCGATAGTTGGCGCGAGAATGTCGGGTAGGCGTCCATGTGATCGTCGATCGCGAGATGGGCCGCCTGCTCCAGAAACGGAATCAAGCCTTCGATCTTCCGCAGCTTCTCGCGCTTTGCCGCGAGGTCGCGGTCTTCGTCTTTGGCATGAAAGTACGCATCGGTGTTGTCCAGTAGGGTTTCGAGCGCGCGGTTCAGTTTCTGATAGTCCAGTTGAAACATTCCGTGAGAGTGGTGATACAGCTTGAACAGCTCGAGGATCGATTCCTTCATCATGGCCAGGCAATCGTGACGCGGTAGCGCCTCGGTAAAGCGTACGAAGATGTCCTCCTCGGCATCGGCCTTCACCGACTGATCGCGCAGCGCCGGGTTCGTCGCAACGCGGCACATAGCCTGGAGCTCGCGCAAATGATCTTGGACGTCGCGTTGCATCACTCGTGCGTCGTGACGAGTCGTCTCGAGCGCCGTTTCGGCCTCGCCATAGTTGAACGTGGAAACGATCTCGTCTTTGATGCGTACTTCCGCTTCGCTGTTCGCCTGTCCCAGACGACCCGCCAACCGTTGACGCAGGCGCTCGCGCGCTTCGAGGGCGATCAGATATATGCTCTGCGCCCGTGCCATCTGTTCCCGCGCCGCCAAGTATTGCGACAGACTTTCGGTGAAGACCGCCGTTTCTTGGACGAATCGCTGGGAGAATGACAGAAACGGACCGATAAAGGCGGCGTTCGCCTCGGCGGTGACGGCGGCTTGCGCGATCTGTACCCGCAGCGCCGCCACTTTCTCCTCCAGTACGAGAACGCACTTGGAAACGCCCGCTAACGTACCGGAGATGCTGGCGAAGGAATGGTGGATATGACGCGTCGTCTTCAGCACGTCGATCAGCTTGCGCAACATCGTCTCCTCGCCGCTCGCCCGCAGAAACAACGCCTGCAAGCTTTTCTTCGCATCGTCGAGTTGCGCCTGCGCGAGCAGCCCATGCTCCTCGATATAGCCGATGGCTGTCAGGGAGATGAGCGCCTCCCGTTCCCGCGGCGCGATAAAATGGTTGCGATTTATCACCATGAGGAATCCCGGCGGGTAGGTTAGCATAGCTGGCAGCGGGGTGAGCTTCCGCGCGCCGCCGCCTTCGTGCTAGCGTACACGCGGGGATTTTTCGGCTGTCGCAACGCGCGAGGCGTGGCGGATCTATTGAACTCCGCGGGTCGCGCCCGCATCTAACGAGAGCCTTTTACGCGATTTCCGGAGCAAAACTATGACGAAGCGCATTCTGCTTTTCCTGGCGACGAACATCGCCATCCTGATCGTCTTGAGCGTCACGCTGCGACTGCTCGGTGTGGACCGTCTGCTCGATGAGTCGGGGGGGCTAAACTTCAACGCGTTGCTGATCTTCGCCGCCGTTATCGGATTCGGCGGATCGTTCATTTCGCTCGCGATATCGAAGTGGATGGCGAAGCGGATGACCGGCGCCGAAGTGATCAAGCAGCCGCGCAACAGCAATGAATCCTGGCTGGTCGATACCGTGCGCCGGCACGCGCGCGCCGCCGGTATCGGCATGCCGGAAGTCGCCATCTATGACGCGCCCGATATCAACGCGTTCGCGACCGGGATGAACCGCAACAAAGCACTCGTCGCGGTAAGCACCGGATTGTTGCGTTCGATGAGTCGTGAGGAAGCGGATGCGGTCCTGGGTCACGAGATCACGCACATTGCCAACGGCGACATGGTGACGCTCGCGCTAATCCAGGGCGTGGTCAACACGTTCGTCGTTTTCATCGCGCGCGTGATCGGCCACGTCGTCGATCGCACGGTGTTCAAGAACGAAGAGGGCTACGGGCCGGCGTACTTCGTCACGACGATCGTGGCGGAACTGATGCTCGCGATTCTCGCGAGCATCATCGTCATGTGGTTCAGTCGCTACCGCGAGTTCCGCGCCGACGCAGGTGGCGCGCGTCTCGCGGGGCGCGATAAGATGATCGCGGCGCTCGAGCGACTGAAGGCCAATCACGAGACGAGCCTGCCCAATCAAATGGCGGCGTTCGGTATCAACGGAAAGGCTCCGCGCGGTTTCGCGAGACTCTTCATGTCGCATCCGCCGCTCGATGAGCGCATCGCCGCGTTGATGCGAGTCGCGGCCTAACGGGAGCAGCTCGATGCAGCCCGTAGCGTGCAAACGCTACGGGCTTTTTGTTGTCCGAAGGAACTACGGACAGACGCCGAGAGCCAGCGTCTGAAGAACCGCCGTCCCGTTTGCTTCTTGAACAAAAGCGGCGACGCCGAGATCGCCGATCTTCCAATCGGCGGCGAGCGCGAGCGACTCGCGCACCCGCGCCTTTCCCGTGCGATCGAGGGCGTACGGTCCGATCAGACGGCGGACCACCGAGTCATGATCCAGCGTGCGTCCACGATTTTCTCCGGCGCGCACTTCGGTGCGCAGATTGCTTTCGTAGAGAGCGATATACAGGTTGGCCGGAATCGCGGTATCGCGTAGCGATGCCTCGCCGCTCACTTGCAAATTGGTTCCGGTGCGCTCGAGCGCAAGCGCGATGTCGGCGCGCGGCGCGGCGCGATTGATGCGCTGCAGCTCCGCGTTTAAGTCGCCGTTCGTCCAGCGGCGGTAGTCGCGGCCGTTCAAAACGAATTCCGGCGTATAAACAGTGGATGCGCCGGCGCGGCGCGCGAACTCGCGCTGGCGCAAACTGAATGCGTTCTGCGCGAACGGATCGGTCCAGCCCAAGTAGTTCCAATAGTCCACATGAAACGCGAGCGCAACGACGCGATCTCGATCGAACCCGCTCTTTGCGAACGTCGTCAGCCATCGGTCGGCAGGTGGACAACTGTCGCACCCCTCGGAGGTGTACAGATCGAGCAGAGGTACGACGGTGTTCGGACTTTTCGCCTCGCAAGCCGTTGCGGCGGCGGCCCCGGTATTTGCCGATAAGGTGCAGGCAAAAGCGAGCCAGCAAATGGAAGCGACGTTTCGCATGGGTTGCCCTCGTTTTACTCGTAGCGGGAGTACGCAGTTAGTCGTTCGGCGAGGTTTATCATTTCACTCGATTAAGCGACACGTTTGGGTTGGCAGGCGAGGTTGTAAGGAAAAGGCGATGTCGGCGACTAAACTATCCGTTAATCTGCTTATCCTAAGTAAAGAGAATACGCCATGCTTATCAAGCGTCCGCCAGACTTGCGTTCGTCGGAGATCACCGACCAGAAAATTTATCGGGCGCGCCGCCGCTTTCTTGAGGTAGCCGGAGCGAGTCTCCTCCTCGCGCCGAGCTTGATGATACCTCGTGTCGCCGATGCTGCGGAAAAACTCGGTCCCCTCAAAAAAGGGCCATACGCCACGGACGAAAAGCTTACCTCCTACCAGGACATCACGAGCTACAACAACTTCTACGAGTTCGGAACGGATAAGAGAGATCCGTTCGAGCATGCAAAGAATTTTCGCACGCGTCCCTGGAGCGTCGCCGTCGAGGGCGAGGTGAAGCGGCCCGCGACCTATCAACTCGAAGATTTCGTAAAGCCCCATGCATTGGAAGAGCGCATCTATCGGTTGCGGTGCGTCGAAGCCTGGTCGATGGTGATTCCATGGGTTGGTTTTCCGCTGGCAGATGTTATCAAGCGGGCGGAGCCGAACTCTCGCGCGAAATACGTCGAGTTCACGACGTTGCACGATCCGGCCCAATTCCCCGGTCAGCGACCGGCGTTTCTCGGCGCCGGCCTCGACTGGCCGTACGTCGAAGGTTTGCGGCTCGACGAAGCCATGCACCCGCTCGCGATTCTCGCGGTCGGTCTCTATGGCGACGTGCTGCCGAATCAAAACGGCGCACCGCTGCGGCTCGTGGTTCCGTGGAAGTACGGCTTCAAGAGCATCAAGTCGATCGTGAAGATTCGCTTCGTCGAGAATCCGCCGCGCACGACCTGGATGAAGGCGAGTTCGCGCGAATACGGTTTTTACTCCAACGTGAACCCGGACGTCGATCACCCGCGCTGGAGCCAAGCCTACGAGCGCCGCATCGGCGAGGGCTCGCTGCTCACGCAACTGACGAGCAAACGCAAGACGCTCCCCTTCAACGGCTATGCCGAGCAGGTGGCACACCTTTACGCCGGCATGGATCTGCGCAAGAACTTTTAGCCGCCGATGGTTTCCGCGCGCGCCATTGCCGTCGCGAAACCCTTCGTCTTCGCCGTCGCGCTCATTCCGCTCGCCTTGCTCGTCGGCAAAATACTGGGCAATCAGCTCGGAACGAATCCGATCGAGACGCTGAACCGGTACACCGGCGATTGGACCTTGCGATTTCTGTTGCTGACGTTGGCGGTGACGCCGCTGCGTCAGCTCACAGGTCAGCAATACCTGCTCCGCTTTCGCCGTATGTTGGGTCTGTTCGCATTTTTCTACGCGTGCCTGCACTTCTCGACCTGGATCGGGATCGACAAGCTATTCGATTGGGACGAGATGGTGAAGGACGTCATCAAGCGTCCGTTCATCACCGTCGGCTTTACCTGCTTCGTGCTGCTCATCCCGCTCGCGGCGACGTCGACGCAGGCGATGGTGCGCCGGTTGGGCGGCAGCCGCTGGCGCGCGTTGCATCGGTTGGTATACGCCATCGGCATCGGCGGCGTCGTGCATTTCTTGTGGCTGGTGAAGTCCGATATTCGCGAGCCGCTGATCTACGCAACCATTCTTACCATCTTGCTCGGCTATCGCGTGTGGAGCTACGTGCGCCGACGTTCCATGGCCACCGCTCCGGCAGGCTCGAGCGTGGGCTAGAAAACCGCCCGACGTCCGCGGCTATAATGCGGTTAAGGAAACTCTGATTTATCGGATATTCACCGCAAAGACGCAAAGGACGCAAAGAAGAACATGGGTATTTATCGAGTAAAACCTTTGCGCTCTTTGCGTCTTTGCGGTGAGAATTAGTTTTTCGAAAATTAATCAGAGGTTCCTTAAGCTCGAACAACCGTCGGAGGGTGCATGGCAGGCTGGATCCCGTTAGCGATTATCGTTGCGCTGCTCGTTTTTGTCGTCAGTCTTTACAATCGTCTCGTCACGCTGCGCAATCGCATCAAGAACGCATTCGCTCAAATCGACGTGCAACTCACACGCCGCCATGATCTGATTCCGAATTTAGTCGAGACGGTCAGAGGCTATATCAAGCACGAGCGCGAGACGCTGGAGGCGGTCATCAAGGCGCGCAACACCGCGATGGCGATGCTGCGGACCGCCGCGGTGGACCCGAGCCGCGCGGAGGCGGTGCAACAACTCGCCGGCGCGGAAGCGGCGCTCGGAGGCGCGCTCGGGCGTCTCTTCGCCGTGGCCGAGGCATACCCGGATCTCAAAGCCAATCAAAACATGATGCAGCTCACCGAAGAGCTGACCAGCACGGAGAACCGCGTGGCGTTCGCGCGCCAGAGCTATAACGACGCGGTGATGGACTACAACAACGCGCGCGAAATCTTCCCGAGCTCGGTGGTAGCGGGCGCCTTTCGATTCACGCCGGCGACCCTGCTCGAGATCGAGGATGCCGCCAAGCGCGCGGTTCCGAAGGTCTCGTTCTAAGTGAAGATGTTCATCGACTCCCCCTCTCCCTCATTCCCTCTCCTGCGAGGGGAGAGGGAGGCAAGCCGAGCGCGCTGCGCGCGGATTCGTTTCCTTTGAATTTCTTCGAACACCAACAGCGTGCGCGACAGCGTACGTTGCTGCTGACGTTGCTTTTCATAATTGCGACGTTCGCGACCCTATTGCTCGCGAACTTCGTTGTGCTCGTTGGCGTCGCTGTTTACACCTCGGGCGCGGACATTTCGCTGTCCTTCTCCCATTGGATCCGAGTGCACCCGAAAGCGCTTATCTGGACATCGCTCGGTACCCTGGGATTGATCGGCGCGGCGAGTATGTATCGTATGGCCTCGTTGAGCGCGGGTGGTGCGGCGGTCGCGAAAGACGTTGGTGGCGTTTTGGTTGACGCTGATGCGAGCGATCCGCAAAAGCGTCAATTGCTAAACGCGGTCGAAGAGATGGCGCTCGCCGCCGGCGTGCCGGTGCCGCAGGTCTACGTTTTGGAGCAAGAACCCGGTATCAACGCGTTCGCCGCTGGCTTCACCACGAGCGACGCAGCCGTCACCGTCACGCGCGGTGCGCTCGAGTTATTGACGCGCGACGAGCTGCAAGGCGTGGTGGCGCACGAGTTCGGCCATATCCTGAACGGCGACATGCGCCTCAATACGCGGCTGCTCGGCATGTTGTACGGGATCGTCTTCATCGGACTTGCCGGGCGATTGATTTTTCGCGGGCTCGCGCGCGTGCGCGTGTCGGGCCGCGGCGGCGGCCAGTTGATCGCCGTGGCGTTCTTGGCGGGACTCGCGCTGATGATCGTCGGCTATCTCGGAACGTTGTTCGGCACGATGATCCGCGCGGCGGTGTCGCGCCAACGCGAATTTCTCGCCGATGCGTCGGCGGTGCAGTTCACGCGCAACCCCGAGGGAATCGCCGGCGCGCTCAAGAAAATCGCGGTTTCGCCGTTGCGTGCCGTGCTGCAGACGGTGGACGCCGACGAGATGAGCCATATGCTGCTCGCCGATGGCCGCAAAATGTTTGCGACGTTCTTCGCGACGCACCCACCGATTCTCGATCGCATCAAGGCGATCGACAAGCATTTCGATCCGTCCGAGCTCGAGCGCATTAAACTAGCGCCCGCTGGCGTCTCCGGTATGGCGGCGAAACCGCGCGTCGTATCGCTCCCGATTTCTCCCGCGATGATCACCGCCGCCATCGGCAATCCCACGGACGCCGATCTCGATGCAGCGGCGCAAAGCCAAGCCGCGATACCCGAGGCGTTGCGCCGGATGGCGTACTCGCGGGCACATGCGCCGAGCCTCGTGCTCGCGTTGGCGTTGAACACGGACGCGGGCGAGCGCGTACGCCAGATCGCCCGATTGCGGCAACGTTTGCCCGACACATTGCTTCCCCATCTCGACGCAGTCGTTACCATGACCGAGTCGCTGCCGCCGGCATTGCGCGTGCCGTTGGTGCAAATGGCCTTCCCCGCGCTTCGGCAGCGATCTCCCGAAGAGCTGCGCAGCCTCGTGACGGCGATCGAGGAGATCGAGCGGCTGGACGGGCGTTTCGATTTTCTTGACTACGCGTTCGTGTGGGTGCTGCGCGTGCAGCTCCTGGAAGCCGCGTCGCCGCAGTCGGTGCGCTCGGCCTTTGCACCGAAACTCCACGCGCTACGCGACGACGCCGCGATTCTTTTTTCCGTGCTGGCACGCGCGGGGGACCGCGATCCGCAGGGCGCGCAGCGCGCGTATGAGGCGGGAATGCAGCGATTGCTGGGCGGGAATACGCCGGCGTACACGCCGCTCGATCCGTGGGTCGCGCCGCTCGACCGGACGCTCACGCGTCTAGACGCGCTGGCGCCGCTCGCGAAGCAAGCGCTGATCGAGGCGCTCGTGGTGACGATCTTGCACGATCGGCGTGTGAGCCTGGGCGAAATCGAATTGCTGCGTGCGATTTGCGCGAGCGTGCACTGTCCCATTCCCCCGCTCGGTAGCGAGCTTCGGACGGCGCGAGGATCGATGAAAACGGACGCTCCGCACGCGGCGGCGTGACGCGCCGATAAGTCAACGCGCGCATCAGCTTGCCGGATTGTAGCGCAGCGTAATTTTGTCCCCGAAGAACGCCGGGCGATAACTCATCTTCACGCGCCGCAGGTTTTCCAAGCCGAGATCGTCGCCGACGTTGATGTAGGTACAATTCGCGAAGCTCTTCGCGAATTCCCGAAAAAGATATTGCGCCGAGCCCGGGATCGCGAAGTTCGTTTTCTCGACGAGCACGTTACCGACGTCGGCGGTGATGTGCTCGCCGAACGTGAAGCCTTCGAGCCGCCCGTTGATGACGAGGCAAAGACCCGACAGACGCAGCGTGTCGTAGTGCTCGATCGCGCGCTCGATCGCTTGACGTTCCTGCTCGACGGTATAGAAAAAATCGGCGATCGCTTCGGCGCTCAAATACTTCAACCGATTGCGCAACCAGGTATCGATCAGCGCGCGAATGCCGCCCCAGTGCCGCGGCCCAAGCACTTCCATCCGGTGGTCCGGATAGCTGCGGCGAAATTGATTGATCTCGCTGCGTTTGCTCTTGTACGCGTTGCCTTTGAGCTCGATCAAGTCTTCCGTGCGGTAAATGTAGTCAGGCAAGCTCCGCTCGATCAGCCACTGCTCGGCGTCGAGCAGCTGCGCGAAGTCGCGATACACGAACTCCACGAAACTGAGGTACGGGCTCGGATTGTATCGATCCATGATCTCGAAGCACGCGGCGAGCGCTGATTTCTGTCGCTCGGGACTCCCTAGCGGCGGGAGCAACATCGTGAGGCAATGCCCGTTCAAGCTGAACAGACAGAAACAGTCTTCGATGATTTGATAGAAGCCGCTCTTCTGCGACAACCAAATCAAATTGTTTGCGAACGTATAGTCGGAAAGCGGCGCCGGAATGAATTGCGCGTAGCGATCGAAGGTGCGCTTCGCCGCGATCGTGAAGGGGTAGAGCCGGTGACCTTCGATGGATAAATAGTGGCGCGGGAAAATCGGCGGCGTCGGCGTTTCTGCGACGGCAGTAGCGGGAGCGACTACCGGGTAACGTTCGGCGATCGTTGTTCGGTCGGGTGACGGAGGTTCTTCTGTCAAACTAAGCATCTAATGCTCCTGAGGCGGTGAGTCCCTGAGTCGCAGGCAGCCGAGAATGAGCTTGAGTAAGAAGGTCACGCGAACGAAGGCGCGCTGGCGACACGCCGCTCGGGCGTGTCGCGGATAAAGCCTCTTGACGACGAGCATGCGTTCGGCGGCGAGCTACAGATCAGAGAGTGGATGAAGGATGAACGTCACGGTTTGTTATGTGAGCGGATTTATAACAGAAGACAAGCGGAGCGACAATGCGGGAGTCCTGCCGCGTCGCCACGCCACGGACGCGGGACCCGCCACCGGCGTGACCGGCGGTTCGGGTGCGACGTCCCGTGGAAGCCGGTGAGCTGACGAGGGCACGCGGCCGGAGCGCGAAACGCCGAACCGGACACCAGTGCGGTAGACTATGGCGGTCCCTGAACCCGACTAGCGGCGCGCCATCGCGCCCAGTAGTGGTCGGCGACCAAGGCGATCATGAACGTCCACGGAACCACCATTTTGGCAGTGCGTCGAAACGGACGAGTAGCGCTCGGCGGCGATGGCCAAGTGTCGTTTGGCAATACCGTGATGAAATCGAATGCGCGCAAAGTCCGGCGACTGTATAAGGAGCAGGTGCTGGCCGGCTTCGCCGGCGGCACGGCGGACGCGTTCACCTTGTTCGAGCGATTCGAGGCGAAGCTCGAAAAACACCAAGGTCATCTCACTCGCTCGGCCGTGGAGCTCGCCAAAGACTGGCGTACCGATCGGTTGCTGCGCCGCTTGGAAGCCATGCTGGTCGTGGCGGACAAGACCGCGTCGCTCATTATTTCCGGCCAAGGCGACGTGATCGAGCCCGAAGCCGGCGTCCTCGCCATCGGTTCCGGCGGTCCGTACGCGCAGGCCGCGGCTCGCGCGCTGCTCGAACACACCGAGCTCGACGCGCGCGCGATCGTCGAGCAAGCGCTCGGAATCGCCGCCGATATTTGTATTTACACTAATCGCAATCTCACGATCGAGGAGCTGAGTGTTTAGCGTGCGCAGCGCGTCGCGTTTACACGGGTGCTTGTAGCGATGTCTGAGATGACGCCGCGCGAGATCGTGCAGGAGCTCGATAAGCACATCATCGGTCAGGCCGCGGCGAAGCGCGCGGTGGCGATCGCGCTACGCAATCGCTGGCGGCGCATGCAGGTCGCGGACGAGAGCCTGCGCAACGAGATCACGCCGAAAAATATTCTCATGATCGGACCGACCGGCGTCGGCAAGACCGAGATCGCGCGGCGCCTCGCGCGCCTGGCCGACGCGCCGTTCGTAAAAGTGGAAGCGACCAAGTTCACCGAGGTCGGCTACGTCGGGCGCGACGTCGATTCCATCATTCGCGATCTCGTCGACTCGGCGGTCAAGATGACGCGTGTGAAAGAGATGGAGAAGGTGCGCGCTCAGGCGGAGAGCGCGGCCGAGGAGCGCGTGCTTGATATTTTATTGCCGCCCGCGCGCGAAGTCGGTTTTGCCGTCGGCGCGGAATCGCGAAGCTCCGACGACGGCGCGGCGCGTCAACGCTTTCGCAAGAAGCTGCGCGAAGGCAGCCTCGATGAGCAGGAGATCGACGTGGAGCTGAGCGCGCCGGCGATGGGGGTGGAGATCTTTGCGCCGCCCGGCATGGAGGAGATGACGAGCCAGTTGCAAGGCATGTTTCAGAATCTCGGCGGCCGGCGCACGCGTCCCCGCAAAGTGAAGATCAAGGACGCGATGAAGCTCCTCACCGAAGAGGAAGCGGCTCGACTCGTGAACGACGACGACATCAAGGCGCGCGCGGTGCAACGCGTCGAACAGAACGGCATCGTGTTCATCGACGAGATCGACAAGATCGCCGGCCGCTCGGAGACGCACGGCCCCGACGTGTCCCGCGAGGGCGTGCAGCGCGATTTGCTCCCGCTGGTCGAAGGCTGCACCGTGTTCACCAAGTACGGAATGGTGCGTACCGATCATATTCTCTTCATCGCCTCCGGCGCGTTCCATATGTCGAGGCCCTCGGATCTGATTCCCGAGCTTCAAGGCCGGCTCCCGATCCGCGTCGAATTGAGCGCGCTCAACGCGGAGGATTTCGTTCGCATTCTGACGGAGCCCGACGCCGCGTTGACGCAACAATACGCGGCGCTCCTCGCGACCGAGGGTTTGACGCTTGAATTCGCCGCCGACGGCGTACGACGCGTCGCCGAGGTGGCGTTCGAGGTGAACGAGCGCACCGAGAACATCGGCGCGCGACGACTGCACACCGTGATGGAACGCTTGCTCGAAACCGTCTCGTTCGAGGCGTCGGACCGCGGCGGCGGCACCGTGACGATCGACGCCGCGTATGTCGATCGACACCTGGCGAATCTGGCTAGTAACGAAGACCTCACCCGCTACATTCTCTGACCGCAGAGCCCGAGCCCTGTTGTCTCCGGACTTGAAATTCCGGATGCCTACCTCCATTCAATACGCCGTAACGGGAGCAGTCATCGAGCCAACCGGCCGAACGGGCTGCTCCGAATCCGCTAACGGCTATTGAAAGGAGGACGACACATGAACCGGCTGACTACACGTGGCAACGACGGGGCTCCCCTCACCCGGTGGGGATTTCTCGGCGATGATTTTGACCGGGTGTTCGATGGCTTCTTCCGGCCCATGCGATGGGTGGAAGAGGCGACGAGCGACGGCTTCGTTCCCGCGATGGACATCAAGGAGCGCGAAGACGACTACGTCGTTCGCACCGACCTCCCCGGTGTCCGCAAGGAAGATGTCAACGTGACGCTCGAAAACGGTTTGCTGACGATCACCGCCGAGCGCCGCAACGAGGAAGCGCAAAAGGACGGCGATCGCGAAATCCGTCGGGAAGTTGGCTACGGCCGCTACACGCGCAGCCTGCGTCTCGGCACGCAAATCAACGAGAAGGGCGTCAAAGCGAACTACCGCGATGGCGTGCTCGAGCTGGTGCTACCGAAGGCTGAGGAAGTGAAGCCACGGAAGATTTCGGTGGATATCGGCTAATTGCCTTCGACGAGAGAAGAAAGCGAAAAAGGCCGCGCGAGCGGCCTTTTTCTTTTCGCGCGCCGGCGTCGCGGGCGGCCGCTTACCGCTGACTTTACGCGCCGAATGAGGTAATTTGCCCCGACCGACTACACCCGCGACACCCGTGAGCCAGCCGACCACCGCCGCCGATCGCGCTCGCATATTGATCGAAGCGCTCCCGTACATAAAACGTTTCCGTGGCAAGACGGTCGTCATCAAGTACGGCGGCAGCGCCATGGTCGCCGATGACCTGAAGCAGGCATTTGCGCGCGACGTGGTGATGATGAAGCTCGTCGGCATCAATCCGGTGGTCGTGCACGGCGGCGGACCGCAGATCGGCCAGTTGCTCGAGCGCATCGGCAAGAAGAGCGAGTTCGTGCAGGGCATGCGCGTGACCGATCGCGAGACGATGAACATCGTCGAGATGGTGCTCGGGGGCTCGGTGAACAAGGACATCGTCGGGTTGATCAATCAGAACGGCGGCAAGGCGGTCGGCCTTTCTGGCAAAGACGGCGGTCTCATTCGCGCGCGCAAGATGTTACTGAAACGCGAAGCGAGTGGCGACGACATATCGAGCGAGACGATCGACATCGGCCTGGTCGGCGAGGTGGAAGGCATCGATCCGAAGATCGTCGCGCTGCTCGACAACGCCGAGTTCATTCCGGTCATCGCTCCCATCGGCGTCGGCGAGGACGGCGAGACGTACAACATCAACGCCGACGTCGTCGCGGGCAAGCTCGCGATCACGCTCAAGGCCGAGAAGTTTGTGCTGCTGACCAATACCAGCGGCGTGCTCGACAAGCAAGGCCAGCTCGTGACCGGTCTCAGCATCAAGGACGTGAACAAACTGATCGCCGATGGCACGATACACGGCGGCATGTTGCCGAAGGTAAACTACGCGCTCGACGCCGTGCGAAGCGGCGTCAAGTCCGCGCATGTCATCGATGGGCGGGTACCGCACGCCTTGCTGCTCGAAATTTTCACGGATCAAGGCGTCGGGACGCTCATTCGCGCGTGATCGAGCCCGCGTGAGTTTCCGTCATCTCCAACCGCAGCTTGCCTTCGGTCCCGCCCGGGCGGCGGCGTTGCCGTGAGTCGGACGCGGCCGGGCGAGCGGCGCGAGATGATTCTTCAGACCCTCGCGCGCATGCTCGAGGAGCGCCACGGCGAACGCATCACAACGGCCGAGTTGGCGCGCGCCGTTGGGGTTTCCGAAGCGGCGCTGTACCGCCACTTCTCCGGCAAGGGGCGCATGTTCGAGGCGTTGCTCGAGTTCATCGAAGAGTCGCTGTTCACGCGGATCACCAAGATACTCGCCGAGGAACCCGATACGAGGCGCCGGTTGCAATCGATCTTGCTTCTCGTTCTGGGCTTCGCGGAAAAAAATCCCGGCATGGCGCGTTTGCTCTACGGCGATATACTCCTCGGCGAGACGGAGCGATTGCGTCGGCGCGTCGCGCAGATTTACGACCGGCTCGAGACGCAGTTGAAGCAAATATTGCGCGAAGGCGAAGCACGCGACGGCCGGCGTTTTGCCGTCAACGAAACCGCTTCGTTGCTACTCGCTCTGATCGAAGGCCGCGTCGCTCGTTTCGCCCGCAGCGATTTTCGCTCGAATCCAACCGCTGGATGGGAGCAACAGTGGGAGTTGTTAAGCACCGGATTGTTCGGCGACAAGTCGCCGTAGGGGATGATCGCGCCTTCGGCGCGATCTTGTCGAGTGTAATAAACATACTTGTGGGTGGTTGACCCACGGCAAGTGACTTTTCTTTGCTTGTCCAAAGAAAAGTCACCAAAAGAAAAGACCCCCCGGTCGCGGCGCCGCTCGAACATCACGAGCGGTGCCCTGCGCTCCTCGCCAACGCCGAGCGCGAGCCGAACTCGCCGGCGGGTGAAAAACACACCCGCTCGGGCTCGAACACCGTCTCGCGAATTCCCTCGGCGTTGGCTCCGGTGCTCGGCTTGCTCTACGGGGATTGAAGCGCAACCGCAACAGCAACTACAACAGAAAACCCACGACCGCAGAATCTTTCGTGGTAGCTGTTGTTGTTCAGGTCCCCGTAGGGCGCGGCTTCGAGCATCGCAGGGTTTGGGCAAAAGCCCGAAGGGGAGCGGGTAGGGATACCCGCTCCCGAACTACAGCACAAGGACGTGCTGTAGTTCGGCGCCGGCCCAAACCCGAGAAGCGCAGCGAGCCGTTTGCGCCCTCCGGGGGGTCCTTCTCTTTGCGTACTTTCTCTTGGACAAGCAAGAGAAAGGACGCCGACCGCGGTTCGGGAACCGCAATTTTAATTTAATACAATCTCGATGAATCGCGCGAAAGCGCGATCAACAATTCCCACACACCGGACACCCCGGATCCTTATGTAACCGCACGATCCGCGACTCCATCGTCATCGCGTCGAGCACGAGTAGTCGCCCGGTCAGCGGCTCGCCGATATTCATCAGGACTTTGAGCGTTTCGGTCGCTTGCATGCTGCCGACGATGCCCGCGACCGGCGCCAGTACGCCGAACTGCACGCACGGCTCGCCGGGCTCGTCGGATTCCTGATACAGGCAGCGGTAACAGGGGCTGTCCGGCAAGTCGGCGCGAAACACCGCCACCTGTCCTTCAAAACGCGTGACCGCAGCCGAGACGAGCGGTTTGCGCGCGTGCACGCAGGCGGCATTGACGGCGAAGCGGGTCGGGAAGTTGTCGCTGCCGTCGACGACGACATCGACGCGCCGCACCTGCGCCAGCAGCTCTTCGCCTTCGAGCTTGCGTGCGATGAGCGTCAGCTCGATCTCGGGATTCAGCGCCTTCAACTGCTGCGCCGCCGAATCGATCTTGGCGAGACCGACGGTTTGCGTCGTGTGCACGATCTGGCGCTGCAAGTTGGTGAGATCGACTTTATCCGGATCGACCAACGTGAGGTGGCCGACGCCGCTTGCCGCGAGATACATCGCGAGCGGCGAGCCGAGCCCGCCGAGCCCGATCACGAGCACGTGCGCGTCGAGCAGTTTCTGCTGGCCGTCGATGCCGATCTGCGGGAGCAGAATATGGCGGCTATAGCGCAGGAGTTGCGCGTCGTTCATGCCGCCGATCTTACCGCGTATGTCCTGAGGGCGGGAAACATGAGGCGGGCGAACCTTGACGATTCGTCCCGCCGAGCCCGGGGAACAACTAGAAGCGATAGGAAAAGCCGAGAGAAATGACGGGGTAGACGGTGTTGAGATCGCTATCGGCTTGCTGCTCTTCTTGCCGCAGATCGTTCTGGCTTACGAACGGACTGTTCGAGCTCAGTCTGACGTTCGGCGAGCCCTGCAACATCGCACCGATCTCGGCGGTGAATCCGAAGGGGCTGCCCTTCTTCACCGCGTTACCCCAGCCGAGGCCGATATACGGCGCCGTCTTCTTGAACGATACATCGCCCGTAATCGTGCCCGCTTGCGCCGGCGTATACGTGGTATTGCCGATCGTCACATTGTTCGTCGGCGTCGCTGAGAGATGCAAGCCGTTGTTGTTGTAGATCAGGCCCGCGCTCAAGCGGAACGTGCCCGCGAACGGATGAAAATCGAAGATCACCGCGCCGGTCTTGAGATCGAAATCCGCTTTGTAAGTAATGCCGCTTGCGTCCTGATCGAACGACCGCGAGTAGCTATTGATGCCGGCGCGCAGGTTCAGGTGGTCGAACAATCCGAACGTTCCCTCGACGCCGAGCCCGAGCGTTCCTGCCTTGGCGCCGAGCGCGAAGCCCTCAGCAAAAGTGTTACCGGCGACAAGTAAACTCGATAGAGCGAGTAACCGAATCAGTTTCCGTTTCATGTACGCCTCCAACATTTTGGCCTCCACTGTAAATAGCAGGCGTAGACGTGAAGTCCAGACTCAGCGGGCGCGCGCCTCCGCGACGCGTTCGTGCCCCGCTAGGTCCTTATAAGAGCGCGCTCGTTTGTAGTTTTCGCCGGCGAGTAGCGCACGCACGTCGTCTCCTTGATCGAAGCCGTGCTCGAGGAGCAACCAGCCGCCGCGGCTCAGACGCGTGCGCGCGTTGGTTACGATGTGGCGGATCGCCTCCATGCCGTTCGGCCCGCCGATGAGAGCTGCGCGCGGTTCGAAGCGGACATCGCCTTTGAGCAGGTGCGGATCGTCGGCGCGCACATACGGCGGGTTCGACACGATCATCTCAACGCATCGATCGTCGAGCGGAGCGAGCCAGTCGCCCGCGAGGAATTGAATATTCGCCACGCCCAAGCGCTCGGCGTTCGCGCGCGCGACGGCGAGCGCCGCTTCGGATCGATCCGTGGCGATGACCTTCAGTCGCGGACGCTCGCACGCGATGGCAAGCGCGATCGCGCCGCAGCCGGTGCCGAGATCGACCACCGACCATGCGACGGAGGCGGGAATGCGCGCCAGCGCGCGCTCGACGAGCAGCTCGGTTTCGGGTCGCGGAATCAGCGTGTCGGCGGAAACTCGCAGATCGAGCGACCAGAACTCGCGGTGTCCGACGAGATAGGCGATCGGCTCGCCGCGCCGGCGCCGAGCAACGAGTCGCGCCAGCTCGCGGTGCGCGCTGTCGGTCAGCCTGCTATCGGCATGTGCAACCACGTCCGTGCGCGCCGCGCCGCTCACGTGTCCGACCAAGATTTCGGCATCGAGTCGAGGCGTGGGGCTCGTCGCGGCGAGTGTTTGTCTCGCGTTTTCGATCGCGACAGCCAGTGTCGGCGGACGACGGAGGACATTCATGGATGAGCGCATCCCGATGTTCGCTACTGCGCGAGCGCCGCGAGCTGATCGGCTTGATCGGCCCGTGCGAGGCCCTCGACCAACTCGTCGATCTTTCCTTCCATCACTTGGTCGAGTTTGTAGAGCGTCAAGTTGACGCGGTGATCGGTGACGCGGCCTTGTGGAAAATTATAAGTGCGAATGCGCTCCGAACGATCGCCGCTGCCGACCAGGCTCTTGCGCGTTGCGGCCTGCTCGTCGCGCTGCTTCTTGCGCTCGGCTTCAAGCAAGCGCGCGGAAAGAATCGCGAGCGCGCGCGAGCGGTTCTTGTGTTGCGAGCGTTCGTCCTGGCACTCGACCACGATGCCGCTCGGCAGATGCGTGATGCGGATCGCCGAGTCGGTCTTGTTGACGTGTTGGCCGCCGGCGCCGGACGCGCGAAACGTATCGACCTTGAGATCGGCCGGGTTGAGCGTGATCGCATCGATCTCCTCGGCTTCGGGCAGGATCGCGACCGTGCAGGTGGACGTGTGTATGCGTCCTTGCGCTTCCGTCTCGGGCACGCGCTGGACGCGATGCGCGCCGGATTCGAACTTGAGCCTGGCGTACACGCTTTGCCCGGCGATGCGCGCGATGATCTCCTTGTAGCCGCCGTGCTCCCCCGCGCTCGAGCTGACGGCCTCGACGGTCCAGCCGTGGGATTGCGCGTAGTAGTTGTACATGCGGAACAGGTCGCCGGCGAAAATCGCGGCCTCGTCGCCGCCCGTGCCGGCGCGGATTTCGAGGAAGACGTTGCGCGCGTCGTCGGGGTCTTTCGGCAGAAGTATCGCTTGCAGCTCGCGCTCGAGCGTCTCGAGCCGCGTCGTCGCGTGCTCGACTTCCTCGACCGCCATTTGATGCAGCGTCGCGTCCGCGTCGTCGAGCATTCCGCGCGCGGCGTCGCGCTCGCCGGCCACGCGGCGATAGTCGCGATACAAGTCGACGACGCCGTTCAGCTCGGAATACTCCTGCGACAGCTTGCGAAACCGGTCGTTGTCGGTGATGACTTTGGGATCGGACAGGAGGGCGAGGACTTCGTCGTAACGCTGCGTCAACCCCTCCAGGCGCGCCTGGATGGAGGGATGCACGTTACTCCTCGTCGAGACCGAAGAGACGTCGCGCGGCGGCGAGGAGCAACTCGTTGCCTTCGTTGTCCGCGCGCTTCAGCGCGTCGGAGGGCGCGTGGGTGAATTTATTGGTCAGCGCGCGCGCGAGCTGTTCCAACACCTTGGTCGGATCGTCACCGCGCGCGAGCCGGCGCTGCGCTTGCCGCAGCTCCGCGTCGCGCATCGCATCCGCGCTCTCGCGCAGCGCGCGGATCGTCGGCACGGCGTCGAGCGTGCGGACCCATTGCATGAAATCGACGACGCGCGTGTCGATGATTTTCTCCGCTTCTACGGCGGCCGCCGCACGCGACTGCAAGTTTTCTTGCACAACATCTTTCAAGTCGTCGATGGTATAGAGGTAAACGTCGCTCAACTCCGCCACTTCGGGCTCGATGTCGCGCGGTACGGCGATGTCCACCAAAAACATCGGCCGATGGCGGCGCGCCTTGAGCGCGCTTTCGACCGCGCCCTTGCCGAGGATCGGCAGTTGGCTGGCGGTGGACGCGATGACGATGTCGGCGTCCGAAAGACGCGCCGGCATCTCGGCGAGCGAGATCGCCTCCGCGCTCATCGCGTCGGCGATGAGGCGCGCGCGCTCGACGGTGCGATTGGCGACGATCATATGACCGATGATGTTTTCCTTGAGGTGGCGCGCGCATAACTCGATAGTGTCGCCGGCGCCGATCAAGAGCACGGTCTGTTGAGATAAATCCTTAAAGATGCGCTTGGCGAGCAGCACGGTCGCCGACGCGATCGACACCGGGCTCGCGCCGATCGCGGTGTCGGTGCGCACTTGCTTCGCCACCGCGAAGGTTTGTTGGAACAAGCGATTCAAAATCTTCCCGGTCGCGCCGGCCTTGTGCGCGGCGGCGAACGCGTCTTTCATTTGACCGAGAATCTGCGGCTCGCCGAGCACCATGGAATCGAGGCCGGCCGCGACGCGGAACGCGTGCTTCACCGCGGCCTGATCGGGATAGTTGTAGATATAAGGACGGATATCGCCGGCCGCCAAGCGGCGATAGTCGCAGAGCCACTCGAGCACGCCTTCGCCGTCGGCGGCATCCACGCCGCAGTAGACTTCCGTGCGATTGCACGTGGAAAGAATCGTCGCCTCGCCCGCGACACCGCGCGCCGTGACATCTTGCAGCGCCTCGACAAGCTGCTCGGGCGCGAACGCCGCCTGTTCGCGGATCGCGACCGGGGCGGTGTGGTGATTGATGCCGAGGGCGAGTAAATGCATGAGCGCACTAGCGATGCGGGCTAATTCTTGAGCGATTTTGACCCAAAGCGGTCAGGTGTCAAGCGCGACCGCCGGTCGACGCATCAGAGCGCGTACGACTTCGCTCAGAATCGCCGTGGCGAGCAGCAAAACGATTAGGCCGGCGATAAATGCGGTCCAGGCATTCACGCTCCACCACATCCATAGCTGCGCGACCGAAGTCCAGGCGGCGATTGCTCCGACCGCCGCGCCGAGCGTTCCTACGAGAAGTGTCGGTCGGGCCTGCGCGCGCAGCGCGAACGCGATCATCGCGAAACCGGCGGCGGCGAGCCAGAGGCTCGCGAGGGCGAGCAGCGGCCAGGCGGCGATCCCGCCGAGTCCGCGGCCGTCGTGGAGCGCGAGCGCGCCCCCGGCGAGCACGATGATCCACAACCGGCCGCGCTCGCCCTCGCGCACGCGCGTCGACACCGCTGGGGGAGGCGCCAATTCGCCGAGTAGGTGTTTGAGCGCGCGCACGGCCGCTTCGAGCACGGCGAGCGTCAAGCCCGCGATCACCGTTGCGGCGAGATGACGCGCGAGCGAGAGGTCGAGCCGCAGCGCCGCGGCGTAGTGCGCGAAGCCATCGATATAGGCCGTCGCTAAACGAGGAAAGTCGAGAGCGCTCGGCGCGGCCGGGTACTGCTTACTCCACGCTTCGGCGTTCGGAAAAACGCTCGCCGCGATGAGAAGCGCACTCAGTGCGACGATTCCTTGGACCAGCGCCGTGCCGTAGCCGACGTAGCGCGCGTCCGTCTCGTGGCGCATCTCGCGCGCGGTCACGCCGTGAATGATGAGCAATTGCCAGCCGGCGAGCGCACCGGGGCCGACGATGAGCAATATCCAGGGTAGCGCGCCGGGCGCGGACGCGATCGAGTGGAATTGCGGCGCGGTTAGCGTGGGATGTTCCAGCGCGAGAGCGACATAGAAGATGAGTAGGGCAACCGCGAGTAGCAACGACATCAGGAATCCGCGCGGGCGCATCAGTTTCCAAACCGGCAGCCGCGCGGCGTGAAACGCGTAAACGAGCAGCAGCACTACCCACACGAGCGTCGATTCAATGGACACCAAAGCGCTGTCGCCGAACGCAACGACGAGTGCCCCTTTGAAGGCGAGCGGTTCGTCGCTCAACAGCCAAATCGATGCCAAGCTCGCGACGAGCGCCAACACCGATGCTGGGAGGAGCACGAACTCCGTGCGGCCATGCAGGAAGCTCCCTAGGACGACGGCGATAAGCGCGATTGCCGCCAACGGCAGAACGGCGCCTGGGTAAGCTGCCAGTATCGACGCGGCGAAGCCCGCCGAGGCCGCGACGATAATCACCAGGGCCGTCACCGCGAGCAGAAATAGCGCGAGGCGCGCCTGCCGGCCGATCAAGCTCGCGACGACATCGCGCAAGCCCTTGGGATGGCGCAGAGATAGCCAGAAGCACCCGAGCCCATAAGTACCGGCGGCCACGGCGCTCCCCAGAGTTATCCACAAAAATGCGGGAATCCAACCCCACGCGACCGCCGCCATCGGCGCCGCGAACATCGCCGCGCCCCCGACGGCGGCGCAATGGTGGCCGAAAAGGAAGTGTGGATTGGTCGGAACGTATTCACGCCCGTCGGCGCGAGTCTGAGCGGGTGTACTATAATTCTTGTCTAGGCGGAAAATATCGAGCGCGAGCAGTTTGGCGTAGAAGCGGTAACCGAACACGAACGCTACAGCCATTGCTACGATCAGGAACCAGACGTTCATCGAGACCCCGCCCTAGAGTAAGTTCTACCTAAGTTTAGGCAAACAGCGAAATCGGCGGCACTACGCCGGCGGTTTTATTCGGGGCTTAACGGCCGGTTAGCGGTGCAGAGCTCAAGCTTGCGAGTTTCCCTCCTATGAAGCGCTATAGCTACGTCTGGATTTCGGTCATCGCGTTCTTTCTTATCGGCGCGGGGGTTCCGCCTTATGCCGCCGAGGAGAGGACCGTATTCGTTACCTCGGCGGAGGAAGCCAGCGTTGTCGCGGATAATCTCGACGAGCAGACGCTCTTTGACGTCTTGCTCGGTGAGATGGCGGCGCAGCGCGGGCAGATGGAGATAGCGACCGAAGCCCTCAGCCGCGCGGCGCGACGCACGCGCGATGGGCGTCTCGCCGAGCGCGCGACGCTTGCCGCTTTATACGCCAAGCGATACGAAGACGCACGCCAAGCAGCGGGTCTCTGGGTCGAGTTGCAACCGGCGAGCGCGGACGCGCGCGAGGCGCTTGCGACCGCGCTGCTCGAGCTTAATCGATTGCCGGAGGCGCGCCGCGAGCTCGAGCAGGTGCTCGCCGCCGAGCGCTCGCGCAACAACCTCGATCAAGCTCTACTTCGCGTCGCCGCTCTGGTCGGTCGCGCCGGGCCGCGGGACAATACCGTCAACTTCATGCGCGAGTTGATCGAGCCGTACTCCGACGTGGCGGCGGCCCAGTTCGCGCTCGCTCATCTCGCGGTGCGCGCCGGCGATCTCGACGCGGCCGAGGCGGCCGTGGACCGGGCGCTGGTGCGCAAGCCCGACTGGCAAGACGCCGCGCTGTTCAAGGCGCGCATTTTGGTTTCGCAAAAGAACACCGCCGGAGCACAGCGCTATTTCGAGGAATTCTTGAAGGCGAATCCGCGCGCGACCGGCGTGCGCCTGCACTACGCGCGCCATCTTATCGACCAGAAGCAATGGGAACAGGCGCGCGATCAGTTCAAACGAGTGGTGGGCGAAACGCCGGACGACGCGGATACCATCTACGCCGTCGGCCTCCTGGCGCTGCAGACCAATCGGCTGGACGAGGCGGAAACGTATCTCAAGCGGGTTCTTACGCTGCGTCCCGACAACGACCAGGTGCGCATCTACTTGGGTCAAGTGCTGGAGCAAAGCAAGCGCTACGCCGACGCGGCGCGTTGGTATGTCGAGATAAAATCGGGCGAGTACTACTTCGAGGCGCAACTACGTCTCGCGATGGTCACGGCGAAGCAGGGAAACGTGCCGAAGGCGCGCACGCTGTTGAAGGCGATACCAGCGGAGAACGACCAGCAGCATGTGCAGCGGGTGCTCGCCGAGGAGCAAGTGCTGCGCGACGCCAAGGATTTTCGCGAAGCGCTGACGTTGCTGAACGGCGCTCTGGAGCAACTGCCCGGAGAAAAGGATCTGCTCTACGCGCGCGCCCTTGTCGCCGAGCGGCTCAATATGCTCGCGGTCCTCGAGAGCGATCTGCGCACGATCCTCGAGCGCGATCCGAAGAACGTCAACGCGCTAAACGCGCTCGGGTACACGCTGGCCGATCGGACGAGTCGTTACGGGGAAGCTCAGGCGTTGTTGCTACAGGCGATCGAGCAGAAACCGGACGATCCGTTTGTGCTGGACAGCATCGGATGGCTGCGCTATCGGCAAGGAGACAACGTCGAGGCGATCAAGTACCTGAAGCGCGCGCTCGCGATACGAAGCGACGCGGAAATTGCCGCCCACCTGGGAGAGGTATTGTGGGTGGCCGGCGATCGCAAGGAGGCCGAGTCGATATGGACCCGCGCGCTGCACGACACTCCCGACAGCGAAACGTTGCGCGACGTCATCAAAAAGTTCAAGCAGTAAGCCCATCGTCGCCGCGTCTTGGTGGGACTGGAGAACGACGCGGCCACATACTAGCCCGCATCTCGAAGTGCCCCACGCAAGCCTTCCCCATACGGGGGCGGGCTTAACGATACCTCTCGACCAACCCCCGTTACCGTTCTTTGGTGTCTGCGGGACTAGACGTAGAGCCCGCGAACGTAACCCCGTTTGATTCCGGCCCGGATTTCTGCACAATCCGCCGGTGCGTTTCGTTTCCATCCTTGCGGCCGTCCTGCTGGTCGGTTGCGCCGCGCTTCCCGAGCGGCCTGCGAATGAAGATCCGCTGGCGGCGTGGGAGGCGCGGCAAACCGCGCTCGCGCGTCTCAGTGCTTGGGAATTGCGCGGGCGGTTGGCGTTGCGCACGGAGGAGGAAGGGATCCATGCCTCCGTCTACTGGAGGTGCGATCGCGACACGCTTCGTATCGATCTCGCGGGACCGTTTGGCGGCGGCCGCGTTCGTATTACCCAAGACGAACACGGCGCGGAGCTACGCGATGCGAGCAACAAAATATATCGCGACGCCTCGTTGCAGGAACTGCTCGCGCGGGTGACCGGTTGGCGGCTGCCGCTCGAGTCGCTGCGCTGGTGGATCGTAGGCATCCCGGCGCCGGATGCAGCGCCGCGCATGGAGCTCGACGGTTGGGGTCGGCTCAAGACGCTCGAGCAATCGGGATGGGTGGTTCAATTTCTCGAATACACGACTCACGGTGCCTACGAATTGCCCCGTCGGGTGTTCATCAAACGCAGTAGCCACGCCCCATACGATGCGCTTCTCGAGGCTCGCTTCGTCGTCGAAACATGGAGCCTGAGCGAATCCACGCCGACCGCGGCTGCCGAATAATTCGATGCCGCACGAGATAAGATCACCGCGACCATTCGCCAACCACCGCTCACGGTCATGAATTGGCCCGCGCCCGCGAAAATCAATCTCTTTCTTCACGTCATCGGGCGGCGCTCCGACGGTTACCATTTGTTGCAAACGGCGTTTCAGTTTCTCGATTACTCCGATGCGCTGAGCTTCCGCGTAACGCCGCACGGAGAAATCCGCCGCACGCGCGAGTTGCGCCATGTCGACGCCGACAGCGACTTGACGTTGCGCGCGGCGCGTCTGCTAAAAGAGACGGCGGGCGTTTCTCAGGGTGTGGACGTGACGGTCGAGAAGCGCATTCCCGTTGGTAGCGGTCTCGGCGGCGGGAGCTCGGACGCCGCGACGACGCTGTGTGCGTTGAATGAGCTGTGGCAGGCAGGTTTGTCGATCGACGAGCTTGCGGATCTCGGGCTCAAGCTGGGCGCGGATGTGCCGCTGTTCATCCGCGGTCGCGCCGCCATCGCTGAAGGTATCGGAGAGCGTCTGACGCCGGTTGAGCTGCCGGAACCGTGGTATGTCGTGGTCGTTCCGCCGATTCAGGTGCCGACGGCCGAGGTTTTTGCCGCGTTCGCGCGCGCGCGCGGATTGACACCCTATACCCTGCCCCGGACAATACGCGACCTTCACGGAGGCGCCGGTCGAAACGATCTCGAAGCGGTGGTGAGAAAGCGCTATTCCGAAGTGGAGCAGGCGTTCCATTATCTAGCGCCGCATGGGCGCACGCGCATGACGGGGTCGGGCGGCGCGGTGTTTTTAGATGTGGTCGATGCGGAACAGGGCCGGAGCATTCTCGCTCGCTTGCCTGTCGGCTTCACCGGCTTTGTGGCACGCGGAATGAATCGGCACCCATTGTTGCGCGAGGCGGGCTGAAGTTTCCGGACGTTTTTAAAGTGTCGCGACGTGGTATCAGAATCGATTCCGGCATTACTCGCTTCGGCAACTTTGTTTGAAACAAACTGGTACGGTGTAGCGAGCCTTGCGGCGTAGTTGATGGGGTGTCGCCAAGCGGTAAGGCACCGGATTTTGATTCCGGCATTCCCAGGTTCGAATCCTGGCACCCCAACCAATCTTGGTATGCCCGCGAGCGGGCATACCAAGATTGGTTAGTTATGATCCAGGATGAGAACCCGGAGGGTTCGACAAATGCGTCGGGAGCGAATTTGAACAGCGGAGCGAAGCGACGCTGGCCCCGAAGGGGCGGAGCACAGGGACGTGCGGAGTAATCCTGGCACCCCAACCATTTCTATTTCTTATGACATCGATAAAACAACGGGAGCACATGCCGGCGGATAACATGACGGTGTTCACCGGGAACGCGAACACCGCGCTCGCGGATTTGGTCGTGCGCCATCTCGGCCTGCCGCTCGGAAAGGCTGTCGTGGGCCGGTTTTCGGACGGCGAGGTGATGGTCGAGATCATGGAGCACGTGCGCGGGAAGGACGTATTCATCCTCCAACCGACCTGCGGTCCGAGCAACGATAGCTTGATGGAATTGTTGGTGATGATCGATGCGGTGAAGCGCTCCTCCGCCCGGCGCATCACCGCCGTCATTCCTTATTATGGTTACGCGCGCCAGGACCGCCGGCCGCGCACCGCGCGGGTCGCGATCACGGCGAAGCTCGTCGCCGATATGATTACCGCTGCCGGAGCGAATCGCGTGCTAACCGTCGATCTGCACGCCGATCAGATTCAGGGATTCTTTAATATACCGACGGACAACATTTACGCGTCCCCGATTTTGTTGGGAGATATTTGGCGGCAGGAATACGAAGACTTGTTGGTCGTGTCTCCCGATGTCGGCGGCGTCGTGCGCGCGCGGGCGATGGCGAAGCATCTGGAAGCGGATCTCGCCATCATCGACAAACGCCGCCCGAAGCCGAACGAAGCGAAGGTGATGAACATCATCGGCGAGGTCGAGGGCCGCGTCTGCGCGCTAATGGACGACATCGTCGATACCGCCGGGACGCTGTGCGAGGCGGCCGCCGCGTTGAAGGACAGCGGCGCGCGCAAGGTGATCGCGTACTGCACGCACCCGGTGCTGTCGGGAACCGCGGTGGAGCGCATCGCGCAGTCGCAGCTCGATGAGCTGGTGGTGACGGACACCATCCCGTTGCGTCCGGACGCCGTTGCGTGCAAACGTATTCGGCAATTGAGCATCGCCGAGTTGCTCGCCGAATCGATGCGCCGCGTGGCGGAGGACGATTCGATCAGCACCTTATTTATGGAATAGTTTTGTGCACCCCTCCTTGGTTCGGAGGGATTTTAGAAAGCTCTCCGTCCTGGTCGCGGGAAGGGGAGCATTGTGACTTTAGGAGATCATCATGGCTGCGAAGTTCGAAATAACCGCCGAGCCGCGTACGGCCAAGGGGACGGGCGCGAGCCGCCGCCTCCGCCGTACCGGCAAAGTGCCGGGCATCGTCTACGGGGCGGGCAAAGAGGCGATACCGGTCGCGTTCGACCACAACAGCATGCTGCGCCAGCTCGCGGACGAGAAGTTTCACACCTCGATCCTCACGCTCACGCTCGACGGCGCGAAGGATCAAGCGATTCTGCGCGACTATCACATGCATCCGGTCAAGCCGCAGGTGCTGCACGTCGATCTGCAACGCATCAGTGCGACCGAGAAGATTCACATGCGCATTCGGTTGCACTTCGTGGGTCAAGACATCGCGCCCGGCGTGAAGCAAGACGGCGGGCTCGTGAACCATTTGATGACGGAAGTGGACGTCACGTGTCTTCCGCATCAGTTGCCCGAGTTCATCGAAGTCGACATGTCGCACGTGCAGCTGAACGAATCGGTACATCTCTCCGATCTCAAGCTGCCGGAAGGTGTGGCGATCACGCAGATGGCTCACGGCGGTGACGATCTCGCGATCGCGACGATTACGATCGTGAAGGAAGAAGAGGTCATTGCACCGGTCGTGGAAGCGGTGGCGGTGCCCGCAGCCGGCGAAGCGGCGGTACCGGGTGCGGCGCCCGGAGCGCCTGGAGCAGCACCGGCGGCGACGGCAGGCGCGGCGCCGGCGGACGCCAAGAAGACGGACGCCGCGAAGAAGCCCGAAGCGGCGAAGAAACCCGAAGGCAAGAAAGAGGGCAAGTAAGGAGACGAGGTGGATCCCGGCATCTCGCTCATTATTGGCCTGGGCAATCCGGGCCCGGAGTACGCGGAAACCCGGCACAACGCCGGGTTCCGTTTTCTGGGCGCCGTGTTGAAAGGTACCTCGACGCCGCTTCGCGCCGAGCCGCGGTTCGCCGGCGAGGTGGCGCGCACGAGCATCGGCGGGCTGGACGTTTGGTTGCTCGCGCCGAATACGTTCATGAATCGCAGCGGCGACGCCGTCGCGCGGTTCGCGCACTATTATAAGATCGCGCCCGCACACGTTCTTATCGTCTATGACGAGCTCGATCTCCCGCCCGGTGTCGTTCGCCTAAAGCTCGGCGGCGGCGACGCGGGACATAACGGTCTGCACGATGTGATCGAGAAACTCGGCACGCCGGATTTTTTTCGACTGCGCATCGGCATCGGTCGCCCGGCGCATTCCGGGCAAGGCGCGGCATACGTGCTGAAGCGAGCGCCGGCGGCGGAGCAGACGCTGATCGACGGCGCCATCGAGCGCGCGTGCGCTCAGCTCCCCGATATCGCCCGGGGCCAATATCAGAAGGCGATGAACGCACTGCACGTAGACGATCCGAGTTAATCGACATGGGATTCAAATGTGGAATCGTGGGCTTGCCGAACGTCGGCAAGTCCACGTTGTTCAATGCGCTCACGCGCGCCGGCGTGCCCGCGGAAAATTATCCGTTCTGCACGATCGATCCGCACGTCGGCGTTGTCGAGGTTCCCGATCCGCGTCTCGACAAGCTCGCGGAAATCGCGCGGCCGCAAAAAATCGTTCCGACCGTGATCGAGTTCGTCGACATCGCCGGCTTGGTCGCGGGGGCGTCTAAGGGCGAAGGCTTGGGCAATAAATTTCTTGCGCATATCCGCGAGGTCGACGCGATCGCTCACGTCGTTCGCTGCTTCGATAATCCGAACGTCACGCATGTCGCCGGAAAAATAAATCCGCTGGCCGATATCGAGACCATCGATACGGAGCTCGCGCTCGCCGATCTCGACACCGTCGACAAAGCACATGCGCGCGCGGCGGTGCGCGCGAAGAGCGGGGCGAAGGACGACGCACGCGCGAGGGATGTGTTGGTGCGTGTGCACGATCACATGAATACCGGTGCGCCGCTGCGCCGGCTTGCGTTGTCATTCGAAGAGAAGGCGTTGCTCAAACCGCTTTGCCTGCTCACCGACAAGCCCACGATGTACTTGGCGAACGTAAGCGAGAGCGGTTTCGTTAACAATCCCTATCTCGATCAAGTGCGCGCCCACGCCCAATCCGAAGGCGCCGTCGTCGTGCCGGTCTCCGCTGCGATCGAGGCGGAGCTGGTCGAGCTCGCCGCCGAGGACAAACAGGCGTTTCTCGCCGATCTCGGGCTCGAGGAGCCTGGACTGAACCGCGTCATTCGCGCCGGATATCAACTGCTCGGGCTTGTCACGTTCTTCACCGCCGGACCCAAAGAGGCGCGCGCCTGGACCGTCCACGCCGGCGCGTCAGCGCCGCAGGCGGCCGGCGCGATTCATTCGGATTTCGAACGAGGTTTTATCCGCGCGGAAGTCATTTCCTACGAGGACTATGTCGGTCTTAGTGGGGAAGCGGGCGCGCGGGACGCAGGTAAGCTTCGTCTGGAAGGTAAAGAGTATCGCGTGCAGGACGGCGATGTGATGCACTTTCGGTTCAATGTGTAGCGAGGCGGAGCGACCGTTTACGTCTTTGGCCACGCGCGTGTGGCGCCGTTTTGCGCCGGCCGACCACTTCTATCTGCCGGCAATTCCGCCTCGCCTCTCCGGGAGAGGGAGATGAACCGACGCACTCTTGTGCGCGTATTTTGTATAATCGAAAATTCAAGCCCCACCGATATGGTTATATAGCTCAGCTGGGCGAGCGGCAAGAATACGAGCCACGAGCGCGAGACATGGAAGCCGAGCTGGGCAACGCTTCAGGGACGAACACATCACGGACGATAAATGGAACGTGCATTGGCTATGTAGCTCAGCTGGTTAGAGCGCGGCACTCATAATGCTGAGGTCGGCGGTTCGATCCCGCCCATAGCCACCACCCTTCACGCTCTTGCCGGGAGCGTAGCCGGCCCCGCCGTTTTCTGGACCAAAGTGCCGTCGACACAGCGAGACGCGAGAGGTGATGATGCCTCTTGCATGAAACCGATCGCGTCGAAACCCGACGAATCGCCGCTACGTGCACCGTCCCGCCGATCGTCGTGTTTGACTATCCGTGTGAATTGGCCTCAATTCCGGCTTACGCTGCCTGCGCGGATCGCATATGGTTTAACTATCCCTCAAACCCGCGCTAGGCGTACGCGGCAATGGGACATCGAACGGAGGCAGTCATCGTGAAGGATGCACGTCCTTCCCCGCAGGTATCGCTCTTAACCATTTTTTGGATTTTCTTCCGTATCGCGTGCACCAGTTTCGGCGGTTTTATGGTCATCATCTCGATGGTACAAGACACCGTGGTCGAGCGGCGCAAACTGCTTTCGCATCAAGACATGCTCGACGGCATTTCGCTCGCTTCTATCCTTCCCGGAACGATGGCCGTGAATGTGATCGCTTACGTTGGCTATCGGCTGCGCGGAGCGACAGGCGCATTCGTCAGCGCCGTTGCTGCGATTTTGCCCCCGTTTACGCTTATCGTTTTACTCGGCACCGCCTATTTTCGCTGGGGCGAGCTGCCAGCGGTCAGCAAGGCATTCATGGGGTTCGTGCCGGCGGTAACAGCGATTATCGTCGCGGCGGCCTGGAACATGGGTCGCAAGTCGGTTCTGGGCTTTCGCGAAGCGTTCCTCGCTATCGGCGCCGCCGCGGCATTGAGCGGTATCGGGGGATTTTTCAGCACGCTCGGCATCGTTCTGGTAGCCGCCGCGTTGGGTTGTTGGTGGTTTCGCGAATCAGACATCGAGACCGAAGCTGACCCGAAGTCCAAGCCGCGAACAAGGAACGGGTCCAAGTTCAGCATGAAGATCAATATAGCTTTCCTCTCTTTGCCGGCGAGTATCGCCCCGTTTACGGCGTTTGAGCCGGGCATTCTGCTCAATATCCTGGGCACATTCGCCGGCATGAGCTTGCTGCTCTTCGGCGGCCACTACGTATTCATCCCCGTGATTCAAGAAATTGTCGTGACCGGACGCGGGTGGGTAACGCATCAAGAATTCGTGGATGCGGTCGCTATGGGGCAGATCACGCCGGGCCCCCTAATGGTGAGCGCTGCGTTCATTGGGCTCAAGGTGGCCGGGTTTGCCGGTGCCGTTGCCGCTACTGTCGGAATTTTTACTCCCTCGGCGGTGCTGATGGTCGTGTGCGCCGGTCTGTTTACCCGCGTCAAAGAGTTGACGCTGGTGAAGGCGGCCTTGCGCGGCATCCGTCCTGCGGTCGTGGGTATGATCGCCGCGGCCGCGGTAGTAGTCGGCCAGACCGCGGCGCCGGTCTGGACGTCCGCCGCGATCTTCCTGAGTGCTTTGGCGGCTCTGCTATACGTGCGCGTCGAGGGGATGTGGGTGATACCCGTCGCCGGTGCTATTGGTTACTTGGTTTATTGAGGTTTCGTTCTATTCTTAAGACTGACTAAGGACAGGAATAAGGAGCAAGGGAAATGCCTATACTCATGATCGGGACACGGCGTTCGGGATCCAATTTGCTACGCTTGATGCTCAACCAGCTGCCGGGCATCGCTGCCCCACATCCACCCCATATCATGATGCGCATGATGCCGCTCGCCGCCAAATATGGCGACCTGAAGCAGGAGCAAAATTTCGCGCTGCTCGTAAATGATGTCTGCCGCCTGGTCGAGCTAAATCCCGTCCCCTGGGAAGGCGTGCGGTTCGATCGGACCGAGGTCGCCGCGCGGTGTCGCAACCGTTCCGTTGTGGCCTTATTCGGCGCCGTGTATGACACCTACGCTAAGGCACGTGGCGCGCGTACGTGGGTGTGCAAGAGCCTTGAAAACTTGATGTACCTGTCGGAGATTGAGAGATGCTTTCCGAGCGCGCAGTATATTCATCTTTATCGCGACGGACGCGATGTCGCGGTGTCGTTTCGAAAAGTCATCGTCGGCGAGAAGCACTTCTACCACATCGCCAAAGCGTGGGCTGAGTCGCAGCGTTTGGCGCTGAGACACCGCGCGATGATTCCCCCGAAGCGTTTTGCGAGCGTCAGCTACGAAGAGCTCACGTCCAAACCCGAAGATACGTTGCCGCGGCTATGCAACTTCCTCGGCGTACCCTATCAAGAGAGCATACTCGAGTTTTACAAGTCGGAAGACGCAAAGCGCACGGCGAAATCCTCTGTCGTATGGAGCAACGTAGTCAAGCCCGTCATGTCCGGCAACACGGGTAAGTTTCTGCGCGAAGCATCCGAGGAAGACATTCGAATTTTCGAGTCGGTCGCCGGTGATATGCTCGATGCGCTCGGTTACGAGAGGGTATTCGTACAGCGCGGGCAGGAACGCGAGTTCACCGACGCGGAGCTGCGCTACTTCAATGACGAAAACAGACGCCTCAAGGGGGAGGCGATGCGCGGTACGGATGCCGAAGACCTGAAACGGCGCGATCGCCAAGATGCACTGTTGGTCGAGATTTCTCGCCGTCCGGTGCGCGATCCGGCGCCATTCGACACTTCCTTCGAAGGGATACTGCAGACGCGGAATGCCTCGGGCATCGGGGGCGTACCGTTAACGAAAAAATAATCGATCCAATACGTCGATAGGCGCTTAACAGGCCGTGTGAAGGTCAGCGACGCCGTTTGGTTGTCGAGCCGAGTTAACCTGGGAACACTGAGAAGGAGATTTTTTATGCTCGATGGTAAATCACTCACGCTGCTTATCCCGGCGCTGCTTTTCTGCGGCGCGTTGGGTGCGGCCGATGTCAAAGCGGTCAACCCGTCGAAATTCGAGCTCACTGACGCGTTGATCTTCGCCGCACCACCGAGAGAATCGGCCGAGGAGGCTGTGCGCATCTATCAACCGATGGTGGAATATTTGAGCAAGGCGATTGGCAAACGCATCGTCTTCAAGTATCCACGTACGTGGGGTGTGTACCGCACGGAGATGATTAACGACCGCTACGACCTCGTGTTCGATGGACCGCACTTCATCAGCTATCGCGTTGAGAAGCTCGGTCACAACGTGCTCGCGAAGCTGTCCGACACGCGTGAATTTGTCGTGGTGACGCGCAAAGATGAAAAGGTGCAGACGACCGCGGATCTCGTCGGTCGCACGTTTTGCGTGCAGCCGCCACCGAACCTAGCCGCCCTCATCGCTTTGTCGCAGTTCGATGATGCGCGGCGTCAACCGGTGCTTGTCCCAACCAAAGGTTGGGACAAAGTCTACAACGGCATCCTTTCCGGACGCTGTGTGGCCGGCGTTTTCCCCGAGTCGAACTTGCAGGCGATCGACAAGGAACGGGTTATGAAAGTGCTCTATAAAAGTCCGGCAATGCCCGAGCAGGCGCTATCGGCCAGCCCCCGCGTATCAGCGGCTGACCAGGCGAAGATCATCGCAGCGATGACTGCGGCCGAAAGCGCCGCGCCGACGGAAAGAGTGCGTGCGACCGCGAAGGGCGGCGAGAGATTCGTAAGGGCGGATAATAAAGAATATACCGGCATTGCGAGTTTGCTGAAGAAGCAGTGGGGCTTTTACGACTGAACGCGGCAAATCGGATAGAAAGCGCTGTAACCCCGGCGGGCGAACTCATCGGTATTGAACGACGCCGGGTGCTGACTGGGCGCGGGCGTTAGTTGCTGTTCGTGCCGCGCGCCGCATGTCTGTCGCTTCATACCGTCCATTTGTGCATGAACGAACGCCCGGTTGCGGTGTGAGTAGAACGCGCTCGTCCGCTGGCACTCGTTGAATTTCAAAATCGCATCTGCGACTAACGGGTGATTCAGCTTGCACTTCGTTAAGTCCACTCTATATTGCATAGAGAAGGCGACGAGCGCTTCCGGTTGGGGTGACCGCAACAGGCTTTTCAGTCTGTGTCGATTTACTATCGCGTGAGCAGCCCATCCGGCGCAGGACGTGCCTAAGGAATGGATTTAACAATCGGTCGCGCCCGTTGGCAGGAGCGGCTAAGTCTTAAGGAGTACGCCATGGATCAGCCGCACCGACCTCCCACGAATGCCGCGCCAGCGCGTGTGCCGATAAGAGCACTTATCGTCGACGACAGTACGACCGTGCGCCGCCTGATGGAACTTACCCTGGCCCCCGTCGGTGTCGACCTCGACTTCACCGAGAGCGGCGAAACGGCGATCGCCATGGCACGAGCGAAGCGCTACGACATCATCTTTCTCGACATCATGTTACCGGGCATCGACGGCTATCGTGTCTGCAAAGCGATCAAGGGCGACAAGCGCACGAAGAATACGCCGGTGGTCATGCTGACGAGTAAGGACGGCACCATCGACAGAGTTCGCGGAATCATGGCCGGTACCAATGTGTATCTGACCAAGCCACTGGAGCGCCACGAACTTATTCAAGCGATCGACAAGTGTCTGCCCTCGCGGCTGGCGCACACGCCAGCTGTCCCCGGAGGAACCACCGTCGTATCGGTCGGTCGCTGATTCACCTATGCTTTGATGACAATCGGTTAAGGAGAACATTTATGGTTATCAAAAAAATCCTCGTCGTCGACGACTCGGCGACTGATCTCAAGAATCTCGAACAGATCTGCTCGAGCGCCGGTTATTCGGTGATTACCGCGACGTCCGGCGCCGAAGCGGTTGCGAAGGCGAAGAGCGAGCACCCGGATGCCGTGCTCCTCGACGTCATCATGGGTGACATGAACGGATTTCAAGTGTGTCGCGTCATCACGTCGGACGCGGCGACCCAGCACATTGCCGTAGTGTTGGTGTCGTCCAAGGGCGAGAAAACCGATCGCATCTGGGGTGAACAACAAGGGGCCAAGGCGTACATCACCAAGCCCTTCACGCCGCAACAAATCCTCGGTCAGTTGGCGCGTCTGTAGCGGGCGTTGGAGATCCAGGGAATATTCCAGGGAATATACGGATGGGTAACGTCGAACCCCTGACGCGTGCTATCGATGGTTCCCCGGCCGGCGACGAAGCGCAGGCCGCCACCGACGCGTTTGTTTCTCTCCACGGGACCACCGAAGTCGCGACCCCTACGGATATCGAGCCGCGCGACGAGATTCTCGAACGCATGGGTTTTCGTGTCGGCGATCTACGCTTACTGCTTCCCGCCGACAGCGGACGCGAAGTCATTCTTGCTCCCCCCGTCAGCCTCGTACCGAACACCGCCGCATGGCTACCGGGACTCGCAAACTTGCGCGGTAACTTGGTTCCGGTGGTGGATACGGCCATGGTGTTGGGCACGACGCGTGAAGCCGGTACGGCGGCTGCTTACGCCCTGATCGTAGGGCACGCCGACGCGGCGATTGCGCTATTGATCGACGGTTTGCCCCGCCTGCTCAGCATCAACATGTCGCAGCGATTGATCGGCGCTATCCCGACGCCCGCCCTGCTGGAAGGCGGCGGTGTCACCGCCGCGTACGAGCACAACGGCCGCACGTGGTTGGACTTGGATCTCCCGCGTTTGCTCGACGCACTGGCCCGGACCATCGCGCTTTGATACGCAAGTCGTCGCCGGCGCTCCGCGACGCGCGGTAATTCGAATTAACGAGGAAGGCATCATGACGATAAATTGGAAATTGATATTGAACTGGAAAATGCTCGGCCGCCAAACGATCAGGCAACGCTTGGTGGTGCTGTTCTTCGTGCTCGTCGGCGGCTTTGCCTTGGTGGCGGCCGCTTACTGGGGCGTGGTCGGCATCGACCGCGCCGCCGACTCGACCAACGCTCGCGTTAGCGAGTTCGGCGTCTACGTCGATCGCGTGCAGATCGGCGTGCTGCAGGCGCGTCGCGAGGAAAAAGATTTCTTCGCGCGGCCGAACGACGAGTATCTTCAGAAGCACGATCAGACGCTGGCAAGCGTATATCGCGATGTCGATAAGGCCAAGGCGGTCGCGCCCGACGACGAAGCGCGGCGCCTCGTCGGCGAAATCCGCGCGCAGATAAAGACGTATCAAGGCACGTTCCGCGGCGCCGTCGAGGCGCAACGGCGCGCGGGTTACACCGACACGATGGGTCTACAGGGCGCATTGAACAACGCGTTGAACGAGGTCGAGACGCTGCTCGAGAAGTATCAGAAAGTCGATTTGACCGCCTCGCTGTTGCGCATGCGCGGCTATCAGAAGGACATGATTCAGCGCGACGACGCTAAGTTCGTCGACCTGATGGAAGCGGAGCAGCTACGCTTTGCGGGCTTGCTCGCTCGCTCCGATGTGCCGCCCGCCGTCAAGGCAGTGGTCTCGGAAAAGCTGCACGTGTACAACGGAACGTTTCTCGCCATGACGGACAGCTTGAAGGAGCTGAGCGACGAGCGAGCGGCGTTCAACGAGGTGGTGCAGCAAGTCGAACCGATCGCCGCTGCGCTCGACGCGAAGAAGGACAAGCTCCTGGCGGATAATCGCGAAACGCAATCGCAGACGACGAGCATCATCACCTGGGCGTTCAGCGGCACGCTGCTGTTCATCACAGTCGTGGTGTCGCTGCTGGTGTACGTCACGTCGCGCTCGATCACGAATCCGCTCAGCAAGCTGACCGGCATGGTGGCGGCGATCACCGCCGGGAACAGAGACGCGCGCGCCAAGCTCGCGAGCGGCGATGAGATGCAGCAGCTCGGCGACGCGCTCGACCGAATGATGGACGAACGCGGCCGGTTCATGCAGACGGAAGCGGAGAACGAGCGCCTCAACAACTCGATTATCGCGCTGCTGCGTTCGGTGTCGCAGCTCGGTAAGGGCGATCTCACCGTGCGCGTGCCGGTGCACGAAGACATCACCGGTGCTCTCGGCGACGCCATCAACCACATGTCCGAAGGCATCGGCAAGACGCTCGGAAAAGTACACAAGGCCTCCGAACAAGTGGTGGAGACGTCGAAGCACACGCGCGACCTGACCGCGCAAAGCCGTGACACGGTACTCGGTACGGCGCGTGGTATGAACGAAATACGCGCGACGATCCAGGAGACGGCGAAGCGCATCAAACGGCTCGGCGAGCGCTCGCAGGAAATCGGCGGTATCGTGAAGCTCATCGACACCATCGCCGAACGCACGAACATGCTGGCGCTAAACGCCAACATGCAAGCGGCGCAAGCGGGCGAGGCCGGCCGCGGCTTCATGGTGGTGGCGGCGGAAGTGCAGCGGCTCGCCGAAAGCGCGAAGGAAGCGACGCACCAGATCACCAAGCTCGTCAACAGCATTCAGCTCGAAACCGGCGACACGATGGCGGCGATGGACGAAGCGATCGAAGAAGTCGTCGAAGGCAGCGAGCTCGCGGAGCAAGCGGCGACGCAAATCAATCGCAACCAAGAAATGGTGACGACGCTCGACGCGCTCGGCAAGCAATTGCTCGATACCGTGCGCGGGTTCAACCTGCCGGCGGAGTATGTCGCTCAGGCGGAGCCGACTAAGTCGATACGCGCGGTCGCCTGATCGCGGGCTGCTTCCATGCCCTCCGCGGAGATCCTGGCCGTATTGGCCGATGAGGTGACCGAGGCCGGCGAGGCTATCGCCAGCGCGCTAATGCATCTGGTCCGAGCCGCTGATGCCGCGGCTTTTGACGAAGCGAAGGGCTCTTATCTCGAGCAGGTGCAACGCATCGGTGCGACTTGTGAGGCGCTTAAGCTGAGCGGCTTGCGGCGCGCGTGCGCGTTCATCGAAGGCAACATGACGGCGCTCGGGATCGGCGAGATCGACGCCGAACGGCGCGTGCTGCTGGACCGTTGGCCGACGCTCGTGCTCGGATATCTCAGGGCTCCGCGTGACGGCGTATACAGCCGCGAACTCGCGCAGTCGCTGCGCCGTGCGGCGTGGCCAGAGCCGCTCGACGAGGCAGCAGCGGATGAGCTCGAGCGGAGCCTCGTCGACACCGGCGAGATCAGCGACGCGGATGACGAGCCGGCGCGCGCCACCGAAGCGCACCCGGAAGACGTGGTTCTCAAGATTCCCGACGACGTCAATCCGACGCTGGTCGACGCCTTCCTCACCGAAGGGCCGCAACAGGCCGGCGAGTACTCCGCGCTCATTCAACGCATCGTGCGTGGGGACGGATGGACGGACGAGTTGATCGAATGCCGCCGCCTGATCCACGCGCTGAAAGGCGCGGCGAACACCGTCGGTGTACGCGGCGTGGCGATGCTATGTCATCACGTCGAGGACATTCTCGAATTCTTGGTCGAAAATTCCACTCACCCCGAGGGCGCCCTCGCGCGGTTGCTGATCAAGGTGGCGGACACGCTTGAGATCATGTTCGAGGCGCTGCTCGGCAACGGGGAAGCGCCGGCAGACGCGCAAGCGGTTCTGCAAGCGGTGCTCGACGCGATGAATCGCATCGATCGGGGAGAGTACGCGTTAAGCGGCGCCGACGCGACGCACGCGAGCGACGAGGGATCGGCGTCCTTCGAATCGATCGCGCCCCCCGTGTTGCCGAAGGCGGCGCCGATATCGGCCAACAAGGTCGAACCGAAGGTGCGCGTCGCAACGCGGGTCATCGACAACTTACTGTGGACCTCGGGAGAAATCGCCATCTCGAGCAGCCATATTCAGGAACGCCTGAAACATGCGGTGGCGGCGCTCGCGGAGCTGCGTGAACGTCAGCAGGCGCTCTGGGACCGCGCGAGCGACATGGAGAGCTTCGTCACTACCCAAGGTATCGCGGCGGGCCGTCGCCAGGTGCTCGCGACGGCGAGTGGCGCACTGCCCGCCGGATTCGATGCCTTGGAGATGGATCAGTACAACGAGCTCCATACGTATGTCCACGGAATCACGGAGACCGTGGCCGACCTGCAGCTCCTCGGCGCTCGCTTGATCGACGCGTTAACGACGGTGAACACGGCGGTCGGTCAGCAGGCGCTGCTCAATGACGAAATGCATGATTTGCTGATGACCTCGCGCATGGTGTCGGCGCGCAATCTCGATTCGCGCCTGCAACGCACCGTGCGCCAGGCGGCGGAACAATGCGGCAAGGACGTGTCGCTTCGGATCGAGGGAGCGGACGTCATGCTCGATGATCAGCTGGTGAACCTCCTGATCGATCCGTTGCAGCATTTATTGCGCAACGCCGTGGATCACGGCGTGGAGGGGCCGTCGGTGCGAGAAGCGTTCGGCAAACACAAGGCCGGCGAGATCGAGTTGCGCTTCGCCCGCGACGGCAATTATCTAGTAGTGACGTGTCGCGACGATGGCGCGGGGCTTGATCTCGCGCGTATTCGGGCGCACGCCGCCGCGCAAGGTTTGATCACGGAAGATCAGGAATTGAGCGAGGATGAAGTCGCCCGGCTCATTCTGCGTTTCGGATTTTCCACCGCCGATAAGCTGACGGAAGTGTCTGGCCGTGGTGTGGGCATGGACATCGTTCACACCAGTGTCGCCAGGCTGAAGGGGACGGTCGACATCCGCACGCAAACGGGACTCGGTACGACATTCGTGCTGCGAGTGCCGATGTCCCTCGGCATCGTCCACAGTCTCTTGGCCGTCGCGGGCCGGCAGACGTTCGCGCTACCGACGGATAACTTGGAGCGCATCGTCTACGGCGGCGCGCAACACGTACAGTCGACGCCTGACGGACTGAGCTATCGCGACGGCGAGATCGAGTGCCGCGCGTATTCTCTGGCGCGCCTGGTCGGGTACGCGGAGGGTGACGGCGAGAGTAGCGGTCGCCACGTCGTGCTGATGAAGAGCCTGAGCGGTACGATGGCGATCGTGGTGGATGCGGTGACCGGCGGCAACGATCTCGTGATCAAGAA
The DNA here is from genome assembly GCA_041485885.1 of Sulfurifustaceae bacterium. GTDB lineage: Bacteria > Pseudomonadota > Gammaproteobacteria > Acidiferrobacterales > Sulfurifustaceae > JACQFZ01. The sequence goes on from JBGPKL010000017.1 coordinate 52,616, forward strand.
CATGGGTCGCTACCTGGCGGGCGTTAAGGGCGTGGCCGGCGCGTCGATACTCGGCGATGGTACGGTCGTACCGATCCTCGAGCTCTCCGAACTGATGCAGAGCGAGCGAACCCCACTACACCGTGTCGCTTCGACTTCGGCGCGCGCGACGGAGGCCGATGTCTTGATCGTCGACGATTCTTTGAGTGTGCGCACCGCGCTCGCGACGCTGTTGACCGACGCCGGGTTCCGCGTGCGCCTCGCCAAAGACGGCATCGAAGCGATCGAGGCGATCGGCGAGCGGTTGCCGGCCGTGGTCTTGGCGGATCTCGAGATGCCCCGCATGAACGGCTTGGAGCTGACGGTGCACATCCGCACCAACCCCGCTACGCGGTACTTGCCTGTCATCATGGTCACGTCTCGCACGGCGGAGAAACACCGCAGTCAAGCGAAAGCGGCCGGGGTTGATGACTACGTCACCAAACCGTACCGCGAATCCGATTTGGTCGTTCGTGTGCGGAACCTGCTTGAAAGGAAGGCGGCGTGAATCGATCGTCGCTTTTTGTGCCGAACGCAGCAATCGTCGAATTTCGTTTGAAATAGCATGAAGAAGCAGTTTCCGCGTATGTCAGCGGCTCGCCCCAGACGTCATTGGCTGGCGCCACGTTTACGTCACTTAGTGCAGTGGGTTGGGCACGATTGTATGCAGTTACCGCGGATGCCCGTAAACCGTTGTCAATCGAAGTGAAACCTACGGTCACGCGTCTACGAAAATACGAACAGCCACAGGAAGTTTGTTCAAGCGGCAGACTGCGGCGGTGCGGGGGCGACAGCGAATCTCGTTTCGTCGCTTCGGGGCGGCCTTATATCGGTCACGCCTTGAAGACCTCCGACCCGCTGTTAAGAGTTCTTAGTCATGGTCGCCGTTTTCCCCATTCCTCAGAAGAAGGAAACCTAAAGTGATTAAATTGGGCTTATGGCTGGGAACGCCTTCATTGGTGACGTTTCTGGCGTCTTCGTATTCCGTTAGGGTCGAAAACACCCTGCTGATCTTTGTGTTGTCGGTGATTGCCTTGCTGGTGGGTATTGGACCTCGCCTGAGTAAGAAGAACGCCGGTTAAGAAGTAGTTTTTGCCTCCCCCAACGCACGTGGGCTTCCACGTCGCTTGAGAACCGAAGGTGCCGCGGCAGCGGCGGCACCTCTGGCTTCATCTGTCAGTTCCTCTTCGTGTCGCCCCCGCTTATCGCGTGAATGCGCTTATAGCGGAGGGAAGAACGTGCCTTTCTCCGAACGATCGTTGCCCGTGTGTGAAGCTAGCAAAGGGCCAGCCATCTCCTATTCTTGTTCGTAGACAGGGCTGTCATGGTCAGGGTACCCACGGTAGCGGTGGGAAGGGGTTTACATGTTAATCGGGGGCAACTCTTTGGCTGGGAAGAAAGCCGATGATCAGGCGTTCTCGTCGAGTCGGGAGCCAAGCGTGTTGCCGTTGGTGTTGCGGATCCGCGAGCGCATCGATGAAGTCTTTGCGCGCTATGTCGGGCCCATCTCCCGGGACCTGAGCCAGGACGAGTTCGAGCGCTGGCGCGCGGAGGGCCAAGTGGGGCCGCGTGCGTTGAGCCGGTACATCGCACGGTTGGCGCGTTACATCCCACAGGCGATGCAGCGTCAGGTGTTCATCGCCGATGCGGCTAAATGCATTCAAGTGACGGCGCAAGAGCGCGAGTAGACGGCATCCGCGCCGCCGATTTGCACGATCGCTCGGTACGTCCCGGAATTCCATGCTAAGAAACTCATCTCTACTTCTCAAGTTTTCGGCGCTGTTCCTTCTCGTGCTCGCACTCATCGGAGGCGCGTACTATCTGTTGCTGCGTCAAGTGTACTACTCGGAGCTCGAGCGACAGGCACGGAGCATGGCCGACAACGTCGATGCATTCGGCAAGTGGGTGTCTCAGTATGGCCGCGTATGGGTCAAGGACAAAGCCGAAACGAGATATTTGAGCCAAGTATCGTTCAGCGGCCCGAGCCCACAGGCGGACCCCGTCAGCTTCTATTCGAAGAACCCGGCGCTCGCGCAGCGCGAGTTTTCGGAAGTCGTGGCGAGATCCGACGCGGAAGCACGGTTCCGTATCACGTCGGACAACTGGATGAACCCGGCGAACAAGCCGGACAGTTTCGAGGCGCAAGCGATCGCGACGATCAAGAACCGCAAGCTCGACGAGTACGCCGAGATTCGCGACGGGTATTATCGTTACGCCCGCAAGATGATTCATACCGAATCGTGCATCGCCTGTCACGGCGATCCCGCCGCCGCACCGCGCGACGTCGTCGAGCGCTATGGAACGGACCGGGGGTATGGATTCAAGGCCGGCGATGTGGCGGGTGTCATCAGCGTGACGTTGCCGACCAAGCCGCTGCTGGCGACGGCGCTCGGCGTGGTCGGTCCGTTGGAAATTGGATTAGTGGTCGCCGCGTTCGTAATTCTATATCTCTTCATGCACTTCGTCGTCGTAAAACCCGTGAAGAAGCTAACGCAGGACGCCGAGCAGATTTCCGTCGGCAAACCGGTGGAGCTGAACGCAAACGCGTTCTATCAAAATACCCGCAACGAGCTCGGCCAGTTGACGCTAGCCATCGCGCGGTTGCGCGCGAGCATGGAGCTCGCGATTCAGCGGATGAAACAGAACCGGTAATATCCGCGCACTTACCATAGCGGTCGCGCGACTCTGGACCGCGTCGCGATTCATCTGGAATTCCCCTGACGGGGACGGTAAATTACCGCCCCCGGTTCCAATCCGTGGTGCCATGTCACGCAAGCTTTACATCAAAACGTTCGGCTGCCAGATGAACGAGTACGACTCGAGCCGCGTAGCGGATCTTCTAGCCGCCTCGCACGGATTCGAGCGTACCGAGGACCCGGCGACGGCGGATCTGCTCTTGCTCAATACGTGCTCGATTCGCGAGAAGGCGCAGGAAAAAGTCTTCAGCGAGCTCGGTCGCTGGCGTCCGTTCAAAGCGATGCGCCCCGGCGTAGTGATCGGCGTCGGCGGATGTGTGGCCAGCCAGGAAGGGCAGGCGATTATCGATCGCGCGCCCTTTGTCGATCTCGTCTACGGTCCGCAGACGCTCCATCGCGTGCCGGAGATGTTCGACCGCGTCCTCGCGAGCAAACGGCCCGAGGTCGATGTGTCGTTTCCGGAGATCGAAAAGTTCGACCGGTTGCCGGAGCCGTCGGTCGCGGGTCCGTGCTCATTCGTTTCGATCATGGAAGGTTGCAGCAAATACTGTACTTTTTGCGTGGTGCCTTACACGCGCGGGGAAGAATTTTCTCGGCCGTTCGACGACGTGCTCGCCGAAGTGGCAGCGCTCGCCGAGCGAGGCGTGCGCGAAGTGACTCTACTCGGCCAGAACGTCAATGCTTACCGCGGCGCGATGCACGATGGCCGTGTCGCCGACCTCGCGCTCCTGATCCGCCATCTCGCCGAGGTCGACGGTATCGGCCGCATCCGTTTCACGACCTCGCATCCGCTCGATCTCGATGACCGATTGATCGCGACGTTCGCCGACGTGCCGAAGCTCGCTCCCCACCTGCACCTGCCTGTGCAAAGCGGTTCGGATCGCATACTTAATATGATGAAGCGCGGGCATACGGCGCTCGAATACAAAGAGAAGGTTCGGGGCCTGCGCTTTGCGCGGCCGGATATTTCGCTCACCAGTGACTTTATTGTCGGATTTCCGGGCGAGACCGACACCGACTTCGAAGCAACCCTGGCGTTGGCGGAAGAGATCGGTTTCGACGGCGCTTTCAGCTTTACTTACAGTGCGCGCCCGGGCACGCCGGCCGCGGAGCTGCCCGATCCGACCGCTCGTGAAACAAAAGAGCAACGGCTCGCCCGATTGCAGCATCGGCTCGCCCAACTGTCCTCGCAGGCGCTTCGGCGTCTCGTGGGAACGCGGCAACATATACTCGTCGAAGGTCCAGCGAAACGGGGAATCGGCGAGCTGTCCGGGCGCACCGGAAGTAACCACACCGTCAACTTCGCGGCGACCGATCGGGGTCTGATCGGGTGTTTTTTGACCGTCGAGATCACCGACGCATTGCCGAATTCCCTGCGCGGACGGCCGGTTGCGGAAACCCCGAGCGTTGCGGCTTGATTCGGCTTCCCGGTTACGGTCTACTTTTCCCCAGGTTCCTTCACTGCTACCGAGTTGAGCACCAAGCCCAAGCGCGTCGAATTCAGCCTGTCTCCCGCCGATAACCGTCGGTTGGCCAACCTATGTGGCCGGCACGACGAGCACCTGCGCCAGATCGAGGAGCACCTCGGCGTCCAAATCGCGAATCGCGGCAACGCGTTCCGCGTAAGCGGCCCGTCGGAGCAAAGCCGCGACGCCGCGCGATTGATCAAGGCGCTCTACGATGCCACCGATGACGGCGAGCCACTGACCTCCGCCGGCGTGCACATGGCGCTGCAGCAGTCAGGCGCATCGAAGCCGGACGAGGAAGGCGAGTCTGAATCCACGCTGCGCACGCCCAAGCGCGTCGTGCGGCCGCGCGGCCCGCGCCAACAGCAGTATGTCGAAAACATTCATACGCACGACATCACCTTCGGCGTCGGACCGGCGGGCACGGGCAAGACGTATCTCGCCGTCGCCTGCGCCGTGGAAACGCTGGAGGCGAATCGGGTGCAACGCATCGTGCTGGTTCGTCCGCTCGTCGAGGCGGGCGAGCGCCTCGGGTTTCTGCCGGGCGCGTTGGAACAGAAGGTGGATCCGTACCTGCGTCCGCTGTACGACGCGTTGCACGAAATGTTCGGCTTCGAGAAGGTGCAACGGCTGCTCGAGCGCAACATCATCGAGATCGCGCCGCTTGCGTATATGCGCGGCAGGACGCTCAACGAATCGTTCATCATTCTCGATGAAGCGCAGAACACGACCGCCGATCAGATGAAGATGTTTTTGACGCGGATCGGCTTCGGCACCACCACCGTCATCACCGGCGATATCACGCAGGTCGATCTACGCCGCGCGCAGGTGTCGGGGCTGAAGCAGGCGATCGAAATATTGCGCGACGTGCAGGGCATCTCGTTCACGCACTTCACGCCGCAGGACGTCGTGCGTCACGCGCTGGTGCAAAAAATCGTGGAGGCGTACGAAGCGCACGGGCGCTCGGACGAGCTCGAGCGCGCCGCGCGGCGATGAAATTCGACGTCCGTGTGGACTACGCGACGCGCCGCGCCGCGCCCGGGCGCGCGGCGATCGCTCGTTGGGCGAAGGCCGCGGCGAGCGGCTTGCGGCGTGCGCACGCGGCGGTCGGCGTCAAGATCGTCGGTGAAGCGGAGAGCGCGGGCTTGAACGAACGCTACCGCGGTCGCCGGGGAGCGACCAACGTGCTCGCTTTTGCATTCGATGCGCCGCGCGCTGCACGAAGTCGCACGCTCGGCGATCTCGTGATTTGCGCCCCGGTGGTCAATCGCGAGGCGCGCCGGCAAGGCAAGGCCGCGGCCTCGCATTGGGCGCATATGGTGGTGCACGGTATAATGCACTTGCGCGGTTATGATCACGCGACGCGGCGCGAAGCCGCGGCGATGGAACGCAAGGAGGCCGCCGTGCTGCGGCGTTTGGGATATGCCGATCCTTATTAATGGAATAATTCTTCTGCCCTTCTCCTATGAACCCATCCGACGATAATCGCGCCTCTCTCGACGACACTACGCCACATCGCTCGCTGCTCGATCGCCTGAGCCACGCGTTGCTCGGCGAGCCGGGAAGCCGCGAGGAGCTGATCGAGATACTGCGCGACGCCGGCCACCGCGGGCTGATCGATTCCGATTCGCTCGACATGATCGAGGGCGTGTTCCAGGTGTCGGAGATGAAAGTGCGCGACATCATGGTGCCGCGGTCGCAGATGCAGGTCGTCGACAAGAACACCCCGCCCGAAAGCTATCTGCCGACGATCATCGAGTCCGGCCACTCGCGTTTCCCGATGGTCGGCGGCGACAAGGACAAAGTCATCGGCATTTTGCTGGCGAAAGATCTCTTACGTTACTTCCAGCTCGACAAGCGCAAGCGCGCTCAGTTTCGCCTGACCGACATGTTGCGCCCGGCGGTGTTCGTGCCCGAGAGCAAGCGCTTGAACGTGCTGCTGCGCGAGTTCAAGGCGAATCGCAACCATATGGCGATCGTCGTCGACGAGTACGGCGGGGTCGCGGGGCTCGTCACGATCGAGGACGTGCTCGAACAGATCGTCGGCGAAATCGCCGATGAGTACGACATCGATGAAGACATCATGATCATGCCGCGCGACAACGGCGAGCACGTGGTGAAAGCGCTTACTCCGATCGCCGACTTCAACGCCCACTTCGGCACGCACTTCAGCGACCAGGATGTCGACACCGTCGGCGGCCTGGTGATGACCACACTCGGCCGACTCCCACGCCGCGGCGATCGCATTCCGATCGATGGTCTACAGTTCGAGGTGCTGCGCGCCGACAGTCGTCGCGTGCATTTGTTGAAGGTCACGCGGGCAGCGCCGACGCCGGCGGAGCAGCCGGCGACATGAGGGTGTGGGGGGTCGCGCCGTTAGGCGCCCTATGGTGGATTTTAATAAATTAAATTTAGATGGTATAGATATATATTGTCTCAGAACTGAAAATGGAACTAATATATTTGTATATTTTTGTAACGATGAAAAAGAGTATTATATTGAGAATAATATCATTATTTTCAATGGAAAAGATGTAGATAGTTTGAGTGTTTTAATAGAATTGGGAGTTGTAGGTTACAATCCTTATATAGGACTAGAAAGAGCTGCTAATATGATTCTTAGATATAGAAAAGAACAAAGAAAAGAAAAAAGAGAAAATACAGGAGGAG
>JBGPKL010000018.1:0-58197 GCA_041485885.1 Sulfurifustaceae bacterium
AAATGCTACAAATCTTGAGTCTGACCATGTTCGAGCGAATACCACTGGATCAGCTACTTATGAAAACTGACACTGACACAAACGACGGTACTTCGATCAACCAACTGGATTTGTTCGAGTAACGTCCGGACAGTAGTGATTGAATATGTTGACGCTAACGCAACGCCTGCCTGCCGATGCTTCCGCCCGAGCCGCGCACGAACTTGCGTTGACCGCCGAGGAGCGCACGCGCAGCCGGTTTCGCTTCGACACGGAAGATGGAGTTACGGTTCAGCTCGTGTTGCCGCGCGGCACGATGCTGCGCGACGGCGATTGGCTGCGTGCCGATGACGGCGCGACGTTTGTGCGCGTGCGCGCGCGTCCGGAACCGGTGCTGACCGCGCGCGCGCCGGATGCGCTGACGCTGCTGCGCGCGGCATACCATCTCGGCAACCGGCACGTGCCGGTCGAAGTTGGCAACGACTATTTACGCATTGCGCCCGATTCGGTTCTCGCCGACATGTTGCGGCAGCTCGGTCTGGCCGTGATCGAGGAGGTCGTGCCGTTTCAGCCGGAAGCCGGCGCGTACGGCGGTCATTCGCATCGCCAAGCTTCGCTACTCGATGTCCCGTATCGCGCGCACCCGCAATAAGCGGACTACGCGCGCGCGGCGCCGAGCTGTTCACGCGGCGCCCACGCTGTCACTTCCGGGCACGCGCGGAAGTGACCGGGAGGCGAGCGCGGAAGCTTCCGCAAGCAACAGCGTTGCGCTGCTGCGGTTGCTTCAGCTCGCGAGCCCGACGCTGCCGGTCGGCGCCTACAGCTATTCCGAAGGTTTGGAATACGCCGTCGAGCGGCGCGCGGTCACCGATAGCGAGTCGCTGCGAAGCTGGCTCGAAGACGCATTGCATCACGGCGGCATTCGCGTCGAAGCCGCCGTACTGGTTCGCGTGTTCGATTCGCGCAGCGCGAAAGACGCCGACACCGTGCGTCGCTGGAACCTCTGGCTCACCGCCGCGCGCGAGTCCGAGGAATTGCGCCTGCAGAATCACGAGATGGGCCGAGCCCTGCTCAAGCTGCTCGCCGAGATCGCCCCACCGCCCGCCGGCATAAATTCACTCCTTTCGCAGCCCTGCAACTTCGCTGTTGCATTCGCCGTCGCCGCCGCGCATTGGGGAGTCGCGCGCGACGCCGCGGTGATCGGCTACCTGCAAACGTGGACGTCGAACATGATCAGTGCCGGCGTAAAACTGATTCCCCTCGGCCAAACCGCCGGCCAGCGTTTGCTATGGGATTTGCAGCCAACCCTCGAAGCCACCGCCCGCGCCGCGGCGACAACCGCCGACGATGATCTAGCGGTGTCGAATTGGGGGCAGGCGTTAGCGAGCATGGGACACGAGACGCAGTATTCGCGGTTGTTTCGGAGTTGAAAGAATGACGCGTAGGCCGTCGGTTCTATGCGCGCTAAGCGTCCAGCGAGGCACAAGAAGAAATTCCCCTCTCCCCTTGCGGGAGAGGGGCGGGGGAGAGGAGGAACATATTACAGTGTGTCACACCGCCCGCTTATCCATGGCAATCTTCGCAGTCGCAGTATTTGCCTCGGCGAACATCAGCGCCGACACCGCCAAAACGCCCGCCGCAAGGGAGAACAAACCGATGGTCGCGCTGGTTACTGGTTCCACTTCCGGCCTCGGCCGCGAGATCGCGCTTCGGCTCGCTGCCCGTGGCACGCATGTGATCGTGCACGGGCGCGACAGCGAACGCGGCGAAGCGGTAGTCAAGGAAATCGAAAAGCAAGGCGGCAAGGCACGCTTCTATCGCGCCGATTTCGCCCGGCTTGCCGACGTTCGCGAGCTCGCTAAAGCCATTCAGCACGACTACGACCGCCTCGATCTGCTCGTCAACAACGCCGGCATCGCGGGCGCCCCGCGCCAGCTAAGCGCCGACGGCTACGAAATGCACTTCCAGGTGAATTACCTCTCGCATTTTCTGCTGACGGACCTGCTCCTGCCGCTGCTGAAGAAGAGCGCACCGGCCCGTATCGTGAACGTCGCATCGGGCGCCCAGACGCCGATCGACTTCAACGACCCGCAGATCGAAAAGAATTACAGCGCCGGCCGCGCGTATGCACAGAGCAAGCTAGCGCAGATCACGTTTACCAAAACACTCGCCGAGCGTCTCGAAGGCACCGGCGTGACAACCTACAGTCTCCATCCCGCGACGTACATGGACACGAACATGGTGCGCAAGTCCGGGATCACACCGATGTCCACCGTCGATGAAGGTGCCGACGCCGTCATGCAACTCATCACTAAGGAAGGCCTCGAGAACGGCGCGTACTACAGCGGCCTCAAACCGGCTAAGGCGCAGGCGCAAGCCTACGATAGAGAAGCGCGCGAGCGCCTTTGGGAGTTGAGCCGAAAGCTCACTTCGCGGACTGAGTGACGACGGAAGAAACGCGCTGAAGATTTGATCCCTCGCCCCTTGAGGTGCCGTGCCCCCGCTTGCGCGGGGGTGACGGGCTCAGACGTCTTTAATCTTGAGCCCTCGCAGGGCGCAATCCGAAGCGTATTACGTCGCTTGAACTAAAGATCTAGTCCCCCCTCACCCCTTGCATTGCTCAATGGCACGGAGTTTGCAAACCATTTAAAAGTGCAGAATCACTAGCGTAGCCAGTGTCGAATTACCGAATTTTATTACGTGGCATCAAGCCCGGGCGATCCGTCGATGAGGTCGTGCGGGCGCTTGCGCCTTATTCAAGAAAATCGCCCGAGCAGCTGCGAGCGTTGTTAACCAGCGGCAAGCATATGGTGGCGAAGCGCACCGCCCTCGCCCATAAAGCGACGCAGTACAAACTGCTTCTCGATAAGCTTGGTTGCGATTGCCTAATCGAAGCGGAGATTACCAGTCGGGCCGACTCACCCAACAACACCTCGGTGCTGGTCACCGACGTTGCTGATTCCTCCTATGGGGCGGCACCCAGGCGCGGCGTGACGTACGTGCAACAAACTCGTTTCGGCGAGTTTGTGGAAAACATCCGGCGCGTATTCCGGCCAACGATGTCGCTAGTTCTGGTTATTCTGTTCGTTGTCCTTTATTTCGGTTGGCAGCAGCTTCGTACTTAGTGACCGTAGCGTGCGCCATGCGCACGAAGTTGTGCTACTTCTTCCCCGGCTGCACCTGCTCCGCCCAGCTTTGCGAATGACTCTTCACATCGAGAAACGGCAGCGCTGTCTGCACGAGCTCCGGCGCCAAGAAAATATCGTAGTGAGTGAGATCCCGTAGGGCAATAGCGAAGCGTATTGCGCCGCATGCTTGGCCTTAACACTCGGCGCACTACGGCTTTCACCTAATGCGCCCTACCCGAACGCCTTGATTTTCTCTAACGCCGCACCGCACTTCGACCGCCCGATTACGCTCGCGCGGCAGTGCGTACAGAGTTCTTCAGCAACCTGCTAGAGTTGACCATGTGTGAACCACAGTTTACACTCCATTTCAGTGCGCGAACTTATCAAATCCGCGACATTCGATCGTTGGCTAACTGGTTTGAAAGATTCTCGCGCGAGGGCACGGATTGTCACTCGACTTGACCGGCTAGCACTAGGTAATCCCGGCGACGTAAAGCCGGTCGGTCCGGGAGTTAGCGAGTTGCGAATTGATTATGGGCGGGTTATCGAGTGTATTTCATGCAACGCGGGCCGGTGGCGATCGTGCTGCTGTGTGGCGGCGATAAGCGCACGCAATCGACGGACATCAAACGCGCGATCGCCATCGCCAAAGATTGGCAGGAGTAAGTTATGACTGGAAAGAAACGTAAGAAGGAGTCGTTCTCGCGCTACGATACCGCCGACTACCTCAAGTCGGAGAAAGACATGGTGGCGTATCTCGAAGCATGCATGGAGGAAGCGGGGGACGATCCGGCCTTTATCGCGCATGCGCTCGGCAACATCGCTCGCGCCCGCGGCATGGCGCAGCTTGCCAAAGACACGGGACTTACGCGCGAGGGTCTGTACAAGGCGCTAAACAAAGACAGCAATCCGAGTTTCGGCACGGTGCTCAAAGTCATGAAGGCGCTCGGAATAAAGCTGACACCGCGAGCGGCGTGACAAGGCCGCCGCGGAAACTTATTAAGGAACCTCTGATTTATTCATGCGTCCCCTCTCCCCTTGCGGGAGAGGGACAGGGAGAGGGGGAGATTTAAAGGGAAAATTTATGATCACCCCTCTCCCGCAAGGGGAGAGAGAATTAATCAGAGCCTCCTTAAGACGATAACCCAAGTTGTCGCTGCAACACGCGCCCATGCGATCGAGGAGCCTCGGAAAGTCCTGCGACCGAGGCGCGACTGCGGCGTAGGAACGCGCCGTCGGCGTGACCTTCGAGTTTTCTTGCCGCGCCGATAGCGTCCGTTTATTCTTCCGTCCACTTCTTCGCGCCCGATGGTGCGCACAACGGCACGAATCATGAGCACTCGAATTCTCGAAACCGATTATCTCGTTGTCGGCTGCGGTGCGGCCGCCATGGCGTTTGTTGACTCATTAATCGCCGCCGGCGATGCGGACGTTATTATGGTGGACAGGCGCCATGCGCCCGGCGGCCATTGGAACGATGCCTATCCCTTCGTGCGGCTGCATCAGCCATCCAGTTATTACGGCGTTAATTCGCTGCGGCTCGGCGACGACACGATCGACGCCAGCGGCCTGAACGAAGGTTTCTACGAACAGGCAAGCGCTCCCGAGATCTGCGGGTATTACGACCGCGTCATGCGAAAGCGCTTGCTGCCCTCCGGACGCGTGCGCTACTTCCCGATGTGCGAATATCTTGGCGAGCACCGTTTCGTTTCGCGCCTATCCGGCGACCGGTATGAAGTGAAGGTGCGCAAGAACCTCGTCGACGCCACGTACCTCGAGCCCTCGGTGCCTGCAACCTCCCCGCCTAAGTTCGAGATCGCCCCCGGTGTGCGCTGCGTGCCGGTCGGCGAGCTCTCGCGGAACAGTGAGCAGGCCGACGGTTATGTGATCATCGGCGCCGGCAAGACGGCGATGGACGCGTGCGTGTGGCTACTTCAAACCGGTGTTCCGCCGCAGGACATTCGCTGGATCAAACCGCGCGAGCAGTGGATGGTGAACCGCGTCTACGCGCAAGGCGGCGAGCTGGTGGGGACGCTGATCGAGGGGCTATCGCTGCAGATGGAAGCTGCCGCGCAGGCGAGTACGCTCGACGATTTGTTCGACCGACTGAGCGCGACCGGCCAGCTGCTGCGCGTCGACGAGAGCACCGTACCCACCATGTACAAGTCCACGACGCTGAGCGTGGCCGAACTGAAGCAATTGCGGCGAATCGAGGACGTCGTCCGACTCGGACACGTTAGACGCATCGAACGCGAGTCGATTGTGCTCGAACATGGCACTGTCCCGACGCGCCCCGGACGCCTGTACGTGCATTGCACGGCAATCGGTCTGAACCCCGCGCCCGGCGTCCCTATCTTCGCGCCGGACCGCATCACGTTGCAGCCCGTTCGCACCGGACTTATCCCGTTCAATGCCGCGTTGGTTGGCTATGTCGAAGCGACGCGGCACGATCTCGCCGAGAAGAACCGGCTCTGTCCGACAAACCGCCTGCCCGACAAGCCAATCGATTGGCTGCGAGGAACGCTGATTCAGACGAACGCGGACTACCTGTGGGCCAAGGAACCGGACATTGCCGCGTGGCTCGAAAGCGCACGGCTCAATGCCTCCAGCGGCCTTCGCAAGCGCATGGACGATCCGCAAGTCAAACAGGCAATGACGCGCTTCGTTAACAACGCGCGCCCCGGCATCGCCAAGTTGACTAAGTTCCTGGCCGAAGCGCGTTAAACGACCGCGGCGGCGTCGTTAGGCGCAGATAAAGGCTCGCCGTCCAGTTCGTCCCTTCGTGGACCTCTTGTATTTTGCGCTACCGGTTTCGACGCAGCCGTTCTTGCAGGTGTGAGCAGATTGAAATAAATCTGTCCAAATCTGTCCCGCATTTTCGTCCGCGACCATAATCTCAGTCGGGGCGTGGACTGTCTGTGTTACGATTTCCCGCGTTCGGGCGAGGGCGACATGGGCAAGGAAAAGCAAGAAGAGGGGCGGGGAGACGTCCTTCTCTATTTCGAAGCGACCACGATAGAGGTTAAAACGGAAAATACGGGGAGGAGCGGTGCTCGAAATTGACTACAGCAAGAAGTTAACGGTAACAATAAAGAACGACAAGCCAGTAGTTCTTACCGATCTGACGTTGTCGTTGCTTGCCTTTACTCAGCAGTATCAAAAGTTCATAGAGTCTGAGACCACCGAAGAATACCAGGCAGCAACTGAACTTTACATTAAGGAGGTCAGAAGTGGCTCAATCGTCGTTGAGCTTGTCGCCCTATCGATGCCAATCGTACCGCTTTTATGGGAGGGTGGTTCGCTATCTGAGTGGGTGAAACGTTCAAAGGAAATTGTTGAATGGTTGCTTGGAAAGATTCAATCACCACCGAAGGAGATGACAAAAAACGATCTAAAACAATGGCACTCCATAGTCGAGCCGGTTGCGAAAGATAACGGTGCGCAGTTCAACATAAACGTCTCGGATAACGGCAAAGTTATAAATCAGTTCTTTATCAATTCAGAAGAAGCAAACGCAGTTCAGAACAACATCAAGCGCCAGCTCGAAGACTTAGAGTCTCCGAATGATCATATTCAACGGCGGAAAGTGATGTACTGGTATCAATCAAGATTCGATGCTTCATCGCATAGCGGGGATAGAGCCATAATCGAAGACATCACAAAGAAACCCCTAAAAGTCATTTTCGAGAATAACGCGGTAAAAGAAGCCATGCTTGCTGGTGATCCGAAATTCGACAAGCCATGGCACAGATTGGCGTACGTAGTGGACGTTCAGATTCAAACAATAGAAGGGACACCAAAGTTATATACAGTGCTCAACTGTTACCCAGAACATACATTCGATCCAGACGAATGATCTCTAACACGTCGCTCAACCTGCAACCTGACTCGCTATGTCGGCGCAAGACAATGGCGAAAACCGCTACGTGCGCTTTCACTTCTGAAGCGGCCGGAGATGTTGCATGCGGCGGGGGAGAGGTTGTTGAAGTTGGGACAGTATGGTGACATGAACGACAGCGAAGTGGCGTCAAGCGCGTCACATGTTCGTGAGCAACCTACTATATTTTCCTGAAGCGCGGCTCGCTCTCGACCCATGAACGCCGTAGAAATTGAGGAAGCTATCTCGAATTTGGCAAGTCAGCCTTTTGATCGCGCCGAATTTCCGTTCGCGTTTCTTTTAGCGTTCGGAAATTAGAAGCGTCTAAGGGGCCAGGCTCGATTTAACTTCTGACTGCCAGAATTCGAGCCTGGCCCCTTTGATTCCTTTTTCTTGAGACAATTGCAGATTCCGGCATGATTCGTGGGGAAACCTCAGAATCTGTCCCGGATTCGGTCCGGTCCCCTCCATGTCAACAATTCAGTAATCTCTCGCCAATCTCCCAGCAAAGAGACTTGCCGCATCCTTCGCACAGGCAATGCCTTTGCGTACATCTTCGTTAGCCAAATCAAGCACGCGTAACTTTCCCGTCGCCTCTGCAACGGATTCGATACGGCGGTAAACCGCGATGTGCGTCTCGGCGTACAAGGCAAGTCCTTGCAGCTTGGGTAGTGCATCGGCCAGATGGAGGCTATGTGGGTCAACAATGTCGGCCACGACCGTTCCGTCTGCTAGCGTGGCGAAAAAGATGAAATCCGGGCGGACAATGCCGTATTGCTCACCTGAGATATACGCAATGCCAAGTGACGATTGCCCTGGTTGCTGCGGATTGCGATACCAGAAGCTGAGGCCGCCGCGCTTCATCTCGGTCTCAACGACTTTCACCTCCCAAGTAGATTTCAGTTCTGCAGGGTAGTTACCCTGCGCATCGCAAAGCAGGTGGTTCTTGTAAATCGGAAGCGCTGTTTCAACATTGTTCTCACGTGCTCTTGTTGACTCGAACTTGGCCTCTGGCTTGACCAAGTCAACATCCTGCGGTTCGGCACTCATTTCTCTGATTTGGCGATACGACTCCTGCCGATCGTGCGACAAGCCCTTAATGGCAGAAATGTATTTTTGTAACCAAGCCTTCGCCAACTTGTCTGCTTCGGCATCAAAGTATGGCTGTACTTCCGTCACCAAGCCGAGCGCAGCAATGGAAACTCGCGCTTCGACAAGCGCCCCCTCGAACTCGTCTGCATCTTCCGGGTCTGCGGCTCTATAAGCGAGAGCATCGACATAGGTGCGAGAAATGTCAGGGCTGAAGATACGGGCAGCACGCCGGTAAGCATCATCAATCACCGCCATGTCGGCATCTTCCAGAAACTGGTCGAAGCTCTTGGTCTTGCCCTTGATGTCCGCTACCACCGTCTTGCCATCGACCGTCATTACCGCATTGCGCTTCTTGTCTATTTCCGCTTTGTAGCGCTCCTGTGCCACATCCAGCACCTTGTGCATTTCCGCGTGGGCTAACTTGCCAGCGCCAGGCAGGATGTCATCAGCGGCCAGTTCATGCGCCAGCGCCGTTAATCGCTTCGCAGGTTTGGCGCCGCGCTGTGGACGCGTCTGCGATGGCAAGGATTCGAACTTATCCCATACAGCCTGCGAAGCTGCAGAATTGGGTTTCAATTCCTCCGGGTTGACGAGCACGCGCCCGCTGGGCGCAGACTGGGTGTCGTCGCCCTTCATCAAAACATCGACCACTTCACCTACGGTCTTGGGATTGAACTTGGGTAATAGGCAATCCACTGAGTTGAGACGCTCATTGCCGGGTATGCGACGAGCCAAGGGCGATCGCACCATGCGGCCCAGTAACTGCGTAATGTGGGTGCGATCAACTGCCGCTCGGAAAGACACCATTACCTCAGCACGCGGGCAATCCCAACCTGTGCTAATGGCATCCTTCGCGATCAGCACGCGCACCCATGTTGATTCCTGCACGCGCTCCGGTGAAATGTATGGCACATGGCGATTGCCGAACTGCTGAGTCGTGTGTTCACCGAACACATGTGCCACGCTGCCAGTCGGCAAATCCGACCATTGCTGATAGATAGTGTCCAGGGCACGACCAATATCGTTCGGGTCGGGTGTGTTGGGTACTTGCAGCACCATCAGCGGAACGACGGTATGCGCTTCATCCTGCTGCTTGGCGTAGTCGACCCAAGCGATGGTTGATGCTTTTAGCTTGTCGGTGGCGCGACGCACCAACACCGTATCAAAATCGCCAACGTCATCGGGAATATCGAGAATGATGGTGTCTTTGATTAGACCCGATTCCTGCACCTTGACCGAATCGACCACCACATCCGGAAGCGTAATGCGCTTTTGTGCACCCTCCATTGCCTTCTTGAAGCGCTCCACTGTAGCGGAAATACCCCACACCACCGGAATTCCCGGCACGCCGGTGGCGCCATTGATGAGCCGCTGGACAATCGTGCTCTTGGCGTTCTCCGCCGCTTTGCTGGGATTGCCCATGCCTCGGTGCGCTTCATCCAGCACCAAATACAGCGTCAAATTCGGGTCTTCGATGGTATTGCGAATCGTGTCCCAGATCGTATGCGAACGCAGATCGGGGCGCGTTTCCGGCAACAACGTGCCAGCCATGGCGACCAGTTCGTCTGGGTCGTGACCACGCACCAGCAGGCTGTTCTTGCCCAGCTTCTGCGTGTTCAGGAAGTAGATCTTGCCGGCCTGGAACTTGGCCTGGTTGAACGTATTTTCCACCACCACCATGTCGGTGTGACGGATGCGGTCACTGGCCTCCATCAAGCGGAAACGGGTTTGCTCGTTCAGCGATGGATCGTCGCTGAACCAGATCACCACAGCGCCGGGGTCGGAGTCGAATTCGTATTCGTCGTCGCCATGGAACAGCGCCTCGAAGGCGGCCGCAGCCATTACCGTCTTGCCCGCGCCAGTTACGGCGGTCAGAGAGAAGGCGCTCTTAGTAAGTACCGCTACGCCAGTCCTCGCGGGCTTTCTTCAGATTGGATAAAGCATCGCGTACCGCATCGGCCTGATAGTCCTTCAGTGTGAACTTCATCCATCATTCCCCATTCGCAAAACTGAAATTGGTTAAGTAAGACTCATACAGGCGCACCGGCTCTACGCCATCGGGCAGGCGACGTGCAACGGCCTGAAACCGACGGTCGTCGTCGGTGACGATGTAGGCCACACGCAAATCTTTGACGTTGCTCATGGCCTTGATGAAAGGCGTGGCGCTATCCACGTCCACCAGCAGACCGTAAGCATCGACCACTTCCCACCCGGCTCCTGGCAGTTTGTCGATGCGTCGTCCTCGGCTCCCTGCACGCAACCACAACAATGGAGCAATACGAGCAAATGCACGGTTGTGGTTGATGGAAACAGGTGTCTCGTAAGTGAGGGTGAAGAATTCGGCGTTTCCCTCGAAGCCATCTGCCATCGGGAATTCATCGGTGAACTTGTAATCACCTTTGATGGGCTGGCCATCCGGCGTCTTACCAGTGATCGCAGCCTGCACGCGGGGTTTGGTGATGTAGTCGCAGATGCCCCATTGCTCCCAGTCTGCATCGCCGGGACGCAGGCCTTGTGCGCGCAATTTCACCTGTTCATCGGCCGCAACTTCGTTGTTGGTGACGGAAATGCACTGGCGCTGACCGCCGTCTTGTCTGTTCAGGCGCATCACTGCATGGGTCCTGGTGCCGGAACCAGCGAAGAAGTCCAGGATGATGGCTTGTCGATTTCTGAGAACAAAGAGCCGCAGCGCATCCTCGACGGCGTATAAAGACTTTGGGAAGTCGAAATCGTGGCCGGGAATAAGCGCCTTGATTACGGATTTCCCGTGCTCTTGTGCACTATGCGATTCGTAGTCCCATAGGGTGGCTGGCATTGTTGATTTGCCAGCTTCAAATTCAACGATTGCTGCACCACTCGGTTCGTACCCAGCCACCTTCAGGTGCCCATCGGTGACTTCTTTAATCTGTCCGCTCGTGAGGTAGTAGAGCGTTGGTTCCTTGTCCTTTCGCCCGTCAACGGCCTTAACAAATCCTCTCGCGAGTCGTGTTTTGAGGGATTGAGGCGTCAAGCCCCAGTTTATCTCTGTTCCATCGGGTCGAACGGGCCAAATTGTGATGCACCCCTTCATTTCAGGCACCTTGTGTCGATCAACATCTGGCGGAATCGGCTCGCCGACAGCTTCGATAACCGTTGTCTGCCTGTTTACATAAATGGGAAAGAACTGGGATTGCCCACCCTTTGCCGTTCCTCGTCGCGACTCGATGTCGGTTCGCCTTAAGCTCGCCCACCGAACAGGGGCGCCAGTGTCAGTTCGATTTGGGATTAATTGTGCCGAGCCAAACATGAGAAAATAGATGAACTCACCCGTTCGCCTAAATTCGTTCGCACGAACGATTCCCTTTCTATTGATGACCGATGTCACCATCTGAACATTAGATTCAGGGAACACCTGCTCCAGCAGCAATCCAAGTCTCAGATATTCCTTCTCGTCTATGGTCACGATCAGCACAGAATCAGCAGGGTTCAGCAATTCCCTCGCCACCATCAATCGCCGCTCCATCATCGCCAGCCACTTACTGTGTCGATAAAGATCGTCGCCTTCAACGTAGTCGTTGTTGTATTTCCAGTCTTTCGCCCCCGTGTTGTACGGTGGATCGATATAGATCGCATCCACCTTGCCACGATGCGTGTAGGTTAACGCCTTAAGGATGTGGTAGTTCTCGCCATTGATAACCGTGTGGAACGGTTTGCCACCACCACGCTGCACTTTGCCGGTACTGACCAAGCCCGGATATATAGTGTCGAGAAACTCGGCCACTACCACCAGGTCATCCAGACCCACGGTCTGCGTCTGCGCCTCTTCTGCACCTAATAGTTCCAGTTCGGCAATCTTGCGATCGCCCTTTTTGTTGATGCTCTTCACCTGCCAGAGCCGCTGGTCGCCCTTCTTAGTAGAACCGCGTTCAGGCAGCGCGCGCACCTTGTCGCCTTTACGGATTGGGCGCTGCGGGAGTTCCACAGCCTCCGGGCGGTGACGCTCGAAATTCAGGCCGAACGACAAGCGCGAGGACAGCACCTTAAATTCCCTGTCTATGTCCGCCCCTAACTGAGCGTCTTTGGCTTTGGCCTGGGCAATGAGGTCAGTAAGTCGTGACACTTGAATTCCTTCTTTTTGGCGGCACAGATATACCGGTTCTACTAACTAAAGGGGTCGGAGTGGGGGGTCGGAGTGAATATTTTTACTCCGACCCCTCATGTAGTCGACTCCTCATGGAGCCTCTTGTACTTGCCGAGCATGCTGTAACGGTACTTCGAGAAAGCGGCGTACTTTCTCGATAACATCTTCCAAAGACGGCGCGTCGAGCTGATTCTTGTCCAGGAATGCTTTCCATTGCTTGCGCTTTGTTGCGTCCGCCGCAAATTCGTCAGCAAGGCCCAGCGGCCAATCGGTGGGCAGCGCTGTCTTTCGCCGATGAAATGTGGCGGCGACGGCTTGGGCGATCACCGATGCATCCGATACGTTGTTGTGAGCCAGCGTATGCAGGTCGAAGTAATCCTTCATCCGACTATTGCGCAATCCGAGGATCGCGATGGCGTGGAGCTTTTCCGCAATGACGGTTGCCGGCGAATAGGCGCGTAAGCGGGGTCGAGGCAAGTCGAGCAGGCTTGGATAATCAAGCCATGTCGGCGGCGGAACGACCGCGTCACCAATCCCCACATCCACCTGCACACGCAAACGCGCCGTACCCAGCGTGGCGGCGAACGTGATCCGCTTTCCACCGTACGAGTCTTCGAAACGAATGGGCTCCACGCTGACCGTTTCGACAAGATAAGTCATCGCATCGGGTTCCACTTCAACGTTGCAGATGTCGGTAAATATGTTCGTCAACTCAGAATCGGACAAATCGCCGAAGCCGAGCAGATCGGCATCGCGCGTGGGGCGCAGCGTATCGCCAAACCACACCAGCATGAGCAGCGCACCTTTTAGGACGAAACGCTCGACATGCGGCGAACGAGACAAGCGATATAGAAATCGTTCGACCGCGTACCGTGTGAGCACCAGATTGGGATCGGCGCCAATCTCTTTGGCGTGCCGAGCCAATCGCACCTGTATCGAGCGCGCCAGGCCATCGCGGCTAGTGTTGCTGCGATCAGCGTTCACGCGACCAGCGCTTCGAGATAGGGACGCATCACGCGTTGCACGCGGCAAATGCGCGCATACCGATCCAGTTCGTCCATGGTGAAGCGCCGCTCGCGCCATGCCTCTCGCAGCGCTTCGAGCGCTACGTCAAGACCGATCTTGTTGCGATATTTGAAGCAATCGGCCACGGTCTTGGCGACGTTGTAGACGCGCACCGTCTGCCCTTCGATGCGACGAGACTCCACACCCGCGCTGAGCGCTTCGCCCGTGTAGCGAACAACGCGCAGCGGCGGATACTTGAGCGCGGGGCGACGCGCACGCCGGTCGATGGCGATCCAGACTTTCGATGAGAGCTGCGTGCCGATACGGTGAAACTGCAGCGCGCTAATCAGCGTAACGACGCCCTGCGGAACAGCCGCGCATGCCAGCACTAAACCGTGGTGCTCGCTGATAGATTGTTCGGGCAGCCGATACATGCCACGGCCCACTCTTTCGAGCTGTCCCGCCTCCACCAGACGGGTCAGCACCTGACGGTGGATGCCCGCCGCCGCAACCTCGCGAGCCGTTACACCCTGTCGGCGACGCGCGAGCTTTAAGGCCTTGTGGAGATGGGTGACGGGTGGCATGTGTCGAATGGTATGCGTTTATACATATCTGTCAACGTTTTGCCACTTACTCCGTCAACCACCAATATCCTGCAAAATACGGTCGGTGACGCCTTTCAACTCCGCATCGATCTCGCAGGCATGGGGTTCCTCCAAGGATAAATTCAATTATAGGCCTGACCGACCTGACCCTTCTTGGTGCCGCCCCCAAGAGTATGACGAGCGCGTTTCCATCCTGTCCGAAATAGATTCGGATAAAAGATAAAAGGGGCCAGGCTCGGTTTATCGGATGAAATATAATCTCCGCTCCTTTCCCAAGGGAGCGGAAATCCCTTCTACTCTTTTACCTCAGTGACCCGCCACTACTTATAGTACCTCGACATCGCGCACAGATCGGGTAGCGGGCTGCGTTCGGTCGCGAAGAGATTGCGGAACCGGATCGAGAGCGGATACGGGAACACGTCTTCGATGCTGCCGGCGCGTAGGCGGTCTTGCTTGGCCTGCCAAACCTCTGGTTCCAGCAGATCGGCATGGTGCTTCATGAAAACCTCACGCACGCGCGGATCGCTCAGTAGAAAAGTGGAGAACTCTTCCGGAAACACGTCGTGCGGATCGACGGAGTACCAGGGTTCATTCGCCAGCTCTTCCTCCGGCGTGCTCGCCTCGGGAATGCGGCGGAAGTGGCACTCGGTGAGGTAAGACACTTCGTCGTAGTCGTAGAACACCACGCGCCCGAGGCGGGTGACGCCAAAATTCTTGAACAGCATGTCGCCGGGGAAGATATTGGCCGAGGCGATGTCCTTGACGGCGTTACCGTACTCGACCACGGCGTGCTCGAACGCCTCGCCGCCGCGATGTTGCAGGAACAGGTTGAGCGGCATCACGCGGCGTTCGATGTAGACGTGCCCGATCACCAGCGTGTCGCCCTCGTCCTCGAGTATCGTCGGCGCGAGCGTGCGCAACTCCTCCAGCACTTCCTCCGTGAAGCGCGCTTTCGGTAGCGCCACTTGGGAGTACTCCCACACGTCGACCATGCGCCCGACGCGATCGTGCTGCTTGACCAGCAGATACTTCTCCTTCACGCCGGCGCGACTGATCTTCTTCGGAGGCGCCGCGGAGTCGCGGATCACCTTGAACACGTAGGGATAGGACGGCAGCGTGAACACGATCATCACCAGGCCCTTGGTGCCGGGAGCGAGCACGAACCTGTCGCTCGAATGGCGCAGGTGATGTAACAGGTCGCGATAGAAGAGCGTCTTGCCCTGCTTTTGTAGGCCGACCAGGCTGTAGAGTTCGGCGAGCGGCTTGTTCGGTAACAGCGTATGCAGAAAGGTGATGTGGGCCGCCGGGGCCTCCATGTCCACCAGGAAATAGGCGCGCGAAAAGCTGAACAGCACCGCCAGTTGGTCGGGATGGAACAGCAGAGTGTCGACGTATAGCTCGCCCTTTGAGTTGCGCAGGATCGGTACGGCGAATGGATAGGGTCGGTTGCCGTTGACGAACTTGCCGATGACGTACGCGCCCTTGTTACGGAAGAACAGCGATCCCAACACCTGGATCTGACAGTCGGCCTCGACGCGCAACGGCCGCGGCAAGTAGGCACGCATGGCCAGGATCAAGCGGCGCACGTCGCGCTCTCGATCGACGAACGGGCAGGTCAATCCAAAATCGTCGAGGAGCCGGCGCAGGCAAGTGCGCAGCCCGTCCTGCAACGGGTAGTAGGTGCGAAACGACGGCGTATCCGAATCCATATAATCGGTCGCCACACCCGGCCGCACGTAAATGTAGTCGTTGCGAAAGTAATCCCGGTGCAGGATTTTGCAGCAGACCGAGTTGAAAAACGTCTCGGCGCATTCCGGTTGCTTGTGATCGGTCAGCAGTGCCGTGTAATGCTGCTTGATCTGCTGCCAGTCCGTGGTGCGTTGGAGCTGGCGGATATCGAACTCGCTCTGCAGCTGGTCGATCGTGAGCAGCACGTAGCGATCGTAGTAGGCGATGCGTTCGCGCACCGCGCCCTGCAGCCAATGCCAGTCGCCGTTTTCGAAATGCGACTTGGCCTGCTGCGACACCTCACGGAACATGCGGTAGTGGGTGTTGAATCCATCGAGCATGACGCGCGCGATCACCAGCGGATCGACATCGGTACTCTTGCGCCGCTCGGGGACGATCGTGCCTTCCGCCTTCATGGCCTCGTCGCTCGTGGTTGCCGCATGGAATAGGCGGTTAGTCTACACAAGAAACTGCTTGCGTCGGGTAGTCGGGACGAACAAGCGTAGCGTGCGCCATGCGCGCAACAATCAATGCGTTGCTGTTTGCTGGAGTGCAACCGCGAGATGCAGATGGGTTAGATCGTGCGCGCGGCGCACGCTATAGGCACGGTATTCGATAGCACTGCCGGAAAAGCTTCTCCAACCACACCTTCAGTGCGTTGGCTTTTTCGTCCATCTCATAGACTCCTTTCAGCGTCTGACGTTCTTAATCAGCCGCGGGCCGCTCACGCCTCTCTCATTTTCCCGCCGCGCCTCGGTATCACGGGCCGATGTGCCGTGATCCCGTATCCAGCGGGTCGTTCCATGTCAGGTCGATGCTGCAGCCCCTGCTGTTGGCGGCCTGTTTGATGAAGATCAGATGTCCGCCGGCAAACTGCTTCTGCTTGTCGGTGAGCGTGACGGCCGGCGGGATCAGGCTCGGTGGAATCGGCGCGTGCGAGAGCTTGACCGGAACCTGACGCGAGATAAATAACGCCACCAGCTCGGCCGCGAC
The DNA here is from genome assembly GCA_041485885.1 of Sulfurifustaceae bacterium. Lineage (GTDB taxonomy): Bacteria > Pseudomonadota > Gammaproteobacteria > Acidiferrobacterales > Sulfurifustaceae > JACQFZ01. The sequence continues at coordinate 16,528 of JBGPKL010000018.1, forward strand.
CAAGTCCATGATCGAGCAGCTCCCGCGAGCGAAGCTGCATCCCGGCCATGTCGTCAGGTAATCGAAATGGTCGCCCTTGAATACGGCCGCGGTCTTCCCGAAGGGCACCGCATCCCACAACGATCCCGGGAACAGACCCTCGGGCGGAGGAGACGTGTCGGTGCCCCACATGAAGAACGACGGCGGCGCGATCGACTGCAGTACCGCTGTCGTATCCGGCAGCTCGGTCCACGGGCCGCTTAGCCCGACGTAAGCGGAGATCGTTGGGCGCAGTCGGCGCACGCGCGCGGCGAGCAAGGCTCCGTAGGAATGGCCGGCAATCGCGGTCGCGTCGGCCTGCGCATCCACCCAGCGCCGATGCTCCCAGCCGTTTCGCACCCAGTCGAGTACGCTGAGCACATAGGTGGCGTCCGCGGATTGCGGCTCCTGCGGCAAGTCCGCGGTGTGCTTCGGGACGACCACGACGTAGCCGCTGCGTGCGAGCACGATCGGCAACACGAACCATCGACGATAGTAATCCGCGACCGCCGCCGGCGAACAACCGCGTGGCGGTTGGCCATGCAGGAAGAGCACCACCGGATAGCGCACGAGGCAGAGTTTCAGAATTGGAAACGTCGGGTTCGGTTGAGTTACGTACGTAGGATAAAAGATGGTCAATGGACCCGGCGCCCCGTTAGCCACGTCGAGGTCTTGCGAGCCCGCTTGGACCGGATGCAGGACATCCGGCGTCCAATCGATGCCGCCCGATTCGGCGGGATCCTCGGGGCACGTTTGGCCGAGAACGTCGATGATATTGGCGCAGCCGGACAGCGCCGAGAGCGCGGGCGACAACGCGCCGGCGCCGAGCGCCATCCGCAGCCAAGTGCGGCGTGTGAGACGATTCTCGGCAAGCGCAGCGTGCGCCATGCGCACGTTACTGAGCGAGTTCCCGGTGTGCCTTCGATTCTTCGACAAGGTCAGGACTCCAGGCTAAACGGTTTTGATTTTCGTGCGCACGGCGCACGCTACATATATTAACTTTCTCGACTAATGACGGCATCGATCGACCGCTCGTGCATCGCCATTGAGCGATCCGAACTTCGCGCGGCAATAGATATCATTTTTGATTGCTAACTTCACACGCTACGCCGCACAATCCGGTCGGTCAACGATTTACCTCGATGTGTAAATAGGGGACAGACTGAGGCAGCCCCAATTGTTCGGTCGTGACGCGCCCTGCGATGCAACACAAAGGGCTCAGACCACGGTTTAGGATCAGCGGCAGATTAGAACCGTGGTCTGTCCGCGGGCGGGGAACGATCGGCTCGTTCCGGTTGTTCCTTCCCCGATTGTTCCTTCGCAGGAAATAGCCGGCGTAGCGTGCGCCATGCGCACGACACTCATACAATCGCCGTATGGCGACGTTTCGACGATCAATCGTTCCCGGGGCGACGTATTTCTTTACGGTCAATACCGATCGACGTCAGAGGGTACTAACGCAAACAACTTTCTATTCGGCCATCAAAGAAACCGTTCGCTCTGTCCTGTCGGAGCGGCCGTTCGTTATAGAAGCCTTCGTTTTACTGCCCGATCACTTGCACTGTATTTGGACGCTGCCTCCGGACGATGCGGACTACGCGACGCGCTGGAGCATGATCAAGCGTGGCGTTAGGCACGTCGATTACATTCATTGGAATCCGGTGAAACATGGCTACGTGAGGGAAGTAAGGGACTGGCCGTATTCGAGCTTCCATCGGTTTGTTGCGCGAGGATACTATCCGATCGATTGGGCGGGCGGTTCGTCAGCGTTCACTGAAATGGAGGCGGGGGAGTTTGAGGACAGTTGAAGTCGTGAGCATGGCGCACGCTACATTCTGTGATAGGAACTCACATCGGGTATGATTCGCGCCAATAACAAACGTACCCCCTACACTCGCAACTCGGAGCAAATTCGAATGAGTGCATTCCGTGTCGGTATCGCCGGCCCTGTCGGCTCGGGCAAGACTGCGTTGGTCGACGCGCTGTGCAAATCGATGCGCGATGAGTATCAGCTCGCGGTTGTCACGAACGACATTTACACCAAGGAAGACGCGAACTTTTTAGTCCGTAGCGAGGCGTTGGTGGCCGAGCGCATCCTCGGCGTCGAGACCGGCGGGTGCCCGCACACGGCGATCCGCGAAGACGCTTCGATGAATATTGCGGCGATCGAGCAGATGGAGCAGCGGTTCCCCGATCTCGATCTCATCTTTGTCGAAAGTGGCGGCGACAATCTGGCGGCCACGTTCAGCCCGGAGCTGGTAGACCTTACGATCTACGTAATCGACGTAGCCGGCGGGGACAAAATACCGCGCAAGGGTGGGCCCGGCATCACGAAATCCGATTTGTTGGTGATCAACAAAATTGACCTCGCCCCTTACGTCGGCGCGAGCTTGGAGGTGATGGATCGCGACGCCAAGAAAATGCGCGGCGAGCGGCCGTTCGTTTTCGCGAACCTGAAGCAAGGTGTCGGCCTGGCCGGCGTCGTCGAATTCATCACGTCGCGCGTGGTAACCAGCGCGATTTGAGTAGGCGCCGGCACGACATCACGGGCTACGCGGCGCTGACGTATCGCCGCGATAAGTAAAGAACCAGCGCGCCGAGCCCGAACAGCATCAAGGCGAACATGACCACACCGCCAAGCACCGGCACGAATCGGGCGACCCAGAGCACGAGGAATGCGATGATGATGGCGAACACGTGCCAGACCATGATGGTTTCTGCGCGCCGGCCGAACAACTCGAGACCGGCTTCGCCGAGATAAATCACGCCGGTAAGGAATCCGAAGAAAAGCGCCAGTAAATAAAGCGCGAGCGCGACCAGCGCGAGCCAAACGCCGAACACGGTTGCAAACAGGAGCGCGATCACGAGGGGCGCGGCGGCAAGAAACGCGAAGCCTAAGCCCAACGATTTCCACGGTGAGTCGGCGATGGTGCGGGCGGCGCCCACGGTCGCCACCGGGAACAACAAGTACAGCACGACGCCGGCGAGTACGAGCCCGATGTAGAAAACGCCGCGCGCGATACGCCCGGCGATGCCGGTTGGTTCGGTTCCGTCCACCGGCAGCGGCTCGCGCAGCACTTTCCCGCCGATTTTGGCGCCGCCCGCTATCTGCGCGTCGTTGCGACTGTGATAGCGCAGGTTGCCGCCGATCACCGCGCCCGGCTGAATCTCGATCGTGTCGGCGTAGAGCTCGACGTCGCCTGCGACTTCGCCGGCGATGACGACGCGGTTACCCGCCGCTTTCAGCCCCTTGCCGATTTTTCCCGCCACGCTCACCGTATGTCCGACGAACCAAGCGCGGCCGCGCACCGTCGCGGCGGGAGCGAGCAAGACGTACGCGCCGGCCGCGAGCGCCTCGTCGCCGACGGCACCGCTGATCGTCACGTTACCGCCGGCCAGGCGCACGTCGTCGCCGACGCGCGCGCGGACCGTGACGTTGCCGCCCGCGGCGATCACGTCGCCGCTCACTTGATTGTCGATCGTGACTTGGCCGCCCACGGCGATCACGTCGCCCTCGACGTTCGCCACCACGTTCACCGTGCCGCCGGCGAGATAGAGGTCTTCCTTGATCGTGCCTTGCTTAACCACCGTGTCGCCGGCGTCTTGCGCGACGAGCGTCGTGGATAGGCAGAGGCAGATGATAACGGTGAGAACGCGAACGGCGCGCGCAACACTCATGATCTTCGTTTCGCGGCTAAATGGGCATCGTAAAGTGAGGCACAGCCCGGCGGCTGTCAATAGCGCGTGCCGGTAACCGGTTACTCCGCACGGATGTCGTCTCCACGAAAGTGGGCTCCAAGAAGCTCGATGCCGACCGCGACTGTCCGGGCGCACGCGTCGACATTCGAATCCCGCAACAACCCCGTGCAAAAATCTGGCGAAGGTTCCGGGAGGCGGTTACTGCTGCGCGGCGGCGCGAGCGCGAGCGATGCGTTCGGCGGTGACCGGATGCGTCGACAGGAATGCCAGCTGGCGTTCATTCTTATCGCCGCGCGTCGCGTGCAGCCGCTCCATAAACGTGGCGAAATGTTCGGGCGAGATATCGTGGCGCTTGAGTAGCGCGAATCCGAAGTCGTCCGCTTCGGTCTCGAACTCGCGGGAATAATTCGTTTGCGCGAGCAGCACCGGGACGCCGCTCACGGCCAAGGTGAGCGAGGAAACGTCGCTGGTGAAAGTCGCGGCGATCGCCGCGGTCATGGAATCCTGCACGATGTGACGCAGCGCGTGCCGATGCTCGACGTGGCCGATCTCGTGGGCGAGCACCGCCAATACTTCCTCCACCGATTCGCTCAAATCGATCAACTGGTCGGTGATGACGATGATGCCGCCGGGTAAAGCCAATGCATTCGCGCCGATCCCGGGAGCGTTGCGAAATTCGAGTTGCAGGTGCGGCGCCGTGGGCAGATCCTGCGAAAGCTGGACGAAACCCGTCGCAATGCTTTGTTTCACGTCGTCGTCCAGCGCGGTCGGCCGGAAATAACTCTGCTCGTCCAACCAAGTGATCACCTTCGCGCCAAAGCTGCGTTCGTACTCGATGGGCACGCGGGCGGCGATTTGATTCGCCAACGCCGGCAGGCCGTAAACATAGCCGGTGCCGACGCTCGCGAGCGTGATCGCCAAGCACGCGATCGCGACGTGCCAGCGTTGCTCCAACCACGCGACGACGCCCTCGGCTTTCCCTTCCTGCCGCAGGCGATCCAGCAGCGGCACGTCGAGGCATTGCAGTTGCGTGCCGTCGGGCAGCACAACGAAGCGGTCCGCTTTGCCGATGCGCGGCGAGACGCTCAGGCGGTCGAGCAAATAATTCTGCGCGATGCTCGCGCCGATGACTTTCACCGTCGCGCCGGACCAGAGTATCGTCACCGGTTCGCCCACCGGCGAGCGACCATCGTAGCGCTTCGCGGTGAGCGTGTTCGGAGGCGTCGTCTTCATAGGGACAGATCGAAATCCATCAGGTCGCCGACTTCCGCACCCGCCGCTTGTACGGTCGATGTGCTGCTGCCTTTGAAATACGCGAGGTTGCCGTCGATCGACACGGAGAACTGTTCGACGCGGTACTTTTGCATCCGTATCATCGCCCACGGAATGAGCAGACCGGCGGAGGCGAGAATCGCGATGGCGTTGGTGACGTAGAGCCCGAGCAGCGCGCGCGCCTTGAGGCGGGATTGAAAGCGCAGCGGCCCGAGCTGAGTGCTATTCCATACGAGATTTGTCATGCGCGCGCGCAGGTAGGCGTACGCGACGACGTAGACCGAATACGTAACGATCATGATGACGATGAGAAACGAGGACTTGTCGAACGGAGAAAATCCGAGCTTGATCGCCAAACCGAAGGCGGCGCCAACGCCGGCCATCGTCGCCAAACCGGCGATGAAGTATATCTTGAAGAACTGCCCGCCTCGGGCCGCGAGCTCTCCGGACGCGCCGCCGTAGCCCGAGCGGCCCACCATGTAGCGCTTGATCCGTTGTTGCCACCAGGAGAAGGCGAAGCCGAAAGTGAGCAGCGTTATGATCGCCCAACCGTAGAGAACTTTGGCCGCGCTCCAATAGGTCCCCGCGAAGTGGAACGTCATGTTGCGAAACGCCGAGTAGCGCGCGTTGAAAGCGGCCGATCGCACCAGGACCCACGGCGCGAGGATGAACGCCGCGATCAAGACGATCGGCATCAGCTCGACCATGATGTGCGTCGCGAGATACCACACGCCGAGGAACGCCGCGGCGATGAGACGGCCCTTCAGAATCGGGATCGGCTGCCCGAGATACTGAAACGGCGTGCCGTCGAGCACGACGTGCGAGTAGAAGTAGCGTTTCTTGCGCACCTTTGCCCACGCGGAAAAGATCCCAAGGGTGAGCAGACTCAAGCAGACGTTGACGATCCAAATGCGAAAATATTCCGCCGCCGATCCCGTGAAGCGCAACGCCAGCTCGCGTGGGCCGGTCGAGTCCGGGGCGGGATTGGCGGCGGGTGTGCCGACCGGTGCGAGGGCGCTCAAGGTTTCTATAGGTGTCGTTGTTAGGATTCAGTGTAGACGTTAGTGCGAGCGGTGCCATCGCGATCGGGGGCCGGTTTGGGCGCCGTTTACAGGCATAATGCGTCCATGGAGTCCACGCTTCTGCTCGGCTTCATCGCCGGAACGCTCACTACCGTCGCCTTCGTGCCGCAAGTGATTCGTGTCTGGCGCACCCGCTCGACGCACGATATTTCGGCGTTGATGTTCGCCGTGTTCAGTTTGGGAGTCGTCTGCTGGCTTTGGTACGGCGTCACCCTCGGTTCGTGGCCCATCATTCTCGCCAATACCATTACGCTCGTGCTTTCGCTCGCGATCCTCTATTTCAAGATTCGCTACAAGTGACCGGTAGCGTCGTCAGCGAGAACCGCCACCGAGCGGCCGGCTAAAGCCGACCGCACCTGCTAATGCCGCACGAGAACGCGATAGCTCAATTTCGCGCTGCCCTCGGCCGGTACCGTGACGCGCCACTCGGCGGTTCCCGCCGCGACCTTTGAATGACGCATCGACTCTTCGAGCATTTTCCAGTCGCCCGGCACCGGCTCGCGCACGACGACCGTCACCGCTTCGCGTTTGACGTTCTTCAAAATAATTTCATAGGCGCTCTCGTAAACGTAGCTGGCGACGTTCAAGGGCTCGCGGCGGCGAAAATCCGTTTGCTTCTTGTCGGCCGTCACGTCGAACGCCTCGCCGAGGCGCAGCCGTACCGTCTCGTTCTTCGGTGTATGGTCGATGCGGTCCTCGCCAACGAACTGCGCGTTGCCCGCGCTGTCTTTCTTGTAGACGCGCACGATGCCCTTCGGCATCGGTAATCCAAGCCGAGCCGAGCCGATTCGCGATTCTCGAACTCGACGTATACGGCCACTTTCACTTTCTGTCCGATGTATCCGACGCTGGAGCGGTAGTAGTAATCGTTGCCTTGCAGCAGCAGTTCCTTCTTCACGGGCACGTTCGACGCATTTAATAGCGCCACCTGTTTCGTCTGGTTGTCGGCGACGGTTGTTGGACGCTGAAGCGTGTAGAGGTGATATTCGAACAGCGCCTCTTGCGCCATCGAATATGTCGCGGTTTCGGCTTTCAATTCGAGGTCACGACGTTTTCCCGCCTGCCGGAACTCCTCTCGGACGCGATTCACGTCGCCGGCGACGAGCTGTAGCCGCGCGTTCGGGTAAGCCGTGCCGCTTTGATTCGTCAGAGTCACCCAACCGTTCAGGTCGAGCGCGGTATCGTCTCCGTTCAACTCGGCGACGTAGTCGGCGCGCCAGGAAAGTCCGCCGGTAAGATACGAAAGCTCGATCGTCTGTTCGCCCGCCGATTTGTTTTGCAACTGTGTGACCAGTGTCGGCCGGTCGCGCAAGTTGGCGGGCACGCTGTCGTAGACAAGACGGCCCGGTAGGCCGGTTTCGATCCGATCCCCGATCTTGAGAACGACGCCGCCGTTTGCGCTCAGCACCTGGGCGGTTTCGACAGTTTCCGCTCCGGTTGTGGGGTGAGTCTTGACGATGCGCACCGTCCGGCCGACATATTTTTCCAGCAATTTCGCCGGCGTCAGTAGGTCGAAATCGAAGTTTTGCTCGAGCAACGTGAATGCGCCGGGATGTGACAGGCTGCGCAGCAGCGCCGTCTCCGGTCGCATTCTGCCGCTTACCTCGCGCAGCGCGAGATGATTCGTGCCCGCGTCGAGCTTTACCTTGCGCGTGTCTTTGACGAGTGCGAGGTCGTCGTTGTAAATCGTCACCGCAACCGACTGTTGGTCTTCGAGCGTGCTGCGCCGTTCTTCCAGCGCCGCGGCGGCGAACGAAACGAGTGCGAGCGTCAGCGATACCGCGATTCGAGATTTCAGCAAGTGCATGGTACGTCTCCCAAGTTATGATCGTGTGCACCTGTAAACGCAGGATTCGGGAAAGCGGGTTAAACGGCGTGTGACTCGTCCAACTAGCGGCTAATATGATCGTCACGGCGAACGCCGAACAAATAGGATCAACAGGCTGTCATAGCCGCATGACCTCGCAACGTATCCTTTGGTACTTCGCCGATCCCATGTGCTCCTGGTGTTGGGGCTTCGCGCCGGTGATCAGCGCGATTCAAGACAGCTACAAGGATCGACTGCAATTGGCGTTGGTGATGGGCGGCTTGCGCCCGGGGACGACGGAGCCGGTCACGCCGCAATTCCGGGAAGAAATTTTGCATCACTGGCAGGAGGTGCAGCGCCGCACCGGTCAGCCGTTCAAGATCGAGGGCGCGCTGCCCGATGGCTTCATCTATGACACCGAGCCGCCGTGCCGCGCCGTTGTCACGGTCGAGGAGTTGAACTCCGAGGCGAAGTTCGCGTATTTCAAATCGGTGCAGGCGGCGTTCTATGCCGAACAACAAGACGTCACGCAGCCGGATGTTTTAGCCGCGCTGGCGGATCAGCACGGCGTTGACAGCGAGCGGTTTCTGAAACACTTCGACGCGGAATCTGTGAAGCAGAAAACAATGACGCACTTCAGTCAAACCCATCGCGCCGGCATACGCGGGTTCCCCACCGCAGCGCTGCAAAACGATTCGGGCTTCACGCTGCTGACGCACGGCTATGCGCCGCTCGAAGAGCTGACTCCGAAGATCGACGCGTGGTTGGCGGAGCAGGGACAAATCGGTTAGCAGGCTGTTGAAAAACAGCCTGCTAAGGACGCACAAGGACGTGCGGCGCGTTTTTCAAACACGCCAGTGTTTGAAAAACGGAGCGAGGCGCGGACATGCGCCGCGACTCGCGAGTTGAAAAAGTCCGTGGAAGGACTTTTTCAACATTCTATTAAAGAAGGTCTGATTAATTCCGTTCGTCCTGAGCCTGTCGAAGGACGATTAGCACAAGACATTGATTTCCGTGGCCCGCCGTTCATGGTTCGACAAGCTCACCACGAACGACAGGGAATTAATCAGAGCTTCCTTAAGAGAAAAAGCCGACGAGCTCGGAGTAAACAAGATCCGGAGTTTCCTCCGCGAGATAGTGCCCGGCCGGCAGCGCGCGACCGCGTACGTCGGTTGCGACACGCGCCCAATCGTCGAGCGGCTTGAATAGATGCTCGATGACGCCGTTCTTACCCCAGAGCACGAGCAACGGACACCTCACCTTGCGCCCGGCTACTTCGTCAGCGCGGTCGTGTTCCAGGTCGATGCCGGCGGCGGCGCGATAATCCTCGCAGCTTGCGTGCACCGTCGCGGGATCGCGAAAGCAGCGCAGGTATTCCGCGAGCGCTTCCGGCGCGAACGGATTCGCGCCGCCGATCCGAAGTTTCGCGCGCAAATAGAATTCCGGGTTGGCGTTGATCAACGTCTCCGGAAACGGCGCGGGTTGGATCAGGAAGAACCAATGGTAGTAAGCGCGCGCGAGATCCATGTCGGTTTGCTCGTACATGGTCTTGGTCGGCGAAATGTCGAGCACGGCGAGTTTTTGCACGCGCACGGGGTGATCGAGCGCCAAGCGATGCGCCACCCGTCCGCCGCGATCGTGCCCCGCGAGAAAAAAGTGCTCGAAGCCGAGCGATTGCATTACCGCGACCTGATCGAGCGCCATCGCGCGCTTCGAGTAGTTGCTGTGATCGGGGAGCCCCGCGGGTTTTGAGCTGTCGCCGTAACCGCGCAAATCGGTCGCGACGACGGTGTAGCGCTCGGCCAGGCGTGGCGCAATCTTGTGCCAGATCGCATGCGTCTGCGGGTAGCCGTGCAGTAACAGCAACGGTGGGCCGCTGCCGCCGATGACGGTGTTGATGTGAACGTCGGCGCACGCGATCCGCGTTCGCCGAAAGCCGGGAAATAAATCCAATTTGCCGCCGTCCAGACGGAGGCGGAGAGTCTAGCAGGTTGTTGCAGAGCTATCGCAGCGGCAATACCGCTGCACGGAACGGAGCTCACCGTCACGCTCCGTTGTTTTGCCGTTTCGCCGATGTCATTATCTTTTTTTCTAAAACGAGGGTAGAGCGCCATGAAAGAACAGGAAGTCGAGTACAAAGCCGGCGATGTCGTTTGTAAAGGCTTCATCGCCTATGACGAGACGAAAGGTAAACTTCCCGCCGTGATCGCGGTGCACGAATGGTGGGGCAACAACGAATTCAACCGTGCCATCGCGCGCAAGCTCGCGCGCGCGGGATTCGCCGGGTTCGCGCTCGACATGTACGGCAACGGCAAACAAGCAGCGAACCCACAAGAGGCGAGTCAGATGTCGAGCGAGGTCGGCAAGAATCCGGCGCTCATGCGCACGCGCTTCGACGCGGCGCGTGACTTCTTGAGCAAGCAGCCGAACGTGGACGGCTCGCGCGTCGCCGCCATCGGCTACTGCTTCGGCGGCTTCGTGGTGTTACAGATGGCGCGCGCCGGCGACAATCTTCGCGGTGTCGTCAGTTTCCACGGCATGCTCGCCACCGGTCAGCCCGCGCAGCCGGGCAAGGTCAAGGCGAAAGTATTGGCGTTGAACGGCGCCGACGACCCGTTCGTGCCGAAACCGCAAGTCGAAGCGTTCGAGAAGGAAATGCAAGCGGCGGGCGTGGATTACAAGTCGATAAATTATCCGGGCGGCAAGCACGCGTTCACGAATCCGGACGCGACCGCTAACGGAAAAAAATTCAACCTTCCGTTGGAGTACAACGCTGACATCGACAAGAAGTCGTGGAGCGAGGCGGAGGCGTTTCTTAAACGCGTATTGACGTAACGAACGTCGGGAGCGAACGGCGTCCGTCTTGCCCGGACACGCCGCTTTGTTTCGCGGCCTTAGTTGGGCGCTCGTGCGAGGACGGGCGCGGGAGGTCGCTCGGCTATCATCACGCGATTTCGGCCGGCTGCCTTTGCGGCGTATAGCGCTTGGTCAGCGGCATTGAGCAGCCGATCGGCGATGAGACCGTGTAACGGAAAGCTTCCGACGCCCGCCGAGAAGGTCGCGCTGAAAGAGGTCGTGCCGGTCGAGGTCTTTATCGCCGCGAACGCGCGGCGCCATTCGTCCGCGCGCGTGGCAGCGACTTCGAGCGACGCGCCCGGCATGACCACGAGAAATTCTTCGCCGCCATAACGGCACGCAACGTCTCCGCCCCGAGTGTACGAGCGGAGCAAGTCGCTCAACGCTTCCAGCAAGCGGTCGCCGGTGTAGTGGCCATGGGCGTCGTTGATACGCTTGAAATGATCGAGATCGATCATCGCGACGCTCAAAGGGCTTTGCGCGCGCGTCGCCTGCGCGAGCTCGCGCATCAAGGTTTCTTGCAGAAACCGCCGGTTGTACAGACCGGTGAGTGGATCGCGGATTGCCTGCTCCTTCAATTTGGTTTGCAGCAATTCGATCTCGGCCAATTTTTGCCGCAGCCGATCATTCGCCTCGCGTAGTTCTGACTCGATGCGCTTGACGCCGCTCACGTCGCGTATCACCACGACTCGTCCGCCGCGAGCGTTGCGGCGCTCCGGCAGCGCCGTGATCTGCAGGTCCACGTAGCGACGGCCGTTTCGTTCGAGTACGACTTCATCGTGGAAGTCGGCGGGGAAATCTTTCCAACGCGTGGCGGTATCGTCATGAGGCGCGAGCAGCCGAGACGCTTGCTGACCCAGCACCGCGGTCACGTCCATGCCGAGCAGCGTTTGGGCCGCGGGGTTGAGATCGACGATTCGGTTTTCCGCGTCGAGCACGAGTACGCCGTCCTTCATCCGTTCCATCACGGTATCGCGCGCGATCGGCACCAGATCGAGCATGCGGTAGCGAAACAGCGCTAACGCGTTGAGGATGCCGGCAATGGTGAACCCGACCGGGGTGAAATCGACTATGGGGCCGGGATTGACGTGCGCGATGCTAAGCGCATTGGCGGTCACGACGATGCCGAGACCAATCAGCAACAAGGACGCTTGTTTGCGATAGATCGAGGTCGTGCGTAACACCCGCAGCGTCAGCAAGACGCCGCCGGTGATCAATACCGAGTACGAGTACAGCGTATGCAGCCAGAATGCGATGGCCGGAGTGAAAACCGAGCCTGTCTTATAGTCGGAGACCACGAGATGGTGATAGTCGTTGGTGTAGATGGCCGCCATGAAGAGGACCGGTTCAATCGCGAGCAGCGCCAGCGTTCGCTTCGTCACCCAGTGGCCGCGGTCGGTGAACTGGAACACGAACACGAGAAACGCCGCCGTCCCCGCGACCACGCCCAAGAACGCGATGCGCGTATAGAACATCGGGTCCGGACGATCGATCGGCGACAACTGCAGCGCGTAGCTCACCGACCACACGATCTGCGTCAACATCATCGCGATGAGCCCGGACGTGCCGGGCGCGTGCTGCCGGCGCCAAACAATGACGGCTACCGCGCCGCAAATCAGCGCGGTCGCGACGAGCACGACGACATATAAGGAGAGGAAGGCTTCGGCGGTCATGGCGGTCATGTCATTCTTAAGAGTGTAGCCGGGGGATCCCGGCGGCTAGCGCGGCCCGCTGGAAAAGCCCGCGTTTTCAGAGCGTAGATTGCTTCCAAAGGTGCGAGGGCGCCCGCGACCGGTCGTGACTCGAAGCCGCGAGCCGACGCTCAGTGTGACGCGATGGGTGCGGTCGCCGCCATCGAGGGCCGCGCGCAACCGGATGAAGCCTTCCGATCGTGGTGCCGTGAAAAATGCCGCGCGAAGATGCGCGCGACTGCCGTAACGCCGGGGCGTTTCAACGAGAGCGTCGCGCTCGGTTGTGTCGCCCGCTCGCGGTAAGGTAAATTGCGTTTCCCTGAAGATAACAACGACGTTTAGGGAGGATGATATGCCCCGCGCCTTTTCCTGTTGCCTCCGCTCTCGCAAACATCTCGTCGCGGCGTTTGTTGCGTGGTTCGTCGTCGGAGCGGCGCCGGCGCAAGCGCGCATCACGCGCATCGAGCTCACGCGCGTCGAATCGCCCACGTTCGGCGGCGCGACGTTCGGGGCGGTCGGACCGTACGACAAGCTCGTCGGCCGCGCGTTCGGAGAAGTGAATCCGCAGGCGCCCCCGAACGCCGTCATTCAAGACATCGGCCTCGCGCCGCGCAACGCGCGCGGCAATGTCGAGTATTCGATGGATGTTTACATTCTCAAACCGCACGATCTCTCCAGCGGCAACGGCACGATCCTTTATGACGTCGTGAACCGCGGCAATAAAGTAGCGCTCAATTTCTTCAACCTGGGTACCGCGGGCGGCAACGAGCCGACCGGCGCGGGCGACGGTTTCTTGCAGAACGAGGGATACAGCGTCGTGTGGAGTGGGTGGCAGGCTGATGTGTTGGCGGGGAACAATCGTTTGACGATGACCGTGCCGATTGCGCGGGCGAAGAATGGCGCCGAGATCACCGGGCGCGTGCGCGCCGAATATATCGTGACCGCGGCGACCAGCACCCAGAACTTAGGCAGCGGCCCGTTCACTGGGCTGACGCATGCTTCTTACGAGACGGTAAGCCTCGACACCCGCAAGGCGGTGCTCACGAAGCGTATCAAGGAAAGCGACCCGCGGGTCGCCGTGCCGAGCGGCGATTGGGCGTTCGCCGACTGTACGACTATGCCGTTTCCCGGCACGCCAAGCGTCACGCAGATTTGCCTGAAAGAGGGTTTCAGTTCCAACTACATTTACGAGCTGCTGTACACGGCGAAGAACCCGACGGTGCTCGGTTTAGGTTTTGCCGCGACGCGCGATCTCGTTGAGTTCCTGCGACACGCCGAAAAAGACGACGCCGGCAACGCGAATCCGCTTGCGACCGGCGTACACACGGTGTTGGCGCACGGCACGTCGCAGTCCGGCCGGTTCCTGCGCACGTTCGTGATGCTCGGCTTCAACCAAGACGAGCGCAACCGCCGCGTATTCGACGGCATGAATCCGCACCTCGCCTCCTTGCAGCTTCCGCTCAACGTGCGCTTCGGTCAGCCTGGACACGCATATGGTCAACACGAAGATCATTTGTATCCCGCTGCCGAGCCGCCGTTCACGTATTCGTCGTCGCACGACGCGGTTGCGAATAAGACTGGCGGAATTTTGGACCTGTGCCGCAAGAGCCACAGCTGCCCGAAGATCGTTCACACGGTCAGTTCGACGGAGTATTGGCAGGGTCGCATGTCGCTCGATACCACGGACGCGCGCGGGCAAGCGGATATTGCGGCGCCCTTCGACGTACGTTTCTTCCATTTCACCGGTACTCAACACGTGCCGGCGCCGACGGCCGGAAACTGCCAGCAACCGAGCAATCCGAATAGGTATCAGCACAACTTGCGCGCGCTGCTCACGGCGCTGCGCGTCTGGGTGATTGACGGCAACGAGCCGCCGCCGAGCCGCATTCCGACGCTGAAGACGGGCACGCTCGTGAGCACACATCGTGCGAGCGTCGGTTGGCCGGACATCCCCGGCGTGAAGTACACCGGAATCTTGAATGGGTTGACCCTCCTCGATTTCGGTCCCGGTTTCAAAACCAGTCGCGAGACCGGAATACTGACCGAGCCGCCGAAGGCAAAGCCCACTGCGACGTACGCCGTGCTCGTGCCGAAGGTCGATGCGGACGGCAACGAAATTGCGGGGCTGCAGTCGGTCGCGTTGCAGGCGCCGCTTGGCACCCACACCGGCTGGAACTTACGCCGCACCGGATTCGCGGAGGACGAACAGTGCGGCCTCACGGGCAGCTTCATCCCGTTCGCCAAAACGAAGGCGGAGCGCGAGGCCGCTCGCGATCCGCGCCTGTCGCTGGAGGAACGCTACGGATCGCACGTCGGCTATGTCGCGGCGGTGCGCCGCGCGGCGAACGGCTTGGCCGCCGACCGATTGTTATTGGATGCCGACGTCGACATGTTGGTCGAACAAGCGGAAGCGAGCGACGTGCTGAAATGAGGCGGATCGCGCCGTTCGGCGCGAAGCCAGTCGAATAATAAAATCGTAATTGCGGTTCCCGAACCGCGGTCGGCGTACTTTCTCTTGCTTGTCCAAGAGAAAGTACGCAAAGAGAAGGACACCCCGGTCGCTTCGCCCCGCGCAAGAACAGCGCGGGGTCCCCTGCGCTCCTCGCCCCCGCCGGGCGCGAGACCAACTCGCCGGCGGCGAAAACCTCGCCGCTCGGGCTCGATCACGGTCTCGCGAATTCCCCCGACGGGGGCTGCGGTGCTCGGCTCGCTCTACGGGGGTTGAACGGCAACTACAACCACAACAGAAAACCCACCAAGGGTTCTGCTGTCGTGGTAGCTGTTGTTCCGGGTCCCCGTATGGCGCGCTTCGAGCACCGCAAGGGTTTGGGAGGGAGCCCGAAGGGCGCGGCCAGGGATCTGGCCGCGCGGCGAGCAGTACAGGGACGTACCGTCTCGCCGCGACGGGGCCCAAACCCGAGGAGCGCAAGAAGCGGTTGCGCCATCCGGGGGGTCTTTTCTTTTGCGTACTTTTCTTTGGACAAGCAAAGAAAAGTGCGCCGACCTGCGGTGCTGTACAGGGATGTACGAATTTCGTGGGAGCGCAGGATGCGCGGAGCGATTCGGGAACCGCAATTTCAATTTATTACTCGACGAGATCGCGCCGAACGGCGCGATCGACACCCTACGCCGGTATCGCGCGCGATTCCTCGTCACGCTGTCGCGCGAGAAATTCGCGTAACGCTTTCGCCGTATGCGAGCCCTTCTGCGCGGCGACGATTTCCGGCGTGCCGCGCGCGACGATGCGGCCGCCGCCGCTACCGCCCTCCGGGCCGAGGTCGATGATCCAATCCGCTTCGGTGATCACGTCGAGATTGTGCTCGATGATGACCACCGTGTTGCCCGCCGCCACCAGCCGATGCAGTACGCGGATCAGTTTTTCCACGTCCGCCATGTGCAGCCCGATCGTCGGTTCGTCGAGCACGTAGAGCGCGCCTTTCGCGGTCGCCGGTTTGGCGACGCGGCGCAGCACGGCGAAGTCCCCGGTCGGATCGGTCTTTGCCTTCGCCAATTCCGTCACGAGCTTGATCCGTTGCGCTTCCCCGCCGGAGAGCGTCGGCGAGGGTTGGCCCAAGGTTAAGTAACCAAGGCCCACGTCCTGCAGCAATTGCAACGCGTGGTGAATGCGTCTGTGTACGGCGAAGAACTGAACCGCCTCGTCCACGTTCATCGCCAATACGTCCGCGATGCTTTTGTCGCGGTAGCGCACGGCGAGCGTTTCGGAATTGAAGCGGCTACCTCCGCACGCTTCGCACGGCACGGTGACGTCGGGTAAAAAGCTCATCTCGATCGTCTTCGCGCCTTGCCCTTCGCACACCTCGCAGCGCCCGCTGCTGACGTTGAACGAAAACCGCGCCGGTCCATAGCCGCGCAGCCGCGCTTCGGGCACATCGGCGTAGAGCTTGCGAATCGCGTCCCAGAAGCCGACATAAGTTGCCGGGCACGAGCGCGGCGTCTTGCCGATCGGCGTTTGATCGACCTCGAGCACGTGTTGCACTTCTTCCCAGCCGCGCAGCGTCGCACAGCCGTCGAGCCGCGTCGCCTGCGCGCTCGCCTTGTGCTTCGTCGATAAGCGCCCATTTACACGCCGGCGCACATTGTCATGCAGGATGTGGCGTACCAGCGTGCTCTTACCGCTGCCCGACACGCCGGTGACGCATACGAGCCGCCGCAGCGGAATGCTAACGTCCATTCCTTTTAGATTGTGCATCGCCGCGCTTTCCACTTCGATTGCCGGATCGCCTTTGCGCCACGGACGGCGCGGCATAAGTGGATGGCGCATCGGTTGAGCGAGGCAGCGGCCGGTGACGGAATCGCGAGCCCGTACGATGTCATCGACTGTTCCTTCCGCGACGATGCGCCCGCCGTTCTTGCCTGCGCCCGGCCCGAGATCGATCACATGTTGCGCGCGTCGTATGGTTTCCTCGTCGTGCTCGACGACGACGACGGTATTGCCTTTCTCCTTCAGCGTGGCGAGCGTGTCGAGCAGTCTCAAGTTGTCGCGATGATGCAAACCGATTGTCGGTTCATCGAGGATGTAGCACACGCCGCGCAGGTTCGAGCCGAGCTGCGAAGCGAGACGGATGCGTTGCGCTTCGCCGCCGGAGAGCGTCGGCGCTGAGCGATCGAGCGAGAGATAGCCGAGTCCGACTTGCTTCAGGAACGCCAGTCGCGACGCGAGCTCGGGCAGGATATCGCGCGCGATCTCGGCGGCGCGCCCGCGCAGTTTCAATCGTTGAAAGAACGTCTCCGCCGCGTCGACCGGCAGCGCCGCGAACTGCGCGATCGAGCGATTCTCGAAGCGCACGGCAAGCGCGGTCGGATTGAGGCGCGTGCCTTCGCAGTCTGTGCAAACCCGGTCCGCGCCTTCCCACCACTGGTTCCACCAAATTTCCTCGCCGGTTTGCTCGGCATCGAAGCCGTTCATCAGCAGCCCGGTGCCGTAGCAGCGCTCGCACCAGCCGTGTTTGGAGTTGTAGGAGAACAGGCGCGGATCGAGCGCCGAGAAGCCGCGTCCGCATTTCGGGCACGCGCGCTTGGTGGAGAACACCGTGTCGGCTTTCTTGGTCGCCGCGATCTGTACGACGCCTTTACCCAGGTCGAGCGCACGTTCGATCAGCGCGCGCAACGCCTTCTCCTTCTTCGGTGTGATGACGAGGTTACCGACCGGCAATTCGATGTTGTGCTCTTTGAATCGCGCGAGCCGCGGCCAATTCCTCGTCGGCGTCGCGGTTCCATCGACGCGCAAAAACTCGACGCCTTTGGCGAGCGCCCATTTCGCGAGATCGGTGTAATAACCTTTGCGCGCCACCACGAGCGGCGCGAGCACTTGGATCGTCTGCCCGCGATAGTCACGCATCACGCGCGCGACGATTGCCTCCGCGCTCTGCGACTCGATCGGTATCTCGCAGTCCGGGCAGTACTGCGTGCCGAGCTTTACGAACAGCAGGCGCAGGAAGTGATAGATTTCCGTGAGCGTCGCGACCGTGCTCTTGCGTCCGCCGCGGCTGGTGCGCTGCTCGATCGCGACCGTCGGCGGCAGGCCGAAGATCGCATCGACGTCCGGGCGCGACGCGGGCTGCACCAGCGAGCGCGCGTAGGCGTTGAGCGATTCGAGATAACGCCGCTGGCCTTCGTTGAAGAGAATATCGAAGGCGAGCGTACTCTTGCCGCTGCCCGACACGCCGGTGATAACGGTAAAGCGCTCGCGCGGAATGCGCGCGTCGATGTTCTTCAAGTTGTGCTCGCGCGCATGGTGCACGCAGATCATATTATTCGCGCGCAGCGCGCTCGGCTCGCCTCCCTCTCCGATCGAACGAGGTGCCCGCGAAGCGGGCGTCGGCTCGCTCCCTTCTCCCCTCGGGAGAAGGGATGGGGATGAGGGAGCGAGGACGATGTGTGTCCCCGCCGGGAGGCGAGACGGAGCAGTCGCGAATGTCCGGTGGACATTCGCGCCGCCGAGCGGGTGCGAATGATGTTGGCGCACCCCGGCGGGAATAGATGAGGGTGAGGGTTGCGACAGTCCGGCACGCTCTCCCCTCACCCTAGCCCTCTCCCCCGTGACCGGGGGAGAGGGGACACTAAACACATACTCGCGCAGCGCTTTACCGGTATGGCTGGTTCGATGTTTCGCGACTTGCTCGGGCGTGCCGGCGCAGACGATCTCGCCGCCCGCGTCGCCGCCCTCGGGGCCGAGATCGATGATCCAGTCCGACGCCTGGATCACATCGAGGTTGTGCTCGATCACGACGACTGAATGGCCCTCGTCGAGCAGCCGCTGGAACGCCTTTAATAAGGTAGCGATATCGTCGAAATGCAATCCTGTCGTCGGTTCATCAAAGAGAAACAGCGTTGCGGAGTTCCGATCGTTGCGGCCCTTTGCCTCGCATAGATGCCCTGCCAGCTTTAATCGCTGTGCCTCGCCGCCGGAGAGCGTCGGCACCGGCTGCCCGAGCTTTATATAAGAGAGCCCCACGGCCGCAAGCGGGGCGAGTCCACGCAGTACTTCGGGGTAGCCGGCGAAAAACGCCGCCGCTTCGGACACGGTCATATCGAGGACGTCCGCGATGGACAGGGACGTTCGAGTGTCGCGGGAGGCAGGATGCCGGGAGCGACCGATCGATCTCGGCTGCGCCTGGCGCTTCGGCAGCAGCTTTAGCTCCAATACTTCCGCACGAAACCGCCGGCCGTCACAGTCGGGGCAGCGGATGTACACGTCAGAGAGGAATTGCATTTCGACGTGCTCGAAACCCGAGCCGGTGCATGTCGGGCAGCGGCCCTGACCGGCGTTGAACGAAAACGTGCTCGCGGTGTAACCGCGCTCCTGCGACGCCGGCTCGGCAGCGTAGAGCTTGCGGATCGCGTCCCACGCGCCGACGTAGCTCGCCGGATTCGAGCGCGTCGTCTTGCCGATCGGCGACTGGTCGACGAGCATCACATCGCGAATCTGTTCGTAGCCGCGGATCTCGCGATGCTGCCCCGGCGTGTCCTTCGGCCTGCCCTTGAGCTTTCTGAGCGCGTTGTACAGCACATCTTGGATGAGCGTGCTCTTACCGGACCCCGACACGCCGGTGATACAGACGAGCCGATTCAGCGGGATCTTCACGTCGATGTTTTTGAGATTGTTCTCGGCTGCGCCGAGCACCTCAATAAAGTTGGATGTCATTCCCGCGGAAGCGGGAATCCAGCTATTTTTTCCTGGACCCCCGCTTCCGCGGGGGTGACGACCGTCGTTAGCGCTCTTTCTTCCTGACAGATATTGCGCGGTCAGCGATTTTTTTGACCGAAGCAATTCCTCGGGTGTGCCGAAGAACACGATTTCACCGCCGCGCTCGCCCGGACCGGGGCCGATATCGAGCACGCGGTCGGCGGCGAGCATGACTTGCGGATCGTGCTCGACCACGAGCAACGTGTTACCCGCGTCACGCAGCCTGTGCAGCACTTGCACGACGCGTTTTATGTCGCGCGCATGCAATCCGATCGAGGGCTCGTCTAAAACGAACAACGTATTGACCAACGACGTGCCGAGCGCCGTCGTGAGATTGAGGCGCTGCACTTCTCCGCCCGACAGCGTGCGCGACTGCCGATCGAGCGTGAGATAACCGACGCCGACTTCGCGGAGATAGGCGAAGCGCGTGCGAATTTCTCCGAGCAGCAGATCCGTCGCTTCATCGAGCGGAGCGGGTAAATGCACGCGCTGGAAAAACGCCTGGGCCTTGTCGATCGGCAGCGATACCAAATCGTGGATCGTAAGACCGGGTAGCGTGGCAAGCGTCGCGTCGTCGAAGTTCGCCTCCGCCGCGCGAAAACGCAATTTCGGTGCGAGCACGACATCCGCATCGTCTTTGGTTCCGAGCCGCCACAGCAGCGCCTCGGGTTTGAGCCGAGCACCGCGGCAGGCGGGGCACGGCGTGTAGGCGCGGTACTTCGACAACAGCACGCGCACGTGCATCTTGTACGCGCGGCTTTCAAGCCAGTTGAAGAACCGGTCGATGCCGTACCACTTGCCCTCGCGCGAGGAGCCTTCGCCTTCGATCACCCAGCGCCGATGCTTCTGTGCCAACGTGCGCCACGGCACGTCGGTCGGAACGCCGCGTTTCTTCGCGAAGCGCATCATGTCCTTCTGGCAGATCGCGTTCGATGCGGTCTGCCACGGTTTGATCGCGCCGTCGCGCAGCGTCTTCGACTCGTCGGGAATGACGAGACTGTAATCCACGCCGATGATGCGTCCGAAGCCGCGACAGGTGTCGCACGCGCCGATCGGCGAGTTGAAGGAAAAGCAATTCGGAATCGGTTCGCGATACGCGATGTCGCATTCTGGGCAATGTAGCTCCGAGGAAAAACGCCACGCGTCGGTAGGATTGCCGTCACCGTTAAACGGATGGACAACGACGCGGTTGCGCCCGTGCTTCAACGCTTTTTCCAGATCCTCGACGATGCGCGCGCGGTTCTCGCGGGTTAGCCGCAGCCGATCCTGGATCACTTCGAGCCGCGCGTCTTCGTGCTTGTGAATGCGGGTATAGCCCTGTTGTGCCAGAAAACCTTTGACTTCGTTTTCCGTGAAGTTTTCGGGAATCGTGACGGCAAAAGTGATCAGCGCCGACGCTTCGTTCTTTACCCGCGTCAGCAACGCGTCGACGATAGTCTGCGGCGTGTCGCGCCGCACTTCGTTCCCGCAGCCCTTGCAGAATAGCCGCGCGGCGCGCGCGTACAGAAGCTTCAGATGATCGTTCAGCTCCGTCATCGTGCCGACTGTGGAGCGCGAGGTGCGCACCGGGTTGGTCTGATCGATGGCGATCGCGGGCGGAATCCCTTCGATTCGTTCCGCCGCCGGCTTGTCCATGCGCTCAAGGAATTGCCGCGCGTACGGCGAGAACGTCTCGACGTACCGTCGCTGCCCTTCGGCGTAGATCGTGCCGAACGCAAGCGACGACTTGCCCGAGCCCGAGACGCCCGTGACGACGATCAGCTCGTTCAACGGCAGCTCGAGATCCAGGCCCTTCAGATTGTTCTGGCGGGCGCCTTTGATGAGAATTCGGTCGGTGGACATAAGTTGCTGCGGGAAAGGCGCAGTATAGCGAGCCGCGACTAGCCCCGGCTAGGCGGGTGGATTTTCCGAATTATCGAGGGGACTACCGAAGGCCGCGGGCGGTTATCAATCGGCCGAGGTAGAGAATAAAATCGCTTCTACTGAATTCTCGGGCGAGCGCCATGTCTTCCGATGAGAAAGTGAAAGGTCCGATACTGCCGGTGGTATTGATCCTCGTGCTGTGCGGTGTCATCGCCATCGTGTACTACTATTGGCTCGAACGCGAGCGGGAAGCTTCACCGCCAGCGCTGGCAGAAGCGCCGCCGTCGCCTCCGGTCAAAGTCGAACCGCAAATACGTCACCCGATCCCCGCGCCTCAGCCGTCCGAAGAAGCAAAGCCGTTACCGCCGCTGAGTGACAGCGACGAGCCGATCCGCGACGCAGCGGCGACGCTCATCGATAAAGCGTCGCTCGATCGCCTTTTCAATACCGTCAATATCGTTCGTCGCGTCGTCGTGACAATCGAAGATCTACCGCGCAAAAAGATGGGGCAGCGATATGCCCTCGCGAAACCTGTCGCCGGACAATTTGTCACGGCGGGTAAAGGCGATGATATCTCCATCCACCCGAACAATTACCGGCGGTACACACCCTATGTTCGGTTAGCGGAGGTCGTCGATACCAAGAAGCTGGTCGCCCTCTACACGTACTTCTATCCGCTGTTCCAAGAGGAATATAAAAACCTGGGATATCCGAAGAAGTACTTCAACGACCGCGTGGTGGAAACGATCGACGATCTACTGGCGGCACCCGAGATAAAGGCCACGATCAGGCTGGTGCAGCCCAAAGTCATGTACGAATACGCCGATCCGAATCTCGAAGCGCTCTCGGCCGGACAGAAGATCATGATCCGCATGGGCCCCGACAATGCCGCGCGAGTAAAGACGAAGCTTCAGGAAATACGGCGCGAGCTGACGACGCCGCGATGATTTCGTAGGACCCTCTCACGAACCGCTCGGTGTGGGGGCGCCCGAGTTTCTCGGCACTCTCAAGCAAAGAGTTCAGTCAGCGGACCATCTCGTTGTTTCGCTTAAAAGTGCCGTGAAAATATTTTCGCGCAAACTTCCGGCCCAGGGCCTCAAGCACGCGTAGTCCTTCAGGCACGACCTCTTTGCCGATCCCGTCGCCGGGGATTACTGCAATTTGTACTCGTGCATGTCGTTCGCCTAGAGTCGATGCACGGGCGCCAAAGCGGGCGCGAGTGTCGACGAGCATATGGCTCGTCGAGAAACGCGACCATGCGGCCAGTTCACCGAAACGGTGTGCTACTAAAACGGCCGGCTGATTCCGATCGATGTCACGTGCTGCGAGTAAGCGAACTCGGAGAAATTGGAGCGGTTGTCGGTGTAGGAATATTCGCCGACCAGTTGCCAGACCGGGGTAAGCCGGTATCTCGCGCGGAGCGCCAGTTGGCGTTCGTTATCCTCGCGGGTCTCGACGAGCCCGCTGGCGCGGCGGTCGGGATCGGCGTAACGGCTGCGGGTATAGCGCGCTGTCGGTTCCAGTCGCCAATAGGTTGCGAGCGGCCAGGAGCCCTTGAGCCAGAGACTATGGCGTGTTGGCGAGAAGCTGAAGAACTCACTCGTCGTCGTGAGATCTTCGCGGTTGTTGCGTTCGAGCGCGACGCCGAGGCGCATCTGTCCGGACGCCGCGGGCTGCATTAGGGAGACGCCGAACTCCTGTCGCGATCCATCGAGGAAAGCGAAGTTCGGATCGAGCGCATGGATGGCGCTCGCTCGCAGGCTCGCGCGCAGGTCGCCTCGGTTCGACAATTCGCGCACGGTCTCGACGCGCGCTGACGCGATTTGCTGGAAACGCTGCCCGTCGCGCAGTGCGTAGTCCCACTGCGCCGCGAAGTCGGTGCGCCATTGGCCGATAGCGACCGGTTGATCCGCGCCGAGCAGCAGGTCCGTGACGTTGTTATCGGTCAAATGCGCGTAACCGAGATGGTAGAGCGACGCGTCCCAGCGCGGCGTGTTCGAACCCTCGGTCCACTGGCCGGTGGCCGACGCGAAGAGTTCGACAAACTGATCCGACTTGTTGGACGCTTGTAGCGTTTGGTTGTCCGCCACGAGCGTCACGTTGTCGTTGTGACCGAGGTTGAGCTCGAGCGTGCCGCGCGCGCGGCGGCTGGCGATCGGGTCGGTGCGTTCGAGCATCGTGAGCGCGAGCGCTTGTACCTCCTCGCTGTCGGCTGTGCGCCACGCGCGGTCGAAGTATTCGGCGGCGGTCGCGCGCTGTCCGCGCTGGTACGCGGCGAGACCCGCGTTGTAGTTCGCCAGCGCCGCCCACGCTGGATCACGCGCGCAAGCGCGAAACTCGGCTTCCGCGTCGGCGTAGCGGCCGAGCTTATAGAGACTTACGCCGAGGTTGTAGTGCAGTGTCGGCAGATCGAGACCCGCGATTTGCGCCTGTTGAAAGTACTGCAAAGCGGACGCGAAGTTTCCGCTCTTGAAAGCCGTCACACCGCGTGCGAAGAGCTCACCACTGGTGGCGGCGGACGCCATCGGCGCCAGCAAGCACATCCCGAGTAGGCACCACCACCAGGTTGCCAGGCGCGCAAGCATCTTCCCAGTAGTTGTAGTTCATTTTCGGCTGGTGCGTGACAGGGCTGAAAATAGCGTAAAAGAACGGCGACCGCGCGTAACCGCGGTTAAAAACCACATCGGCTTGGCCGATGTGGCACCCAGAGGAGGCGGATTGGGTAAAACGATGTCGCCGGTCGCTGTTGCCGCCGGATCGATGCGGACGAGCTACATTCGTGGGCTGAGAAAGCTTACGGGCAGCTTTTGGAGCGGTAAAAGCTTACGCGTTGCGCCCCCGATCGGGACGCTACGGTACGTTACGGCCGGCCTCCGCCTTTACCCTTAGTCTTCGCTTCTTCGGCGATGCTCTGTCCGAACTCGCGGCCCAGCGTGCGGGCTTGGTTCGCGGTCTCGAGCCCATGCTGCGAACGCTCGCGCGCGCGGTCGGAAGCTGACGGCGGGAGCTCAATCGTTTTCGTGACGGCCGCCGGCAAATCGGTCGGCGACTCGACCACTTTGATCGTTACATCGAGCGGCTTGTCATCTGCCATGGCGATCCCCGCAAAGAACAGGACGGCAAAAAACACTTTAGACATGCGCATCGGTTATCTCCTTGGAACCCAGTTGGCAATTATTTTCGGCGACGCACTTCGAACGTAGCATGCTGGTGTGCGCCGAATCACTCACCTGCAGCGGTACGGTAAGCTCGGTATGACGACCTCCGTGCTCCAGGCGGGCGAGCAGGGCGCCGTTCGTGGGTGCGACCCCAATCAGCGGCAGCGAGAGTACGTTCGCGCCGCGCGCTAGATTCGTCTGCCAGCGGACTTCGCGCTGACCTGGGAAGCCTTGCAGCTCGACGCCATCGGGCAGCGTGATGCTGAGCGTCGCGTGCTGCAGCTCGTGCTCGGCGTTGAACGCGAGTTGAACGGTGCGCGCTTCATTGAGCGCGATCATGACGCCCGCGGGCTTCGCTGCCGGCGTGTGCAGCAAGTTCGGTAACCAGCCGGCGCCGAGCCAAAGCGCCAGACTCGCCGCGAGCGCGGCGCCGGTCATATACGCCCAGCGCGAACGCGGCGCGACGTGCGGAGCTTGCGCGTGCGCCAATGCCTGCTCGAAGAAGTCAGGCCGCGGCGCCGGTACCGGGAGATTGCGCAATGCCGCGCGCAACGACTGCGCGCGCGCGAGACGCCGCTGGCAATCGGCGCAGCCTTGCAGATGCACGGCCGCTGCCTCGTGCGCGTCGCTCGCCAACGCGCCTTCCAGGTATTCGTCCAAGCGGTCGGTGAATGTTTGGCAATTCATTTCATGCGCTCCTTGCCCTTAACACGCTGGAGCGGTGCAAAAGGTTCCATCTTCAAGAGCTGCGCGAGTCGCGCCCGTGCCCGATGCAGCCGCGACTTGAGCGTGCCGAGCGTGACCTCGAGCAGCGTCTCGAGCTCATCGAGCGTGTAACCTTCGATTTCATGCAGCGCGAGCAGCGCCTTGTGCTCGGCGCTCAGTTGTTCCCACGCGCGCATCAGCCGTTCGCGGTTCAGCGCGAGATCGAATTCCAGCTCCGGCCCAGGCGCGGAGTCCGGGATCTCGGCGTACGGATCGCCGTTCTCGTCGGTGCGCGCGAGGTTGCTGTCGGCGAGCGATATATAAGGAGCGCGCGCGTCGCGCCGGATTTGGTCGATGAAGAGCCGATACATCACGCGCACCAGCCACGGCCGCGGTTGCTCGACTTTCGCAAGCTCGTCGCGACGCGGGTACAGCCGTACCAGCAGATCTTGAATCAAATCTTCGGCACGGTCGGTTGCGCCGGTGAAGCGATAGGCGAGTTTGTAGAGATGATCGAGATGCGGCCGCACCAAACGCTCGAAATCCGTTTGTGCACGTTGCGGCGCGAACCCGAAGCGTGAACGTTTCGGCATTACATCCGGTTGAGACCGGCCTCGTATGACGCGGAAATCCGACTGCCAACCGCCGTATATCGCCCATCGCAGCGCGGCGGGCAATGTTGGCGGATTGAGGCACCCGTAGGCCGTAAGCATAGCTTAGAACGTAACCGCCGACTTCGTGTCGGAAACGAACGCCGCGACGCACTGCGGATCGAAGTGCTTACCCTTTTGCTCGCTCAAGTACTCGATCACCTTGGCCCTCGGCCACGCGAGCTTGTACGGCCGGCGATGCGTCAGCGCGTCATACACGTCGGCGACGGCGACGATGCGCGCGGCAAGCGGTATCGCTTCACCGCGGCTGCCGTATGGATAGCCGGTGCCGTCGAACTTCTCGTGGTGCGCGAGCGCGATCTCCGCGCCGCATTGCAGATACGTCGAGCGACTGTTCTTCAGGATGTCGTAGCCGATCAGCGTGTGCGATTCCATGGTCTTGCGCTCGGCCTCGGTAAGCGGCCCGGCTTTGTGCAAGATCGAATCGGGAATGCCGATCTTCCCGATGTCGTGCATCGGCGCCGCCGATTCGATGACGTTGCATTGCGATTCCGGAAGCCCGAGTGCCTCCGCGATGTAGCGGCTGATTTTTCCGATGCGCACGATGTGCGCGCCGGTGTCCTCGTCGCGATACTCGCCCGCGCGCGCGAGCCGCAAGAGAATCTCGCGCTCGCGTGCATGAAGGTAGTGCGGCAAATCACCCGCGCGCTCGTCCGGCCACTGACCCTGATGGCGTAGCAGGCGTCGCTGCGCGCGCAGCGTGAGCAAATTGAGAATGCGTACCTGCGCTTCGTACGGATCGAGCGGCGCGGTGATCAGCTCGTTCGCGCCGGCGAGCAGCGCCTCCGCGCGATGCTCGCGGTCGCGCTCGTCCAGCACCGCAAGTAGCGGTATGTCGCTGCACGCGGGATTGGTGCGAAAGTGGCGCACGAAGTCGATGCCATGGCCGTTCAAGCGGCGGATGTCAACCACGGTGATATCCGGCTGGTGCACCACCGCCCAAAGGTGCGCTTGCCCCAAGTTGCCGAAGGTTTGGATCGACGGCGTTTCTTCCTCGGTCGTCACGACGTCCCGGAGCAAGGCTTCGTCATCCTTGTGGCCGACATTTAATATGGATAGCGACACGGTTACCCCCATTTGCGAACGCGACGCGCCGGTTTTGCGGTTGCGGACCGGCGTCAATTGTTGGTGCGCGGTACGGATAGACGGTTCGAATCCTACGGGACCGATCCTCTTATTGGGTTAACACGTTCGCAATGGGAAAAAGGTTCCGTCCCCGGGAGGTTGGAAAGACGGCGTGCCCAATGCCCAAGGGATTTTTTCCGATGCAGAGCCGGGGGTTACGACACGGGGGCGCATCGTAAGTAAACCGCCACAATCCTTCCGGCTAAGAACGCTTTAAAAGCAGCCTTAAAATGAGGGTGGAATGGGGCCAAGACTATATATCGGGCGGTCGATTCTATCCCCACAGTACTTCGTTCGGCTGTTAAATGCTCGGAATTGCATCCGGCCCGGTGAGCGGGGCGATGTCGCCGGTCGTGCGACGAAGTTTGTAGTTGGCTGCGTCCGCGGTGAAACGGCGAGGTATTCGAGCAATCGGTGAAGTAATGTACGCCACCAAGGACATGGGAAGATGGAAAACTAACCGCATCGAACTCGAGATCGACGGCCGTCCCGATCGAATAAACCTACATCAGAATTAACGGGCCCTCGAAAGCGGTTCCCAAAAATCTCCGATCATGTGACCATCCGCCGCGCGACTAGGTCAGTCGTATCGGCTGGGAATTCTTATCGATTATGGCGCTCGCGAATCCAAACGTATGGTGGGCGGTGCGCGCAAGCATTCCGAACGCTGGTTTGGACGCAGCAATCGGGCACCCTCCGCTCGTTTCAGCCTGCAGCAGCACCGCCCGAGGAAATAGAAGCACAAATCGCGCCAACAGTCGGATCGAGTTGAAGGACGGCTCGAACTATTTTTCGGTTCGCCTCGGCGGTGGCGTCTGAAGCGGAACTCAGCGGCGCCGCATCATCGAAGTATCGGAAAAGTCGTTCAGCAGCTCACCCGCGCGCCGCTTCTTTCTTCTTTTCCTCGGGCGGTGCCATCTTCAGCACTTCGTCGATCGTGGTCAAACCCGCGTTCACTTTCTCCGCGCCGCTTGCGCGCAGTGAGCGCATGCCGTCTTTACGCGCTTGTTCGCGGATGGGATCGAGCTCGGCGTTCGGCTTGATGAATTCGCGCAGGCTCGCGGTGAGCGTCAATATTTCGTAGACGCCGATGCGCCCGAGGAAGCCGGTGTTGCGGCATTCGAGGCAGCCCTTCGGGTGTTGCATCTTCTGCGGCGGCGCGGCGCGCCACGGGCGCGTGATTTCTTTCCAGCCTTCGACGTCGACCGGCCCCGGCTCTTTGCAGTGTGGGCAGAGCGTGCGCACCAGCCGCTGCGCCAGCACGCCGAGCACGGTCGCGTTGATCAAATAGGGCGGCAGACCGAGATCGAGCAAGCGCGTGACCGCGCTCGGCGCGTCGTTCGTGTGCAGCGTCGAGAGCACCAGGTGGCCGGTGAGCGCGGCCTGCACCGCCATCTCCGCGGTTTCGAGATCGCGGATTTCACCGACCATGATGATGTCCGGGTCCTGGCGCAACAGCGCGCGCACGCCGGCGGCGAAGTCGAGATCGATGTTGTGCTGCATCTGCGTCTGGTTGAACGACGGCTCCACCATTTCGATCGGGTCTTCGATGGTGCACACGTTTACGTCGGGCGTGGCGAGCTGCTTGAGCGTCGAGTACAGCGTGGTCGTCTTGCCGGAACCGGTCGGGCCGGTCACGAGCACGATGCCGGTCGGTTGGTTCACCATGCCTTGCCAGCTTTCGAGCTCGCTCGCGCTGAAGCCGAGTTCGCGGAAACTTCGCACCAGCACGTCCGGATCGAAAATGCGCATCACCAACTTTTCGCCGAACGCTGTCGGCATCGTCGACAAACGCAACTCGATCTCCTTGCCGTCGGGCGCCTTGGTCTTGAGCCGACCGTCGAGCGGCCGACGCTTTTCCGCTAAATCCATCCGCCCGAGAATTTTCACGCGACTCGTCACCGCCGCCAGTACCGGCGTCGGCATCTGATAAACCAGATGCAGCACGCCGTCGATGCGAAAGCGCACGCTGCCTTCCTCGCGCCGCGGCTCGAGGTGAATGTCGCTCGCGCGCTGGTCGTAGGCGTATTGCAGCAGCCAGTCGACGATGTTGACGATGTGCTGGTCGTTCGCGTCGAGCTTGCCGCGCCGCCCGAGCTCGACCATCTGCTCCAGATTCGAGATGTTGCTGCCGGTACCGGTGTCCGACGTGTCCGTCGCGCGGCGCATCGAGCGCGACAGCGCGTAGAACTCCACGAGATAGCGGCTGATGTCGAGCGGGTTGACGATCACGCGCTCGATGCGCTTGCGCAGCGCCTGCTGCAACTCGGTTTCCCAATCCGTGACAAACGGTTCCGCGGTAGCGATCACCACCTTGTCGGGATGCACCGCCACGCAAAGAATGTTGCGGTGCTTGGCGTAGTTGTAAGACATAACCGTCGTGACCGATGTCATGTCCATCTTGAGAGGATCGATGCGGTAATAAGGCAGTCCGCACCGCTCCGCAAACCAGACGGTCAGCGTTTCGAGCGCGAGGATCTTGTGCGGCGGCTTGGCGCTGGCGATCCCACGCGCCGCAATGACGGTGAGCGGATGACTCTCCGCCACATCACCGCGCGCCGGCCCCGGTCGCAGAAGCGACGCATCTTCCGCCCCGAGCATCCCGTCCTCCATCAGCCACGAAACAACTTCCGCGAAATCCAGCTTCCCGGCTTTCGTGTTTGGTACGGTTTGTCGTTTGGTCTCTGCCATGAGCGCTTCTGGACAACGGGACAATCATAACTGTAGCCAATCGTTGGATCGCAAACACCTCCCGTCTCGCGTAACCCTCGTCGAACGCCTTCTTTGCCTATCCCGTCGCCGAAGATCAAGGCGATTTCGTACTTGTTCATGCTTGCTGACGTGCGCCGGGAGTCGCAAGGCGGTAGAAGCGTCAGTAGCGCCCGCGCTCGAACAACGGCGTGAACTCGCCCAGGATTGCTGGAAATTCCCGCTACCGCGGCCTCAAACGCCGCCGCGTTTGAGCGCGACCGTGCGGCTACGCACACAATGGATCGAGTGCGCGAACGCCGCCAATGGCGCTGTGTCAGCCAAATGTGGGTCGAATACGTTGTAGGGACATGATAACGTCAATATTGGACCAACCCTTGAAGGCTCTCGCCAAACGTCTGTTGATTCAGCTGTTCGTGCTACCGCTCGCGGTATCCGTTGCATTCGCACAGACGGACCCCCAAGAGTCGGAGGCGCACGTGTACACCTCGCCTGAGCTCGATCAAATGCTGGCGCCGATCGCGCTTTATCCCGACGCGCTGCTGTCGCAGATACTCATCGCAGCGACTTATCCGCTCGAAATCGTCCAGGCCACACGCTGGTCGCACGCCCATTCCAATCTGAAGGGTGAGCAGGCCGTGCAAGCGGCGGACGACCAGAATTGGGATCCCAGCGTCAAGTCGCTGGTCGCGTTTCCGCAGATTCTTATTATGATGGACACGAAGCTCGAATGGACCGAGCGACTGGGCGATGCGTTTCTCGCGCAGCAGACGCAGGTGATGGACACGGTGCAGAAATTGCGCGAGCGGGCCTACTCCAGCGGAAACCTGCAATCGGGCGAGCAGGTGCGCGTCGAGCGGCAAGGCGAGACGATCGTGATTGAGCCCGCGCGTCCCGAGGTCGTGTACATTCCGTATTACGATCCGCTCGTAGTCTACGGCCCTTGGTGGTATCCGGCGTATCCGCCGGTTTACTGGGGGCCGTGGCCGGGTTACTACGTGAGCCCCGGGTTCGTTGGATTCAGCTGGGGCCTCGGTATCGGCGTGAGCGCGAATTTCTTTTTCGGCGCGTGGGACTGGCCGCATCGTTCTATTCGAATCGTCGACGCTCGGCCTTTCTACTACCACCGCGTGGATCGTCGGCCGCTGCCGCCGGGCAACGTGTGGCGTCACGATCCGGACCATCGCCGCGGCGTCCCATACCGAAGCACGTTCGTCCGTGAACAATACCGTCGCAGTGTTCCGACGCCCGAGCGGCGGCTCGACTACCGCGGCTACGTTCCGCGCACGCCGGACAGTCGCCCGGACAATCGCATAGTACCGGGCGGCAGCGTGCCGCCGCGCACCGTCCCTGGCGCTCGGCCGCCGGAAGAACATCGCGTCGCGCCGCCCGCGGGCAGCGTAGAGAGAATGCGTCCGAGCACGCCGATCGTGCGCCCCGTGCCGAACTACCCGACTAAAGCGGGCCCGATCGTTCGCCCCGCGCCCGAACCGCGGCCGCACGTTTTCGAAGGAGTCGGCCGCGGTCAGGACGTGCGCCGCAACAGCGAGCGTGGCCACACCAGCTTGCAGGCGCAACCGCCCGTCATCAACCGCGCTCCCGTGCAGCAACCGCCCGTCAACCGCGCTCCCGTGCAGAAGCAACCGCCGGGTCGCCCACCGGGTCGCATGGTACCGCCGTCCTCCGACGGTTCGCGCGCTCCCGAAGGACGGATGTCCGGCGAGCAGAGGGGTACGAGATGATCGTGCGATCCGTCGCAAAGTCCGACGGCGAGCAAAGCATGGCGATCATCCCCGAGCTTTCGATTTCGCGCGCGCGAGCCGACCGAAGTCTCGCGCGCCGCGCGATCTGCGCACTCGTGCTCGCCCTCGCCGTGCCGATCGCGACTGCCGCGGGCGTAGCGCAAAAAACGTTCGCCTCGCCCGAAGCGGGAGTCGCGGCGTTGATCGAGGCGGTGAAGGCGAACGACCCGGCGGCGCTGCGCGCGATATTCGGCGCGCGCGGCGAGAAGCTCATCAGCTCGGGCGATGCAATCGCCGACGCGCAAAACAGCGCCGCCTTCATTGCGGCCTACAACGACGCGCACAAGATCGAGCCGAGCGGCGACGCGCGCGCAACGCTCGTGATCGGCAAGGACGAATGGCCGTTGCCAATCCCGCTCGTGAAATCGAACGACGCGTGGCGCTTCGACACGCAAAAAGGCGAAGAAGAAATTCTCAAGCGCCGCATCGGGGGCAACGAGCTCGCGGCGACGCAAGTCTGCCTCGCGATCGTCGACGCCGAGCGCGACTACGTCGCCAAGGATCAGGACCGCGACGGCATTCTCGAATACGCGAGGAAGTTCGTGAGCGCACCCGGCAAGCGCGACGGGCTCTATTGGGAACCCGCGCCTGGCGAGACCCCGAGCCCGCTCGGCCCGCTACTCGCGACCGCGGCCAAGGAAGGTTACGCGTCGAAGAATGCGACCACGCTCGCGCCGTATCACGGATACTTCTATCGCCTCCTCACCAAGCAGGGCAAAGACGCGCCGGGCGGTGCCTACGACTACATGGCCAAGGGCAAGTTGATCGGCGGCTTCGCCGTCATCGCCTATCCCGCGCGCTACGGCGCCTCGGGCATCATGAGCTTCATGGTGAATCACGACGGCGTGGTCTACGAAAAAGATCTCGGCAAAAACACCGCGGCGCTCGCCGCCAAAATGACGACCTTCAACCCGGACCCGAGCTGGAAACGCCCGTAGGGTTTTAGCGCCGATTCTAGGCAGATGGTGGGCGGTGCACGCGAGCGCTCGAACGCTGGTTTGGACGCAGCAATCGGCCTCCCCTTGTTTCAATCTGCGGCACCGCCCGAGGAAATAAGAAGCACAAATCGCGCCAAAACATCAGCCGCAGGCGAGGGGTCCCCTTCGATTATTTTCGGTCCGCGCCAGTGACCGTGTCGGCGAGCGGAATTCAGGGACACGCGGCGTCGTATGAATATTTCGCCATGCAAGCGTTCGGGTTACCAACTACTTACGAGCAGTTATTGGTGAAGCGATAGACGTCTGCGCTAGAGCCTATGCAAGGTCAAGTGGTTTTGGAATAATCTCGTCGCTGCTGCATTACAAATAGAAGATTTAGGGGGAGGGGATCCATGGCACGTTACATTTCCAGGCTAAGTGCGTGCATCGCACTTGTCGCGTTCCTTGCGACTTGCGGCGGGGGAGGCGGTGGCGGCGGCCTCATCGGATGAACATAAAAGTGCATCTGCGCATCTGTCTGACAGCACTGGTTCTCAGCGGATGCCAAACGGTGCCGGAGCTTTCCCCGCTGCCGCAGCAATTTCGCTTCCTGCTCACCTTCGACGATGGCCCGAGCGTTCGGAAGACGGACAATCCTACGTTCGCGATCCTGGAGCAACTCGCGCATAACGACGTTCAGCCCGGCATCAAGGGAATATTTTTTGTGCAGACGCGCAACCGCAACGGCGGCGGAACGCCGGCGGGCCGCGAGGTAATGCGTCGCATCGACGCGGAAGGCCACTTGCTCGGTTTACACAGCGGCGATCCGCGCGGCCACGTGGGACACTTGCGGCTTACGCAGGAGCAGCTCAGCGAAACCTTGATTCATGGCGCGGAGGATATCCGCTCCGTCACCGGGCGAGCGCCGGATCTGGTGCGACCGCCGGGCTTCACCTACAACGACGAGACGTTGGCGTTGTATCAAGCGAACGGGATGCGAATGCTGCTGTCGGACGTCAACGCGCGCGATGGCGTGATCCACATTTTCAATATCAGTTTCCGGCGCCGCAGCCATTTGTACGCGGAGCTGCGCGCGATACGCGCAAGCGCCACCCGCGGGGAGCTGCCGCAAATCGACGACGCTATTCCAATCATCGTGACGTTCCATGATCCGAATCCGTTTACCGCGAGCCACTTCGGCGAGTACCTTCACATCCTGACAGAAGGAGCGGCCCGCGCCGGCCTGACACTCGCCGCCAAACCGTTCTATGACACTCCCGCCGCGTTAAACAAAACCGCGCTGCTTCGAGCCAGCGCTCCCACCCCAACGCGGATCGTCGCGTCACCGCCCGATTCATCCGAATTACGAGTTCTGCCGTAGCGGCCCGTCGCTCGGGTGGGTATTCCGTTCGATCGTCGTCTTGCGTCGGGAAGTCAACGGTCGAACGCATTCCTATCTATACGCGACTTGCGTATATACGTAACTTGCGTACAATTGCGATATGAAGGCCGTCTTCGTCGAGTTGCCCGCGTTCGAACGCCACCGGGCGGACTATCTGGACGACGACGCCTTTCGTGGCCTTGAGAATCTCTTGATGAAGCATCCCGAAGCGGGGGATCCAATGCCGGACACCGGTGGACTCCGCAAGCTACGGTTTGCTGACACTCGGCGCGGCAAAGGTAAACGCGGCGGCCTCAGGGTGATCTACTACTGGTGGGATGTGGGGTTTCAGTTTTGGCTCTTCACGTTGTACGACAAGAACGAAATGGCAGACCTGACGCCGCAGCAACGCAAGGCGTTCAAGGGAATGATCAAGGCGGAATTGGGTGCTAGGAGAAATCGATGAAGACTACCGTCAAAGCTAAAACGACGCGCGCCGCCAAGCGCGATCTTTTCGCCGAATTGAGCGAGGGCATGGCGGCGCTCGCCGAAGCACGGCAGGGCAAGCGGACGCTGCGTACCCATGCGATGGAGTACAAGCCGGCGCCGAAGGTAACGCCGAAGGAACTGATTCGCGTGCGCGAAAATCTGAAGATCTCGCGTGCGTTGTTCGCCGTGTATCTTCGGACCAACGTTCGGACGCTGGAGAACTGGGAGCAGGGGCGCGCCAAGCCGAATGCGCAAGCGGCGCTGCTGATCAGTCTCGTCAAGCGGTATCCGGACACGGTCCGGCGGCTCGCGACCATTTGATCACGCGGGACGACTAGGCGAATGCAGGCAATCGACAGTGACCTCCCTATGCGCCGAATCTGTCCCTAATTGCCGCGTCCCGCCGGCACGTCAAAAATCTTTCCGGGATTCAGCAAATACATCGGATCGAGCGCTTCTTTGATAGAGCGCATGATTGCGATCTCAGCCGCGCTGCGCGAGATGTGGAGCCAGGGTTTCTTCTCCAGTCCGATTCCATGTTCGGCCGATACCGACCCGCCGAGTGCCGCGAGCGGCTCGTATACCATTGCGTTCAGCGCATCGGCGTCGACGCGCTCCGCCGCCGGGTCCTTGCTGCCGACGGAGACATGCAGATTGCCGTCGCCCAAGTGGCCGAAGATGGAGCAGTGCGCATACGGCCAGCGCGCGCGGATGTCGCGCGCTAGGTTCTCGACATAGCGCTCCGTCACGGAGAGCGGCAGCGAAATATCGTAAGTGCGCGTCGGCGCGAAGCGGCCCAACTGTCCCACGTCGTCGCGAATCGCCCACATGGCGTCGCCGTCCGCGCGCGACTGCGCGACGGCGGCATCCGCGATAATCCCTTGGCTATGCGCGCCGTCCAACGCCGCGAGGAACGCTTCGCCGTCGCGTTCGGCGTCGGCGCCGAGCGACTCGAGCAAGACGTAGTAAGGGTAGTGGCCAGCGAGCGGCGAGGTCGACTTCGCCGGCGGTTGCGTGACCAGATCGTAGTGATCGCGCCACATCACCTCGAACGCCGAGAGCCGCCCGCCGAGGACGTGATCCATGTGCTTGAGCAGTTTGACGAGGCCGCCGAAATCCGCGACCGCGGCCATCGCAACGTCGCGGCTCGCCGGCTGCTCGCGCAGGCGCAGCGTCGCGCGCGTGATGACGCCGAGCGTGCCCTCGGAGCCGATGAAGAGCTGACGCAGATCGTAGCCGGTATTGTTCTTGATGATGCGCGACAGGTTGCTCAGCACCGTGCCATCCGCAAGTACGGCTTCGACGCCGAGCACCATATCCCGCATCATGCCGTAGCGCACCACGCGGTTTCCGCCGGCGTTGGTCGCGATGGCGCCGCCGATCGTAGCACTCCCGCGCGCGCCGAGATCGAGCGGGAACATCAGACCTTCCGCCTCGGCGGCTTCCTGCAGCGCCTGCACGGTGACGCCCGCCTGGACGACGGCGGTGCGATCGATCGGATTGATTTCCTCGATCGCGCGCAAGCGTTCGAGCGAAAGAATGACTTCATCGGCACCGGCGTCGGCGCCGCGCACCAAGCCGGTCAGCCCCCCGTGCGTCACGACCGACGCGCGCGTCTGATGACACGCGCGCAGCACCGCCGAGGTCTCCGCGACGCTGCGCGGGCGCACCAGCAACGGCGCCTTCAATTTATCCCGGCGAAATATGCCGGCCGATCGCTCGGCGACGTGCGCGGCGGTTAGGACGCCGTCATCGCCGACGCTATGGCGCAGCGTTTCCGCTAATGCAATCACATCCATCGGTGCAGCTCTTCAGGAGAGGAACCTCTGTATAAGTCACCCCCGCAGCCGCTCTCGCGCGTCCTGCGCTTCGCGGCATTCGGGCGTCCTGCCCAGCAAAAGCGGGGGTCCAGGAAAAACATTTTAATATCCGGATTCCCGTTTTGCTGCACAGGATGTGCGAATTTCGCGGGAGCGCATGGATGCGCGGGAGCGATCACGGGAATGACGGATTGGGACTGGCCATGATCGTTCCTGCGACCTTTGTAAGTAAACTGCTAACATCTTTCAAGTTTAAAACGCTTTGAAATCGAGCTTGCAAAGACTGGAAGCCGCTACCCTGC
This sequence comes from Sulfurifustaceae bacterium, assembly GCA_041485885.1. Lineage (GTDB taxonomy): Bacteria > Pseudomonadota > Gammaproteobacteria > Acidiferrobacterales > Sulfurifustaceae > JACQFZ01. The sequence continues at coordinate 53,102 of JBGPKL010000018.1, forward strand.
GACCCGCCGTTAGTTTCGGACGCTGGCTCTTGCCGATCTTGACGCTGCTATTTGCTGTCGCCGCGCCGGCGGCGGAAAAGGTGCCCGCTGCGCCAATGCTCGCGGCACATAACAAAGTGCGAAGCCAACACGGCGTGCCCCCATTGTCGTGGTCCAAATCGCTTGCAAAGGACGCAGGCCTATGGGCAGACCATCTGGCGAAGGAGCGCGGCTGCACGATGCAACATACAACGGCGGCCGGCGAGGGCGAGAACTTATATTGGGCAAGCGCTGTAACATGGTCCGACGGTCGCCGAGACATTCAGTCAATGACACCCGAGCATGTAGTAAAAAGTTGGGTATCCGAGAAAGCCGATTACGATTACGCCCGCAATAGCTGCCGCCCGGGCAAGGCCTGCGGCCACTACACGCAAGTTGTCTGGAAGAATACCACCCAGGTAGGTTGCGCAAAGCGGACCTGCCCCGACAAGTCGCAAATTTGGGTTTGCCGATATTCTCCGCCGGGCAACTGGGTTGGGCGCAAACCGTACTGACCAAGAACCGGCGGCACGCAAACGTTGGGCGTACACTGTTCTCGACTCAGTGGCTGCCTGGTCTCAAAGGGGAGAAAGAAGATGAGAACGATCGCTCTGCTGGTTTCGCCGCTGTTACTCCTTGGTGTTTCCCTCGTTCTATTTCGCGCCGACGCGCCGCTCGCGGCCCCGCCGGGCGGTGGGGATACGGAACCGTCGCCTTGCATCAGCGAGGCGACGATGCAGGTGTCGGCGAACCCGGCCGTGATCACGCTCGGGCAATCGAGCACGGTGCAATGGACGGTGACGACGCCGAGCAATTGCGGCAGCGTGAGCGTAAAGCTGAACGGGCAAACCGTGGCGAAAACCGGCAGCCGCTCGGTGCGGCCGGGGCGCAGCACGAGCTTCACCGTCATCCTCAGCCAAACGCACCTCGGCGTATTTCAGGAGCGAAGCGCTTCTGCGAACGTGCAGGTGAACTATCCGCCGCGCGTCGTCATCGACCCGAGCACACCGGAACCGGCGCGTGCGCTCGTCGGCGCGCTGGTCGACTCGACCAATCCAACGCAGGTGGTGGAGCTTTGCAACGTCGATCTCGACCTGACCGGAATCACCGACGTCGTCATCGGCGACAATCGCTCGCTCATTGCATCGCCCGCATGCGCGCGCGGGCCGCGCAGCCTCGGGCCGCGTGTCTTCGTTACCGACACGCGCGGGCGCGCGCCGCTCTTTGAGGTTCGCGGCGACAATATCCTCATCTCGGGTTTTCGCCTGGAAGGCCCAACGAGCGGTATCGCGCAGGGCGATATCAAGGAGAAGGGCATCGTCGTGTCGCCCTTCAGCGGACGCGAGCCGATTCACCACATCGAAATCTCCAACATGGAGATATTCCATTGGAGCGGCCTCGGCATTCAGGTGGTGGACAACGTGGACCCCATGGAGCGCGGCCGCTTGTTCAATACCAATCCGGGCGCCGTGCGCGTGAAGGGAAATTTCTTTCATCACAACCGCCACGGCGCGGGCGAAGGCTACGGCGTGGAATCCGCGGCGGGTGCGTACGTGACGATCGAGCAAAACGTGTTCGACGAAAACCGTCACGCCATTGCCGGCGGCAGCAGGAACGACAAGGCACTCGATTACTCCGGCTACACCGTGCGCGACAATTTGATCCTCGAGGGCGGCGGTTTGCACTGCGCGGACAGTACCGATACCGGCTCGATCATCGGCGGCATTGCCGGGGGAATCATCGGCGGTGTGGTAGGCGGTATCTTGGGCGGTATACCCGGCGCCATCGTCGGCGCGGCAGGTGGTGCAGGTCTCGGCGCAGGACTCGGCGCGATCGCCGGCTCCGTCTGCTGGCAGACGCATCTGATCGACATGCATGGCGACCAAAATGAATGGTACAGCTCGCACAACTGGCAGTGCGGCACCGCGGGCGAGACGATGATCATCGAGCGCAACACGATCCTCTACACCAAGGGCCCCGCGATCAAGATTCGCGGTAATCCCGCGGACAAAGCCGTGGTCGATGCCAACGTGTTCAAGAACGACAGTCGCAGCAATGCGATCAAGCAGAACGGCGATTGCGGCTTCTTCGGCGGCGACATCAGCAAGCCGATCGACGTGCGCCCGAACAACGTGTTCGGCGCCAAACCGATGGCCGAGCTCGGCAGCTGCGACTTCTTCGGCGACGGACAGCAAGATCAGTTCATGGCGACCGGCGTCACCTGGTGGGCCAAGTCGCCCGTGACGCAGCAGTGGCGCTATTTGAACACGATGACCGAGAAGCTCCCCGAGCTTCAGCTCGCGAAGATCGACGGCGACAACATCTGCGACGTCGCGCCGAAAACGCGCCGCCCGGAAATACCGCCGGAGAAATATTCGAAGAGCGGCACGAGTCCGTGGTTGCCGTTGCGGGTGAATACGCAGCAGCGAAGCCGCAGCGGGTCGAAGGCCCGTTAATCGGAATGGCACTTACTTTAGGCGAAATGTAGGGTGGGTTAGCGTTTTTTGCGTAACCCACCAAGCGTTGCGTAGCGACGCAAACGCGTTTTTCTAATGAGTGCCTGGCGGCACCTCTGATGGGTTACGGCACAAACGGCGTGCCTAACCCACCCTACATCGATTGTGGAACCGCTTAGGTAAGTGTCTTCCCCTTAATCGGATAACAGCGCGGTCGCCATTTCTCTTCGGTCTCGTAGCGACACCGTGCTGGTCCCGCCGGCGCTTCTCATGGCGGTAGGCAAAGCGTCGAACAAGGATCTCATGATCCGATTGATCATGAATGCAGTCCGCCTCTGAGCTGATCTGCCTCCTGCTAGGTAACGGGTATTTCTTACGAAAAGATAAGCTGCTATCTTTTCGTTACGAAAAACCTAACGAAAAGTTTTTTCCTTGAGCCGAGCCGCTATCAAATGACTGCAAACAACCGTCTCGGTAGCTACGTTACCTCTTCAATCGCGGGCGAAACTTACAAGGCGTTCCTTCCGCCCGCGCTTCCACCCAATCCGCCGCTCCAGCTAAACGAGGGGCACTACGATTTGATGGAGCGCGCAAATCGCGCGCTTGGCCGGCTCGACGGTGTGAGCGCTTTGCTGCCCGACACATCGTTGTTTCTCTACTTCTACGTCCGCAAGGAAGCACTGCTGTCCTCGCAGATCGAGGGCACGCAATCCTCGTTCTCCGACCTGCTGCTATTCGAGAGCAAGGAGACGCCCAGTGTCCCTATAGAAGATGTGCAGGAAGTATCGAGCTACGTCGCCGCGATGAACCACGGCCTAAAGCGTATTCGCGGCGACTTTCCGTTATCGCTGCGTCTGCTGCGCGAGGTGCACAAAATCCTTCTTTCCAAAAGTCGCGGCGCGAACAAGGGACCGGGAGAGTTTCGTCGAACCCAAAACTGGATCGGCGGGGCGCGACCCGGCAACGCGCGTTTCGTACCGCCACCGCCCGAGAAGGTGGCCGAGTTGATGGGCGACTTGGAAAAGTTCCTTCATGACAAACCCATACGCATGCCGCTTTTGATCAAAGCAGCGCTCGCGCACGTTCAGTTTGAGACGATTCACCCGTTCCTTGACGGCAATGGTCGTCTCGGACGCTTGTTGATTACGCTCTTGCTCTGTACCGAAGGCGCGCTCAGCGAGCCGATTTTATACCTCAGTCTCTATTTCAAAACGCACCGCGACGAATACTACGATCTGTTGCAACGCGTGCGTACCGATGGCACATGGGAACGCTGGCTGGAATTTTTTCTCACCGGCGTTCTCGAGACCGCGGAACAGGCGACAACAAGTGCCAAGTCGATCCTGAAGCTGTTCGACAAGGATCGGGCAAAAATAGAAACGTTAGGCCGCCCCGCTGGGTCGGCGTTGCGCGTACACCAGTATCTGCAAACTAAGCCGATCGTTTCGGTCGCCACGGCGGCAAAAGCGATGGCCGTTTCCGAACCCACCGTGCGCACCGCGCTCGCTCATTTGGAAAAGTTACGCATCGTTAAAGAGATGACGGGACGGCAGCGCAATCGTTTGTTTGTTTACGACCGGTATCTGAATATCCTGGACGAAGGCACAGCGCCGTTACGTCCGTAATGTTGTTTCGCGTCGAGAAGCCGAAGTGGTGTCACCTGTTTGTTTCTGCAACAGAGTTCGATAAATAGTAGATGTAGGGTGGATTAGGCCAAAGGCCGTAAGCCGCCAGCCAAACGACAGGAATTGAAGGAGCCAAGTATCTTTCCAAGTGGAAAACGCTTTGAAACCGACCTTACAAAGAGCCGTTGGATGCCGCTGCTTTCATCCGCCTACGCCGCAGTTGACCTACGATTCGTCGCTCGTACTCGCACCGGCGCGCGCGGACACAATTGGGAACCTCGCTCGGGGGGAGATGGTGTTCCTCGCCTAGCAAAGCAGCCGCGCTGCTGTGTTACGATTTTCAATGCGACATGAAGAAGAGCAAAGAAGAGAACCGGGGGGAAGTAGTTCTTTACCGTGCAAACGGTGGAAAGATCGCTCTTGACGTCCGCCTCCAAAATGAAACCGTCTGGCTATCCCAAGCCCAGATGGCCGACCTTTTTCAGCGTGAACGTTCGGTGATAACCAAGCACCTTAACAATGTATTCCGCGAGCGCGAACTTTCTGAAAAAAGCAATGTGCAAAAAATGCACATTGCCGGTTCCGACAAGCCCGTCGCTTATTACAGTCTCGATGTCGTTATCTCGGTAGGGTACCGTGTCAAATCTAAGCGCGGCACGCAATTTCGTATCTGGGCGACGCAGACCCTAAAAGAACATCTCACCCGCGGCTACACCATCAACCGCCAACGCTTCGAGCAAAACGCCCGCGAATTGGAAGCCGCCCTCGATCTCATCCGCAAGACCGCCGGCCGCGAGGCGTTGACCGGAGACCAGGGCCGCGGCCTCGTGGATGTCATCGCCCGCAAGGGGTTGTCCGTCATTCCCGCGAAAGCGCACTACTGTCCGGAATAAACTCATGCGAACAGCTCCGTTTGCCGCAGAGCGAACTCGACTCGTCGCTCGCGCCATTGCCGGTGCCGGTGGCGTTCGGTATCGGGACGCTGGAACAGTGTCGC
>JBGPKL010000019.1:0-55932 GCA_041485885.1 Sulfurifustaceae bacterium
GATGTTTACGTTTGAGAGTAGGCATCGGAGCATCATGGCGAATCTCCGCGATACGTCAAATGCGTTCTACGCCGGGAATTACAGGACAGAAGCGAGGTTCACGCTCTGTTTTTACCCACACGAGTACGCGATGACCCAATTTTTTATTGCCCAGAATAGAAAAATGGCAGTCATCCAAACCCGCACGCGGGAAGGCGGAGTAGGATAGTGTTGCTTGGGTCGCGGAAGAATGCGACAAAATGCCGCGCGGCGCTTTGTCTCAGACTTAAGACCCGTCGGCCTTAGGCTGCTGTCATCGGAGATAATCTGCTGATCATGCTCCGTTGGGCTGTATCAGATGCGCGCATCAGATCACGCATCTAAGTCGCTACTCCGCCGTTAATGTCGGCCTTCGGTATTTTGGAAATTAGGCTAAGTGCATCTTTACGGATTGTTCATCTGACTACATGGACGTCTGTAAGAATACGGCTGCGACAAATCGGACGGTGTCCAAATCCTAGTTGAAGGTTAAAGAGCCTTGCACACAGAATTTCGGATAGGTCCGAATGACACCTCAACCATCAATCGGCAACAACGCCGCCGCTACCCGTCGGCCTTCGCCCATCAGCACGTTATACGTGCGACACGCGGCGCCCGTATCCATCGCCTCGAAACCGATCTGCGCGATAACCAACGCCCGCGTCAGCGCGGGATCGGGGAACCGCAAGCGTGAACCGGTGCCGAGCAACACGACTTCCGGCTTAAGCGCGGCGATCGTTTCGAAATCGGCCGCCGTCAACTGCGCGAATTCGCGCGGTCGCCAGTCGGGGACGAGGCGCTCCGGCGTTACGATGAGACTGGCGGTGAAGGTCTCCTGGTTGATCGCGATTCGACCCGGGCCGTAAGAGCGGATAACGTTCTGGCCTGTGCCGAGTTCGCGCTGGATCTTCATAACGGTGCCTTCATTCTCGCCCCTTCACCCGCGAGTGAGACGGGGGCGAGCCAATACGCGCCGGCGCGCGCTTTGGTTCGACGGGCGGTTTTCAGTTCGCCGGGCCAGACTCTATAATAGTTACGGTCTTGCATCACAGTGCTCACGCATATTACAGCAGCGGCGCGGCCGCGGTAAGCAATGGACGAATTTCCCAGAATCAAGCGACTTCCCCCTTACGTCTTCAATATCGTCAACGATCTGAAGGCGCAGGCGCGTCGTCGCGGTGAAGATATCATTGATTTCGGGATGGGTAATCCCGACGGTCCGACGCCCCGACACATCGTGGAGAAACTCTGCGAAGCGGTGAACCGCGAGGAAACGCACCGCTATTCGGTGTCGCGGGGTATCCCGCACCTGCGACGCGCTATTACAACGTGGTACCAGCGCCGTTTCAACGTCGAGCTCGATCCCGAGCGCGAAGCGATTGTCACGATCGGATCGAAGGAAGGTCTCGCGCACCTTGCGCTCGCGACCGTCGAGCGCGGCGACGCCGTGTTGGTGCCCAATCCCGCGTATCCGATTCATCCGTATGGTTTCGTGATCGCAGGCGCGGATATTCGCCACGTCCCGCTGACGCCGGACGTCGATTTCTTCGCCGAGCTCGAGAAGGCGATTCGCGACTCGTGGCCCAAGCCGAAGATGTTGTTGCTCAATTTTCCGGCGAATCCGACCACGCAGTGCGTGGATCTCGCGTTCTTCGAGAAAGTCATCGCGATCGCGCGCGAGCATAAGATTTGGGTCGTTCACGATCTCGCTTACGCCGATATCGTATTCGACGGTTACGTGGCGCCGTCGATCCTGCAAGTGCCGGGCGCCAAGGAAGTCGCTGTCGAGTTCTTTACGCTCTCCAAAAGTTACAACATGCCCGGCTGGCGCGTCGGTTTCATGTGCGGCAACGAAAAGCTGGTCGCGGCGCTGGCGCGGCTCAAGTCGTACTTCGACTACGGCATGTTCACCCCGATCCAAGTCGCCGCGATACTCGCGCTCGAGGGTCCGCAGGACTGCGTGGAAGAGATCCGGCGAAATTACCAGAAGCGCCGCGATGTGTTGTGCCACGGCCTATTCTCGGCCGGCTGGCCGGTCGACAAGCCGAAGGCCACGATGTTCGTATGGGCGCGCATTCCGGAGCCGTATCGAACGATGGGGTCGCTCGAGTTTTCCAAGAAACTGTTGAGCGAAGCCAAAGTGGCGGTGTCTCCGGGCGTCGGGTTCGGCCAATACGGCGATGAGTACGTGCGTTTCTCGCTGATCGAGAACGAGCACCGCACGCGGCAGGCGGTTCGTTCGTTGCGCGACGTGCTTCGACGCGAACGTCTGCTTGTCGAGCGCGACAGCGCATGAGTCGCCCACTCTCGAAACCGACCGCGCGCGACGTTGCCGCGGAACCGGTCCGTGTCGGCTTGCTCGGCCTCGGCACGGTCGGCGCCGGAACGATCACGGTCCTCTCGCGTAACCGCGAAGAGATCACGCGTCGCGCCGGTCGTCGCATCGACGTCATTCAGGCGGCGGCGCGCGACCTAAAGAAGAAGCGTGCCTGCCCGACCGAAGGGATAGAGCTGGTCGCCGACGCCGAGAAAGTCGTCGGCAATCCAAAGATCGATGTCGTCGTCGAGCTGATGGGAGGTTACGAGCCCGCGCGCAGCCTCGTGCTCAAGGCGATCGCCGCTGGCAAGCATGTCGTCACCGCCAACAAGGCGTTGATCGCGATTCACGGGAACGAAATCTTTCGCGCCGCGCAGAAGCACGGCGTGATGGTCGCGTTTGAGGCGGCCGTGGCCGGCGGCATTCCCATCATCAAAGCGATTCGCGAAGGTCTCGCGGCGAACCGCATCGAGTGGATCGCCGGAATAATCAATGGCACGACGAACTATATCTTGAGCGAGATGCGGGATCGTGGCGTCGACTTCGCCGACGTTCTGAAAGAGGCACAGCGGTTAGGCTATGCGGAAGCCGACCCGAGCTTCGACGTCGAGGGCGTCGACACGGCGCACAAGCTCACGATACTCGCCGCCATCGCGTTCGGCATTCCGCTCAAGTTCAAGGACGCGTACGTCGAGGGAATCACGCATGTGACGCGGGCCGACGTCGGTTACGCCGAAGAGTTGGGCTATCGCCTGAAGCTCCTCGGAATCGCGCGGCGTGCGCCTGACGGCATCGAGCTGCGCGTGCATCCGACCCTCATCCCGCAGCGACGGCTTCTGGCGAACGTGGACGGTGCGATGAACGCGGTCCTGGTCAAAGGCGACGCGGTCGGACCGACGCTTTTTTACGGCGCCGGCGCCGGCGCCGAGCCGACCGCCTCCGCCGTCGTGGCGGATCTCGTCGATGTGGTGCGCACGCTCACGACCGACCCGACGAACCGCGTCCCGCACCTGGCGTTCCAGCCGGATGCATTGGTCGATGTTCCGATCCTTCCGATGAAAGCGGTACGCACGTCGTACTATCTGCGGCTGCACGCGGAGGATCGCCCCGGCGTGCTCGCGGACGTGACGCGCATACTTGGCGATCTCAGCATCAGCATCGAGGCGATCTTGCAAAAAGAGGGCGCGCAAGGCGACAGCGCCGTTCCGATCATCATACTCAGTCATCCAGTGGTCGAGCGCAGCATGGACGAAGCGATCGCGCGCATCGAGTCGTTGTCCGCGATTCGCGCGAAGGTCGTGCGGATACGACTCGAGCATCTGCACGCCGATTGGCACTGATGCGCGCGACCGGTGTCATCGAAAAGTATCGCGACCGGCTGCCCGTTAGCCGCGCGACCCGCGTGATTTCTCTCGGCGAGGGCGACACGCCACTAATTCGGTTGCAGAACATTTCGCGCGATTTGCCCGAGGCGGTGGAACTGTACGTAAAGTTCGAGGGCTTGAATCCGACCGGCTCCTTCAAGGATCGTGGGATGACCGTAGCGGTAACCAAGGCCGTGGAGGAGGGCGCGCGCGCGATTATCTGCGCGTCGACCGGTAACACCTCGGCATCGGCGGCGGCGTACGCGGCACGTGCCGGCATTGCCTGTTTTGTGTTGATCCCCGCAGGCAAGATCGCGCTCGGCAAGCTGGCACAAGCGATGGTGCACGGCGCGGTCGTTTTGCAAATCGAAGGTAACTTCGACGTCGGTATGCAGCTCGTGAAGCAAATTGCGGAGCGCGTGCCGGTGACACTCGTCAACTCGATCAATCCTTATCGACTACAGGGTCAGAAGACGGCAGCGTTCGAGATCGTCGACGCGCTCGGCGCGGCGCCCGACTATCACTGCCTCCCCGTCGGCAACGCCGGCAACATCAGCGCCTATTGGATGGGTTACAGCGAATACCATGCGAGCGGTATCGCGACGCAGCGGCCGATCATGGTCGGTTATCAGGCGAGCGGTGCCGCGCCGTTTTTGCTTGGCCGGATGATCGATGATCCCGAGACGATCGCGACCGCAATCCGTATCGGTCACCCGCAGTCGTGGGATAAGGCCTGGGACGCGCAAAAGTCCTCCAACGGTTGGTTCGACAAGTGCACCGACGAAGAAATTCTCGCGGCGCAGCGACTGTTGGCGCAGCAGGAGGGCATCTACTGCGAGCCGGCGTCGGCGATTTCTATCGCCGGCGTGTTGCGCGACCTGCGCTCGGGCCGGATCCCGAAGGGTTCACGCGTCGTTTGTACCTTGACCGGCCATGGCCTCAAAGATCCCGATATCGCCATCAAGCACAACACCTCCCCGGTCATCCGTGTGGCGGCCGAAATTAAAGCCGTCGAGCGGGCTATACTCGAACGCATGAGTTGACCTCGACTGGCTGGCGTTTTCCCTCCCCGCCAATCACTTCCGTCGGCTAAACCGAGCCGCCAGTAGCGTCAAAAAGCCGGCACCCGGCTTTACCTGCCTTTCCGCCTACTATTTGGCATACCTGTTGCTTTACTTAAGTGTGAACAAAAAGGGAATTTTTGGACGCGCAAGGAGGCGCGCCGTCGCTTCACACCGACAACAAGGGCTCAAGGGCTTCAATGGAATCTGTCAATTTAACGTGCCACACCGACCGCACGGAACTGAATTTCGAGGGCGCGCTCGACGCGAGTCGGGCGCAAGCCGTCTACGAAACGTTGAACGAGGCGCTAATACGTGCGCTGCCGCTCGAGCTGCATACCGCCCGAGTCGAGCGTATCGACGGCGCGGGCCTGCAACTCTTGGTCGCTCTTTACCGCGGTGCGCAAGCGCGCGGCTTGCCGTTACAGTGGCGCTCGATTGGTCCGGCCGTGCGAAGCGGTGCGGAGTCGCTGGGACTAGCCCAAACACTGGAATTGCCGACGTGAACAGTTTGCCGCTTCCGAATCGGTGGTGGTTGTGGGCGATCGCCGCAGTGGCCGGCTCGTGGGCGTGGACAGCAGCATTTGTGCCGATCGGCGTGGCGGCGGGCAGTGCTTGTGTGACCGTGATCGCGATCGTATTGATCGCCGGCTACGGCCTGAAGCGACGGCAGAGGCCGCCCACCCTCGCTTCGTACGTGGCGGTGGCTAGACCAGAGTCTGCGTCGCAATGGGCGGACGAGGTGAATGCATTGCTAATCGAGACCGAAGCGCTCGCGCCGGTTCCGCCGGTCGACCAGCTTCTGAAATCGATGGAAGTCGAGAACCATCGGCGACGGCTAGAGGACTTGCTACGCCGCTGGGTCGACGTCGCGCACCGATACAGCGAAGCGGCGCTGGTGTTACGCAAGGAAATACACGCCGTGGTTCAACACACGGAGCAGGCGGCAAATACTATTTCGAGCAGCTTCCAAGCCGTGATCAGCAAGGCGACGCTTCAGGCGCGCGAGGCGATGGAGCTGCTCGAAGGCACGCAGGGCAATGTCAACGAAGGTGCGCCGCAATCGCTCACGGACTTTATTCGCGTGTCCGACGAGCGCCTCACGAAGATGGCGGACGAAGTGGTTCGCGTCGCCGACCTGTCGGTGCAGATGGTTAAAGAATTGGACGGCGTGCAGACACGCACGCAGGCGATCGACGGATTCCTCCTCGACGTGGAGAAGCTCGCGGACCAGACGAGTCTACTCGCGCTCAATGCCGACATCGAAGCGGCGCGCGTCGGCGAGCACGGCCGTGGCTTCTCGGTCGTTGCGCAGGAAGTGCGGCGCCTGAGTCAGCGCTCGCATGAATTCAGCGATCGCATACGGCAACACTTGAAAGCGGTGAAAGTCGGCCTACACAAGACGTATGGCGACATGCGCAACTTGTCGGCCGCCGACATGGAGCACGCGCTTCAGATCAAGGACGACGTCATTACGCTCACGCACTCGTTGGAAGACAAGAACCGCGAGGTCGCCGAGACCGTCGGGCGCATCAACACCATCAGCCGCGAGATCGCGCAAGACGTAACCAACGTAGTGATGTCGCTTCAGTTTCACGATATCACCAGCCAGAAACTCAAGGGGATGCTCGAGCCGATGGACGACCTGCGGCGGACGCTCTTCCACTTGATGCAGGAAACGATGGCCACAGGGAAAAACCTGCTGCCCCAGAAAGAGTCGGCGGCCGCTGCCGCGAAAGCGGAAGAGGCAACCGAGGCGCAAACCGTTACCAGCGACGCCGCGCTGCGCAAGCTACGCGCCGTCGGTGCACCAATCAACGGTCCGTCCGTGGAGTTGTTTTAGCGCGGAAGGAGGAGAGTGATGACGACAATTATGACAGTTGATGACACCGCTTCGATGCGGCAGATGATCAGTTTCACGCTGAACAGCGTGGGCTACGAGGTGATAGAAGCGGGCGATGGCGCGGAAGCGCTGAAGCTCGCGAAGGATCGTCAGGTCGATCTCGTCATCGCAGACCTCAACATGCCGAACATGGACGGCCTCACGCTCGTTAAATCGTTGCGCGCGCTCGACACGTACAAGTTCACGCCGATTCTCGTGCTCACGACCGAGTCGCAGGCCGACAAGCGCGACCAAGGCAAAAGCGCCGGCGCGACCGGCTGGATCGTCAAGCCTTTCAACCCGGAGCAACTCGTCAACGTCGTACGCAAGGTATTGGGGTAGGCCGTGGCCATCGACCTACGTCGCTTTCACTCGACGTTCTTTGAAGAGAGTCTCGAGGGAATCGCCGCCATGGAGGTGGAGCTGCTCGAGATGGAGCGGCTTTTGCTGCGCGGCGATGGTCGTCCCGCCGATTTCGATCCTGAACGTTTGAATCATATCTTTCGCGCCGCCCATTCCATCAAGGGCGGTAGCGGGACGTTCGGGTTCAATCAAATCACCGAGTTTTCGCATGGACTCGAATCGCTGCTCGATGAGGCGCGTTCCGGCCGGCGCACGATCGATGCGGAGATTGCGAGCTTACTGCTACGAGCGGTCGATTGTTTGCGCGGCTTGATCGATGCCGCTCGACGCGACGGTCCGATTCCCGCTTGCGCCGAGGCGTTGCGAGCCGAGCTTGAGCGGGCGCAAACGGCGCCATCTCGCCCCGTCACCCGCGCCGAACCGGCTCGTGCGGCGGAGAGCGGTTGGCGCGTTCGGTTTCAACCGCATGATCGTTTTTTTCACTCGGGCAACGACCCCTTGCGCATTTTGCGCGCACTCGCCGAACTCGGCCCGACAACCGTTCACGCCGATTCGTCGCATCTGCCCGACTGGAGCACCTTCGACCCCGTGCAAAGCTATTTGCGCTGGGAGATCACGTTGCCGAAGTCGGTATCGCGCACGATGGTTGATGACATTTTCGCCTGGGTGATCGGCGATTGCGATCTCGATATCGAGCCGCTCGCCAGCACACCGGCGCCGACGCCGCTCGATATCGCGGCGAAGGGCGACGACAAAGCCGCTTCATCGATCCGCGTCGCGACCGCCAAAGTGGACGGTCTCGTCGATATCGTCGGCGAGCTGGTGATAGCGCAAACCATGCTGAGCCAGTTGGTCGAGGGCTTCGTCCCCGAGCATCTGTCGCGCCTGCAAGCGGGTATCGCCCAGCTCGCACGCCACACGCGCGACTTGCAGGACGCCGTGCTCGGAATTCGCATGTTGCCGATCGGCTTCGTGTTCGGCCGGCTGCCAAGACTTGCGCGCGACATCGCCGCGACGCTCGGCAAGCGAGTCGAGCTCGAGATCAGCGGCGAACGCACCGAGCTCGACAAAACGATCATCGAGCGAGTCAGCGACCCGTTGATTCATCTGGTGCGCAACAGCATCGATCACGGCATCGAGCCTGCGGACGAGCGCGTGAAGGCGGGCAAGCCGGCGCACGGCACCATTCGGCTCACGGCGTACCACAAGGCCGGCAACGTCGTCATCGAAGCGGAAGACGACGGACGCGGCCTGAACCGCGAGCGCATTTTGCAGAAGGCGCGCGAGCGCGGGCTGGTGCCGCCGGAGATGCAACTCGATTCGGCGCAAATCGATGAGCTGATCTTTTTGCCGGGCCTTTCGACGGCGGAAACGGTGAACGACGTGTCCGGGCGCGGCGTTGGACTCGACGTCGTGCGCAACAACATTCGCAGCCTAGGCGGCGGGGTCGAAGTCAGCTCCACGATCGGAAAAGGGACGCGCTTCAGTATCCGGTTGCCGCTCACGCTCGCCATCGTCGATGGCATGAGCCTCAAGGTCGGCTCGGAAGTGTACATTCTGCCGCTCGCTTGGATCGCGGAAACGTTGCGGTTGCAACCCGATCGCGTGACTCAGCCGGCGGGAGGCGCGGAGATCGTCGCGGTGCGGGGCGATTATCTACCGCTACTGCGGCTCGATCGGCTTTTCAATGTGCGTGGCCGCGCCACCGCGCTGAACGAAGGGATCGTCGTCATCGTCGAAGCGGACGGTAAGCGCGCGGGACTCTTCGTCGATGAGCTGCTCGATCAACAACAAGTCGTGCTGAAAAGTTTGGAGCCGCATTGCCAGCGGCTAGAAGGCATCTCCGCGGCAACGATTCTGGGCGACGGCACCGTGGCGCTCATTCTCGACGCCGGGAGTTTGGTACGCCAAGCACACAATCCGATTTTCGCCATGGCCGCGTCCGCGGGGCTCGGTCAATCATCGGGCGCGACGCCGCCCGCGTTACACTGAGAGGGTCCAATGTACGAGACAACGGTCATCGCGGGAGCATCGTTAACGCCGGACGCGGAACAATATCTGACATTTCGCCTTGACGGCCTTGACTATGGAATCCCGATCCAGCAAGTGCAGGAGATCCGCGGTTGGACACGCGTCACCCCGCTGCCCAACTCACCGCGATACATCAAAGGCGTGCAGAATCTGCGCGGCACGATAGTTCCAATCATCGATTTGCGGCTGCGCTTCAATTTGAGCGAAGCCACCTACGACGCGTGCACCGTGATCGTCGTCGTGAACGTGGGCGGGCGCCTCGCCGGGCTCGTCGTCGATGCCGTGAGCGACGTGATCAATCTTGCCGCCGAGCAGCGACGCAGTGCCCCAGAGTTCGAAGGGCAGGCGAATCGTCAATTCATCCAAGGCCTCACTCAGGTGGACGATAAGTTGTTAGTCCTAATCGACGTGGACAAGCTCGTGAATCAAGAAGCGCTCGCGCAGGCGGCGGACGCCGCCGCTTAAGCGGTCGATGCAACGGTTGGGAGAACGCAATGAAAACGGTGCGCGGAAACGGACTACGGCTTCGAACCAAGCTTCTGATCGCTATCGGCGTCGTCTATCTGACATTGGCGACCGGGGGCGCCGTCGCCTTCTACAACATGGAGCGGATGGTGCAATTCGCGGAGAACGGGCGCACGCGCCTTTTGCAAGCCGGCGGCCGCATCACCATCGAGGAAGCGCTCGGCGGTTATGAGCAGGAATACACAAAAATTCGCGACGCCTATCGCTATACGCGGATCTTGACCGTCGTGATGGCACTGGTGGCGCTCGTCGCGATGTTCGGCATCGCTCTTTACTTGAACCACGTCGTGAGTCGACCGATCCGGCGGCTTCAAGCCGATTTGAAACGCGTGAGCGAAGGCGACCTCACGGTTTCGGTCGACATTGACACGAACCAGCAGGATGAAATCGCGGAACTTGCGGAGCTACTGAAGGCGACGACCGAGCGCTTGAGCGACAGCTTGAAGCGCGTCACCGCGGCGGCCGAGAGCGTCTACAGCGGTTCGCAGCAACTGAGCGCGGCGAGCGAGCAACTCTCTTCTTCCGCGCAAGCGCAAGCGAGCTCGCTCGAGGAAACCGCCGCGTCGATGGAAGAGATGACGAGCACGGTGAAGCACAATGCCGACAACGCGTTGCAGGTGGACAAACTGGCGGCGGAATCCGCCGAAGCGGCGAGCGAAAGCGTGACGATGGCGACGTCGTTGCAGCGGTCCATGGATTTGATCAACGGCAGCAGCGGCAAGATCGCCGATATCATCGGCGTCATCGATGAGATCGCCTTTCAGACGAATTTGTTGGCGCTAAACGCCGCCGTCGAAGCGGCACGCGCGGGCGAGCACGGCCGCGGGTTTGCGGTGGTGGCCGCCGAAGTCCGCAGCCTCGCTCAACGAAGCGCGCAGGCGGCGAAGGAGATTAAGACCTTGATCACCGACAGCGTGGAGAAGGTAGGCGATGGCGCGCATCTGGTCGGCATCACCGGCACCAAGCTCGAAGGGATCGTTTCGAAGGTGCGCAGCGTCGCGGAGCTCGTTTCGGAGATCAACGCCTCCAGTCAGGAACAGGCGTCCGGCATCGAACAAGTGAACCGCGCGATCGTGCACATGGACGGATCGACGCAGGCGACCGCGGCGCAGGCCGAGGAACTGACCGGCACGAGCCAGTCGCTCGCCTCGCAGGCGGAGCACCTGCGTCGGCTCGTCGCGCAGTTCAAGTTCACCGGCGGTTCCGTCTCGACCGCGGCGCCGGTGACGAAGCCCGCGCCCGTGGCGCGGCAAGCTACCGCGGAGGCGGCAAAAGCGTCTCCGGCCACTAGCGACGCCAAGATACAGGTATTGCGCCCGCGTCGGGCCGCCGGGGCGAACGATGACTGGACCGAGTTTTAATCGGCTTGCAATGAAACTCCGCCGGAAGCGCGCGCATGTCCTCGGTATCACCGTCTCAATATACGCTCGGCCAGCCGGCAATTAAGCTGACGGAGGCGGAGTTCCAGCAGCTACGCGTATTTATTCACGTCCACACCGGCATCGCTCTTTCCGAGCACAAGCGCGCGCTCGTTTACGCGCGACTCGCGAAGCGCTTGCGACATCATCGGCTCGATCGCTTCGCGGATTACTACACGCTCCTCACCGAGCAGGATCCGCAAGGCGAGGAGCTGATCGAGATGATCAATTGCATCACCACGAATAAGACGGACTTCTTTCGCGAGCCGCACCACTTTCGTTTTCTGACCGAGCGTGTTTTTCCGGAATTCCGCGCGAAGGCACCGAGCGGATCGCGCCGACTGCGCTTCTGGAGCGCCGGTACGGCGTCGGGCGAAGAAGCGTACACACTCGGCATTACCGTACGCGAGGCATTTCCGGCGCATGAGTCGTGGGATATTCGCGTCCTCGCGACCGACATCGATACGCATGTGTTAGCGCACGCGGAGGCCGGGGAGTATTCGCTCGAGCAGGCAGCGCGCATTCCCGATCCGTTGTTGCGCCGCTACTTTTATCAGGGCGAGGGAGCAAATGCCGGGCGCGTGCAAGTCAAGCAGGCGTTGAAAGACCTCATTCGTTTCCGGCGCCTTAATCTGATGGATGATCCCTGGCCGATGCGCGGGCTGTTCGACGCGATTCTTTGTCGCAATGTCATTATCTACTTCGATCGCGCCACGCAACGCCGACTTATTGAACGCTTCACGCAGTTGCTGAACCCGGGCGGCTATCTGTTTCTCGGCCATTCCGAATCGTTGATCGACGCGGGAAGCAAGCTGCGCCACATGAGTCAGAGCGTGTATCAACACCGCGAGAGGGCCTGAGCATGGCTGCACCGTTGAGACCGCGCGGCAACCAATCGCCGGTCGGCGAGGCGAATACGCCGCAGGTGACGATCCATATCGGCGGCCTGCGGTCGAGTCGCGAACCGCTGGTGATCGACACCGTCCTCGGCTCCTGTATCGCCGCCTGCCTGTTCGATCCCGAAGCGAAGATCGGCGGTATGAACCACTTCATGCTTCCCGAAGGCGTCGATCCTACCAATCCGAACAGCGCGCGCTATGGCGTATATGCCATGGAGTTGCTGATCAGCGATCTCATGAAGCTTGGCGCGGGCCGAAAAAATTTCCGCGCCAAGATATTCGGCGGCGGTCATGTGCTGAAGATCCGGGAAAGCGCGAGCGGCGTTCCGAAGCGCAACATAGAGTTCGTCAGGAAGTTTCTCGAGCACGAACAAATTCCGATCCTGAAAGAAGACGTGGGTGGATATCAGCCACGGCGCGTGCTGTTTCATACCGACACCAGTCGCGTGTTCGTGAAGTATCTCGGTCAGCAAGAGGCGCAACGGACTGCCGAGGAAGAAATGGTCTACCTCATCAGTCTCAAGCGGCAGAAACTCGACGGCGACGTGGAGCTCTTCTGATGAGCACCTCGCGCTCCGCTGAGACCCCGCGGCGCCCGCCTACGGACGATACCGGCCGGAAGATCCGCGCGCTCGTCATCGACGACTCGGCGTTGATGCGCCAGCTGCTCGCCGCGATTCTTTCGGAAGACGACGGCATCGAGGTCGTTGGAACCGCGCCGGACCCTTACATTGCGCGGGAGAAGATAAAGCGCTTACAGCCCGATGTGTTAACGCTCGACGTGGAAATGCCGGGCATGGACGGCCTCAAGTTTCTCGAAAACCTCATGCGGCTACGGCCGATGCCGGTGGTGATGGTTTCGTCGTTGACCCGACACGGCGCAACGGCGACGCTGCGCGCGCTCGAGTTGGGCGCTATCGATGTCGTCGCCAAGCCGCACGGGGACCCGCGCGCGTCGGTTTCGGCGTTGGCTGTGGAGCTTCGAGCGAAAGTCAGAGCGGCCGCACAAGCTCATTTGAGGCGCGGGCCGCGTATAGCGCCGTCGGCGCGCGCGCTGCCTGCCGTCTCCGGCGCCGCGGCGCGTTGTCAGCATGGTGTGATCGCTATCGGCGCGTCGACCGGCGGCACGCAGGCGATCGCGGAGATTCTGCAACGCTTGCCGGCGACGATGCCGCCGATCGTCATCGTGCAACACATGCCGCCGCGATTCACCGGCTACTTCGCGGAGCGGTTGAATGGAAGCTGCGCGCTCGAGGTGCGCGAAGCGTGCGACGGCGACGCGCTGCAGCCGGGTATGGCCCTCATCGCGCCCGGAGGCCAACAGATGGATATCGTCGGCGGGTCGACCGTATCGAGCTACAAGGTAAGAGTCTACGACGGCGAGCCGGTTAACCTGCATCGGCCTTCGGTCGATGTGCTATTCGACTCGGCAGCGGCGGTGGCGCACGCTAATGCCGTCGGCGTTATTCTAACGGGGATGGGAGGCGACGGCGCGCGGGGCTTGAGCGCCATGCGGCGACAGCGCGCGCTCACGATCGCTCAAGACGAAGCGACCAGTTTAGTGTTCGGCATGCCGGAACGGGCTATACGCGAGGGAGGAGCATGCGAAGTATTGCCGCTCGATCGAATCGCGGAGAGATTGGTTGCCTGGGTGGGCGAGCCCGAGTAGTTTCGGGAATCGAGGAACGATAGCTACGATTGTTGAAACCGCAGATGAACGCGGATTAACGCAGATGAGAAACAAACGGTTAGTTTTCTTTGATCTGCGTTTATCTGCGTGCATCCGCGGTTCCAAAAGTCTTCGCTACTGCACCGGCCGCTGGATGCGCTCCAGCAATCCCTCGAGCAAACGCAGCTGATCGGTTACTTCCTGTTTCCTCGCCTCAAGCTCGGCGATGTGTGCTCCGAGCGTATCCATGTTCTTGTGAACCTTGCGTAGGTTGTCGAGCTGCCCGTCGATGGCGGCGCGATGATCGCGCAACTGGATGTATAGTGGATTCACCAGCGCCTGAAACCACGCCTTGGCGCTCTTGTTGCACTCGTCGAATAAGTGGCGCGACTGCGACACCAGCGTGATAAAGAATTTCTTGATTACGAATCGCTGCTCGGTCATAACCGTGAACGGGCTGTTGCGGAAAGCCTCGGCCTTTTCTTCGAGGCGCTTGAACTCGATGATGTAAGGAAGCAAGGCGAGCTGCGCCGGTTGCAGGCGCGTAAAGCCGTATTCCGCATGCAGGCGTTCGTAGATCGATCCGACCTCGCGCTTGAGTGCTTCCGCGCGGCGGCCGACCTCCTCGATGCGTGTCCGGGTGCCGGCGAAGAACGTGCTCATGCCTTGCTTCAAACCGTGCGTGGTCCAACTGTCCTGCATGTCGGTGCGCGTCTCCTGAATGATCTCGTCCAGACTCGCGAGACTAAGCGGCGCGAGCAGGGCTTTCGCCTGGGCCGACAGCGCCAGGCGCGTCGTCTCAAAGCCCTTGAGCTCGCGATCGTACTTCTGTTTCTCCGCGCGCATGCGCAGGACCATCTTGTGGATGGCATCGAGATTGCGCCCGCCTAGCTGCTTCAGATCGGAAAGCTGTTTTTCCGCCGAGGCCGCGCGAGCTTGCAACAAGCTGCTGCTGTCCCGCATGCGCCCAGTGACTTCGTAAATGACCTTGCTCCGAACCAACTCATGCTTGGCCGGAATAATGTCGTCGGCGATGCGCTGTTCGAGCGCCGTGATGCCGCTACGCTCGACCAAAGCGACGTCGCCCTTGGCGCGCCCGGCCAATGCTTTTTGAGCCGACACGGCAAAAATATTGTGCGGGTCGGTACCGAGCGTCCGCGCCACTTCCCGCGCCTGCTTGGTCAGGGTTTCGTCGATGCGTTTCGGGTCTTGGAGCTCGTCCCAGAGAATGTCGATCTTGTTCAGTACGACGAACCGGCCGACCGCGTTTACGCCGCGCGCGCCGATGACATGCTTGGTCCACACGTCCAGATCGCTGCGCGTCACACCAGCGTCCGCCGCGAGCACGAAGATGAGCGCGTGCGCTTCCGGTAACATCCGAAGCGTCAGCTCGGGTTCGGCGCCGAGCGCGTTGAGCCCGGGGGTATCGAGCACGACGAGGCCTTGGCGCAAGAACGGGTGTGGGAAGTTGATGATCGCGTGGCGCCAAA
This sequence comes from Sulfurifustaceae bacterium, assembly GCA_041485885.1. Classification (GTDB taxonomy): domain Bacteria; phylum Pseudomonadota; class Gammaproteobacteria; order Acidiferrobacterales; family Sulfurifustaceae; genus JACQFZ01. The sequence continues at coordinate 15,038 of JBGPKL010000019.1, forward strand.
CGGGGACGTCGACCAGCGTGTCATGGGAGGGACGCTTCGCGTCGGCGGCGACGGTGTACAGCCCCAGCTCCTGCGCCTCCCACACGCTGACTTTCTTGGTTCGACCGACTTCCAAGAACGCCTGTTTTACTTCTTCGGCTGAGTTCGGCCGAAGAATGTGAATCATGGTCCAGTGAACCGGGGTAGCCTTGTATTCCGTGATCGTGGTGGCGGTCTTGCGCGTTTCGATCGGAAGCAGACGAATAGAAGGCGGTATGTTTTCGTCGAAGCGTAGCTCGGTCGGGCACATGGTAGTGCGTCCGGCCGCCGAGGGGAGCAGCCGTTGCTTGAAGCTCGAGAAGAAGATTGCGTTTAGTAGCTCTGTTTTTCCGCGCGCAAATTCGGCAACCAACGCGACGCGTAAGCGCTCGGACTTTAGGCTCTCGGCCAACTCGTAAACCCGCAGGTCCTCTTCTCCGTCCGCGTTCCCCTGCTGTTCGACCCAGTTTTGATATTCGATAATCGCCGCCGCGACGTCGTCGCACCAGGCGCGGTAACGCGCCAGCGATTGAGAAAAATTCGGCCGAGCCGGATTTTCCGGCGTCTGGCGAGTGCTGCTTTGCCGCAGGTTGGATAGGCGTTCCATCTTTGAATCTTCGACGCTCGACAGTGTTTTTAATTAAATGAAGACGTTACCCGGTTAGGTGCAAGACTTAGGCCAAGAATAGGCTCGCCGACTGCTACTTTCGAGGTGCGAATTCCCCTAGAATTCTCGTATTCCCAGCTACTTACGAGCTTAGGCGCGCCGCGTTGGTCCATACCTCGGTCCCTCCGGATAGATCGGTCACCCTGCTTCTTCCCGGGCTGTTGAGTCTTCCCGCGAGCCTCGTAGGTAAAGATACAACAGGGCCGGCCGCACCTGCCTTGGAAGCCTGTTTAGCCCGCGCTGACCGTCTCTCGGGACATAACGGAGACTTGGAGGCGCAGGTTTTCGGGTTTTTTGGCATTGATGCGCCCCCGGATGCCGACCTGCCGGTGGCGGCCGTAACCCGGGCGCTGGACATGGGGGTCATCGACAAGGGATGGTGGCTTCGGGCCGACCCGGTGCATCTGCGCCCCGCGCGAGACCGCTTGGTCTTGCTCGACACCCAAAGGGTGTCGCTGACACAGGACGAGGCGACTCGCCTCGCGGCGGAGGTTCTCGAAGCTTACGCCGAAGAGGGTTGGGTACTTAAGGCACCGCGCCCCGGTCGTTGGTACCTAAAACCGCCCCGTGCACCGCGCATCCTTACTACACCGTTGCCGCAGGTCGTCGGCAAAGACATACATCCCTATCTGCCGCAGGGTAAGGACGGAAAGGCATGGCATACGATTCTGAACGAAATGCAGATCCTGTTGCACACTGCTGCCGTGAACGCCGAGCGCGAGGAGCGCGGAGAGTTGCCGATCAATAGCCTTTGGTTTTGGGGCGGCGGGCGATTGCCGAACATCAGCTCGGTGAACTGGGCGGGAATTTATAGCGAAGAGCCGGTTACCCTCGCCCTCGGGCGCCTGTCCGAAGTGCCGAGCGCTGCATGCCCGAAAAGCTTCGCGGATTGGGAGCGGCAAGCCCAACGGCCCGGACCGCATTTGATCGTGCTCGATCAGGCGCGAGCGGCGATTCAATACGGTGACGGCGAACAATGGAGCGATTTCCTCGAGCGCTTCGACGAAGATTGGATGGCGCCGATTCTCAATGCACTGAAGACCCGTATCATTGCTGAACTCACTCTCTGCACCGACAACGGTCGATGCTATCGGCTAGGAAGGTCACAATTGCGGCGCTGGTGGCGCCGGCGCCGCGCGCTCGCGACTTACCGATAACACGAGACGCACGCAACACGGTATGCTTGTTTCCTCTGTCGCGCGCCTACTTGATTGACTTTGACCACCAAGACGATCGTCCGTCGCATCATCGACGACGGTATACCGGATAGCCTACCCGCCGAGTTACACCCGGTGTTGAAACGCACCTACCGTGCGCGCCAGGTTTATGCCCAGCAGGAACTCGACCGCTCGTTCGAGCGTCTATTACCGCCGACGCAGCTCAAGGACATGGACCGGGCCGTGCTCCTTTTGCTCGAGGTATTGTCCGCGCGCGGGCGCATTCTCGTGGTCGCCGACTTCGACGCGGACGGTGCGACGAGCTGCGCGCTCGTCGTGCGCGCGCTGCGGGAAATGGGCGGCACCGACGTCGAGTATTTGGTGCCGAATCGGTTCGAATACGGTTACGGTCTGACGCCGGAAATAGTGGCGCTTGCCGCGGAGCGCAAGCCGGATCTCATCATCACGGTCGACAACGGCATCTCTAGCATCGACGGCGTCGCGGCGGCGCGGTCGCGCGGTATCCGCGTGCTCATAACCGACCATCACCTTCCCGGCGTTGCGCTTCCGGACGCCGATGCGATGGTCAATCCCAATCAGCCGGGCGATATTTTTCCGAGCAAACATCTCGCCGGAGTCGGTGTTGCGTTTTATCTGATGGCGGCGTTGCGCGCGCGTTTGCGCTCGACGGACTGGTTCATCCAGCGGAACATCGTCGAGCCGAAGCTCGCCCGCTGGCTCGACTTGGTGGCGCTTGGAACCGTTGCCGATCTCGTGCCGCTCGATCACAACAATCGCATCTTGGTCGGGCAGGGACTGGCGCGCATGCGCGCGGGACTGCTCTGCGAAGGCATTCGCGCGCTGGCGGCGGTCTCCGGGCGAAGATATGAGCAATTGACGAGCGCCGACCTAGGCTTTTGCGTTGCACCCAGGCTCAACGCGGCGGGTCGGCTGTCGGATATGTCGCTGGGTATCGAATGCTTGTTGACGGATGAGCCCGAGCGCGCCAGCGCGATCGCAACCCAGCTCGACGCGCTGAATCGCGAGCGGCGAAACATAGAGTCGGATATGCAGCAGCAGGCATTAATGCTGGTGCAATCAATCCGCGTGGATGGCGCCAATCTTCCGCGTGGCTTGTGCTTATATGACGCGACCTGGCATCAAGGGGTGATCGGCCTGGTCGCTTCGCGCGTCAAAGAGCAGGTTCACCGTCCGGTCATAGCGTTCGCGCCGGGGAGCGGTACGGAGCTAAAAGGTTCGGCTCGGTCCGTTCCCGGTCTGCATATTCGCGACGCTCTCGATGCGGTCGCCACGCGCCATCCGGGACTGCTCACGCGCTTTGGCGGCCACGCGATGGCGGCGGGACTTACGCTCCCGTCAGCGCACCTCGATCGCTTTCGGTTGGCGTTCGATGAGGAAGTCAGTCGGCGCTTGAGCGATGAGGACCTGCACGGCCGAATCCTAAGCGACGGCGAATTGACCGACGACGAGCTAAGCATCGAGGTGGCGGAGTTGCTGCGCCAGGCGGGCCCGTGGGGCCAGAGTTTTCCGGAGCCGATGTTCGACGGCGTGTTCGACGTCGTCGATCGCAGGGTCGTCGGTGAGCGGCATCTGAAGCTACTTTTACGCCAGCAGGCGCCGGTCTCGAACGGAGTCGGGGGACCTGTCGCGGGCAAAGTCGAGGGACGAAGACGCCTGGAGGCGATCGGCTTTCACCTCGCGCCGGAGGGAAACGTCCCGGACTGGACGCGCATTCACGCTGCCTACCGGCTGGAACTGAATGAGTATCGCGGCACGCGGACAGTGCAATTGGTGTTAGAGCACGTGGACCCGCTCGGTTAAAACCAGCGCGCTAAACGTGTAAATTAGCCGCCGGACCGCGGTCATGACGAAAACCCTCGAAGATTTTGTCGGAAACACACCTTTAGTGCGGCTGCAACGCTTGCCCGGCCGCACGTCGAATGTCGTGCTCGCCAAGCTCGAGGGCAACAACCCGGCCGGTTCGGTAAAGGATCGTCCCGCGCTTTTCATGATCAAGCATGCCGAGCGACGCGGCCAGATCAAACCCGGCGACACGTTAATCGAAGCCACCAGCGGCAACACCGGAATCGCGCTCGCGATGGTGGCGGCGACGAAGGGCTATCGCATGGTGCTCATCATGCCCGAGCACATGAGCCTCGAGCGACGCGCCGCCATGAAAGCGTTCGGTGCGGAAATCGTTTTGGTGTCGCAGCAGGCGGGCATGGAGGGCGCGCGCGATCTGGCGCAGCGCATGCAGGCGGAAGGAAAAGGTTTGGTGCTTGATCAGTTCGCGAACCCCGACAATCCGCTGGCGCACTATGAGGGAACGGGTCCGGAGATCTGGCGCGATACCGAAGGGCGCATCACGCATTTCGTGGGCTCCATGGGGACGACAGGCACTATCATGGGTGTGTCGCGCTTTCTCAAGGAAAAAAACCGCGCGATTCAAATCATCGGCGTGCAACCGGCGCCGGGCTCCGCGATCCCCGGCATCCGCGCGTGGCCCAAGGAATACCTTCCGAAGATCTACGACGCGTCGCGCGTCGATCGCGTCATCGAAGTCACCCAGGCGCAGGCGGAGGAAACCACGCGTCGCCTCGCGCGCGAGGAAGGCATCTTCTGCGGCATCTCCTCCGGCGGCACGACGCAAGCGGCCTTGCGTCTGTCCGACGAAGTGACCAACGCCGTGATCGTCGTGATCATCGCCGACCGCGGCGATCGCTATCTTTCGACCGGCGTATTTCCGGAGTAGTTGCCTCGACATGAACGTCCTAGCCTTCGACATTGAAACCGTTCCGGACGTCGATACCGGACGGCGTCTGCAAACTGTGTCCCGACGGTGGTCAGTACATTGGCTCTCAATGACCTGAGTTTAGCGGCCGAAAAAGGTGTCGAATGAACCAGCAGGTTTCTGGGTATTTATTCGAGATGAATAGCGCGGGCCTCGAGGAGTTCATTTCCACCAAGGAAGGAGCTTTAAACGTTATCGAACAACTACGCGGCGGTGCCAAGAGCCGTTTACCTTATGATCAGATTCGAGCGTATATATCTGCGTTGGCTAAACGAGGTGTGTATCAGACTTACTCGCTGCCAGAAGAACTTCCTATCCACCGTGCAAGGAGGCTGCCGACGAACAAGAAATGTTTCTCGTCAGCGGCCGAATTGGGGCCTCCCTCAGCCGATGAAACAACCGCCTATGGGCGTTGTCACCAACCGAGTCGTCCTCTCTGTTACTGTTCACTCTATGAAGACACGGCGCTTGCCGAGGTCAATGCGGAATTGGGAGAGCGCTATGTCATTTCGACCTTCAAGGTACCGAAAGATATCGTTGTCATTCCAATCGGGGAGTTCGATTACTTTCGGCGCACTCGACGAACCTACATTGGCCATGACACGCCAGGGTCAGCAAAGCCTTATGAAAAAGCGCTTGCCGGAGAGGATTGGGTCGTATCCGCACTTATCGACGCGTTTCTGGCGGATGAATTCATCAAGCCGGCAACAACCGATACGGACTACAAGATAACAAGCGCCTTCTCGGACGTTCTCTTAAACGGTGACTTGAATCCCTCGAAACAGATAGACGCTATCATCTACCCAAGTGTTGCTTTCCGGGAAGGCATGAACTTTGCCATCCTGCCTGAAGCGTATAAATCAAAGATGGAGTTGGTCGAGGCCGAGACAAAGATCATAGAGATCACCGGAGTCTTTGGTTACGGGATTTATTCTTGGAAGCAACTAAAAACGCTCAAACCGGTCACGTCTGACGGGGTTCTCGATTGGGAAGCATCACCGGATAAAACGTAACGGGGTGCGGCCCTTTATAACTGCTTGAGTGAGGTCTAATAATACAACTGAAAAATATCTGCATGCGCGCTACAGGAAAACTGTTCTTAATATTGATGTTCGTCGCCGCAGTGGGCGCTTGTGGCGAATCCTCGTCGCCGCCCTCGAAGCAGGAAGCCGCGCCGCCTGCGGAAAATCGCTTGGCGCAATTGCAAAAGCAGGCGGATTCCGGCGATGCCGACGCACAGTTCGACCTCGGGGTAATGTACCGCGACGGCAAAGGCGTGCCGAAGGATGCCACGAAGGCCATGGAGTGGCTTCAAAAGGCGGCAGCGCTTGGCAATGCCAAGGCACATCTCTACGTCGGTGGGTTGTACTACGACGGCAAAGATGTGCCGAAGGATCTCGCCAAGGCTGTGGAGTGGTTTCAGAAGGCGGCGGCGCTGGGGAATGCCGACGCACAGTACATTCTCGGGGATATGTACCACGGCGGCGAAGGTATGCCGAAGAATACCGCCAAAGCTATCGAGTGGTATCAGAAGGCGGCGGCGCAGGGGAACGCTAACGCACAGTACAGCCTCGGTTTGATATACGACAATGGCGAAGGCGTACCGAAGGATGCTGCCAAGGCAGTGGAGTGGTATCGGAAAGCTGCGGCGCAGGGGAATGCCGATGCACAGTACAACCTCGCGCGGATGTACGCCCTCGGTGAAGGTGTACCGAAGGATGCCGTTAAGGCTACGGAATGGACCCAGAAAGCCGCGGCGCACGGGCATGCGGACGCACAGTACCGTCTCGCGAGGACGTACTACCTAGGCGAAGGTATGCCGAAGAATACCGCCAAGGCGATCGAATGGTTGCAGAAGGCTGCGGCGCAGGGGAATGCCGCCGCACAATACAGCCTCGGGTTGATGTACTACAACGGCGAAGGTGTGCCGAAAGATGCCGCCAAGGCCGTGGAGTGGTGGCAGAAGGCGGCGGCGCAGGGGTATGCCAAGGCGCAGGGCGTGCTCGGGTGGATGTACCACGACGGCGAAGGAGTGCCGAAGGATCGGGTGCTGGCCTATGCGTGGTTCAATCTGGCGGCCGCACAAGGAAAAGAACCTGCGAAAAAAATTCGTGATTTAATCACGTTGAGTTCAGCTCAGCGCGCCGAGGCGGAGCGCTTGTCCTCGAACTGGAAGCCGGGGCAGGTGTTGCAGCGCGAGAGCGAGTCGGCTGCGAGCGCTGGCAACGCGGCATCGGGCAGCGGGACGCTTGCCAAGAAAGGCACCGGGACCGCTTTTGTCGTCAGCACGGAAGGTCACGCCGTCACCAACCATCATGTCGTTGCCGGCTGCAAGGAACTGCGGGTTCAAGGGCGCAGCGAATCGATACCGTTGATCACGCGCGACGCGGTCAGCGATCTTGCGTTGCTCAAAATGCCAGGCGAAACGCGCGCCGCGGCGGCACTGGCGCCGGACCCGGCCAGCCTGCGACAGGGGCAGGACATCGTGGTGTTCGGATTTCCGCTCGACAGCGTGCTGTCCTCGGGAGGCAATCTCACGCCGGGGGTGGTGAGCGCGATCACCGGCCTGGGCAACAACAGCAACCAGATTCAAATCACCGCGCCTATCCAGCCGGGTTCGAGCGGTAGCCCGGTGATGGACAAGAAGGGGCATGTGGTGGGAGTGGTCAGCATGAAGCTCTCGGACGCGGCCATGGCCAAACATACCGGAAGCTTGCCGCAGAACGTCAATTTCGCGATCAGCGGGCAAACGTTGAAAGCGTTCCTCGATGCCAACAGAGTGCCCTACAAAACCGGATCGTCGTTCTTCACTTGGGAGAAATCGCTTGCCAACCTCGGCGACGAGGCGCGTAAATGGACGACAGTAGTGGAGTGCTGGAAGTAACCAACCATGGCGTCGCCATTAAGTGGATGAGCGGAGCTGAGAGAAACGCGCTAGTGGCGATAGCGCCTTTACGCCGAGAACACCTATATGAACATTCTGGCGTTCGACATCGAAACAATCCCCGACGTCGACACGGGCCGGCGGCTGTACGATCTCGGCGATCTGAGCGACGCCGATGTCGCCCGTGCGCTCGCCATGAAGCGACGCGAGCAGACCGGCGATTCGGAATTCTTGCGCCAGCACCTGCATCGCATCGTCGCGATCGCGGCGGTGTTGCGGCACGCCGACACGCTGCGCGTGTGGTCTCTGGGCGAGTCGACCTCCGACGAAGCGGAACTGATCCGGCGGTTCTTCGATGGCGTCGAGAAATATACGCCTACGCTCGTGTCGTGGAACGGCGGCAGTTTCGATCTTCCGGTGCTGCACTATCGGGCGCTGAAGCACGGTATCCCGGCGCCGCGTTACTGGGAGACGGGCGGAGAAGATCAAAGCTTTCGTTTCAACAATTATCTGAATCGCTTCCACGAGCGCCACACCGATTTGATGGATGTGCTCTCGAACTACCAGGCGCGTGCCGCCGCGCCGCTCGATGAGATTGCGGTGATGCTCGGTTTCCCGGGAAAAATGGGAAAGAGCGGGGCGCAGGTGTGGGATCAGTATCAGGCCGGAAAAATCGACGACATCCGTAATTATTGCGAAACCGACGCGCTCAACACCTATCTCGTGTATCTGCGCTACGAGTTGATTCGCGGCAATCTGGACGAGGCGGAGTGGGAGCGGGAAACCGAGCTGCTCCGTTCGGTATTGCACAGCGCCGGCAAGCCGCACCTGAACGAATTCCTTGCCGCCTGGACCTGATTTATATGATCCTTGGAACCGCAGATGAACGCGGATGAACGCAGATTAAAGAAGGTTCTTTATCCGCGTTTATCTGCGTTCATCCGCGGTTTCCTATTTTTTTAGCATGAGCGAAGTGTCGGCATCCGTTGCAATTGCGTCGCCCGGCGATACGGCGGTTGCGGTTGTGGAGTCGCTCACGCACGACGCGCGCGGCGTCGCGCGCATCGACGGCAAAACCACCTTCATCGAGGGCGCTTTGCCCGGCGAGCAGGTCCGCTTTCGCTATCACAACAAGCGGGCGCGCTACGACACGGGAACGGTGCTCGACGTGCTCAGTCCAAGCGCGGATCGTGCGACGCCGCCATGCCGCTACTATGGCGTGTGCGGCGGTTGCTCGCTGCAGCATCTGGCGGCCTCGGCACAGGTATTAGCCAAGCAGCGCGTGCTTGCGGACGCGCTAGCGCACGTGGGCCGCGTGCAGCCGCGACAATGGCTGGCGCCGGTCCGAGGTCCCGAGACCGCCTACCGCCGCCGCGCACGGCTGGGTGTGCGGTTCGTGCCGAAGAAGGGCGGCGTCCTCGTCGGCTTTCGCGAGCGCCGCCATTCCTATGTCACGCCGCTCGACCATTGCCTTACGCTCGACGCGCGTCTGGCCGCGCTGCTGCCCGCGATACGCGACGTCGTCGGCAAGTTATCTAGACCCGATCGGCTCCCGCAGGTGGAGGTCGCCGCCGGAGACGACGCCTGCGCCGCGGTCTTTCGGCATCTCGAACCGCTCAGCACCGCGGATCTCGCGCACATACGGGAATTCGCCGAAACGTGTGGTGTGGCTTCCTACTTACAGCCGGGGGATCCAGCGACCATCCGGCCGTTCTGGCCGTCTCCGACGCCGCCGTTGGCGTACGCGCTGCCGGAGTTCGACGTGCGTTTAAATTTTGGGCCGACCGATTTCATTCAAATAAACGCGGCGGTAAATCGTGAGTTGGTGACGCGCGCGGTTTCCCTCCTCGATGTTGGGCCGCGCGACTGCGTGCTGGATCTCTTTTGCGGTCTCGGCAACTTTACGCTGCCGCTCGCGCGTCGCGCGGGCCGGGCTGTCGGATGCGAGAGCGACCTTCGGCTGGTCGAGCGCGCCCGCGCTAACGCGCGGCAAAACGGCTCGGAAAATGTCGAGTTTCGCGCCGTCGATCTCTATCACGTCGGGGTTTCGGGGCTCTTTAGCGACGCGCGCTATGACAAAGTGCTCCTCGATCCGCCGCGCGCGGGTGCACTGGAAGTCATCAAGGCGCTACCGGCGGACGGCCCCGCGCGTATCGTGTATGTGAGCTGCAATCCGGCCACCTTGGCGCGGGACAGCGAGTACTTGGTGCATGTACTAGGATATCGGTTAGAAGCAGCGGGAATCGCCGATATGTTTCCGCACACCAGCCATAGTGAAAGCATCGCCTTGTACGTACTTCCGTGACCGATTCTTCCGAGTATCAGATCGACGTCCACGTGGGCACGCAGACCCTCGTGCTGCGCCAGGGCACGAGCCGCGTGCTAATGAAAGCGCTGATTTCGACCGCACGAAACGGGGTTGGGGAACGCAAAGACAGCGAGTGCACGCCGCGCGGGCGCCACATCATCCGCGCCAAAATAGGCGCGGATCAGCCGGCCAATGCGGTTTTCGTCTCGCGCCGCCCGACCGGTGAGATTTTTACGCCGCCGCTGCGCGCCGCCTACCCGGGTCGCGATTGGATCCTGACGCGCATTCTCTGGCTGTCTGGACTCGAGCCCGGCCGCAATCGGCTGGGTGAGGTCGACACCATGCGCCGCTATGTCTATATCCACGGCTGCCCGGATGAAGATCTGATGGGCGTCCCCGGCTCGCGCGGTTGCATCAAGATGCGGAATCAAGAAATCATCCGGCTGTTCGATCTGGTGCCGCCCGGTACCTCGATCAGTATTGAGGAATAACCATGCTCGGGCCGGTGATGCTCGATGTCGAGGGGGCGGAACTTACGGCGCTAGAGCGAGAGCGCCTGTGCCATCCGTTAGTCGGCGGGGTCATTCTATTTACGCGCAATTATCGCTCACCGGAGCAAATCAGCGTTCTCGTGCGCGAGATTCATGCGCTGCGGGAACCGGCGCTTCTGGTTGCCGTCGACCACGAGGGTGGGCGAGTACAACGTTTCCGCGAGGGATTCACCGCGCTGCCCCCAGCGCGACGCTTGGGCAATCTGTACGACGAAAACCCAAAACGCGCCGTGCGCATGGCGCATACCGCCGGATGGCTGATGGCTACCGAGCTTCGGGCTGTCGGGATCGACTTTAGTTTCGCTCCGGTGCTCGATCTCGATTGCGGCGTTAGTACAGCGATCGGCGATCGGGCGTTTCACTCCAACCCCGATGCGGTCACCGATCTCGCCGGTTCTTATATTGCCGGGATGTCCGAGGCCGGAATGGCGGCAACGGGGAAGCATTTTCCCGGGCACGGGGCCTGTACCGCCGACTCGCACCATAGCCTCCCGACGGATGATCGTACGTACGCGGACATCTACGTGCAGGATCTCGTGCCGTTCGAGCGGCTTATCGAGCGTGGGCTCGCGGGCATCATGCCGGCACACGTGCTATTTCCCCGCGTGGATGCGCAGCCGGCGGGATTTTCCCGCTTCTGGCTCCAGGACGTGCTGCGCCGCCGCCTTAAATTTCAGGGAATCATTTTTAGCGACGACCTCTCCATGGAAGGCGCGAAGGGTGCGGGTGGGATGGTAGAGCGTGCCGAGTTGGCGCTCGAAGCGAGCTGCGACATGGTGCTCGTCTGCAACGATCCGGCCCGAGCCGGGGAAGTGTTGCAGCAGCTCACGCCGCGACCCGACGCGGCGTCGCAACTACGGCGCACGCGCATGCGCGGCAAGCCGACGCCGCCGCGAACCGAGCTGAGGGCGTCGGTCGAGTATCGCGAGGCGGTAAGGATGATCACCAACCTCGCGTAAAATTTTCTCCGATCTTATTGATTCGTCCGCTGGATGTTCGATAATAGGGGTCAGCAACCGTTCTATCGTACGTGGAGGTAAACTACAGTTGATAGACCCGATCCGGCCGCTCAGGAAGCTCAAGCTTGAGAGCTTCAACAACCTAACGAAGACGCTGAGCTTCAACATCTACGATATTTGCTACGCCCCGAGCGAGCAGGCGCAGAAAGAGTACATCGCCTACATCGACGAGGCGTACAACGCCGAGCGCTTGAAGGGCATCCTCACCGAAGTCGCTCAGATCATCGGCGCCAATATCCTCAATATCGCGCACCAGGACTACGACCCGGAGGGGGCGAGCGTTACCATGCTCATCTCCGAGCTGCCGTTGAGCGAAGAGCCGCTCAACCCCGAGGCACCCGGTCCGCTCCCGGAACTCCACTACCATCGGCAAGCCCGCGTGCATCCCGACGCCGTGGTCGCGCATCTCGACAAGAGCCATATCACCGTGCACACGTACCCGGAGATACATCCGGACAACGGGATATGCACGTTCCGGGCGGACATCGACGTCTCCACCTGCGGGAAGATTTCGCCGCTGCGGGCGTTGAACTATTTGATTCACACGTTCGAGTCGGACATCGTCATCATCGACTATCGGGTGCGCGGCTTCACCCGCGACGTCAGGGGCACCAAGCATTACATCGATCATAAGATCAACTCGATCCAGAATTTCGTGGACAAGCCGACGCTCAATCGCTACCAAACGATCGACGTGAATGTGTATCAAGAAAATATTTTCCACACGAAACTCATGCTGAAAGATTTCAAGATGGACAATTATTTGTTCGGCGTGAAGGAATCCGAGCTCATTCCCGCTGACGCCAAGGTGGTGCCGCAACGGCTGAAGCATGAGATGCAGGAAATCTTCTACGGGACCAATATCGTCCACATGAACTGACGCAGTACGGTCGACTTTTTCCGCTGTATGTAGGATCTAACGCAAATTGCGCGGAGCACCTCGGCGTACACTACGGCACCGTGTGAGCCGGGCAGTGGGGCGGCGAAGAGAGCGTAATGTTTCAATGCAAAGACCCGACTCTAATCTCCTCTATCGTTGTGCTGACAGCCGCTGAGCCCGTTCAATTTCCAATCAAAAAGGGAGAGATCATGCGATTAGCTAAGGTTTGTGTATTGGTCTGGTCGTTGGCCCCGGCATTTGTGGCGAGCGCCGCGTCCGAACAGGAGTTGTTCCGCGCGGCAAAACGCGGCGACGTGGCGGGCATTCAGGCGGCGTTGCGAGCCGGCGCGAATATTAATACCCGATTCGATATCGGCAAGACCGCACTCATCGTCGCCGCAGAAAATGGGCGCGATGCGGCGGTCGAGGTGCTGATGGATACCGGCGCGGATTTATATGCGTTGGACAACAATAAGTGGGACGCGCTGACGCACGCGAGCGAGAGCGAACGCATTTCCACTCTCAAACTGCTATTGCGCAAGGGATACGATCCCTCCAAAAATAACTGGTTGGCACTATCGGTCATGCGAAGCCAGAACGTTTCGCGCCCGATCATTAGGAGTGGGAACCCTCGCTTGCTAGAAGCAAACAAGATACTCGAGAACGCGTACAAAAGTAGCGGTGGTGGAGCTGTCGGCGGATTCTCCGGCGGTTCGAGCCCGGTGACCGCTCGGGTCGGTGTGCGTGAGGACGCGGCGGAACCCATTCTTATCGATGTATCCGAGCGTAAAGTGACGCTAGAAAGCTTCAAGTCGGCCGCGACCAAGGCGTTTTCTCAACGCGGCTGGACGATCGTGACGAGCGAACCGGAACAGATTACCGGGGCGATAAAGGAATACCGAGCGCGCATTTCGTTCAAATCCGGCGCGTTGATCAAGATCGCCTTCGTTGAGGGCTACGGTCAGCGTAGCCCTAATTGGTTGCTCAATTTGAAAAAAGATTTGGAGCAGGAGTTAAGTACAACCCCGGTTCGTTGACGGCGCCGACGCTGACATCGAGCCTCCACCGGCCTGGGCAGTCGGGCCAGGTTTAGATGTCGATGTTAACTGCGCGTTTGCGGCGTTGCGCCCATTTCACGGCCGCGCGGGATTCGACGGGAGGTTTTGCGCCGCCCTTCTCTTCACGCTGAGATTTCCCAACCGGGAGCGCTCGACTAAGTAATTCCATCTGGTATCGTCCACCCGGACGATGAGCGCCACCTTCAATCCCGCTTGCCGCGCATGCCCGCGGCTTTCCCGGCATCTCGCGACTATACGCCGCGCCTATCCCGACTATCACGCGCGGCCGGTAGCGCCGTTTGGCGATGCGCGGGCGCGGTTGTTGGTTGTCGGTTTGGCGCCGGGGATGCACGGCGCGAACCGCACGGGGCGGCCGTTTACCGGCGATCATGCGGGTATCCTGCTTTATCAGACTTTGCATAGGTACGGGTTCGCGAGCCAGGCGTTGGGTCACGATCCGAACGACGGGCTGCGGCTCATCGATTGTCGGATCACCAACGCGGTGAAATGTCTGCCGCCGGAGAACAAGCCCTTGCCGGATGAAATCACCCGGTGCAACGGATACCTGAAGAACGAGCTGAAGGGATTGCGACCGGGAAGCGTCGTGCTCGCGCTCGGCACCATCGCGCACGGCGCCGTACTGAAAGCGTTCGAGCTTAAGCCCGGAAACCATTCCTTTGGGCACGGCAACGAGCACAAGCTACCGCACGACGTCGTGCTGCTGGACTCGTATCATTGCAGTCGGTACAACACGCAGACAGGTCGCTTGACTGGCCGGATGTTTTCCGCCGTGGTATGTCGAGCGCGCAAGCGACTCGGTCAACCCCCACCCTAACCCTCCCCCGCAAGCGGGGGAGGGGATGGGAGGGATGCACGTAAAAGGAAACTCTGATTTATCCCTCTCCCCTTGCGGGAGAGGGACAGGGAGAGCGGGATTAATCAGAGCTTCCTTAATTATGATTGTCTACCGCAGAGGACACAGAGCACGCGGAGGAGATCGAAGAAAAGGGAATAAACCCTCCGCGTCCTCCGCGGTGAAAAGTTATATTTCAAATTTTCCTTAGTGCATTCCAAATCATGTCTGTCGATCTGAAGCAAACGACTAAAAACTTGCCCCTTGGGTCGGGCGTGTATCGCTTCGTCGACGCGAAGGGTGAGGTCCTGTACGTCGGCAAGGCGCGTTCGCTGCGCAAGCGCGTGAGCAGCTATTTCCGCGCGGCCGGGTATGCGCTATCGCCGAAGATACAGGCGCTCGTCAGTCACATCAGTGAAATCGAGGTGACGATCACGCACACCGAGAGCGAGGCGTTGCTCCTCGAGAATAATCTGATCAAATCGCTCAAGCCGCGCTACAACGTCGTGCTGCGCGATGACAAGAGTTATCCGTATATTTTTGTCTCCGAGGAGCAGGAATATCCGCGGCTCGCGTTTCACCGTGGCGCGAAGCGCGAGAAGGGACACTATTTCGGTCCTTATCCGTCCGCTTTCGCCGTGCGCGAAAGCCTGAGCATGCTGCAAAAGGTGTTTCCCGTGCGGCAATGCGAGGACACGTTCTTTCGCACGCGCTCGCGTCCTTGCCTGCAATATCAGATAAAGCGCTGCTCGGGGCCGTGCGTCGGACTGATCGAGCGCGAGCGTTATCTCCAAGACGTGCGTCACGCGGTGCTGTTTCTCGAGGGCAAGAGCCGAATCGTCATCGATGAAATGATGAAGCGCATGGAGGAAGCGTCCGTGCGCGAAGACTACGAGACGGCCGGTCTGTACCGCGACCGTATCGGTGCGCTCAAGCGCATCCAGGAGCGCCAATATATTACCGGCAAGGCGGGAGACGCCGACGTGTTCGCGGTCGTGATCGAGGGCGACATCGTCTGCCTTCAAGCGACGTTTATCCGCGGCGGTTTGAATCTCGGATCCAAGAGTTTTTTCCCGAAGGCTGGACGCGAGCCGCTGGCCGAGGAAGTTCTCGCGGCGTTTTTGCCGCAGTATTATCTGAGCGCCGCGGGCGCGGCGGGCAAGCCGATCCCGGAGCAGATTTATCTGAGCCACGGCGTCGCCGATAAAGAAATCCTGCAACGGGTGTTCAGCGAGCTCGCGGGTCACAAGACGCTGATCTACCCGGCAGGGCAGGTGCGGGGCGCACCGCGGCGCTGGCTCGACATGGCGAAACGCAATGCCATCGAGGAACTGCGCCGCGCGGCGAACCATCGACTCAATCTCGAGGCGCGCTTCGAGGCACTGCGGGTCGCGCTGGCGCTCGACGCCAGCCCGGAGCGGGTGGAGTGTTTCGACATCAGCCACATGATGGGCGAGGCGACCGTCGCCGCGTGCGTCGTATTCGACCATAACGGGCCGGTGAAGTCCGACTATCGCCGTTTCAACATTCACGGGATCGAGCCGGGCGACGACTACGGGGCGATGACCCAGGCGCTCATGCGTCGCTACCGCCGGGTGAAGGAAGGAGAAGGTCGTTTGCCGGATCTGTTGTTGATCGACGGCGGCAAGGGGCAAGTCAGCGCGGCGGCCGCCGCGTTGAACGAGTTGCAGGTGGACGGATTGAAGCTCATCGGCGTCGCCAAGGGACGCGAGCGCAAGCCCGGTACGGAGCGGCTTTTCTTGTCCGGTGGTAATGTCCCCACTATACTGCCCAGCGATTCTCCGGCGTTGCATCTCATTCAACAAATCCGCGACGAGGCGCATCGCTTCGCGATCACGGGGCACCGGCAGCGGCGCGGCCGGGCGCGCACGACGTCGCCGCTGCAGAGCATCCCCGGCATCGGCGACAAGCGCCGGCAGGCGCTACTAAAGAATCTCGGCGGCATGCGCGAAGTGGCGCGCGCGGGTGTGGAAGACCTCGCGCGCATCCCCGGCATCAGTCCGGCGCTTGCGCAACGCATCTACGACGCGCTCCACGAGCAGGAACGACAATCATGATATGGAACGCCCCGAATGCGCTGACTTTCCTGCGGCTGATACTCATCCCGCTTTTCGTCATCGCGTACTATCTGCCGTATGAGTGGGCGAATGTGTTGGCGGCGATTCTTTTTATCGTAGCGGCGATTACCGATTGGCTGGACGGATATCTGGCGCGCCGCCTACAGCAACTTTCCGCGTTCGGCGAATTTTTCGACCCGGTCGTGGACAAGCTCATGATCGTCGCCGCGTTGATCCTGATCGTCGCGGACGCGGAGATCACGCAACGCGTGCTCGATGCGCGGCTTTTCGCCGTCGTCGTGCTCGTCATCATCGGGCGCGAAATCGCGGTTTCCGCTTTGCGCGAATGGATGGCTGAATACGGCAAACGCTCGCGCGTCGCCGTCTCGTTCGTGGGCAAGTTCAAAACCACGGCGCAGATGTTGGCGATTCCGTTTCTACTCTGGCGAGATCCGTTGTGGGGTTTGCCGGTGCTGCGCACGGGCGAAATCCTTCTGTACATCGCGGCCGCGCTTACGTTCTGGTCGATGCTCCACTATCTACGCATCGCTTGGGCGGACTTAATACACGCCGAACCCGGCGGACGTAACGGCCGCCGTTCAACTTGAACCGACCCGAGGCGGCGCTTAGAATGAAGACGTTTGACGCGGGCATAGCTCAGTTGGTAGAGCGCAACCTTGCCAAGGTTGAGGTCGGGAGTTCGAGCCTCCTTGCCCGCTCCAACTCCGAACGGGGAGGCGCCTAACGTCCTCCCCGTTTTTGCTGTACAGGGACGTGAGAATGCCGCGACTCGATGACTTAGGCGCGGCGGTTCAGTTACGGCTGGGTGGCAGAGTGGTCATGCAGCGGCCTGCAAAGCCGTGTACGCCGGTTCAATTCCGACCCCAGCCTCCATTTTCTCATCCGAGAAAATCCAACAGCATCCAGTAACGTCAACCAAGCAGCTGCCGGAATAGGACGCGAGGCGCCGCCGGCAGCGCCGATGTGTATCCGCGGCTCGGCCCGACCAATGGGACACGGCTGCGGCCCAATGCGTGGTCGAACAGGCGGGCGGGTGACGGACGTGCAGCGCCGCGCGCTTACTTATAATTTTAGTAAGCCCGACCTGCACAATCCCCGGTTTATCTCTTCAGCGGCGCTGACGATCACGATTGGACGCAATATCTGCCGCAATCCAGATCGGGCTAAGACGCGACTCGCAGGCGTTTATTTCGTCTGCGGGGCTTCCGAGCCGGCGGGGTTCTTGGCCGGCGCGTTGCCGGCGGCGAGTTGGGCTTTCAACCAGCCGGCGACGTCTTTTCCCAGCGTATCGGCGCAGCGCTCGAGCACGGTGCACGAGCCCTTGAAGCCGCCGAAGGCGCCACCCATCGAATCGCGCGCGCCGGCGAAGTTGGCGATTTCCTTGCCATCTTCAAACAGCTTGGCGGAGATCGCCACCTGCTTCCTATGACCGATGAAAGCGTTGCCGCTCGAAAACGCGCTCTCGATCCGAAGTTTTAGAAATCTGCCGCTGGGCGGCGCCTCGTCTTTTTCCGCCGTTGCCACTGGGATTCCGAGCGCCTCGGCGTGGCGCCGCACTGCGTCGGCCTGATAAGTCGCGAGATTGCATTCGGTTTGGATGTTGCTCGGTATCGTGCTGGAAAATGTCGCGGCGGGGGCGATCATCACCGATGCGTCACCAGCGAAACCGGTAATAGGAAAAATAACGGCGAGAAAAAATAAAAGATTCTTCTTCATAGATCCCCCCTTGAGTTTTGATGTTTCTGACGCCAGAAGCTTACTTCCGATTTCGTTCGCCCACAACCAGCTATCGTTACGGACAGGAACGGGGCGAATAAAGATGTCGGACCACGGATCGATTTGGGGGGAAGGGATTTTATACTTCCTATACTTCCACTGCGCGGTTGTGAACTTAGCGCTATCCGTAAAAGGAACTCACTATGGAACAAATCTTCAATTCAACTCTTCGATTCGACAACGCCCGAGTTGAAGAGACCCTCAGCCCGAGCGGACAGTCTGGCGACTGGACGCCACAGCCGGAAGTCGTAAAGTTCGATAGGCCTTTCGGGGCGCCGATACCGGGAAAACCAAAAGATGTAGCGCAGGCGATAAGCGTGATCCTTACATCGCGCAGTCCGGGCGGAGTGCCGGTTGTCTCCGTCGTTGAAAACGTCGTTGCAACTAAATTTGCGTTCCGTGTTCGCAATGTCGATACGGTCGGTGGAAGTTGCGGATTTTACGCTGCCGCCTTTATTGAGAGCAGCGGCAACCCCGACAGCAACTCCGTACAGGAACTGTGGTTGGATCACGGTTCGGAAAAGCACGTGGAATCGTATTTTAAGGACGCGTCTTTAAGCGGCACTCCTTATCCCATCGCTCCGGGCGGTCAGAGTGGCCACCACGCCCACCCACACGCGACAAACTCGAACAGCTCGTGCGCACCATCACCCGCCCCGCCATCAGTGAGAAGCGCCTCGTGCCCCACCCGCGCATTCACCTCGCACGCTTTCACGGCGGCTTCGCCCCGGCCAGCCATCAACGCGCAGACATTACACCGAACGCCGCTCGGCGGTGGGGCGGGGCTTTACGTGTAGAAATGCGTTTGACCTCCGCGCGCAGTCGTTTCTGAGCATGCCAGAGATCATAAGCGGCCTGCATGCGCAGCCACAGTTCCGGACCGTTGCCGCAGAACTTGCCGAGTCGCACGGCCATCTCCGGCGAGACAGCCATCGTTCCGGCGAGAATGCGATGCAACGTCTGGCGGCTGACACGCAGGGCCTGGGCCGCTTCCGCGACGCTCATATCGAGCGCCGGCAATACATCTTCGCGTAGAATCTCGCCAGGGTGCGTCGGTGCCACCCTTGGCGTCTCCGTCACCGTATACTCTTTTGCGCGTGCCATGATTCGTTACCTCTCAGTGATACTGTTCTAAATCCACCCGCCACGCATCGCCCTCGATCCATTCGAAAGTAATTCGCCAAGGCCCATTGACCGAAAGCGCGTAGCGTTTGGGCGTTCCCTGCAGCGGGTGAAGCCCAAAACCCGGAATGTTCAAATCTTTCAGAGACTGCGCTTGGTGTAATACATGGAGAAGGCGCAACACTCGCTTTTGCAGGTCGGGTCGTACTCCCGCGCTCGCTCCATTCCCGTAAAGATCGCGCAGTCCTTTATGGCGGAAGCTTCGGATCATCTATAAATGATTGTAGCGGATGGCGCTACACCTGTAAATCGATGCGCGACAAACGCAGAAATCGGCGACGCCTCGAAATCAGCCGGCAACGTCTGATTTCCCGAATCGGTACTGACGACGGCCACGAGCGCTAGATAGTAACAATCGCTTCGGGCCAGTAACAAAACAGCCTAAACCTTTCTCACATCGACATCGAAACCTGCCCCGCCGGGCGCTGCCCCGGCGCGCGGGGTAAATGCGCGACTCGGCCGCCTCACGATGCCGCCCTCTCTTAAGCGAGGCGGCAGAGCAGGGCGCGATCACGCCGGCGCCCAACCGCCCATGCCGGCACGCGCTCACGCGCACCGGGCAGAGAAATACGAAGCCTCCCGCTCCCGGCGGAGGGTTTGCGGCGCGTCACGCCGAGGAAGAGCGCGGATGTCGGAGGACAGATCGACTTCGGGGGGAGGCGCTTTTATACTTCCCATACTCACTACTAGCAAGGAGACAGAAATGAGAAAACAAATTTGCCAAGTGTGGGGACTGGCGCTGGCCATCCCTGTTGGGGTGCTGTTTATCTTCGGGCAGGCGAACGAGGCGGCGGCGGAAGTCAACGTCAGTATCAACCTTGGCCCCCCGCCGATCGTAGTCGCCGCGCCTCCGCATGTCGTCATGATTCCCGGCTCCCAGGTCTACTTCGTTCCCCACCCGGAGATCGACGTATTCTTCTACAATGACTTCTGGTGGTCTCCTCGCGGAAGTCATTGGTATCACTCCCGGAACTACAATGGGCCGTGGCTGGTGGTGGATCATCGCAACGTTCCTCCCCCTGTATTCCGGGTCCCCAAGGACTACCGCGTTGTCTACAAACACCAGCAGCAAATCCCTTACGGCCAGTGGAAAAAGCAAAGAGAGCACCAGGAGCGGGAGCAACACCAAGAAAGGGATCAACATCAGGAGCGAAACGACGACAGGAATGATCACAAGCAGAACCGCGGCCACAATTGAGTTACCGCAGGAGTTCAAGAGGTCGGAGCACGTTACCGCTTCCTTAGCTTGACCTGGCGTTCATTCATCATCGACACGCCTCGACCTCCTCCGCTGCCGTTCTCAAATCAGCGGCCTCTTTCTATCCTTTGATCGTCAGGTCATCCGGGCTTCGAACTGGTGGAATCCATCATCGCTTGCAAAACCTGTGGTCTGCTGCAGCGTACCGAGGCGCTGCAACCGGGCGCTGTGGCTGAGTGTTTCCGCTGCGGGTCTGTCATCGACAAGCATCGAGTCGACAGCCTTGGACGCACGGCAGCGCTTTCACTGGCGGCGTTGATTTTTTTTGTGCCGGCCAACATCTATCCGATATTGCGTATGGAGTTCTACGGGGCGTATTCAGAAAGCACCATTTGGGACGGGTGCGTGAAACTGTATCAGGACGGTCAGTGGCACGTAGCGACGATCGTCTTTCTCGCCAGTATTTTAGTCCCGCTCCTCAAACTGCTTGGGCTTTTCTTTCTGGTCGTGGTGACAAAATTTAAATCGACATTCTGGCGACAGGAGCGCATCTGGATTTACAAGATCATCGACGTGATCGGTCCGTGGGCCATGCTCGATGTGTTTCTCTTGGCAATACTTGTAGCCTTGGTAAAGCTGGGACAGTTGGCCACGGTGCTGCCGGGGCGTGGGCTTGTCGCGTTCACCGCTATGGTGGTGTTGACCATTCTGGCTTCGGCGAGTTTTGACCCGGCCTTGATCTGGCGCAAAACGGAGAAAAGACCATGACCGATTCGCCGAAGAAGTCAGGACCCGTCGACAAGCTGCCCCGGGCGAAGGTGACGCAACGCCGCTGGCGCTTTCCGGTCATGTGGGTTGTCCCCGTGGTGGCTGCACTCGTGGCAGGTTATCTCGTCTATGACCAGGTTCGGGAGTTCGGTCCGACAATCGCAATCCGATTCAAGGATGGCAGCGGCCTCAAGGCCGGTCGAACGCCGATCCAATATAACGGTGTGCGGATTGGCGAGGTGAAAGTGGTGAAGTTGAGCGACGATCTGCACGACGTGCTGGTCGAGGCGCGTCTACTGCGCTCGGCCGCCTCGATTGCCCGGGAAGGATCGGTGTTCTGGATCGTGCGTCTCGGAACGGAACTCCAAGACATCGCTAACCTGGGAACGGTCATTACCGGTGCCTACATTCAAGTATTGCCGGGAACCGGCGATCCCAAATCGGATTTTGTCGGCATGGAAGGCTCGCAGGCGGCGTTGGAGCCCGGCGGGCTGGAGATCGTTCTGCACACCAATCACCTCGGGTCTTTAAAGCCAAATTCGCCGGTTTACTATCGAGGCATCGAGGTGGGTGCGGTACTGGCTTGCCGCCTGAGCGCCAATGCGACCGTGGCGGAAATCTACGTGCGGATCAAACCGCGGTATGTGGCGCTGGTGCGCAGCGGTTCGAAGTTTTGGAATGCGAGCGGAGCGAATGTGAAGGCGGGTTTGTTTAGCGGCGTGGAAATCAATGTGGAATCGCTAAAATCGTTGGTGTCAGGGGGGGTCGCCTTCGCCACTCCGAACGATCCGAAAGCCGGGCTGGTAAAAAACGGCGCGGTATTCCGACTCTACGAGGAGGCGGTGAAAGAGTGGTTGGAATGGGCACCGCGGATACCAATTCCACCGGAGGAGAATTCTTACCAACACGCGAGGCAAAAGAAATAGAGGATCAGAGTAAAGGAGACAAGATGAGCGCAGTCAAAATCGTGGCAATCGTACTGATCGCGGCCGGCATTCTGGCGCTGGCATATGGCAAGTTCAGCTTTACTAGTACCCACGATACCAAGGTGGGTCCCATTGCGATTTCAGTTGACGAGAAACAGACAGTCAATGTCCCGGTATGGGTTGGCGTGGGGGCGATAGTGATTGGCGGACTCCTGTTTTTTGCAGTCAAGAAGAGATAGCGCCTTGCGTCAGAGCAAGTGGAAGGCAACAGTCGATGGTGGACGCGCCGATCTGGTCTAGAAACGCATCAAGTAGTTCGTACGAGTCTCGCCATCGCGCGGAGCGGTCGCGGTCGCGAGCGCGCCGCACCCGTTACCGAGGAAGTTTTCGCATCCAGGCGACGATCGCCTCGACGACCGTAGCCGGGTGCTCGAGGATGAGCGCATGGCTCGCATCCGGGATCACGGCGATGGCGACGCGCTCGCCGAACTCCTCCTTTAGCTCGTTCGTCGTCTCGCGCGGCTTGAACGGATCGAGCGCCGCCTGAAGGTCAAGGAGCGATGCGCTTCCTGCCCGCACCATTCTTCCTGCTGCGTGGCCCGGCCCGCCGCGAAGAACGCCGAACGCAGGTGCTGCAGTCGTTGCGTTTCGGTGACCGCGGGGTGGTCGGCCTTCTTCACCGCTTCGACGAGGCGCTGCGCCCCGGCAAAACCCGGATAGCTCTTCGACGCGGCCGCAAGGATCACCACGCCGCGAACGAGCCGCGGGTGATCCGACGCGGTCATACGCGCGACCCAGTTGCCGAAGCGTGCTCGGCGACGACTGCGGGGCCGCCGCCCGCGTAAGACCAGGTAGCCTGGATGGAGCAAAGCGGAATCCAGGTCATCGAAGAAGGCATGTAGGGTGCGTCCCACGCACCAGAAAAATAAAGGAGGTGGGTGGAATGGATGCCGGCCAAGCCCAAGAACCGAACGATGATGGTTTGCCCTACGTGACGCGCAGCGGCGTGGCGCGCTTCGCAGACCAAAGGCTGCGCGTGTACCAGCTCAATGACGCGCGTAGGATCGTAGACGCTGACGATCTACAACGTTTCTTCGGAGGTGCATCGTGAGGTACTGGTTCGTCCCGTTCGCGTTGTGGGCCGGTTTCTTCATCCTGTTCTTGAATGTCGATAGGTGGCAATGGTCGGCAACGAAGAAGATATTAGTAGCACTCGCTTGTGCCATAGGCGCGGCGGTCGTCGCCGTAGTCGCTGGGCTTTTCATCGTGAACTTTTTTGACTGAGGAGAAAAAATGAAAACCTTTGCAGCAGTCCTGTTGTGCGTGGCGTTCGTGGGCTGTACCCGAGTGGAAACCGGTCATGTGGGTGTACGCGTGGACTTCTTCGGGAACGTGGAGCCGCAAGAGCGCACCGTCGGGTGGCACCAAACCGTGATCGGCCACTTGATCGTGTACGTCGCCAATGAAATGACAATCGCCTTGGACAACCTACACCCGCAAACTAAAGACCGATCGACGCTGGATGACCTAGACCTCGCGTTCACTTACTCGGTAGACCCGTCGGCTATCGCCGACCTCGTGGTCAAGTACAAGGGCCGGGACATGCACTTGCAAAACGGAGATATCTATCCGCTGGGTCAATACGTGGTCAATGTCATGACGACCGCAACCTCGGACATATTCGCCAAATACGACGCATTGGACGCAAACAACAATCGGGAAAAAATTCGCGTAGAGATTCGCGAACAAGTGTCGAAGGTCTTGAAAGAGGACGGCCTGGACACGCGCATTCGTGTGCATCAGGTATTTATCAAGAATCTCCAAATAGCCAAGCAGCTACAAGAATCCGCGCTCCGCGTTATCTCGGCTCAGAACGACCTGAAGGCCAAAGAATTCGAAGTCCATACCGCGCAGAAGGAAGCGGATCGGTTGGCGTTTCTCTCGAAAAACGTTTTGAACATCGCCTACATGAATGCGAAAGCAAACGCGGATATCGCGGAAGGAATCAAAGCCGGGAAGGTGCAAACCGTCGTTATCCCGTACGACTTCCGTGGACTGTTGCAAGTGAAGTGATGTGCGGATTCAGCTCCGAAGGAGTGCAAAGACCCGAAGAACGCGGAGACGTGCAACTGGCATAGGGAGGTTTTGAACGGCTCATACGTTCCGTCATTCCCGCGAAAGCGGGAATCCAGTCGTCGTCCTTCTGAGAGCAGACCATGTAGCCTGGATGAAGCAAAGCGGAATCCAGTCATCGAAGAAGGCATGTAGGGTGCGTTTTACGCACCAGAAGAATAAAGGAGGTGCGTGGAACGCACCCTACATCATCTGGGCCTTCTTCGCGAAAGCAAGCAGGACGTAGATCGCTTCCGCGAACTTCGCGCCGTAAGCACCGGTATCCTCTCTCGGCGTGAATGCGGATCTCCACTACGCAAACGCTGACGCTTGCCATCGGGACAGTCCGCGTTCAGCTCTTGCGCGCGCGGTATCGGCCTTTTTTCGCCCCGCGGTTCGCCCTTCCTTCCGCGGTTTTCGTGTATCGATTGCTACTACACCGCAAGCCGCGTACGCCGGTTCGATTCCACCCCAGCCCTGGCTTTCCCGCAAAAGCCTTTGGATACAGGCATACGGCGGGTGTGGAGCGTCCGGTTTATACCCGTTACACCGTGGGAATGCACGAGCTAGACTAGTCAGCAGTAAACCCTGATATGGAGACAAAAATGAGCGTACGGATAAAGTCACTATCGCTGGTATTCGGCCTTTTCGTTTCGACCGCCCTGGTACTCCTGACTGGCTGTGCAACGGTCGAAGGCTGGGTGGGAATGGGCGGGACGAAATTGAGCGGATCGCAAGAAAATCCTCCTGTCACCACGTCTGCCTCGGGAAAGGCTGACATCACCGTTAAGGCCGATCACACGGTGACCGGCACCGTTACCGTCTCGGATATGAAAGCGACCGCGGCGCATATTCACGAGGGCGCGGCCGGGAAAAACGGCGGAGTCGCGGTTCCGTTGACGAAGACGTCCGACAACACTTTCTCCGTAGCGGCGAATGCCAAGCTTACGGACGCGCAGTACAGCGCCTACAAAGCCGGTAATCTTTACGTCAACGTGCACAGCGCCGCCAACCCTGCTGGGGAAGTTCGCGGCCAGTTGAAGCCGTAATTTCATCTGTACTCAATCGGCCGGCGCAGCGATGCGCCGGCCGATTGATTTCACTTCCGCCGCCTACCGATTTCCCGGTTCTAGGTCGCCGGACTTTGTCGAAAGGCCGGGAGAGTTTTGCGCCGCTTCCAGATGCGGCGACGCTGGCTCAAAAATGGACGCGCACTGACAGGAGATCAAGGCACCTTGGTGCCGACCGGTAGCGACGCTGATCGCGACACTACCGCTTTCCCGCGTGCTTAGGTTGCTTCGGTTTTTTCGGCTTCTTTCCTTTTCGCCAGCGTCGCCACCACCAGCCGGCCGCTGGCGCAGCAATAGTGACCCACAACCATTTCCAATTGTTCGCGACGAAGTCCTGGGCGCGCGTTGTCCATTTGACGGTCACGTCGATTGTTCTATCGAATGTGCGCAACACCCGCGGGGTCTGCGTGCCGTGGATTCGGATGGTCGTGCTGAGCGTCAGGTGTAGCTGTTGCTCGCCGACTGTCTTCGCCTCGACGTCCCACTTCCATTCCGTCGGTTGCTTCATCGAGACCGCCTGCGTCTCGGGCGTCACCGCGAGGATGCTGAAACCCTGCCCGGTGAGCCGCGCCTCGACCCGGTCGGCGACCGCAACGTCCCCGCCAACGATTTTTTCGGAGGATCGAAGTTCCTTCGCGAGCGCCTCGATGCTCTGGTTCAAGCTGAGCAGCAGGCGGATGGTCTCGGTGGCGCCTACGTTCATGACTTCCGGACTATTGAACACGGCTCGACCGACAGGGAGTTTTGCGAGAAAGACGTCGGTTTCGTTCGGGACAGTCTCGATCGCCTTGGCGTCATCGCCGATCTTCTTGGCCTTGCTGAAGGTATCGTATTGGGGAAGGGCGATAGCGGCTAGAATGCCGACTATGACCACGATGACGATCAGCTCGAGGAGCGCGAATCCTCGACCGGCATTAATCATGAGCGGGGTGTGCACCGGAATACGCATTGTGTTCTTTATCCGCAGCTGTTCCATGTGTCGTCCTTGAAGAGGGTGGGCTTCTTACCGTCGATATCTTTATAGTAGTAGGTGAACCACAGATCGCGCCGAGGACGGCGGGCGACGAGACCTATCAGCCGATTTGAGCGCTGCAAATGCCGCAAGCGGCTTGTAGGAAAGCGGGTTTGAGCCGAGCTGGTTCGGCGGTTCCTTGATACCTTATATACTGCGGACCGCGCCCGGGTGGCGAAATTGGTAGACGCAAGGGACTTAAAATCCCTTGGGGAGCAATCCCCGTGCCGGTTCGATTCCGGCCCCGGGCACCAAGATCAAAGACTTGGCGCTGCGTATCGTCGGACCGAAACAGAGCGGCACGCTTACTGTGCCAACTTTGTGTCCTTACCCTCCGCCGCGACGACGCGCGGCCTTGCGAGTTGCTCGTACTTCCTTAGGTGCTCCGGTGCTAAGTGTGCATAGCACAGCGCGGGTAGTAGGATTCGCCTCTTCGAAGCGGTATCCGGAGTGTGAGATTCGCTCCTGTAGGAGGCGCTTCAGGGAGGACGCATGGATCTGTTCGATCGGATTTACCGCCTACACGCGGTTCTTCGGCGGGCGCGCTATCCCGTCTCACGTGCAACGCTAGAGCATGAACTGGAATGCAAGCGTGCCACCGTTAACCGAATCATCAAGGAAGCGCGTCTCTATCTTCACGCACCTATAAAATACGATCGCGCGCGAAACGGATATTTATTGGCGCAAGATGAAGGCGGCCCCTGGGAACTTCCCGGCCTATGGTTCAATGCCTCGGAACTTCATGCGTTGCTCGCGGCGCACGAGTTGCTTACCGGCGTCCAACCCGGCCTGCTCGAAAGCGCGCTTGCACCGCTGCGCGAGCGGATCGAACAGATACTGAAGTCCCGGGGCAGCGGTGGGCGCGAGGTCGCGCGTCGCGTTCGGATTCTGCGCATCGCCTCGCGCCGAGTCGAACCGGCGCACTTTCGCAGCGTCGCCGGCGCGGCGCTTGCACGTAAGCGCCTGCGCATCATTTACCACGGGCGCGAGCGCGACGCGACGACCGAGCGCGAGATTTCTCCACAACGGCTCGTACATTATCGGGACAACTGGTACCTCGACGCATGGGATCACGCGAAGCGCGCGTTGCGGGTTTTCTCGATTGATCGTATCCGCGAATCCGAGACCCTCGACAAACCCGCCAAGGATATTCCGGACGTCCGCCTCGACGCTCACTTCGCCTCGTCTTATGGCATCTTCGCCGGTCGGCCGCGGCGCAAAGCCGTGCTTCGTTTCACGCGGGCGCGCGCCCGCTAGGTGGCGGACGAAGTTTGGCATCCGCAACAGCAAGCACAGCGTTTGCCCGACGGCGGGTTTCAGCTCTCGGTTCCTTATGCCGACGAGCGTGAGTTGATATTGGACATCCTCAAGTACGGACCGGATGTGGAAGTGATCGCGCCGCTCTCCCTCCGGCGCGCTGTGCAAGAGCGGCTACGCATGGCGCTTGCGCAGTACGCGCGCGAGAAACTCAAGATGAAAGGCGCACTTGGCGTGAGATCCTCAAAGCGAATCTCACGTCGCACAGGCTCGCGGATAGAGCCACCCCCGGCCGTATCATTCACCCTCGGATCCTTGCCGAGAAGAGATTTCGGTTCATGACATCATTCGCTTTGATCGTCGGGCTTCTCGCAGGCGCGCTCAGCGCGTGGCCGGCGAAGAACACGCAAGAAGTCGCCGAGATCGGCAAACAACTCTACGACCGCATCGCCAAGCTTGCCGAGCACTGGAGCAACGTCGGCGAGAAAC
This sequence comes from Sulfurifustaceae bacterium, assembly GCA_041485885.1. GTDB lineage: Bacteria > Pseudomonadota > Gammaproteobacteria > Acidiferrobacterales > Sulfurifustaceae > JACQFZ01. The sequence goes on from JBGPKL010000019.1 coordinate 43,134, forward strand.
TCGGCAATGCCGTCGAAGCCTACAACAGCGCAACCAGCACACTCGAATCGCGCGCGCTCGTCTTCGCGCGGAAACTGCGTGATCTCAAGGCGGCGTCGGAGGATGTGGAGATTGAAATCGTCGGCCCGACCGATGACATGCCGCGTGCATTGAAGGCGCCAGAATTTGTCGCGCTGCTGAAGCTTGAGGAAGGGTTATGACATACGATGATTTTTTCAAGCAGGCGACCGGACACCAAAAAGGTCCATATGATTACCAGCGCCGGCTCGCGGAAGAATCGTGGCCCAATTTGCTCGATGTTCCCACAGGTCTCGGAAAAACTGCGGCTATCGTGCTTGCGTGGATTTGGAAGCGACGGGAAAAGAAAGACGCCGAAACACCTCGCCGATTGGTGTATTGCCTGCCGATGCGCGTATTAGTCGAGCAGACATATCAGAATGTTTGCGCGTGGCTTCAGCGTTTGGAGATAGCGGGCGAACCCGGACAGGGCAAGGTATCGGTCCACATGCTCCTCGGCGGTTCCGGCGATGTGAAAAAAGCAACGTGGGCCGACTATCCAGAGGAAGACGCGATCCTCATAGGGACACAGGACATGTTGCTGTCGCGTGCGCTCATGCGGGGTTACGGCATGAGTCGTTATCAGTGGCCGGTGCATTTTGCGCTGCTCCATAACGATGTCTTATGGGTATTCGACGAAGTGCAGTTGATGGGGGCGGGTTTGTCTACCTCCGTTCAACTTGAAGTTTTGCAGAGTGAGTCTTTTTGGAGACCGGCCTTGGGCTGCCGTTTTCTTTGGATGTCGGCAACGCCGGGCGACGGTATGTTTAATACAAAAGATCGCCGCGACAATAATAAGCACGAGATCGCGAAAGATCAGATTTTGCCGCTTCGATCGGATGCGCCGGAGCGGAATGAACCAGTTTTCCTTGCCGAAAAAGAGATCGAAATTATCAGTAAGCAGCCAAAGATCGGAACGGGAATGAACAAGGATGGGATTTTTGATCTGCATGAAGCGGGGCGAATAAGTTTGATTGTTGTCAATACGGTGCGGCAGGCACAAGGGCTTTATCGAGAACTGGAAACGGCAATTGGAAAGAGAAAAAACAAAAAGTCGCCTGTTCCAGAACCACTGCTACTTCATGGTCGAATGCGGCCACGCGACCGCAAAGACCCGATGAAACTTCTTCTTGGGTTTTCAGAAAGACAAAAAACCGTTCAGGGTTCTGAGCCAAACCATCCAGGATTCATAGTAATAGCGACACAAGTTGTCGAAGCCGGTGTAGACATATCGGCGTCTCGCCTTTGGACTGAGATCGCGCCGTGGCCTTCAGTTATTCAACGATTGGGCCGCCTAAATCGTGATGGCAGGCTCAGCGGGGCGAAGGCATTTTTCTGGATGCCAAAGGCCGACAGGGATTTCGAGAACTCGACGAAAGAAGACGCACCTAATGCCGGGCGAATCGGTCCTTACGATAAAAGCGCGCTCGATGCGGCGAAGAACTTGCTGAGTGTATTGAAGAGCAAACAACAAAGCGGGCAACGTTATCGAGCTGCGTTAGATGAAGTTAACAACTCTAGCGACGGAAAAAAGGCCAAAGCAATTGCCCATACTTCGGTTATCCGGCCGACGGATTTCTATGAACTTTTTTCTACGGAACCCGATTTAGCCGGCGGGTTCACAGATGTATCGCGTTTTGTGCGTGATGCGGACAATGATCCTGATGTCGAGGTGTTTTGGGGCGACTTCGACGATCGGCCGTCGGATGACTTGGATTGCACGCCAGAAATACTTTGCCGTGTATCGGCTTACGCCCTTAAGCGATTCTTAAGAGATAAGAAAGTGAAGGCGTGGGTGTGGAATCAGGAGTTGGGTAATTATGAGTCGATTTCCGTAACAGCGGTGTGTCCTGGCATGACGCTATTGCTGCCACGAAATGCTGGTGGATACTCCGAAACACTAGGGTGGACTGGTGATCCAAAGGACAGGCCGGAATCGGGGCTCGCGCTAGTAGGGCGCCCCTCGAAACGTGACGAGGATCGGTGGAGTGAAACGGAATGGCTGCTGTTGTCGGATCACCTTCGCGATGCGAAGGCAGAGGCGTCATACCTCTGTGGGAAGTTTGTTTTGAGGGATGCGCACAAAAACGCCGTGATCTGCGCCGCATCATGGCACGACATCGGAAAAATTCATGAACGATGGTGCGCGCCACTGCACGCCAAGCAGCCCGGCCCAGGACCGTGGGCGAAATTCAAAGACGTATCTGTGTTTCGGCCCAACCTGCGTCATGAAGCGGCAAGTGCGCTTGCCGCGTGGTCGCTCTGGCGGCAAGGAGACCAACGGCTCACCGGACTCGCTATCTATCTCATTGCCACACATCACGGCAAGGTGCGCACTGTGTTGCGTTCTACGAGAAATGGTGAAGATGTTTTTGGAATTAGCTCAGGTGATGTGCTCGCACCGCTGCCTGGGTGGTATGAGCATCCAATCTCGCTTGACCTGACACCACGTCTGTTTGCGACTCCGGGGTATTGGGTTGACGATTCAACGTTCGAAATCACCATGCCGTCGTGGACTTCGGTTGTTTCCGAGCTGCTCGGTGATGGTCCGGATGGGAGTAATGCAAACGACGCAATACCAGAGGGCGAGCCCAAGGATTTGGGACCTTTCGCGTTGGCATTCCTTGAAATGCTGGTGATTGCCGCTGACCATCGCGCCAGTACGGCACCAGGCAAAGGACGCGTCCGATGAACAAGCAACTGCATGCGATTCCATTTACCGGAATTACGCCAGACACCTTGGGCGGGTACCTGTGCGGACTCGGTCTGCTGAGTGCCTGTGCGCAAATAGTACCGAGTGTCAGAGGATGTTGGCGAGATGACATATTTCACATGTTGGTAGAAGGACCCGACGGTGCATTGCATTGCATGGGCGAGTTATTACCTATCGACGACTTTTTAGTGAAAAAGTGGAAGCGGCCAAAATATCCAGGCGGCAGAAAGGCGTCTTGGTCCGATGCGCAAAAGCAAGATACAGATGCAAAGAAAAAGAAAAAAGCGTCTTCGGCCGTTAGGCTCTATCGTTGTGACACTGAGATCAATGATATTAGGTTCATCGATAGCCACATTGTTTCAGCGAGACACAATATCTTTAATCCGATATTCGGAACGGGCGGTAATATCGGAAAGCGTAACCTTGCAAAATTGGCTGCTGATGCCTCAGACCTACTCGGTGATGAGATAAAAGCGCGGGAATGGTTAGCCAACGCTCTATATGGTGAGCCTGTTGATCTGCCAGAACTTCCTTCGAGCGGTACGTGGTTCCCTTTTGCCAACAAAACGTTCAACAGCGGACAAGACGGTTTCTTCCGCGAAGGCCGCTTGTCTCCGTGGTCGTTTTTACTGGCTCTAGAAGGAGCGTTGCTTTTACGTGGCGAAGTCGGCCGACGCTTGTCAGCTACGGCTAGACCATATGTCGCTTTCCCATTTATTTCAGAGCCACCTAGCCCGATCAGCGAAAGTAATGTCGGCTTGAAACGGCCCGGCGTATTTTGGGCACCAATCTGGAACATGCCAGCCAACTTTATGGAAGTGCGATCATTGTTGAAGCGTGGGTTAGCGCGCATCGGCAAAAGAACCGCGACCGCGCCACATGAGTTTGCTGTGGCGGCCATGGGTCTCGGTTTTGACGCGGGCCTCGTTGAATTTGCACCTTTTGAGTTACGCGAAACCACGAGTTCGCAGGTGTTCGAGGCTATGCCCATGCCTCATGTTTACGTGCGCACTGACGAGCGTAGTCACCGCGCTGCGGAGCTTATCTCATCATTGGTGTCGTGGATGGCGCGACTGCCCTACGAGCCGACATCCGGCAAAAAGAAAGGAAAATTCTCCGGCCTGCGCGGTCCCATTGAACAAGCCATCATCTCGGTGTCTGAAGAGCCGGAGGATGCTTCGCGCTGGCAGGAGTTACTTCTCATGCTCGCGCAGGTACAAAAGCAAGTTGATTGGGATAGCACCCGCGGTTGGCGCCAACGTGCTGCACTTTTTCCCCGGCTGTCACAGGCGTGGCTGGACTTTGCGTGGCCTGATGGGCGTCCTCTGGAAATTGAGATCGCCGCCGCCGTCGCATCCGTTGGCGGCGGCACGCATTATCCGCTTGCATGCAATATCTATGGGGTTAGATCCGGCAAGGAAGGATTTTGGTTTCCGAAGGACAGACCGTTAAGCGCCGTCTGGCATGAAAGCAACCTTGTGGATGCGCTTGGTGACATTTTACACAGGCGGTTGGTGGACCACGGCAGTCATATAAGAGGCGAACGCGCGCCTTGGCCTTTGATCGCAAGGCATGCGGTAGGGCGGGACATGCTGGACCGATTCCTCAATGACGGGGTTGATGACGCCGAGATCACGAGATGGTTGCCCGCTTTGTCGCTATTGGACTGGCGACGCTCAATTTCAGATCGAGACGATCATGAACCTTCGTGGAGTGGCCTGTTTGCACTGGATGGCGTCTTTCGTCCCCTGCTAACGGCCGGTCTTCCTTGGAAAGGTAACTCGCGCAAACAAACGGCCGAACCCGACACTGCTGCCGCACTCCGACTCGCGGAATTGTTGCGTCAAGGGGATCTCGACGGTGCGTTGGATTTTTCTGTCGCGCGCTACCGAGCGCTCGGCGCGCAACCTATTCAGCTTACCGGTCTTACTTCAACTTCAACAACCGCGCAGCGCCTATTGGCCGCGCTGCTGATTCCCATTTCTCGGCGCGCAATCCTGACGGGCCGAGCTCGCTGGAATTTGAATACCACTGACTAAGAGGAACATGCGATGGCTACACCACAGACCGAACAACAATTGAATCTTGATGATTTGTTGCGGCCGGAAGGCCCTATATGCCTGGTTGTACAGGCCGACATGAAAACGGTCGGCAATGAAGATACGTTCCAGCCCGCCGGTTTCCCGCAGATTGGGCACGTGATCTATAAAGCGCCGCGCAAGGACGTGGATGGGAATTTTTCAGAAGAGTCTGTATGTGTAGTGGATAGCGCAGCCAGCATGGCCAATCATCTCGAAGCAGTTTGCACACCTTATCCGGACGGACTAACGCTGCATCCTGATCTTCAGGGGCTACCTCACGTCATTTGTGTAACCGACGGTGAGAAAGAAAGCGAATTGCGTCCCGTGACCAGCACATTGCAAGAAGGACATCGAATTGCTTCGGATTATTTCGTTGATCCAAAGTGCGCAAAATTAGTTCGCGAGACAAAAAACAGAGATCAATGGCCGCTTTTCCGGGACGAATTGCGAAAAGAATTTGGCATCAAGAAAATTGGTAGCGATGCAGCAAAAAAAAATGATACCGAAAAAAGAGATGCTAAAGACAAGGATACGAAAGAGAAGGAAAAGTATTTCGTCTACCCAGACAACTGGTGGTCGATATTTTCGACGATATTCAAATACGATCCGAACTCTCTTGTTCATGGAGTACTGTTCGCCAAGGAGCAAATCAAGATCGCACGCTTGCTGAACGCCCAAATGGAGGCATTCGGAGCGGGCCGGGTGCGGGGCTCAGGTATCAAGTTTGACTCGCTTGGGAAAACGACATCAGGACAACCGATCTTCGCTACGGATAGCGAGACTGCGCATCGTATTCGTGCCACATTTATTCTCGATTTAGCCTTGCTGCGATCCTATGGCAGAAGGGATAAGGACAAAGAAATTGGTCTCACAAACAGGCAGAAGCGCCTACTGCTGGAATTGGCGCTCTGGAAGATCAATCAGCTTTTGGCAAAGCCGTTTCGCTTCCGCAGCCGCTGTTTTCTCACTTGCTCTTCGATTACGGTTTCCAGCGAGAAAAAAACTTATAACGGTGAGCTTCCGTCGCTGAATATTAGCGACGCCATAAAGGATTGTGAGTTCAAGGAAATCACCGGGATGACCCAGGTCTATTATCCGGCCGCGATGTTGTTCAAGCTTGGCAAACAACAGCCGACATCGGAAGACGGTGATGGACAAGAAACTCTGAACGACGACGGGAGCACGGAAGAAGAAAACGAAGCTGAGGATTAAGTCATGGGGCTTGTCATTGAACAAAGTTTTCCACTGGGGCGCTTTCACGCGACACGTTGGAAAATGGGCGCCTTTGGTGATCTGTATGGTGAATGGCCTCCGTCTCCATGGCGATTGTTTAGAGCGCTCGCGGCTCGATGGTTTCAGTGGAGCCGAGAGACGGGCGAGGATGATCGCAATGCACTACTCAGTCTCTTGGGTGCGTTATCGAGTGAATTACCGGAATTCTATTTACCGATCCATACGGGACGAGGCGAGCCCCTAAAGCAGTATCTGCCTATGCAGGTTGCTTGGACTGACGCTTCAAAAAAAGCGGCCGCATACAAAGCGCCGAAATCGAGTTTAACTGAAGATCACTATCGAGTAGTGTCGCCTAATGACCGCGTTTATTGGGTATGGCCAGAACTTGGCGAAATTGACAAAGTATTTCTCGAACAGCTCCTCGCCCGAGTGATTTATTTCGGTAGAGCAGAATCGTTTACGTGCTTGCGTACCGTTGAGCGCGTGGCGGAGGCGCAAGATTACCAATCAGTGCTTCTATCCGAAAAACGGGCTGCGCTGGCCGTTCCGATACTTGCGCCGGATCGCAAAAATATCGATAGGCTAAGCATGCTTTTCCAACCGACCGAACACAAAAATATAAAGGGCCGAGGAATTCCGCCCGGTGCGCGCTGGTACTACGCTATATTACCAAGCCCGCCAAGAATCAAGATTATACCCAGGCAAAAGAATCGTTATCCAGAAAATCTGACACATATACAGTTCGCGATAGGTGGGCAAGTGTTGCCTTCCGTCAAATACTCGTGTCTTTTGACAGAGCGGTTTAGAAAGCGCGTATTACGAGAACATTGTCGGATTCTGACCGGAAATACGAAGTGTGATTATCGGGAGCTCAACGCGCAGACAAAATCGAAAATGGGCGGGTTCACTGGCAAAGATGTAAATGGCGAACCGCTTGCCGATCATAGCCAAGCTTACTTTTCGGTTCTTCCCGACGAGAGAGGTAATGCCGCGCGGCTTGTCCTGTGGCGGCGCGCTCCATTCTCTCAGGAAGAGATTGAAGCACTGTTCGCGGCTGCGCAGTTCCCGTTACTGTGGGATTCCGCTAGTCCGAAATGGAAAATTAAACTCCTGCCATTACCTTTCGGGATGCCGCTCTCTTACAAATTGATGGGGACAAGTCGTCGTTGGGAGAGCGTTACGCCCTTTGTCGCTCCCCGACAGCGTCGAAGATTCAGGAAAAACGGCAAAGAGCGCTCGGGAGAAACACCAGAATCTATCGCCGCAAAGCTGTGCCGGCGAATTTACGGGATCACTCCAGCGTCGGTAAACAGCTATGCAGTCGAAGAATGGCCGTACGTTCATATGAGTGCTAGGGAGCGCGTGAAAAAAAACAGACGACGGATGTCGCTTCCGTCATTTCGGCTTGTTATGGAATTCACTCAGCCGGTAAGTGGTCCAATCGCCCTGGGCGACTCATCCCACTTCGGCCTTGGTGTATTTCGTCCGTTATGACCTTGCGCCTCAGCGTGCCCACAGCGGTTGGTCGCACGCGCATTGGACATGAAATTTCAGCATCGCCACCTGTCGGAGTTGACCGAGGCCGAGCGCGGGCGCGTGGTTGTTGAAGTCAGTGTCGCCGGAACGGAAGTAGCGCGGATTGATCATCCGCCAGACGTGCTTGCTTACGACCAGTGGGCGGGCGCGCGGGCGTTGCCGGAATTGCTGGCGGCGTTTTCGTTGCCGAACAATCCGACGATCGATCGGCTCATCTTCCAGGCGGGTGAGTTTCTGACGAAACGTTTGCACGGTGTATACTGAATTCATACGACTCTTTGTAGAGAGACATCACTATATGAACGAAGAAATACTTCTTGAACGTATTACCGTGAATCCTGGCATCTTCGGTGGTAAGCCCATTATCCGCGGCCGTCGATTGGCCGTAGAGCATGTATTGGGAATGCTAGCAGTGGGTGATAGCCCTGAAACGATCCTCGAAGGTTATCCCTGGTTGGAACGCGAAGACATTCAGGCCTGCCTCACGTATGCCCATAGGCTCGTCGCTCATGAACGTGTTGAGCCGCTGATTCTTAATACAGGTACGTGAAGCTCTTGCTCGATACGTGCGTGTGGGGTGGAACACGCGCTCAACTTGTCGAAGCAGGTCACGATGTCGTCTGGACTGGCGACTGGCCACAGGATCCGGGCGATACAGAGATTATGGAGCGAGCTGCGGCAGAACGACGTGTGCTGGTGACGCTCGATAAGGATTTTGGTGAGCTGGCGATTGTTCGAGGAAAGGTCCATTGCGGCATTGTTCGCCTCGTCAATATCTCGGCCAGACGCCAAGCGGCTGTTTGCCTCGAAGTGATAGGACGGCATCAAGGGGAATTAGAAGCGGGTGCGATTATTACCGCCGAAGCCGGCCGGCTGAGAATCCGCCTCTTGAGTCAATAAATACTTGGCCTTATTTGTAGCGCATTCGGTTTCAGCGCCAAGAATCGTCGTCATCTCAACCGAGCGCGGATGCTTGTTTGTTGAAATCAGTGTCGCCAGGCGGAAGTGGTGTGGGTTGATCATCTGGTGGACGTGTTCGCCTACGGTCGATGGACTGGCACTCGCGCCTTGCCAAAACTGCTGCCCATTTTCGTTGCCGAACAATCCTGCAATACGATCCGCTCATCTTCCAGGCGGGTGAACTTTTGGCGAAGTCGGGTAGCAGGCGGACGATGAATATCTGCCACACATTCTCAATTTCAAAAGAGAACCTTTGCTGACAATGCCCGAGGGCGTTACTAATGTGTAGCGTGCGTGTGTAACGGAAAGCTGTGAAGGAGGCTGAGCGCATGGCGCATCGGGTAAATGTGTTGCTGGAGGACGCGGTATGGCGTGTGCTGGAGAAGGCGCCCAAGGGCGAACGCAGTCGCATCGTCAATTCGGCGTTGTCGCAATGGTTTCAAAAGCGCCGGCGCGCGGATGCGGTGCGTCAGATGGATAAATTGCGCGCGCAGTTGCCCGCGGTCACGACCAAACAGATCGTGAAGTGGGTACGCGAAGAGCGAGAACGGGCCGGGTGAGGCTCGTCGTTCCGGATGCCTCGGTTATCCTGAAGTAGGTGCTGCCCTCCGACGGATGAGCCGGACGCCGCTGCCGCCCTGCGCTTGCGTGACGCCGTGGCGGCTGGGAAGCTCGCGCTGCGCGTTCCGCCATTGTGGCTATATGAGGTTGGCAACATTCTGACTCGGAATTTTCCGGCACATGCGCTCACGTTGTTGGAGTCGCTGGTTGCGTTCGGCATGCCGGAAGGGGATAGCGGGGAGCAGTGGCGTAAGGAGACGGTGACGCTGGTTCGCGAACGCCGTGTGACTTTTTACGACGCCGCCTATCATGCGCTCGCGCTGGTCGAGCACGGTACCTTCGTCACTGCCGACGGCAAGTATTTCACCAAAGCCAAAGAGGCCGGTGCCATCGCTTTTTTAGCCGACTTTCGATAGGGCCGCGGTTCTTATTCAAAAAGCTTCCGGGTTTGAGCATCGACGACTGGCAGTCGAGATCAAGCGTCCGTAGGATTCGCTGCTAAGCTTTCGCTTACCTCCCGTCAAATTCCGATCGCACCATGGACGATGCACAAGGCGAGCTACCGCTGCCGTTTCCCGAGCTCTCGGGCGATCTGCCGTTGCTGCCGGCGCGGATGGTCAACGAGTACGAATACTGCCCGCGCCTCGCCTATCTCGAATGGGTGCAAGGTGAGTGGGCGGAGTCAGCAGACACAGTGGAAGGCCGCTATCGACATCGCCGGGTCGATAAGCCCGGTGGTAATTTGCCCGACCCCGCAGAGGCGGAGGACGGCGAACGCATCCATGCGCGTTCCATCACGCTCTCCTCCAACCGGCTCGGCCTGATCGCTAAGATAGATTTGGTCGAGGGCGAGGGAAATGTTGTCGTTCCCGTGGACTACAAGCGTGGCCGGCGCCCGCATGTACCCAAAGGCGCGTACGACCCCGAGCGAATTCAGATTTGCGTGCAGGGCATGGTTCTCGAAGAGCACGGATACACGTGCACCGAGGGCATCCTGTATTTCATCGAGTCGCGCGAACGCGTACGGGTGGAGCTGGATGCGGAGCTGCGCGCAAAAACGCGGGCCGCGATCGATGGGATGCGGTTGATCGCGGCGGGAGGCCAGTTGCCGGCGCCGCTCGTCGATAGCCCCAAGTGTCCGCGCTGCTCCCTCGTAGGTATTTGCCTGCCGGATGAAGTGAATTTTCTGAAAAACTCGCAAGACACTCCGCGACCCCTTGTCGTTGCTCGTGACGAAGCGTTGCCGCTCTATGTTCAAGCGCATCACGCGAAGGTTGCGAAGAGTGGAGAAACGCTGGAGGTCTCGGTTGACGACAAGCCGCAGGCTACCGTGCGGCTGATCGACGTGTCGCAAGTCGTGGTGATGGGCAATGTTTATGTGACGACACCGACGCTGCACGAGCTGATGCGCCGCGAGATACCCGTGAGCTGGTACTCCTTCGGCGGATGGTTTCTCGGCCACACGAATGGCGTGGGGCACAAGAATGTGGAGCTTCGAACCGCGCAATACCGCGCGAGCTTCGACGACCGTCTTTGTTTGCGGCTTGCGCGCGGGCTGGTTCGCGCGAAGGTGTTGAATTGCCGCACGCTACTGCGACGCAATTGGCGTGGGGAGGAGAAGCCGGAACAGCTCATGGACCAGCTCAAACGCGACGCGGACGACACCGAGCGGGCGCAAGAGCTGTCCGTATTGCTCGGTGTTGAAGGTATGGCGGCGCAACGCTACTTCGGCAGCTTTGTGCATATGATAAAAAGAGATGAAGACCCGGCGACACTCCAGTTTGATTTCACGCATCGCAATCGTCGGCCGCCCACCGATCCCGTCAACGCGTTACTGTCCTATGCTTACGCGTTACTCGTCCGCAGTTGGACGGTGACGCTTTCCGCGGTAGGTTTTGATCCTTATCGCGGGTTTTATCATCAGCCCCGATACGGCCGCCCGTCGCTCGCGCTCGACATGATGGAACCGTTCCGGCCGCTTGTTGCCGATTCAAGCGTGATTCAGGCGATCAACAATGGCGAAGTGAGACCAAGCGATTTCATCAGCGCAGCGGGCAGCGTGGCGCTTACGGAAGATGGGCGCAAGCGATTTATCGCGACCTTCGAACGCCGTCTGGCGCAGGAGATTACGCACCCACTGTTTGGGTACAAGGTAAGTTATCGGCGTCTCTTTGAAATCCAAGCGCGGCTGCTCGGACGTTTTCTGTTAAACGACATCGCGGAGTACCCCAACTTTATAACGAGATGACCGGCATGGAAGAACATCTATACATCGTCACCTACGATATCAGCGATCCGAAGCGCTGGCGGCGCGTATTTTCACTAATGAATGGTTATGGCGAGTGGTTGCAGCTCTCCGTGTTCCAATGCCGCATGAGCCGGCGCCGACACGCGGAGCTGCTGGCGACGCTTGACGAGGTAATCCTCGACGATCATGATCATGTGCTCATGCTCGACCTTGGTCCCGCGGAGAACATCGAGCCGCGTGTCATCAGTCTGGGTAAGACGTTTAACGTGGTCGAGCGTGAGGCGGTGGTGGTCTAGTGTTCATCGCCGTACCGTCGCGAGCGGTGCAGTAATGGGCTGGATCCCGGGGAGCGCTCGCGAATTGGCAAGCTCTTTAAAAATATGGAGAAATATGTTGCTCGGGCTTCTTCGACGCGGAAGCCCAGGGCTCTATGTAGCGAGTGAAGCGGACCGCTCGCAAGATCTGGCGGGAATGCCGAGTTTTCCAGAGTTTGACAGGGATGCTGTATTCCGCAGCGAAGTGCTGCGGCCTCATTGAAGCGCGCAGCGCCGCGGCGAGCGTGCGTACGCGCTCGACGGTATTCCGCAGCGAAGTGCTGCGGCCTCATTGAAGCTAGCAACACGCCGAGTAGCCGATTGCCGATCGGCAGGTATTCCGCAGCGAAGTGCTGCGGCCTCATTGAAGCTTTTCAATTCGCGACGTCTCCTGTTGGGTTGTTCGCGTATTCCGCAGCGAAGTGCTGCGGCCTCATTGAAGCGAAACAACGGCGGCTATCTCAGGATGGAACCCTGGCGTATTCCGCAGCGAAGTGCTGCGGCCTCATTGAAGCAAGCGCTGCGTCGCTTCGGCAATCTTGGCGTTTGTGGTATTCCGCAGCGAAGTGCTGCGGCCTCATTGAAGCTTGTTGGCTCGGCCAACAGTAGGGGTGGCGGTAGTGGTATTCCGCAGCGAAGTGCTGCGGCCTCATTGAAGCAGGGTGCGCAGGCTCATGAGGTTACCGGTGTATCGTCGTATTCCGCAGCGAAGTGCTGCGGCCTCATTGAAGCCGCGGCAACGGGCGACATCGCACCTTCAAAACCCTTGCCGCGTATTCCGCAGCGAAGTGCTGCGGCCTCATTGAAGCAACGATTACGGGTTGCGCGGCACCATCAGCGACAAGTATTCCGCAGCGAAGTGCTGCGGCCTCATTGAAGCTCGAAAGGCGATCCGCGCAACGTCGAGCGCGTGCGCGTGTATTCCGCAGCGAAGTGCTGCGGCCTCATTGAAGCGCGATAAACGCGCGCCAGTCCTCCGCCGCCGCGCGAGTATTCCGCAGCGAAGTGCTGCGGCCTCATTGAAGCCAAGGACTCCTCGCCGATCGGTGAAGCGCTCCAAGTAGTATTCCGCAGCGAAGTGCTGCGGCCTCATTGA
>JBGPKL010000020.1:0-54176 GCA_041485885.1 Sulfurifustaceae bacterium
ATAGAGGAGTCGACCGGCAGATTTCCATCAGGGCCCGCGGCAAACATTGCCGCATCAAAGGCCGGATGTATGGCTGCACGCTTTACCTGCTCGCTATCGCCGAAGGATGGCTTGGCAAACAGGGGGCGTCCATGTATGGGGTGAGGTCGCTCCTGCGCATCCTGCGCTCGCGACATTCGTACATCCCTGTACAGCAGGTGGAAAGCGAACGTATTTGAGGACCTTTGACATCGCACCCTCACCCTGCCTTCTCCCTAAAAAGGGAGAGGGAGTACAACAACGGCGCTTTCAAACGTCGAACGTCGGTGAGTCCCCGGCGAAACCAGAGTTTACCTCGGCGCAACTGACGTTCCGTCATTTTGCAGCGATTTTGCCGCGGAAAAATAGCAACGTACACGTATAGCTAGAATGATCGACGGCAGCGCCCAGGCCCCAACCCTGAAAATCATGATTCCGTTTTTCGCGCACGTATTCCATTCTCGCGTGGCGGCGTGCATCATTAGCGCCGAGGGCACTAGCTTGGCTGCGGTCAAACCAGCCCGTGCCGTCAATCATCAAACCCTATTTAAGGAGCGCAAAAATGGTTTGGGAAACTCCACAAGCGATCGACTGGCGGTTCGGCCTTGAAATCACGATGTACATTGCCACCCGCTGAAGGGCAGATCGCACCGGCGGATTGATTCCGCCACGTTCGAAGCCCGCTCGCGCGGGCTTCGTTTGTTTTTCTCGTGAAAATCCGTGTCCTCGGTTCCGCGGCGGGCGGCGGGTTTCCCCAGTGGAACTGCAACTGCCGCAACTGCGCCGGCGTGCGCGCCGCTAGCGTGCGCGCTCGCGCGCGCACGCAATCGTCGATCGCGGTAAGCGGCACGGACCCAATGGCCTGGGCACTGGTTAATGCATCGCCGGATATTTTGGTCCAGTTGCAAGCTAATCCCATGTTGCAGCCGGAACGCGCGGTGCGCGATACCGCGATTTGCGGCATCGTCCTGGTCGATGCGCAGGTCGATCACACAACCGGCCTTTACATGCTGCGCGAGTCCACGCGTCCGTGGCCGATCTGGTGTACCGACCGCGCCTACGCCGATCTCAGGCAGGGTAATCCGATTTTGAACGTGCTGGCGCACTACTGCGGCGTGGAGCGGTGTCGCATCGATCTTGCCGGTGATGGCTTTCAGATCGATGGCGTCGCCGGTGTGCGCTGGCGCGCGGTGCCGCTGACGAGCAAGCCCGCGCCCTATTCGCCGAACCGCGAGGCGCCGCTGCCGGGCGACAATATCGGACTCATGATCGAGAACAGCGCGACCGGAAGCGCGGTGCTTTACGCACCCGGTATCGGCGCGATCGACGAGGAACTGTGGCGGAACATGCAGTCCGCCGCGTGCGTTCTGGTGGACGGCACGTGCTGGACCGACGACGAGCTGATTCGTCTGGGCGTTTCACGCAAGCGCGCGCGTGAGATCGGCCATCTGCCGCAGAGCGGCGCGGGCGGGATGCTAGAATGGCTCGATCGATTGCCATCGCACACGCGCAAGATTCTCATTCACATCAACAACACTAATCCCATTCTCGACGAGGACTCGGCCGAGCGCGCCGAGCTCGCACGGCGCGGCGTCGAAGTCGCGTGGGACGGCATGGAGATCGCGTTGTGAGTGAAGCATCCTGGAGTCGGGAGGAATTCGAAGCGCGGCTGCGCGCCAAAGATCGCGCGTATCACATCCACCACCCGTTCAACATCATGCTCAATACCGGCAAGGCGACGCCCGAGCAGATCCGTGGATGGGTCGCGAACCGCTTTTATTATCAGATCAGCATCCCGATCAAGGACGCCGCGATTCTCGCCAATTGTCCCGACCGCGCGGTGCGCAAGCTCTGGGTGCAGCGCATTCTCGACCACGACGGTTACGGCGATGATCCGGGTGGCATCGAGTCGTGGCTGCGTCTCGCCGAAGCCGTCGGCCTGGCGCGCAAGCATGTCGAGGGCTTGACCGATGTGCTTCCCGGCGTGCGCTTCGCCGTCGATGCGTACGTGAACTTCGCGCGCCACGCGCCATGGCAGGAGGCCGCGTGCTCGTCGCTGACGGAGCTGTTCGCGCCGGCGATCCACCAGCAGCGTCTGGCGAGCTGGCCCGAGCATTATCCGTGGATCGAGCGCACCGGCCTGCATTACTTTCAGAGTCGCGTGAGCTTGGCGCGGCGCGACGTCGAGCAAGGCCTCGCCATCACGCTCGAGTGGTTCAAGACTCGCGCGCAACAAGACCGCGCGCTCGAGATCCTGCTATTCAAGCTCGACATCCTCTGGGCTATGAACGACGCCATGGCGCTGCGCTACGGAGTGAGCCCGTGAGCGCGATCGCCGACGACGCGAAACCTACCGTCGCCCACGGGTTTCGGTTCCAGTGGGAACCAGCGCAAAAAGCGCACGTGCTGCTCTACCCGGAAGGAATGGTCAAGCTCAACACCAGCGCCGGCGAGATCCTGCGTCGCTGCGATGGCGCGCGCACCGTGGCGCAGATCGTCGCGGATCTCGAGCAAGCATTCGGTCGCACCGGCCTCGCGGGTGACGTCGCCGCCTTCATGTCGATGGCAACCGAAAAAGGATGGATCGAGCTACATCCATGAGCGCGCCAACCGTCACGCCCGGACCGCCGCTGTGGCTACTGCTGGAGCTGACCTACCGCTGTCCGCTGCATTGCGTGTACTGCTACAACCCGATCGAGTTCGCGCTAACCGAGCAGGAGCTGGAAACAGACGAGTGGATACGCGTGTTACGCGAGGCGCGCGAGCTTGGTGCGGTGCAGCTCGGCCTCTCGGGCGGCGAGCCGCTGGTGCGCGAGGATCTCGTTGAGATTACCGCCGAGGCGCACCGGCTCGGTTACTATATTAATTTAATCACGTCGGGCGTCGGTCTCGACGAGACCAAAATCCGCGACCTCAAGGTTGCCGGGCTCGATCACATCCAGCTCTCGTTTCAAGACTCCACGCGCGAGCTGAACGATTTCCTGTCGCACACCAAGACGTTCGAGCTGAAGCAGCGCATCGCCGTGCTGATCAAGGCGCACGACTATCCGATGGTAGTCAACTGCGTGATCCACCGGCTCAACATCGATCACCTGGACGCCATCATCGAAATGGCGGACCGCTTGGGTGCGGAGTATCTGGAGTTGGCGAACACGCAGTACTACTCCTGGGCGCATCTCAACCGCGATCACCTCCTGCCATCGCGCGCGCAGATCGAGGCGGCGGAGCAAACCACTAACGCCTGGCGCGCGCGGTTGGGCGGGCGCATGCGAATCTTTTTCGTCGTGCCGGACTATTACGAGACTCGCCCCAAGCGCTGTATGAACGGCTGGGGCTCGACGTTCATGGCGATCGCGCCCGACGGCACGGCGCTGCCGTGCCACACCGCGCGCATGCTGCCGGGGCTTTCGTTTCCGAACGTGCGCGCCGCGAGCCTGCGCGAGATCTGGTTCGAGTCGGAAGGCTTCAATCGCTTTCGCGGCACCGGCTGGATGAAGGAACCCTGCGCGAGTTGCGACGAGCGCGAAAAGGATTTCGGCGGTTGCCATTGCCAGGCCTTTTTGCTCGCCAACGATCCCGCCATGGCAGACCCGGTATGCTCGAAAAGTCCGCACCACTCGATCGTGACCGCCGCAGTGGCCCGCGCGCAAGCGCCATCGACTCAGGTAAGACCGATCGTGTTTCGCGACGCCAGGGCGTCGCGTGAGCTTTCGCGAAACGCCGCCGGGGAGATGAACGCCGATAAAAAGCAAAAGATTCTGGAACCACGGATGCACACGGATGAACACGGATAGAAACAATATTTCCCTTTTTATCTGCGTTCATCTGTGGTTCCCAAATTCTTATATTCCTATTCCTGAACTACTGCGTGCATCCGTGGTTTTGAAATTCTTAACGAACCCTTACAGCGTCAAGTTCACGTCGCAAACGTTCTGTGTCCCGGGGGAACGCTTCACATGAAAGCCAAGACGCTTGACCAGCGCGATCATCGGCGCGTTTTGCGCCAACACTTGTCCTTCCATCAACCGAAAGCCGCGAACGCGCGCCGCTTCTATCAGCTGAGTCAGCAGGCGCGCGCCGACGCCTTTGCGCTGCCACGCGTCGGCGACGACGAGCGCGAACTCGCAGCTTTCGCCGTCGGGGTTCATGGCGTAGCGCGTGACGGCGATCTCGACTTCCTTTCCGTCCTGCTCGGTGATGGCGACGAGCGCGAGCTCGCGGTCGTAGTCGATCTGCGTGAAGCGTAGGAGCATCTCGGGCGTCAGCTCCTTGAGCGTCTGCATGAAGCGCATGTACTTCGACTCGGGCGAAAGATTGTGCACGAACGCGATTTCGATCTCCGCGTCCTCGGGCCGTATCGGACGGATGAGCACGTCGATACCGTCATTGAGCTGCACGCGCGAAACCAAATGGCTCGGATACGGATGGATCGCCATGTGCGCGTAGCGCATAGCCGGCGTAGCAGCGGGCTCGATCGTGATACGCGCGTCGAGCGCGATCACCCCGTCCTGATCCGCCATCAACGGGTTGATGTCGAGCTCGCGTATCTGCGGCAGCTCGCAAACCATTTCCGAGATCGCGAGCAACACTTGCTCCACCGCCGCCAGATTCGCCGGCGGCAAATTGCGAAACGCGCCGAGGAGGCGCGCCGCGCGCGTGCGCTGGATGAGGTTCTGCGCGATAAGACTGTTGAGCGGCGGCAGCGCGATGGCACGGTCGTGCAACACTTCGATGGCGGTGCCGCCGAGACCGAAGCTCACGACCGGGCCGAACACATCGTCGCGCATCACGCCGATGTGCAGCTCGCGCCCGTCGCTTCGGCCGTACATGCGCTCGATCGTGACGCCGCTGATGCGCGCGGTCGGACGCAGGCGCTGCACGGTCTCGGTTAGTTCTTGATACGCGGCGCGCGCGGCTTGCGCGTTCGCGATATTGAGCCGCACGCCATTGGCGTCGGACTTGTGCAGAATATCGGGCGACGCGATCTTGAGCGCCACCGGAAAGCCGAGCGCTTGCGCCGCGACCATCGCCTCCGAGGGGCTGCGCGCTTGCAGCACTTGCGCGTGCGGAATGCGAAACGCGCTCAGTACCGCGTAGGCCTCGATCCCGGTCAGGGCGCCGCGTTGCTCGGCGAGCGCCGTCTCGATGATCAACTTTGCGCCCTCGATGTCGGCGCTGCTCTGCGGCGCCATCGGACCCGGCACCTGGCGTAGCAATTTTTGGTTGCGGCGATAGCTCGCGAGATACGAAAACGCCTCGACCGCTCGCTCGGGCGTCGGAAACGACGGTATGCCGTTCTGCGCGAAAAGCTCGCGCGCAGGCAGCACCTGCGTCCCTCCCATCCACGAGGTCAGCAGCGTCTTAGCGGTTCCCTTGCGGCGGTCGATCACCGCGCGCGCGGATTCGACCGGATCGGTCATTCCCTGCGGCGTCAGAATGACCAGCACGCCGTCGCTGTTCGGATCGGCGAGGCACGCCTCGGCGGCGGCGCCGAACTGCGCCGGCGACGCGTCGCCCAGTATGTCGACGGGGTTCGCGTGCGACCAATTCCTCGGCAGCACCGCGTTGAGCGCCTCGATGGTTTGCGGCGCGAGCGCCGCCACCGCGACGTCCAAATCGACGGCGCGGTCGGTCGCAAGCACGCCGGGGCCACCGGCGTTGGTAACGATCGCCAGACGATTGCCGCCGACGCGATGCTCCGCGGCGAGAAGCTGCGCCGCGGCGAAAAGCTGCTCGATCGTGATTGCGCGCACCGCACCGGCGCGCGCGAGCACGGCGTCGAACACATCGTCCGCTCCTACCAGCGCGCCGGTATGCGATTGCGCGGCACGCGAGCCCTCGGCGTGCCGGCCCGCCTTCACCACGACGACCGGCTTGAAGCGCGCGGCGACGCGCAAGCCGCTCATGAAGGCGCGCGCGTCGCGGATGCCTTCGATATAAAGCAAAATGCTCTTGGTTTGCTCATCGAGCGCGAAGTAGTCGAGCACATCGCCGAAATCGATGTCGGCGGCTTCGCCGAGCGACACGACGCCCGAGAAGCCGATGGCGCGCGTTTCCGCCCAGTCGACGATCGCCGT
The DNA here is from genome assembly GCA_041485885.1 of Sulfurifustaceae bacterium. Classification (GTDB taxonomy): domain Bacteria; phylum Pseudomonadota; class Gammaproteobacteria; order Acidiferrobacterales; family Sulfurifustaceae; genus JACQFZ01. Next base: position 6,096 of record JBGPKL010000020.1, read on the forward strand.
GCACAGCGCCCCGGATTGCGAGATCAGCGCGAGCGATCCGGGACGCGCGCCGCTCTTGCCGAACGTCGCGTTGAACTTGGCGCTCGGGCGCATCAACCCGAGGCAATTCGGCCCGAGCACGCGCATGCCGAAGCGGTGCGCCTCCGCGATCAGCGCCTTCTCGAGCTCCTGGCCCGTCGTCTTCTCGTGTGCCTCGGCGAAACCGGCGGAGTGGACGATGGCTCCATGGGCGCCGCGCTCCCCGCACTCGCGAATGATCGCAGGTACTGTCGGCGCGGGCGTCGCGATGATCGCGAGATCGATCGGCTCGGTGACTTCGCTTAGCGAACCGTAGCAACGCCGCCCGAACACCTCTCGATATTTGGGATTGATGGGGAAGATTCGCCCCTCATACCCGCCGTCGATGAGGTTGTGCATCACCCGGCCCGCAACCGAGTCGCCGCGTTCCGACGCGCCGAACAGCGCCACCGCCGCGGGAGAAAACAGCCGTTCCAAAAAATGCTGGCCCATAACTTTTCTTCCCTTTTTTTGCGCTTCTCTTTTCCGGCAATTTTAACGCACGATCGTTGCAATTGCTTAATCGGCTGCCGCATCGGCCGGCGTCCGTACAACCGCCTAGACACACCAGGTAAGGGAATTCGTGGTTCGTGTCTATGGCAGCGGCCTTTGCCAGAAGGCCGGGCTCGACGTCGCTACGGCGATATCGGTCTTGCGCTCATGGGCCACCGCTCTCGCCATCGGAACCACTTATCCAGCGCTCCGCATCCTCGAGACTCCGGAACAGCCGGACCCTTACGCCGCGATTTATTGCAACGGTTTCGGCGAATCGCATTTTTTCCGGCTCCCGCTCCGCGCTGACATCGACATACGCAATCCGCTCGAACCTCAAGGCGTACCGGCTTCGTTCCGTGATGATGTCGAAGATCCTGGTGGCAGCCAAACTCAAGCCGGACAAGTTCATCTCGAGTAACACTGCCGAGTGATTTAGCCGCACGCTGGTCTCATGGACTTCCTCGAGGAAGCGGCGAATGTTCTCTGCACTGTGCGTCCCGGTCACTCGCGCATGCAGATACGCCGGCTTGTCCGCAATCGTCAGGTGGTATGGCATTGTCGGATACTTCCAATCATTTCTGCCCCGGGGCATCAAACGACGACTCGGGTGCCGAAAGCTCGGGCAAGGGCAGCTGATCCAGATTTTGCTCGATATCGGTCGGCGTGATAGACACGGCGTCTCTCGTCACGAGATCGGGAAACACAACCACGAGGCTGACCATGACCAGCTGAATGATGACGAACGGAATCGCGCCCCAGTAAATCTGCGTCGTCTTGACCGCCGGCGGCGCGACGCTGCGCAGATAGAAGAGCGAAAACCCGAACGGCGGATGCATGAACGAGGTTTGCATGTTGATGCCGAGCATCACGCCGAACCAGATGAGGTCGATGCCGAGCTTCTGCGCGACCGGCGCGAGCAGCGGCACCATGATGAACGCGATCTCGAAGAAGTCGAGAAAGAACGCGATCAAGAACACCATGACGTTGACGATCACGAGGAAACCGACTTGACCGCCGGGAAGATCGGTTAGCAAATGTTCGACCCAACGATCGCCGTCGACGCCGTAGAACGTCAAGCTAAACACGCGCGCGCCGATCAAGATGAATACGACGAAGGTCGTGAGCTTGGCGGTGGCGTCCATCGCTTGCGTGGTGAGCTTCCAATTCAAGCGCCGCTTCATCATGGCCAGGATGATCGCGCCGACCGCACCCATCGCGCCGCCTTCGGTCGGCGTCGCGATGCCGATGAAGATGGTGCCGAGCACGAGAAAGATCAGGGCGAGTGGAGGAATCATGACGAAGACGACTTTCTCCGCCATGCGGCTCAGCAGGCCGAGCTTGAGTAGCCGATTCAATACCGCCAACCCCAGCGCGACCGCGACCGCGACGAGCAGCGACACCACGATCACTTCATCCGTCGGCGCGTCGGGCGGATAGTACCAGCGCTCGAACCCGGTCGCGCCGATGGTCGAGAGCGCCACCAATATCAACAACGACGGCACGCCGCTCCTGTCGTCGCGCTCGCGAATCGTGCGCGCTTCGATCGGAAGCGCGGGACAAGTTTTCGGCGCGACGATACTCATCAATAGAATAAAGAGCGCGTAGAAACCGGCGAGCATGAAACCGGGGACGAACGCGCCCTTGTACATGTCGCCGACCGACGTTCCCATCTGATCGGCGAGCACGATGAGCACGAGCGACGGCGGAATGATTTGCGCGAGCGTGCCCGACGCCGCGATGACGCCGCTCGACAGCCGGTTGTCGTAACCGTAGCGCATCATGATGGGAAGCGAGATCAATCCCATCGAGATCACCGACGCCGCGACGACACCCGTGGTTGCCGCGAGCATCGCACCGACGAAGACGACGGCGTACGCGAGACCGCCGCGCAACGGACCGAATAGCTGGCCGATGGTATCGAGTAAATCCTCCGCCATGCCGCTGCGTTCGAGGATCAGCCCCATGTACGTAAAGAACGGAATCGCGAGCAGCGTGTCGTTGCTCAAAACGCCGTAGATACGCTCCGGGATCGCTTGCAGCAGCTCGGGCCGCAGCAAGCCCATCTCGATGCCGATCCAGCCGAAAAACAATCCGTTCGCCGCGAGCGAGAACGCGACCGGATAGCCGAGCAGCAGGAACACCACGAGCGCGGCGAACATGATCGGCGCCATCAGCTCGTGGCTCATTCGCTCCCTCGTGGACGCGACTTGAGATCCTCGATCAGCGCTTCCTCGTCGCTTTTTTCTTTGTGCTCGTAGGGAAAGGGAATGAGTCCGCGCAGAAACGCGACGTTCTTGATGACGATCGATACGCCCTGTAACCCGAGCAGCGCGAAGCCAATCGGGATCAGCACCAACACCGGCCAGCGGATCAGGCCGCCGGCATCGGAGGACATCTCTTGGATGTTCCACGCCTTCAGCGTCTGTGCCCAACTGAAATACGTGACGAGCACGCACAACGGCAGCAGGAAGATGAGGCTACCGAAGATATCGATCCACGCGTACACGCGTCCCGAGAACCGGCCGATGATCACGTCGATCCGCACGTGGGCGTTTTTCTTCAAGGCGTAGCCCGCGCAAAGAAGAAAAATGGCGCCGAACAAGTACCACTGGGCTTCGAGAAAGGCGTTGGAACTGGTCTGGAATACTTTACGGATAATCGCGTTGCCGGCGCTGATCAGCACGGCCACCAGAACCAGATTCATGAAGATGCGGCCGCACCATTCGTTCAGCCGGTCTATGAAACCGCTCAGCGTAAGTAGAACCTGCACTTGGGCTCCTCTTTTGCTTGTACACGCGCTCGCTCCGGCCGGGCGCCGACGCCGAGCCGGCCGTGTCCGTTACTATAAGTATTCCTCAGCCGGATTGCGCCTACCGCAGGGGAGTGTTAGGTTGACGCGACTCGTAGAAGACTGCCACGACCGGAGAATCGATAAGGGTCTGTGCATGTTACCGGCGAATCTATCCGCAAAGACGTTGCTTCCGCTGTTTGCTCATTGTTAAAAGCTACCTTAAGAATCGCCCCACCCCGCCCTTCCCGCGCGTGCGGCGCCGGGAGTGGCAAGGGGCCGCCCTGAAAGCCGCGCCCGACGTGAAATCTTTTTAGAGATAACTTCTAGATAAGCGACACGAACAGGAGAAAACAAAGATGACAGATTCGAAAAGACGATCGTTCCTGAAGACCGCCGGCGGCGTCGCCGCGGGTGCGGCGATCACGGCCGCGCCGGCGATTGCCGCGGATCCGCCGGCGGTTCGTTGGCGTATGGCGTCGAGTTTTCCGAAGAGTCTCGATACGCTGTTCGGCGGCGCGGAATATTTCGCCGAGCGCGTGAAAGCGCTCACCGACGGCAAGTTCGAGATCCGCCCGTATGCCGCGGGCGAGATCGTTCCCGGCCTAAAGGTACTGGACGCGGTGCAGGACGGCACGGTCGAATGCGGCCAGACGGCGAGCTATTACTACGTCGGCAAGAACAAAGCCTTCGCCTTCGATTGCGCCATCCCCTTCGGCTTGACGACGCGCCAGCAGAACGCGTGGATGTACTACGGCGGCGGTCTACCGCTGATGCGCGAGTTCTTCGCCGACTTCAACATCGTGAACTTCCCCGCCGGCAACACCGGCACGCAAATGGGCGGGTGGTTCCGCAAGGAGATCAAGTCCGTGAAGGATCTCAAGGGCGTGAAGATGCGCATTCCCGGTTTCGGTGGCGAGATCCTCGCGAAGCTCGGTGTGATTCCGCAGACGCTCGCCGGGGGCGACATCTATCCCGCGCTCGAGAAAGGCACCATCGACGCGACCGAGTGGGTGGGACCCTACGACGACGAGAAGCTCGGGTTCTATAAAATCGTCAAGCACTATTACTACCCGGGATGGTGGGAACCGCAGACGCAGTTATCGGTTTACGCCAACGCGAAGGAATGGGCCAAGTTGCCGAAGCAGTACCAAGAGGCCTTCGCCTCCGCGGCGGCGGAGTCGAACGTGCGCGTCGTCGCCGAATACGACCAGAAAAATCCAGAGGCGATTCTGCGGTTGGTGTCGCACGGCGTGAAGCTGCATCGCTTCCCGCAAGACATGATGGTCGCCGCGCAAAAAGTCGCGTTCGACCTTTATGACGAAGAAGCCGGGAAAAATCCGGCGTTCAAGAAAATCTACACCGAGTGGCTCAAGTTCCGTGGTCCGATTCAGCGCTGGTTCGGGCTGGCCGAGGCGACTATGGAAAACTTCATGTATACGACCGGGGCGCGGCGATAACCACAACCACGTAGTTACTCATCCCGCGGCGGTTACGTCGCGGGATTTTTTTCCTCCAGCAGTCCGCTTTTCCGACCGCCGATTTACCGCTAGAGCGCTTCCCTTTTATTCCCCTAACTATTCCAGGGGCTCATCGGAGGGAGCAGATGAATTAGGTGTCAGCATGACGCTCACGTTATCAGGGTTTTCCCCGAAGGCGTGCCGCATTTAGTAGTGGAACTGACGCGCGGCGAGTTTTACCATCACACGCGATAGAATGTTTTGCCGCGGCGATCGTCGTAGCACGCAGACGCCGCAGACCGAACGCAGAGGGTGGCGACCGAACCGCCGAATCATCGGCGCTCCCCCGGTTTGGAAATCAGTGGCAGTGCTCCAAGGCTCCCTACATTTAGGTGCGGCGTCTTGGTTGGTCTTTCTAATGGTATTAATAAATGAGGAATTACCATGTCAACCAGTACTCTCCAAACGATTTTGCAAAAACATTCCGCCGCGCTCCTCGACGAGTGGATGAAGACGCAACTGTCGGCGGACACGCTGCGATCGGACTTGATTAAAGAGTCGGAGCTGCGCGATCAGTCGACGCAGTTCATCGCTCTGTTTCGCGACGCCATGGCGGGCGGCAACGTCACCGATGTCCGCGACCCCGAATGGAAGCCGGCGCGCGAGCTGCTTTCAAAGGTTTCGCGCGCTCGCGCCGTACAAGGCTTCACGCCGAGCGAAACCGCGACCTTCGTGCTGTCGCTGAAACAACCGCTCTTCGCTCGCATCCGACTGGAGCAAAAAGACGCGGGCGCGCTGGCGGACGATTACTGGACCGCCACGCTGCTGCTCGACAAGCTCGCGCTTCACACCACGGAGGTTTATCAGAAGAGTCGTGACGACATCATCCGCCGCCAGCACGAGGAGATGCTCGAGCTATCGACGCCGGTCGTCACGTTGTGGGAAGGCATACTCGCGCTGCCCATGATCGGCACGCTCGACAGCGCGCGCACGCAAATCGTGATGGAGTCGCTGCTGCAGCGCATCGTCGAGACCGGATCGGAGATCGCGATCATCGACATCACCGGCGTTCCGACCGTCGATACGCTGGTGGCGCAGCATCTGCTGAAAACCGTTTCGGCCGCGCGTCTCATGGGCGCGGATTGCTTCATCAGCGGCATACGCCCGCAGATCGCGCAAACCATGGTCCATCTCGCCATCGACCTGAGCAACGTGGTCACCAAGTCGACGCTCGCGGACGCCTTCATTGTTGCCTTGGAGCGTCTCGAGCAAAAAACGAACGGCGCGGCGAACCGCGCCAACGGTACGCATCTGCCGAACGCGCGCAAAACGCCCGCGCCCGTGCGCGCGCATCGGGCGGAAGCACGGTAGGAATCAACCATGGAAAGAATTCCGATACTACGGATGGGACCGTTCCTGCTGGTGACGATCCAAGTGGACATGCACGACCGCCTGGCGCTGACCTTGCAGGACGATCTCACTCAGAAGATCTCCCGCACCGGCGCGAAAGGCGTGCTGATCGACATCTCCTCGCTCGAAGTGGTCGATTCGTTTATCGGCCGCATGCTCGCCAACATTTCCGCGATGGCGAGCGTCCTCGACGCCAAGACGGTCGTCGTCGGCATGCAGCCGGCCGTGGCCATCACCTTAGTTGAACTGGGTCTGCCGTTACGCGGCGTGCGCACCGCGCTGAATGTCGAGCGTGGCATGGAATTGCTCAACCGCTCCCTCGGGATGGACGAGAAGCGCAGCGTGAAGAAGCCGGCGGAAAGCGCGGGCAATGACCCTATTGCGGAGTGACACGCTGCCGATCCGGAGCGAGCGCGACATCCTGATCGTACGCCACGCGGTGCGCCTCTGGGCCGAGGAGTTGCGTTTCGGATTGGTCGACCGGACGAAGATCGTCACGGCGGCGAGCGAGATCGCGCGCAACACGATTGTCTATGGCGGCGGCGGCCAAGTTCGCCTCGAGGCGCTCGACGACGACGCGCGTCGAGGATTGCGCCTGACGTTCGAGGATCAAGGACCGGGGATCGCCGACGTCGATCTCGCGTTGCGCGACGGCTATACCACCGGCGCCGGATTGGGGCTCGGGCTCGGCGGCGCTAAGCGGTTATGCAACGAGTTCCAAGTCGATTCCCATCCCGGCGACGGGACGCGCGTGACGCTCGCCCGGTGGAAGTAGCATGGGGGCAGCGACCAATCTGTCGAGCGCCGTTACGATAGAGGACGTCAGTGCCGTCGGAGAAGCGCGGCGGCGTGCGCATGAGCTGGTGGCAAACCTCGGTTTCGGGCCGACGGAAATCGGCAAGGTCGCGCTGGTGGCGACCGAGTTAGCCGGCAACATCGTCAAGCACGCCGGCCGCGGCGAAATACTATTGCGCGGATTGACGGCCGCTTCGCGCCGTGGCGTCGAGGTGATCGCGCTCGATCGTGGGCCCGGCATGAGCAACATCGCCGAATGCCTGCGCGACGGTTACTCCACCGCCGGCTCTCCGGGCACCGGCCTCGGTGCGGTGCGGCGGATATCCGAAACCTTTGAAATTTACTCAGGCCCGACCGTCGGTACGGCAAACCTCGCGCGCCTGTGGAGCCAGCCAGCCGCGAGCGACGGCACGATCGACGTCGGCGTCGTGTGCGCGCCCAAACGCGGCGAGAAATATTGCGGCGACAACTGGGCGGTCAAGGACGAGAACCGACGCGTGCGCGTGCTGATCGCCGACGGGCTGGGTCACGGACCGCAGGCGGCCGGCGCGGCAAATGCCGCGGTGGCGGCCTTCGCTGATGAAAAGACCCAAGAAGATTTGCCCGCAACCCTCGCCCACCTGCACGCGGCACTGCGCCGTACCCGCGGCGCCGCCGCCGCGATAGCGGAAATCGATTTCGCACGGGGTTTGGTGCGCTACGCCGGCGTCGGTAATATTTCCGCTTGCATCGTGTCGCCCGCGGCTCCCGACAAGACGCGGCGCCTAATTTCGCAGAACGGCATCCTCGGCGTGGAGATGCGCAAGGTGCAAGAGTTCTCCTACCCATTGCCGGAGGGATCCTGTCTCATCATGCACTCCGACGGACTTATCAGCCACTGGCAACTCGCTCTATACCCCGGCCTCCTGGCGCGCGATCCCGCGCTCATCGCCGCCGTGCTGTACCGCGATCATCGCCGCGGTAGCGATGACGTGTCCGTGCTCGTCGCGCGCAAAGCCGCTCGCCACTGAGGGGCCCCACTGCGGAACTATGGCACCGAAGAACGAAAGCAACGATCTGCTGGTGAGACAGGAAATTCGCTTCGAGCAGGACGTGGTACTGACGCGCCGGCGCGCGAGAGAAATCGCCGCCCTACTCGGCTTCGCTTCGCAGGATCAGACGCGGATCGCGACGGCGGTGTCCGAGATCGCGCGCAACGCGTTCAAATACGCCGGCGGCGGCAAAGTTCTGTTTTCGATAAAGGACACCGTCGAAGGCCGATCGCTCTTTACGATTCGAATAACCGACGAAGGGCCGGGCATTCCGTACTTGGACCGGATTCTGCGTTCCGAATACACGTCGCCGACCGGCATGGGTATGGGAATCATCGGGGCCCAGCGGCTGATGGACCACTTCCGCGTGGAGCCGTGCAAACCGCACGGAACCTCGATCACGCTCGGCAAAGTGGTTCCTCGGCCGGTTCGCGCCGATGAAATCTCCCAGATCGCCGGCAAGCTCGCGCAACACACCCCGCGAACGGCGCTCGAGGAAGTGCAGCAACAGAACCGCGAGCTGCTGCAGGCGCTCGAAGAGTTGCGTGAACGCGAGAACGAGCTGCGGCAACTGAACCTCGACCTCGAGGACACCAACCGCGGCGTCGTCGCGCTTTACGCCGAGCTCGAGGAGAAGGCGTTCAGCCTGGCGCGCGCAAACGACGTGAAAACGCGTTTCCTTTCCAACATGACGCACGAGTTTCGCACGCCGCTGAATTCCATTCAGAGCCTGGCGCGGCTGCTGCTGGACCGCACGGACGGCGAGTTGACGCCGGACCAGGAAAAACAGGTCGGTTATATTCAGCGTTCGACCGAGAGCTTGTCGGAGCTGGTGAACGATCTTCTCGATCTCGCCAAGATCGAAGCCGGCAAGGTCACCGTGCGGCCCGTCGAATTCCGGATAGCGGATCTTTTCAGCACCCTGCGCGGCATGTTGAAGCCGCTGCTCGCCGCCAACACGTCGGTCCGTCTCACGTTTGAAGCAGCGGAGAATTTACCGATGCTCTGTACCGACGAGAGCAAGGTCGCGCAGATTCTGCGCAATTTCATCTCCAACGCCCTCAAGTACACCGAGAGCGGCGAAGTACGGGTGGCCGCGGAGATGGGCGCGCACGGCATGGTGCTGTTTTCGGTCGCCGATAGCGGCATCGGCATCGCGCTCGAAGACCAGGAGCGTATCTTCGAGGAATATTCGCAGATCGACTCGCCGCTGCAACGGCGCACGCGCGGCACCGGGCTCGGGCTGCCGCTGTCGCGCAAGCTCGCGATGCTGCTCGGCGGCAACATTTTCGTCAAAAGCGAGCTTGGCAAAGGATCGACGTTCTATGCCGCGATCGCGCGCGAGTACCGCGGCGCGGGCGACGTTTCCCACGTGCCGCAATCGACCACCGAGCTCGACCCGGAGCGCCTGCCGATCCTCGTCGTCGAAGGCAACCGCGAAGCGATGTTCGTGTATGAAAAGTACATCAAGGGGTCCGGCTATCAAGTCATTCCTGCGCAAACGGTCGCCGAAGCGCGCGCGCGGCTGCGTGAAGTACGCCCGCTCGCCATCGTCTCCGACGTCCTATTGAACGGCGAAAACACCTGGGACTTTTTGCAAGACATCAAGACCGATGCGAGCACGCGCGACATCCCGGTTTTCGTCGTCACCATCGTCGAGAACGAAGCCAAGGCGCGCGCGCTCGGCGCCGATGGGTTCCACCCAAAACCGGTGGATCGCGATTGGCTGCTCGCGCAGCTGGAAGCGAGGATGCCCGGTGGCAAAGCCGGATGAACGCGGCGCCGCGCGTTTAGCAGCGCGTCTTGTCGCGCCGGCCAGCGCGAGCCGGAAAAAGTCAACTAGATGAGGCCGATCCTATTTTTGGAAGGGATACCCCTAGGAATTCGGCACCCGCCCCAAATTTTCCGTCCCATGTATCCCAGCGGACAGTGCGTCTGGGGCGAAAGGGAGACCATCGCCTTGTCGGCGCAATGGCCTCAGGGCCGGTCAGTCCGATTTTGATTTGGAGGAAACCAACCTGAAAGTTCGCCATCGTCGTGAAGGGAGAATCCCAGCTCGGCACACTGAACCGAAGGATGACATCATGGCTCCTACACTGATCGCACCCAATGCGGAAACCGCGAAGACCTCATCCGACGTCGAACCGAGGCGTCACACAGACGCACTCGTGCTCATCGTCGAAGACAACGAGCCGAACCAATACGCGATGACGCGCGTGCTGCAACGCGCCGGCTACCAAGTCATCGGCGCGAACCGCGGACAACAGGCGCTCGATCTCGCCCGCGACCGCAGGCCCGACCTCGTTATTCTCGACATCGGTCTTCCCGATATCATCGGCTGGGATGTTTGCCGCGACCTAAAAACCGGCGCGGCGACCGCGACCATTCCGGTCCTGCAGGTCTCCGCAGGCTACGTCACCGAGCAAGATCATGCACACTCGCTCGACCAAGGAGCGGACAGCTACTTGGTGCATCCGATCGATCCGCAGGTGCTGCTCGCGACCGTCAAGGCGCTGCTGCGCCTCAAGGCCGCGTATGAAGCGCTGCGACGGTCGGACGAGCGACTGCATACGATCTTGAACAATGCGCCGCTCATTCTCTTCGCGGTGGATCGTAACGGCGTGTATACCCACTTCACCGGCAATCGACTCGACCGCATGAATCTTTCGCCGGCGACGATGGTCGGGAAATCGCTTTATGCGCTCCATGCCGGCGACGATCGTTTCCTCGCAAACGCGGGGAAGGCGCTCGACGGACAGACGTTCGTCGATCAACTTCCGCTTTACGGCCGCTGGTTCGAGATCCACTACAGCGCCGTGCGCGATTCGTCGACGGAGGGATTCGTCGCCGTCGCGACGGATATCACGGATCGAAAGAAAGCGGAGACATTTCGCGAAGAGCTACTGGCCGTCGTCGCGCACGATTTGCGCAACCCCATAAACGGAATCCACATCAACGTCGCCGTATTGAGACACGCGCTGGCGCAAGCGTTGCCGGAAGGCGCACCGCCCACGATCGAAGAAACGCTGGCGCGCATCGCGCGCTCGGTGCAGCTCGCCGAACGCTTGATCACGGATCTACTCGACGGCGCGATGATAGAAGCGGGCACGTTTACCGTTAACCTCGCGCGGCAAGACCTTCGCGCCGTGCTGCTCGAGGCGATCGAGTTCATGGGGCCGATGGCGCGCACGAAAGAGATACAGGTGGCGCACGATGTCGCGCCCTCGGTCGCGATCGATTGCGACGGCGCAAGGTTGTCACAGGCGCTCTGCAATCTCATCGACAATGCCATCAAATTTTCCCCGCCACAGGCGTCGATAACGATCCGATCGACCGTTGAAGCAAACGAGGTGATCATCTCGATCGAGGATCGTGGGAGCGGAATCAGCGAGGCGGACTTTCCGCACTTGTTCGATCGCTTCTGGCAAGCCGATCGCAAAACCGGTCACGGCGCCGGCCTCGGTCTCTCGATCGCCGCCGGCATCGCGCGCGCGCACGGCGGGAGAATATGGGCGGAAGGCCGAGAAGGCGCAGGCGCTACCTTTTATATCGCGCTACCGAGAGACGCCGAGTAAACGGCCGCGACGGGGCGAAAGCGGGAATAAGATTATTGAAACCGCAGATGAACGCGGATGAACGCAGATAACCAACGGTTAGTTTTTCTTTGATCCGCGTTTGTCTGCGTGCATCTGCGGTTTCAAATTCTAACGAATTAATCAGCCATTCTTGGAACGACGGCATAGACGCTGCGTCAGACGCTAGGGGACATCCACTCATCAATCAGCCGCCGCGCCATCACACCTTTCGGCGGCAGCAACACCGCGCTCTGCGCCTGCGCGTCGGGGGGAAGGACACACAACGTCGCGATCTCCGCTCGACCGAACCATCGCCCGTCTTCCAGCTCGCGATTGTCGAGCTTGATAGTTTCGCTAGTCGCCTCCGCGAGATAACCGATCATGAGCGACGTCGGAAAAGGCCAAGGTTGCGATCCGACGTAGGTTACTTTACCGATATCAACTCCCGCTTCCTCCCGCACTTCGCGGCGCACCGCCGCTTCCAGCGTCTCTCCCGGCTCCACGAAACCCGCGAGCGCGGAATAGAATCGCGGCGGGAACCGCGGCTGCCGCGCCAGCAAACAGCGCTCACCGCGAATCACCAACGTGATCACCACGGGATCGGTGCGCGGAAACTCCTCGCGCCCGCATTGCGGGCTGGTGCACAACAACTTGTGACCGCCGTCGAGAATGGACATCGGCGCCGCGCACGAGCCGCAGTAGCGGTTGCGGTTGATCCAGCTCGACAGATGCGCCGCGTGCGCGGCCATTTGCGCCTCCACCGGCGCCATCGTCATGGCGGCCCGACGCAGACCGACGAAGTCGTCGTCATCGGAAACACTTTGAAATCGATCGTCGGCCGTGGGCGGAACCTCGGTCGGGATAATCGCGAACCGCGGTTGGCCCTCCAACGTTCCGAGGAAGGCGGCGGTCGAGCGATCGACTTTCAACGCGTCGAGATCTTGCGCTCTAAGCCAAGCGATTCGCATCGGGCTGCCGGGCTCCGCCTTCACTCTTCCGCGCCGCACCAGCAGATAGCGGGCGCTCTCCGATACCTGCATGTCCCGCAAGGCGTTACCGTCCGTGCGAATCTCGCTATATCGATCGACCGAGGGGTCGGTGAAGAAGAGCGACGGCGCGTCCATGGCGCGAACGTAAGATAAAACCGCGCCGACCGCAATCCCATCCGCGCGTCGGCCATGGGCGCAGCGGCACCGGCATGCACCGATAATGCTCGGACGGAAGTACAATCGAGGCTCGCACTCTTCGGACGGCACATGAACATCGAAACGCTTCTGGCTCGGGAGTTTCCGCTCGAACCGGGTCTCATCTACTTGAATCACGCCGCCGTGGCCCCTTGGCCGCGACGCACGGCGGAGGCGGTGCAGAAGTTCGCGGAAGAAAACATGCATAAGGGCGCGGCGTCCTACGGCGCGTGGCAGCAAACCGAGAAAGCGCTGCGTGCTCAGTGCGCGCGGCTCCTCAACGCGTCATCGACTGACGACATCGCCTTTCAGAAAAATACCTCCGAGGCGTTATCCGTCGTTGCGCATGGTTTTCCCTGGACGGTCGGCGACAACGTCGTCATCAGCGACCAGGAATTTCCGTCGAATCGCATCGTCTGGGAATCGCTGCGCTCGTTCGGCGTGGAAGTGCGCGCGGTCGCCTTGACGAAAGCCCCCGACCCCGAGCAAACGTTGATCGAGGCTACCGATGCGCGCACGCGCTTGCTCTCGATCAGCTCGGTGCAATACGCGAGCGGGTTGCGATTGAACTTGGGGAAATTGGGCGATCTCTGCCGAAAACGAAATATCGCGTTCTGCGTCGATGCCATTCAGGGCCTGGGCGTTTTTGCGCACGACGTGCAAGCGATGAACATCGACTTCCTCATGGCCGACGCGCACAAGTGGCTGCTCGGACCCGAAGGTATCGCGATCTTCTATTGTCGCCCCGAGTGGCGCGATCGCTTGACGCTGCGCCAGTACGGCTGGCACATGGTCGAGGACGCCGGCAACTTCAACCGCAACGACTGGACGGTAGCCGCCAGCGCGCGGCGTTTCGAGTGCGGCAGCTCCAACATGCTCGGCATTCACGCGCTTCACGCGAGTCTGTCGCTGTTGCTTGAGGTCGGCGTGCCCGACATCGAGCGACGCGTGCTGGCGCGCGCCGAACGCCTCTTTGCCGGCATCGCGCGACACTCCGCGCTCGAACTACTAAGTCTCTCCGGGCCCGGCCGATACGCGGGGATCGTCACCTTTCGTCACCGGCGACGATCTCCCGCCGAGCTTAACGCGCGCCTGCGCGAGCAAAAAATAATCTGTGCGCCGAGGGGCGGCGGGGTGCGATTCTCTCCTCACTTCTACAATAGTTTCGATCAGCTCGATTCGGCGCTGGAATACGCGGCGGAATGATTCTGCTCCTACATGGAGAAAGAAGCGGTTGGGACAAGCAACGACTCTAACATCCGATAAGAATGAGGAGGACAGACATGATCCAATCCACCATGCAACGCGTGCCGCTGTCGGTCAATCATCTGCTCGAGCGCGCCGGCAAGCTCTATCCTGAATCCGAAATCGTCACGCGTCTCCCCGACAAATCGCTGAAGCGCCACCGTTTCGCCGATTTTTATCGCCGCGCGCGTCAGCTCGCGTCCGCCCTGCTCGCCGCCGGCCTGAAGAAAGGCGACCGCGTCGCGACGCTGAGCTGGAACCACTACGCCCATTTCGAATGTTATTTCGGCATCCCCGCGGCGGGCGGCGTGATGCACACGTTGAATTTGCGCCTCGCACCGGATGAGATCGCGTGGATCGCGAATCACGCGAAGGATCGCTTTCTCATCGTCGATGACGTATTGCTGCCGTTGCTCGAACAGTTCCGCGCGCAAGCGCCGTTCGAGAGGATCATCGTCGTGCCGTTGACCGGCGAGCCGGTGCCGGCTTCGTTCGTCGACTACGAACAGTTCCTGGCCGCCGCGCCGACGGCGTTCGAGTACGTCGCGCACGATGAGAACGATCCGGTGTCGATGTGCTACACCTCCGGCACTACCGGCAGGCCGAAGGGCGTCGTCTATTCGCATCGCTCGACGGTGTTGCATACTCTGATCGCCAACCAACCGGATCACTGGGGCTTGGGCGCGAAGGACAGCGTGCTGCCGGTGACGCCGATGTTTCACGCCAACTGCTGGGGCGTGCCGTACGGATGCGCGATGCTCGGCGTGAAACCGATATTCCCCGGACCGCATTTGCATCCGGGCGATCTGCTCGATCTCTTCACGATGGAGCGTCCGACCTATGTGCTCGGCGTGCCGACCATTTGGTTTTCGATGTTGCAGCTGCTCGACACCCAGCCCGAGCGTTACCGGTTGCCGCCGGGCATTCGCATGTTAGTCGGCGGCGCACCCGTGCCCGAATCCCTGATCCGCGCGTATGCGCGGCACGACGCACATATCGTGCAGGGTTGGGGAATGACGGAGACGAGCCCGCTCGCCACGACGTCCTTCATAAAACCCGAGTTGCAAGGCCTGAACGACGACGATCGCTTCGCGCGCTACGCGCTGGCCGGCGTGCCCGCGCCCTTCGTCGATACGCGCCTGATGAACGATGAGGGCCGCGAACAACCGTGGGACGGCAAGAGTGTCGGCGAAATTCAAGTGCGCGGACCGTACGTCACGGGAAGTTACTATGAAACGGCGCCCGATCCGGAAAAGTTCACCGCTGACGGTTGGCTGCGCACCGGAGACGTCGCAAGCATCGACACGCATGGTTACCTCCGTATCGTCGATCGCACGAAGGATCTCATCAAGTCCGGCGGCGAGTGGATCAGCTCCGTGGATATGGAGAATCAATTGATGACGCATCCGGCGATCGCGGAAGCCGCCGTCATCGCGATTCCCGACGACAAGTGGGGCGAACGTCCGCTCGCCTGCGTCGTGCTCAAAGGCAACAACCAGGCGACGGCGGAGGATTTGCGGACCCATTTGTCGCACTCGTTCGCCAAATGGCAGTTACCGGATCGGGTCGAATTCCTGGACGCGCTTCCCCGGACGTCGACGGGAAAATTCTGGAAGATGAAACTGCGTGAACGTTTCGCGAAACGCTAGGTCGGTTCCAGTTCAGTTGGAAATAGGCGAAAAAAGTTACGCGTCGTCTGCTCCGCGATCGCGTCGAATGATTCGCCGCGAAGCGTGGCAAGGCATTCGGCGACATGACGCACATACGCTGGCTCGTTGGTCTTGCCGCGGTACGGAACCGGCGCGAGATACGGCGCATCCGTTTCGACCAGCAGTCGATCCGCGGGCACCTGGCGCGCGACCTCGCGTAGCCGCTCGGCGTTGCGAAACGTGATGATTCCCGAGAAGGAAATGTAAAAGTTCAGATCGAGCGCCGCCCGCGCCACCTCCCAACTCTCGGTGAAACAGTGCATCACGCCGCCGATTTCCGCCGCACCCTCTTCGGCCATTATCTTGAGCGTATCGGGGGCCGCCTCCCGGGTGTGAACGATCAGCGGCTTGCCGCTCACCCGCGCCGCCTGTATGTGACGCCGGAAGCGGGCCTGTTGCCAGTCGACGGCACCTTGGGTGCGGTAATAGTCGAGACCGGTTTCGCCGATGGCGATCACGCGCGCGTCGCCCGCGAACGCCACCAGCTCCTCGACCGCCGGATCGACCCCGTCACGCTCATTCGGATGGACGCCGACGGAGGCGTAAATCTGCCGGTGGGCATGCGCCAGGTCGCGGATTTGCGGAAATGTCTCCATCGTCACGGAGACGCACAGCAGATGTCCGACGCCGCTTTCCCTGGCGCGATCGAGGATCGCGGGAAGATCGGAAGCTAGGGATTCGAAATTGAGATGGCAGTGCGAATCGACGAGTAGCGGCACGACTCACATTGTGTGGGTCGGCCGCTCGGAGTTCAATGCGCCGCCGAGCACGGATTCGATCTTGTTGCGCGCGAGACCGGAGTCCTTCTCGCTGAATTGCACGCCGATGCCGGCGGTGCGACTACCCTGCGCGCCCTTCGGCGTGATCCACACGACGTGACCCGCGACCGGAATTTTTTCCTTACTTTCCATCAGGCTCAGCAACATAAATACTTCTTCGCCTAACTTGTACGGCCGGGTACTGGGAATGAATATGCCGCCGCCTTTTACAAACGGCATGTACGCCGCATACAGGGCGTTTTTATCCTTGATAGTCAGCGACAGGACCCCGGGTCGGGACGGAGGTACCGCGCGAATCGCTCTTGGAGTTGTAGAGATGCTCGGAATATCGGCCATACGGTCCTAGTTTAGCCCAGGAGAACGGAATATGCGGACCCAACGGATCAGAAGATCTTCCAGCAACAGCACCTCATCCAAGGGGCCCTGCGCCAGAGATTTGGCTTCAGAAAGAACGTCGAAATACCGGAATAACCCTCTAACTTGCAGGCCGATTTTTCCGTCCGCCATTTCCCGGCGGATCATCGCGGCGACATGACTTTGAAACCACGACAACGCTCGCTCGACGCCATAGCCTTTCCAGCGAGTCGCGCAGCGTAGTGCGTCGTCCGCGCCGCGGCGTAGCGCCTCGATATCCTTCGAGAGTTGCACGCGATCCTCCCGCGCCGATGATCCTTCGAGCGCGAGTGCGGTCAACGGAGCCGCTGCGGCTAATTCGAGAAGCGTTCCTGGGTCCGCTACCCCACGCTCCCGAAGCCAGGCCGCCGTCGCTCGTTTATCCGGCGCGCGGAACGCCACGGCCACGCAACGACTGCGAATCGTGGCCGGTAGTCGGGCGAAACGCGCGGTAATCAGCAGTAGCACGCTGCCCATCGGTGGCTCCTCCAGCAACTTCAAGAGCGCATTGGCGGCGTTGAGATTCATCGCTTCCGCAGGCTCGACAATCATGACCTTGCGCGCGGCGGTGTGCGGCTTCAACGCGGCGAAATCGCGCACGGCGCGTATTTGATCGATCAGGATCAAAACACTCTCCTCCCCCGGCGCGACCGACACCAAATCGGGATGAGTGCCCGCGGCGAATCGGCGGCAATTGACACAAACGTTACAGGCCTGCGCGTCCGCGCTCGGCGTAGCGCAAAGCAGCGATTGCGCGAGGCGCCAAGTAAATGCGCGCTTGCCGAGTCCGGGTGAGCCGTGCAACAGCAGCGCGTGCGGGAGTCGCGCTAAATCGCGCGTGAGCCTCGCCCACGTGTCGGCGTGCCAGGGGTAGCGCTCTCGATATCCCGGATCGGGCGGAATACCGGCAATCGAAGGGGCTTGCGTCGCGGTCATCGAACGAGCTCTTGCAGCAGCGCGACCACAGTCTCGCGCACTTCCGATTCGCTGCGCGAGGCGTCGACTACACGTATGCGGCTCGGTTCCCGCGCGGCGGCGGCCAAATACGCCGACCGCACGCGCTCGAAGAACGCGCGCTGCTGGCGTTCGAAGCGGTCGGGCGTGCTGCGTTTCTTCGCTCGCGCGAGACCGATCTCCACCGGTACATCCAGTAACAACGTCAAATCCGGCCGTAAGTCCTTTTGCACCCACGATTCAATTTCCGCGATGCGCGCGAGCGGAACTCCTCCGCCACCCCCTTGATAGGCGTACGTTGCATCCGTAAAGCGATCGCACAAAACGGTTTTGCCCGCCGCCAGCGCCGGTCGGATCACGCGCGCTAAATGTTCCGCCCGCGCCGCGAACATGAGCAACACCTCGGTCTCGGCGTCGATGTCGCCCGCGCGATGCAGTAGGACATCTCGAATCCGCTCTCCAACTTCGGTTCCGCCGGGTTCGCGCGTAACGATCAGTTGATGACCGTGATGTTCCAGCCACTCCTTCATCGCGGCGAGCTGAGTGCTCTTGCCGGCCCCCTCACCGCCCTCAAGCGTGATAAACCAGGCGCGCGGCATCGTCAATGACTCGGGTTCTTGGCCGGCCTGCCGTTTTTCGTAGCCGTCGCCGCTGGCGCGCGGCCGCCCAACTGATATTTCGTCACCGCGGCGGTATGTTCAAGCAGATTATTGGAAAACACATGACCTCCGTCGCCGCGGGAAACGAAATAGAGTGCCTGGGTATCGGACGGATGGAGAACCGCGATGATCGAATCGCGCCCCGGCATGGCGATCGGCGTCGGCGGAAGTCCCGCGCGAGTATACGTGTTATGGGGCGTGTCCTGTCGCAGATCCTTGAGTCGTATATTTCCGTCGAACGTCGGCCCGATTCCGTAGATCACGGTCGGATCGGATTGCAGTCGCATACCTTTGCGCAGCCGGTTGACGAAGACGCCGGCGATCAGCGGGCGTTCGTCGCCCCGGCCGGTCTCCTTTTCCACGATGGATGCAAGCACCAGCGCCTCGTCGACGCTCTTCAACGGCACGCGCGCATCGCGACCGCTCCACTCCTGTTTAGCGATGGCGTGCATTCTTTCGAAGGCGCGCGCGAGCACTTGCGCGTCCGTGTGCCCCATCGAGTAATAGTAGGTATCGGGGAAAAATCTTCCTTCCGGGTGCACGCCGGGATATCCAATACGCGCCATGATCTCGGCTGGCCCCAGCCCGGTCAGGGTTTGCGTTAGCTTGGGCGCCGATTCGACGGCGCGCCGCAACTGCCGGAAGTTCGATCCTTCGACGAATACAAGCGGGTATTCGATCACTCGCCCCGCCACCACTTGATCCAACAGTTCCGCCGCAGTGATACCGGGCCGCAGGCGATACTCGCCCGCCTTGAGTTGTCGACTGCGGCCCGTGAGGTAGCCCATCCACGTGAAAGTATAGGGCTCGAGAATCACGTCCAGCTCGTAGAGCTGTCGTGCCAACCCGCGCAGCGTCGTGCCGGATTTCACCACGACCGTATCGACGCGCGGCGTCAGCGGATGACTCCAGGACCATTGAAGGTAGAAACCGGCGAGCGCACCGAGCCCGACGACGCCGAGGAGTAACACGGTTTTGGGGCGAACGATCCGCGAGGGTTTACGAAGCGGGTCCATTTGCTCACGTAGCTTAGCCGATAGCCAGTCTTTGCCTTTGACTTTTTAGCGAAATAATACTCGATCGAGCGCATTCACGAGACGAGACAGCAGGCGTACCTTCACGGTCGAGGGAAGGAGCACGCCCGCCTGCGCTCACGCTAGTTTGCGAAAAACTAGCGTCCCGTTGGTTCCGCCGAACCCGAACGAGTTCGACAGCGCGACGGCGATCTTCATTTCGCGCGCCGTGCCGGGAACATAGTCAAGGTCGCATTTCGGGTCCGGCTTGAGGAGATTGATAGTCGGCGGCGCGATCTGATGATGAATCGCAAGCGCCGTGTACACGGCCTCGACGCCTCCCGCGGCGCCGAGCAAATGGCCGGTCATGGATTTCGTCGAGCTGACGGCGAGTCGCTTCGCGTGATCGCCGAACGCGATCTTAATCGCCACGGTTTCGGCCCGATCGCCGAGCTGGGTCGATGTGCCGTGCGCATTGATGTATTGCACGTCGCTCGCATTGATACGCGCATTGCGAAGCGCGGCGCGCATGCAACGCGCGGCGCCTTCACCGCCTTCGGGGGGGCTCGTCATGTGGTAGGCGTCACCGCTCATTCCAAAGCCGACGATCTCCGAATAAATAACCGCGCCGCGGTGCTTGGCGTGCTCGTACTCTTCCAGCACCACCGCACCCGCGCCCTCGCCCAGCACGAATCCGTCACGATCCGCGTCCCATGGCCGGCTTGCGGCTTGCGGGTCGTCGTTTCGGGTGGATAGCGCCTTCGCGTTACCGAAGCCCGCGACGCTGGTCGGCGTAACGGCCGCTTCCGCGCCCCCCGCGATCATGACGTCGGCGTCGCCATATTCGATAAGCCTGCCGGCGTCGCCGATCGCGTGCGTGGCGGTGGAGCATGCCGTCACCATCGCGAGGTTCGGCCCCTGCAAACCGAGGTGGATGGACAGGTTGCCCGAGATCATGTTGATGATTGACGCCGGAACGTAAAACGGTGACACGCGGCGCGAGCCTTTCTCCCGCAACAGCAGAGTCGTGTCTTCGATGGTGTGCACGCCGCCGATGCCGGAGCCCATATGCACGCCCATGCGTTCGGCGTTCGCCTCCGTCACCTCAAGGCCGGAATGTTTGAATGCCTCGATGCCGGCGGCCATCCCGAGCTGGATGAAGCGGTCCATCCGCCGGGCTTCCTTTTCGCTGACGAACTGCGTCGGGTTGAAGCCCTTCACCTCTCCCGCGATTTGAGAGGGGTAGCCGCTCGGATCGAAGTGCGTGATACGAGCGATACCACTTCGCCCCGCCACTACGGCCTGCCAATTGGCATCCAGACCGATGCCAAGAGGGGAGACGACACCGAGACCGGTGATAACGACACGGCGTTCGGTCAAGCGAAGAGGCCCTCGCGCGAATAAATCCAGCTAGGAGTTTCAACTCGCCGGCTCTCCCCTGTCATCCGGGTGCCCGAAACTCTGCAGGGGAGCGAAAAAAGATCAGCGGGTGTGTGAATTGATATAGTCGATCGCTTGTTGGACCGTCGTGATCTTTTCGGCCTCTTCATCGGGGATTTCACAATCGAACTCCTCTTCGAGGGCCATCACCAGCTCAACGGTGTCCAACGAATCCGCGCCCAGATCATCCACGAACGAAGCATCCCCGGTCACCTCGGTTTCGTTGACCCCCAGCTGCTCCACTACAATTTTCTTGACGCGCTCCTCAACACTGCTCATGGTAGAGAGTTCCTCCGAAGTGTGACTCGTTCCAGCCCATTCCTAATCGCAACCGCAATCGCGAGCGGGCGAATCGGTGGGATGCGCCGCGCTTCACGCGGCTCGTAACTGACGAAACACGGCCGACCGGCCTTACGCGGGCGCAATAGATAACACAATTCGTGTAAAGGCGTCCAGCCTATGACTCGCTAGCTCATATACATGCCGCCGTTCACGTGCAATGTCGTGCCCGTGATGTACGCGGCCCGCGGTGAGGCTAGAAAAGCGACGGCGTGCGCGACCTCCTCGGCGCTCCCGAACCGGCCTAGCGGCACCTGCGCCAACAGCGCGTCCCGGGCTGCCGCAGGCAGCGCGCGGGTCATATCGGTATCGATAAACCCGGGCGCGACGGCGTTTACCGTGATATGGCGGCTACCGATTTCGCGAGCGAGCGCGCGCGTGAATCCGATAATGCCCGCTTTCGCCGCTGCATAGTTTACCTGTCCCGGATTGCCGGTGGCCGCTACGACGGAGGTGATGCTGATGATTCGTCCCTTGCGCGCCTTGGTCATAGGCCGCAAGCACGCTTTGCTCATTCGATAGACGGATTTAAGATCGGTATCCAAAATGACGTCCCAGTCCGCTTCGGACATGCGCAATAGTAAACCGTCTCGCGTGATACCGGCATTGTTCACAAGGATAGTGGGGAATCCAACTGTCTTTTGCAGCTCCTCGAGAAGTTGATCGACCGCGGCGCCACTTGTCACGTCCAGGACTCTGCCCATCCCTTTTATATCACTTTCTCTCAAAGACTTGTCTATTTTTTCTGCTCCATCGGTTGATGTAGCTGTCCCGACGACGCACGCGCCCTGCCGGCCAAGCTCCAGCGCGATGGCGTGTCCCAAACCGCGACTGGCACCTGTTACGAGCGCTATCTCGTTGGGCAGCGACATCGTCATCTCCCTCCTTCCGGCGCGGATTGGCCGGTGCGGCGCAAGGCCTCGTGCAGCGTCGGCGGATCATTGATCGCGAGACATTCCGCGTCGCGCGCGATGCGTTTGTTGAGACCCGTCAGAACCTTTCCCGGCCCGCACTCAATCAATGTTCGGACGCCGTCACTTACCATCTTCTCGATCGTCTCGACCCATCGAACCGGAGACGCCAGTTGACGTATCAGTGCCTCGCGAATGGCGTCCGGATCCGCGGCGGTGCGTACGTGTGCGTTATGTATAACCGGTATACGCGGTACGCGCAGACTAACCGCGCGTAGGCGTTCCGCCAGTCGCGTCGCGGCAGGCGCCATCAAAGAAGAATGCGCCGGTATGCTCACGGAGAGAGCAACAGCGCGCTTGGCGCCGGCAGTCTTTGCCAGCTCTATGGCGCGCGCGACGGCGCCTGCGGTTCCGGCGATAACGACTTGTGCCGGCGAATTAAAATTTACCGGCTCGAGCACTTCGCCGTGCGCGGCGTCTCTACAGAGTGCTCGAACCTCATCGTCCGAAAGCCCGAGTACCGCCGCCATCGCACCGTGTCCGGGCGGCACGGCTTCCTGCATATAGCGCGCGCGATCGGCAATCAAGCGCACGCCATCGATGAAATCCAGCGCCCCCGCGCAAGCAAGCGCCGTGTATTCGCCGAGACTATGTCCGGCCATTGTCGCCGGCGATGCCCCGTCGCGCGCGCGCCAAACACGCCAGACCGCGACACCGGCGGTAAACATAACGGGTTGCGTTATTTCGGTCAGTCCCAAACGCTCTTCGGGTCCATTCGACGCCACCGACCACAAATCGTAGCCCAGCGCCGCCGACGCCTCGGCGAACGTCTGCCCTATTTCCGCGCATTCGTCGGCCAGCTCGCGCAACATGCCGACGGACTGTGAGCCTTGTCCCGGAAATACGAATGCGATGGTCATGTGAATCCGGCGAGACTTGTCGGGTCAGTACTTCAAAAGCACGGAGCCCCACGTAAAGCCGCCGCCCACGCCTTCCATCAGCACGAGGTCATCCCGCTTGATGCGTCCATCGCGCACCGCCTCATCCAGCGCCAGAGGGATGGACGCGGCCGAGGTATTACCGTGGCGGTCCACCGTCACGATTACCTTCTCCATCGGAAGACCCAGCTTCTTCGCGGTCGCCGTGATGATGCGGATGTTCGCTTGATGCGGCACCAGCCAATCGATGTCGGAGCGCTGCATGTCGTTCGCCTCGAGCGCTTCATCGACCACCTGACTGAGCACATTGACGGCGATCTTGAAGACCTCGCTGCCCGCCATCCGTACATATGCTTGGCCGGCGGTCATCTTGTCGTAACCCACCGAGACACCGGACGGCACGCACAGGAGATCCTTGTACTGCCCGTCTGCATGAAGATGCGAGGAAAGGATTCCCGGAGTATCGGACGGCGTCACCACCACCGCGCCGGCGCCGTCGCCGAATAGGACGCAAGTGCCACGATCGGTCCAATCGAGAATTCGCGTGAATGTCTCGGTGCCGACGATCAACGCGCGACGCGCGGAATCCGTTCGGATAAATTTATCCGCGATGGCAAGCGCGTACACGAAGCCGGTGCACACCGCTTGCACGTCGAACGCGGCGCACCCGTGTATGCCCAGACGTTCCTGGAGCAAACACGCGGTCGCGGGGAAGACCAAGTCCGGCGTGGTCGTGGCAACGATGATGAGATCGATATCCTCGGCGCGGACACCAGCCGCCGCGAGCGCTTGACGCGACGCTTCGACGGCCATGGTGCAGCTGGTTTCCTCCGGCGCGGCGACGCGGCGCTCGCGGATCCCGGTGCGCTCGACGATCCACTGATCCGACGTCGCGACCTTCTTTTCGAGGTCGGCATTCGTAAGGATCGTAGCCGGAAGATAGCTGCCGGTGCCGACGATGCGCGAGTACTTCATGCCACCTGCCCGGTGCCGAGCATGCCGAGCAACTCGCCGCCGATGCGTTCGGGGACGTGGTGCCGCGCTTCGGAAAGGGCTTCGAGGATGGCGCACTCGAACGCGAAAATATCCGCGCCGCCGTGGCTCTTGATCACGGTTCCGTTTAGTCCGAGCAACGTCGCCCCGTTGTGCCGACGCGGATCGAGTCGTTCGCGGAACGCACGCAAAACCGGCGTTGCGATCCAACCGGTCAAACGGGTGTGCCAATTGCGCAGGAATTCATCGCGCATGAGATCCGACGTCATGCGCGCGAAACCCTCGATCGTTTTGAGCGCGACATTACCGACGAATCCGTCGCACACGATGACGTCGAGTTCCCCGGAGTAAATCGCGTCGCCCTCGACGTAGCCGACGTAGTACACGTTGCACGCGCGCAGCAGCTCGGCCGCTTTCTTGACGACGTCATTACCCTTGATGTCTTCCGATCCGACGTTCAGCAGGCCGACGCGCGGGCGCGGTTTACCCTCGACGGCGGTGACGAGGATCGATCCCATGATCGCAAACTGGACCAATTGCTCCGGCGTACAGTCGACGTTCGCGCCCAGATCGAGCACGTGCGTGTGGCCTTTGAGCGCGGGTAACGTCTTGACGATAGCGGGACGATCGATTCCGGGGAGCGTCTTCAGCACGAATCGCGCGGTGGCCATGAGCGCCCCGGTGTTGCCGGCCGACACCGCGGCTTTCGCCTCGCCCTGCTTCACCAGCTCGATCGCGAGGCGCATCGACGACGCTTTTTTGCCGCGCAACGCCTGCGCCGGCGGTTCGTCCATTTCGACGACCTCGGGCGCGTGATGCACGGCCAAACGCTCGTCCTCGCTCGCTTCTCGCCGCGCGAGCTCTTCGAGCAAGCGATCGCGGCGTCCAACCAATATCAACCGGACATCCGGCTCCGTCGCGAGCGCCGCGAGCGCCGCCGGAACCGTAACGGACGGGCCATGATCACCCCCCATCGCATCGACGGCAATGGTGATCAAGGCATCATCTCCGCTTCGTCAGTGGGGTTGCTACTCGCCGGAACTTTCGTTGCGCTCGACGACCTTGCGCCCGCGATAGTAACCGTCGCGAGTGATGTGATGGCGCCGGTGGGACTCGCCGCTCGTCTTGTCGATCGCGAGCGTCGCCTTAGTGAGCTTGTCATGCGAGCGTCGCATGCCGCGCCGGGAAGGCGGTACTCGGCTTTTCTGAACTGCCATAAGAAGTCCTCAATGATTCACTCAACGATCCGTGTGCTTTAACTTTTCCAAGATAGAGAACGGATTGGGTCGCGCCGCTTCCTTTTTCTTCGCCTCGTCCACCATCGCTCCCCGCGGCGCCGGACATTGATCGGCGGGATGCATCGGCACCATCGGCATCTCGAGCAGCAGTTCGTCCTCGATCAGCAGACCGAGCGGCATCGGGTGCTCGACCAGCAACGCATCGCCCGTCTCCAATAAATCCTCGCGCTCGCCACGCTTGAGCAGCGACAGGCGCGGCTCGGTGTGCAGTTCGACGTCGAGACGGCCCATGCAACGCTGACAGGTTAAGCCGACACGCGCGTCGACTCGGCCACGCATGACGCGCAACCCATCGCTCGGATCACGCTCGAAATGCAGGTCCACGATCACCGTGCCCCGCTCGTCGCGGCACATCTCGACCAGCCGCCGCATGCCTTTCAGCGGGATCTCGCCCGTAAGGCGCGCTCCCTTATCGGCAAGCTGAATCGGATCGATTGTCGTAGACCAACCGCCGAACATCAGGGGCGCATCATATAGTCGCGCGTAAAATGTGTCAAAACAACGGTCTTGCTTGTTCGCGCTTTGCTTTCGATCCGCTCGACGGGCAAGATTGCCACAGGTAGCACGTTTTGAAACATTCTCTTATGCCGAGCTTGATTCTCGCTTCATCGTCGCCGGTTCGACGGGAGTTGCTGGCCCGTCTGCGTCTGCCGTTCGAGAGCGTCGCTCCAGATGTGGACGAAACAGCGAAGCCCGGTGAATCGCCGACCGCGTTGGTCGAGCGATTGGCCGTGGCTAAAGCGCGGGCGGTGTCGGCGCAGCGATCGCATGCGCTTATCATCGGCTCGGATCAGGTCGCCGTTTATGACGGCGCGATCGTCGGCAAACCCAGAGGCCACGCCGACGCGGCCAAACAACTGCGTGCGGCGTCGGGCCGCAAAGTGATGCTGTACACGGGACTCGCGTTACTAAACGCGGCGACCGGACGGTTGCAGAGCGAGGTAGTTCCGTACGGCATCCAATTTCGCGAATTGACGGACGCGCAGATCGACAACTATTTGCGCGCCGAGAAACCGTACGACTGCGCGGGCAGCGTCAAATCCGAAGGTTTGGGTATCGCGCTGCTCGATCGTTTCGAGGGAGACGATCCGAACGCTTTAGTCGGGCTTCCGCTGATTCGCTTGGTGCGAATGCTCGAGAACGAAGGCGTACGTGTTGTTTAGCACGGCACAACACCGCTTGCCGCCTATCAACGCAGCTTCGGCGCGCGGCTCAAGATCTCGTTGCTCAGCATTTGCGCCATCGTCGCGCCGACGCGGTGAGCGAAACGGTCGAACAATCCCTCGTGTTGAGTGAAGTCGACGATATCCTCCGCGCCAATCACTTCGCGCGCGACGAAGCTCGCGTTCCCGAGCTCATCGATCAACCCGAGCCTCAGCGCGTCCTCGCCGGTCCAGAACAAACCCGAAAAAATATCTTTCGTCTCCTTCAGCTGTTGTCCGCGCCCGTCCCGCACGCGCGCGATGAACTGCTGGTGTATTCGATTCAGCAACTCTTGCGCGTATTTTTTATCGAACGCGCTCTGCGGCGAGAACGGATCGAGAATGGCCTTGTGGTCGCCCGCGGTCATCAACCGGCGCTCGACGCCGAGCTTCTTCATTGCGTCAACGAAGCCGAATCCGTTCATCAACACGCCGATCGATCCGACCACGCTCGCGCGATCGGCATAAATCTTGTCTGCCGCCGCGAGCGCGTAATAACAGCCGGAAGCGCAGACGTCCGTCACGACGCCGTACAACGGCGTCTTCGGATACTTCGCGCGCAACCGCTTGATCTCTTCGTAGATGTAACCGGCCTGCACCGGGCTGCCGCCGGGACTATTCGCCCGCACGATCACACCGACCGTGGAGGTGTCTTCGAACGCGCCGCGCAATCCGGCGATCACGTTGTCCGCGCTGGCAGTGCTGTCGGCCGCGATCGCGCCCTCGAGATCGACGAGCGCCGTATGGCGCGACCCGAGACCGCGACTCGTAAGTCCCTCGCCGGCGATCAATAGCAGCACCAACGAAAGATAAGCCGCGAAAAAGAGCTTGAAGAAAATGCCCCAACGGCGCGCCCGTCGTTGCTCGGTCAGCGATGCGAGCGCCAAGCGCTCGAGTAAGTCGCGCTCCCAGCCGGGTTTGCGCCGCTCGCTGCGCGCCGGAGGAGCATCATCGTTGCTGTCGCTGTTCTTCATCGGTGGAAGCCTGTCGGACTAAGTAGACGACGTTATTCTTCTCGATTACCGCCAGCTTGACCAGTCCCCCGCCGCACGGACCGCCCCTGCACGCACCGGTGGCAGGCGCATAAAGCGCGCCGTGCGTGGCGCAAATCAAATACTGCCGCTCGCGATCGAAGAAGCGGCCCGGCTCCCAGTCGAGCTCGACGCCGCGATGGGCGCAACGATTGGCATAGGCATGGACTTCGCGCCGGTGGCGTATTGCAAATGCGGGAAGCGCGGCGCCGTCGTCTTGTCTAACCGTGAAGCGCACGCCGTCACCGCCGTCGACCAACGCGGTGCTCGCGCAAATCAGGCCGTCGCTTTCAACCATTGGCACACACTGGTAAAGGAATCGACGCACGCGAGCGGCGAATGCAGCAGCAGCCGTTCGCGTTCGTGCGCGCCGTAGGTTACCGCGACGCTTCCCATGGCGGCGGCGAACGCCATTTGCAAATCGTACGTCGTGTCTCCCACCATCAGCGCCCGATCGGGGATAACGTCGGTGAATCCGAGCAAATCGTACAGCATCTGCGGATGCGGTTTGGACTGCGCTTCGTCAGCACAACGCGTCGCGCAGAAATAATGCGAAACAGCGCTGTCGCGCAGCACGCGGTCGAGTCCGCGCCGGGCCTTGCCGGTCGCGATCGCGAGGCGGAAGCCCGATTCGCTCAACGCACTGAGTCCCTCTATCACGCCGGGAAACAAAGGCGTATGGGTCGTATCGAGGTGGATAAAATGGCGGCGATAGCACTCGACGACGTGTAGCCGCGTGGTTTCGTCCGCGGACGGGAGCAGCGCATCGAGCGATTCCTTCAGGCCTAGGCCGATGATATTGCGTATCTCCTGATCGGGTGGAACGGCGACGCCCGCGTCGCGTGCCGCCGATTGAAAACAGCGCACGATTTTCGCCGCCGAATCCATCAGCGTGCCGTCCCAATCGAAAATAATCAGCTCATAGCGCGGTTTCGTCACGTAGCCGCTCCAGCACGGCCGCCAACTCGGGCGGCAAAGGTGATACCACGTCGATTTTAGCGCCGCTCGCCGGATGCGCGAATCGCAGTCGCGCGGCGTGCAAGAACAGGCGGCGCAAGCCCACCGACCGCAACTCCCGATTAAAGTCTCGTTCACCGTACTTGTCGTCGCCGGCGATCGGATGGCCGGCAAACACCGCGTGCACGCGCGCCTGGTGCATGCGCCCGGTATGCAGCCGCACTTCCATCAGGGTTGCCGCGCCGTAGAAACCCTGCGGATCAAAATCGCTTTCCGCCGCTCTGCCCTCTGCAGCCGTCGTTACGCGCCGTTCGCCACCTTTCACGCGGTCACCTTGGAGGGGCGCGCTGATCCGCCGCCGTCCGCCCCGCCACCGGCCGCGAACCAACGCGATGTAACATTTCTCGACGTTTCCCTCGCGCAACATCGCGTGCAGCGCCACCAGCGCCGAACGGCGCTTGGCGATCAACAAACAGCCGGACGTGTCTCGGTCCAGGCGATGTGCCAGATCCAACATCGGCGACTCCGGGCGCAATTGTCGCAGCGCCTCGATGACGCCGACGGCTACCCCGCTTCCGCCGTGCACCGCCAACCCGGCAGGCTTGTCCAACACGAGCAATTCAGCGTCCTCATACAGCACTCGCTCGCGCAACCACGCGAATCGGTCCGCATTTACCGATTTCGGCGGTTCCCCCTGTCTGATCGGTGGAATCCGCACCCGATCTCCGCTTTGTAATCGATAGTCGGCCGAGACCCGCCCGCTATTGACGCGCACCTCGCCGCGTCGCAGCACCCGATAAATATGGCTCTTGGGTACGCCCTTCAGCTGGCCTATTAGAAAATTATCGAGGCGCTGTCCTTCGCGGGATTCGTCTATTTCGACATAGCGCACGCCTTCCTTGGACGGAGGAATTGTTTTCGTCATTGCTTGCCGCTGCTAATTGCCGCTGCTAGGGTTCGTTGATATAGTGCACGAGTTGTATATATTTCACGCGGCGCGCTGGGCCGGCCGAAAGCCTTCCCCTCGCGTCGGAAAGAATGTTCAGCGTACCGGGCAAATCCGTCCGGTACCGCCCGGTAAGCCAGGCCGCCGCGCCGTGGCGCTTTCGAGCAAAGCCTGCCGGGGTAACACAAGGGTTTCGTATCCCTCACCCCTTTAGTAGGGATGCACAGCGATTAAGACGCCAACGGGCTTTAGTCGCACCGGCAGGTTCAAGCGCCCGTCACTGCTGACGTCGTGCTGCTTTCTCGCGTGGGGTGCACCGTGCACTTACGCAGCCTGCTCGTGGCGAACCCCGAAGCGTCGGGGATTTTACAATGAAAAGAATACTGTTTAATGCAACTCATCCCGAAGAGTTGCGGTTGGCTATCGTCGACGGTCAAAAGCTCCTCGACCTCGACATCGAGTCCTCCACCTACCAGCTCAAGAAGGGCAACATTTATAAGGGCCGCGTGACCCGCGTCGAGCCGAGTCTCGAAGCAGCGTTCGTCGATTACGGGACCGAGCGGCAGGGTTTTCTTCCGCTCAAGGAGATTTCCCGCGCCTACTTCACCGGGTACGACGAGAGAACGCCCCTCGGTCAGGTCCGCATCAAAGACGTTATCAAGGAAGGGCAGGAACTGGTCGTACAAGTCGATAAAGAGGAACGCGGCACCAAGGGCGCCGCGCTGACCACGTTCATCAGCCTCGCCGGGCGCTATTTGGTCCTCATGCCGAATAACCCCAAGGGTGGCGGTATCTCTAGGCGTATAGAAGGCGAGGAACGCGCGGAGCTGCGCGAAGCGATGGCTCAGCTCAAGATACCGGACGATTACTCGCTGATTGCTCGTACCGCCGGCATCGGACGCACGGCCGAAGAGTTGCAGTGGGATCTCGACTACCTGATCCACTTGTGGGACGCCATCAGTAAAGCGTCCACCGAGCGACCTGCATCGTTCTTGATTTACCAAGAGAGCAATCTGGTGGTGCGCGCGACGCGCGACTACTTGCGGCAGGATATCGGCGAAGTGCTGGTCGACAACCCCGAGATCCACGAGCGCATGAAGAAGTTCATGCAACAGGTGGCGCCGCAATGGCTGGAGCGGCTGAAGCTGTACAAGGACGAGGTTCCGCTTTTCTCGCGCTATCAAATCGAGCACCAGATCGAGTCGGCGTTCTCGCGCGAAGTGCGCCTGGAAGCCGGCGGCTCGATCGTGTTCGACAAGACCGAGGCGCTCGTCACCATCGACATCAACTCCGCGCGCGCGACCAAGGGTGCGGACATCGAGGAGACCGCGCTCAACACCAATCTCGAAGCGGCGGAAGAAATCGCCCGCCAGCTGCGCCTGCGCGACTTGGGCGGCCTGATCGTGATCGACTTCATCGACATGACGCCGATGCATCATCAGCGACAAGTGGAGAACTGCCTGATCGAGGCTCTCAAAGTAGATCGCGCGCGTGTGCAAGTCGGGCGCATCTCGCGTTTCGGTCTTCTCGAAATGTCGCGCCAACGGCTGCGGCCGTCGCTCGGCGAATCGTCGAGCCTCGTCTGCCCGCGCTGCAGCGGCAACGGTCATATCCGCTCGGTGCAGTCTTCCGCCCTTTCGGTTCTGCGTATGCTTCAAGAAGAGGCGATGAAGGAAAACACCGCCGCGGTGCACGTGCATCTGCCGATCGACACGGCGACTTTTCTTCTGAACGAGAAACGCATCGAGATCAACGGCATCGAGTCGCGCATCGGCACGCCGATCATGATCATCCCCGATGAGAGCCTCGATACGCCGCACTATCACATTCGCCGGTTGCGGATGGAGGAATACGAATCCGAATCGGACATCCCGAGCTACGAGATCGAGATCGTCGAAGAAGAGGAAGGAGAAGCGCCGGGTCGGGTTGTGCCGATCGCGGAGACGCCGGTGATCGGCCCGCTCACGCACTCGATGGCGCCGCCCGTGCGTCCCAAGCCGCCTGGTTTTCTGAAACGATTGATGACGAAAATATTTTCCGCCGAGGCGGCGACACCGCCGCGGCCCGCGCCGGTCGCGCAAAAGGAACAGCGCCCCCCGATGCGACATCACGGACACCGCGACCAGCGCCCGCCGCGCCATGCGCAACGCGCTCCACGACCGATGGGTTCGAGTCCCCCAGAGAATGTGAAAGCACAGCCGCGTCCGCCGCAGCCGCCGCGCGCGCAGGGAAATCAAGCGGAAGGGAGCGGCCAAGGGGAACGGGGCGAACACCAGGATAGCAGTCGCCGGCGCGGCCGAAGGGGCCGGCGCGGTCGCGGCGGTCACAATCAGGAGCCCCGCCAACATTCCGATAGATCCGAAAGGTCGGAGAGCTCGGCGAACCAATCGCCTCGCGAGTCAGGCAATCCGCCACCGAACCGACCGCCGGCGCCTACCGGTGACAACGGACACGAGCGGGAGCACGACGAGCCGCGCGTCGTGGCCGAGACGACGTCGAGTCCACCCGAAACGGTGTCCGCCCCGGAGCATCAAGCGCCCGCGCCGACCCCGGTGCATTCCGAGCCGTCCGTGCCGCTAGTTCAAGTCGAAACGCGGCACGAGCCTGTCGAGGATCCGGATCGCGTCAAGACGGAGTAGCGCAAGTAAACAAAGTGCGCGCTACGCGCGATCTCGTTCACTCGGAGAGGGGGAATTGGTTCGCTGATGCGATTATTTAGGATTTGACGCGTCGGCGAATCTCCGCAAGCAATCCTTCGGCCGCGTCGTCGATGAGATCGAGCACACGGTCGAACCCGCTCATCCCGCCATAGTAAGGATCGGGTACCACGCGCTCGCGGAAGCGCGATGCATACTGCAGGAAAAGCCGGACTTTGTGCTCGTGTCCTTCCGGGCAGAGCGCGCGCAGATGCGCCTCGTTCTCGTGATCCATCGCGAGCACGTAGTCGAAGCACGCCAGATCTTCCGCCACCGCCTGCCGCCCGCGCAGCCCGCTGATGTCGATGCCGCGGCGCGCCGTCGCCGCCTGGGCGCGCTCGTCCGGCGGCTCGCCCACGTGATACGCGTGCGTTCCGGCGGAGTCGATCTCGACACGATCCGCATACCCGGCCGTTTCGATATGTCGTCGGAACACGCCCTCCGCCATCGGCGAACGGCAGATGTTCCCCATGCACACGAAGAGCACTTTCACGCTTTCCGGACGCTTGTCGATTTTCATCGGTCCACTAGATCAGATGAAAACCTTGAAACCGCGGATAAACGCGGATGAATAAAGAAGAAAACCTTTTCTGTTTTTTCATCTGCGTTCATCCGCGTTTATCTGCGGTTCCCACTTTTTCCAAAAAATGCGCGCGCACGCGTTCGAGATCTTCCGGCGTATCGACGCCGTTCGGCAGCGCATCCTCCGTCACGCATACCGCGATGCGCTCGCCGTACCAAAGCACGCGCAACTGTTCGAGTTGCTCGGCCTCTTCGGGCGGACACGGCCGCCACGCGCAATAGCGCGCGACGAACCCGGCCCGATAGGCAAATAGTCCGACGTGGTGGAACGCGCAGATCGGCGCTCGCGACGGCGACGCCTGCGCCATGCGATCGCGCGGCCACGGGATCGGCGCGCGGCTGAAATAAAGCGCGTAGCCGTTGCTGTCGCACACGACCTTGACGGCGTTCGGGTTGGTAAGGGTTTCGACGTCGGCGATCGGGTGACACGCGGTCGCGACGGAAGCGTCGCGATGGCTCACCAGCGTCTCCACTACTCGCCGAATCAGGGCCGGCGGCACGAGCGGTTCATCTCCCTGAAGGTTCACGACGATCTCCTCCGGCCCGATCCCGAGCTTCGCGATCGCTTCGCCGATACGGTCGGTTCCGGACGGATGTGCGTCTGACGTCATGCACACGCTCGCGCCGAAACGCTGCGCCACCGCGCGGATGCGCTCGTCATCGGTCGCAATCGTGATGCTGTGCGCGCCGCTCTCGCGCGCGCGCTCGTAGACACGTTCGAGCAGCGTTTTGCCCGCGACATCGGCGAGCGCCTTGCCGGGCAGCCGAGTCGAGCGATAACGCGCCGGGATGACGATGTGCATTGCGATCGAAGCGGCGCGCGGTTACTTCGCCAACTCCTCGTCCGGCACGCGCCTCGCCTCGTCCTCCAGCATGACCGGAATATCGTCGCGGATCGGATACGCCAGCCGGTCCGCGCGGCACACCAGTTCCGCCTTGGCCTTGTCGTACACCAGCGTTCCCTTGCAGATCGGACAGACGAGTATGTCCAGCAGTTTTTTATCCATCGGACTTTTTCCCCAATCGAGCTTGCAGCCATTCGCCGAAGCCCGCGCTCATATGCGCGTCAACGGCGAGATACCACAGATGTTCCGTGGTGAAGGGTTCACATTTTACCGCATCTTTCTCAGTCATGATGACGTCGTAACCGTCCGGAAAGCGAACGTCCGGCGCCCGAAAGCGATGATGATCCGCGAACGGATGCTCGATTACCCGGACACCGAGCGCACGCAACGACACGAAGAATCTCGCTGGACGGCCGATGCCCGCGACCGCGTGGACGGTCCGGCCGCTGAATGCGTCGAGCGGCGCGCCCACCCGCGAGTCTCCGACACGACGAAACGATACGGGCACGAGCGCCATGGACCACTCACCGGCGCCCGCCTTACCGTGAACGACACAAGCGTCGACTTCCTCCAAGCGCGATGGCCGCTCGCGCAACGGTCCGGCCGGCAAGCAGCGACCGTTGCCGAAACGCCGCTCGCCGTCCACCACCGCGACCTCGATGTCACGTTGCAGCCGATAGTGCTGCAGACCGTCGTCGCTCACCGCGATATCGCAACCGCCCGCGATTAGGCGTTCGACCGCGCGCGGACGATCGGGATCGGCGACGACGAGCACGTCCGCGCGGCGCGCCAGCAACACCGGTTCATCGCCGACCAGATCGGGATCCGAATCCGCCGTCACTATTTGCGGCCAGGTACGGGCGCGCCCGCGATAGCCGCGCGTGACGATTCCCGGCCGCCAGCCCCGCTCTTTCAGATGGCGCACGACCCAGAGCACCAGCGGCGTTTTGCCCGTGCCGCCGACCGTGATGTTGCCGACAACGATGACGGGAACGGGAAGTTTAATCGCGCGCCGCCAGCCGCGCTCGTATAGCTGCCGGTTGAAAGCGGCGAAACCGCAATAGAGCACAGAAAGCGGCAACAACAAAGAGCTTGAAAAGGTACGCTCCTGCCATTGGCGCTCAATCCAGCGCATGCCGGCGTACGGTAGATCTATGGAGGATTTCGGAACCGCAGATGAACGCAGATACACGCAGATAAAAGTTCATGAACCTTTCTTCTCTTGTGGGTTTGTTCATCTGCGTTCATCCGCGTTTATCTGCGGTTTCGACAAAACTTAAAACTTTGCGTCACGTGTCCTGGCTCCCTACCACCTCGGTCTCCGCGAATTGTTGCCGGTACAGCGCCGCGTAGGCGCCGTTACGCCGTAGAAGCTCGTCGTGGGTGCCCGATTCCGCGACACGACCACGCGCCAACACGATGATGCGATCCGCGCGCTCGACGGTCGAGAGACGATGCGCGATCACCAACGTCGTGCGGTTCTCGCGCAGCTTCTGCATCGCCGCCTGGACATAGCGCTCCGATTCGGTGTCGAGCGCGGAGGTCGCTTCGTCGAGCACGAGGATCGGCGCGTTCTTGTACAGCGCCCGCGCGATCGCGACGCGCTGGCGCTGGCCGCCGGACAAGCGCGCGCCGCGCTCGCCGACCCGCGTATTCAATCCCTCGGGAAAACGCCGCGCGAACTCGAACACATAGGCCGACGCCGCGGCTTCTTCCAAACGCACCTCGTCGACATCGCCGACGTCGCCGTAGGCGATGTTGTTGCGAATCGTATCGTCGAACAGCAGGGTCTCCTGTCCGACGATCGCGATGTGGGAGCGCAAGTTGGCGAGCACGAGATCGTTCACGTTGATGCCATCGATCCGTATTTCGCCTTCGGTAACGCGGTAGAACCGCGGGAGCAGATTGGCGATCGTCGTCTTGCCGCTGCCCGACGTACCGACAAGCGCGAGCGTCTGACCGGGTTCGATCGTCAAATCAACGTCAGTGAGCGCCGGTAGCTCCGCACTCGGATAGTGGAAGCCGACGTTGCGGTATTCGATGCGCCCAACCACGTGATCGAGCCGCCTCGTGCCCGTGTCTACTTCGGCCGCCTCGTCGATTAGCCCGAAGACGCTTTGCGCGGCCGCGAGCGCGGTCTGGAGAATTTCATTTATCTTCGCGAGCCCCTTCGTCGGCGCCATCAATAATATGACCGCCGACAAATAGGAGGTGAATTCTCCCGCCGTCATGCCGACCCGAAACGCGATGTAAATCACGAACGCGAACGCGGTCGCGGCGAGGATCTGCAGCAGACTCACACCGATGGAAGAAACCGCGGCTCGCTTTAATATTTGCTTGCGGTTGTGCTCGTTCGCACGCCGGAACACGCCCGCTTCCGCGTCCTGCGCATTGAAGGCCTTCACGATCCGCTGCCCTGCCGTCGCTTCTTGCGCCACCTGCGAAATCTCGCCCATGCTCGCTTGTATGGCGGTGCCGGTTTTACGAAATCGCCGGCTCATGACGCGCATGACGTACGACGACACCGGTAGCACGATGGCGAAGACAAGCGTCAGCTTCCAGTTGAGATAAAGCAGCCATGTCGCGAGAAAAATCACGGTAAAGCCGTCGCGCACTAACGTGATCGTCGCTTCCGTCATCGCGCCGCCGACCTGCTCGACGTCGAAGATCAGTTTCGCCAGCATCCCGGCGGAAGGATGCGCGTCGTAGTAACCGCTCGGCAGCCGCATGAGGCGAGCGAACATCTGCTGCCGCAGGTCGAACGTCACACGCCGGCCCACCCAGGTGTTTCCGTAATTCGCGAGAAAGTTGCCGAGCGCGCGCACGATGAAGATACCGACGATGAGCAGCGGCATATACTGGATAGTCGCTGGGTCGCGCGCGACGAGACCTTGATCGACCAGCGGTTTCGCCAGCGCGGAGAAACTCGCCGACGTAGCGGACAGAATGATCATGCCGGTAACCGCCGCAGCCGCCACCCACCTATACGGCCACGCGTACGCGAGTACGCGGCGATACAACGCGATGTCCGAGCGAAGCGTGCTAGGCGGCGCCGTTGCGGCGCTCACGAACCCGGCCCGCTCGCCGGCTGCTGCGTGGCGAAGGTGAGATGCGTCATGCCGAGGCGGCGCGCGACGTCCATCACGCGCACCACGGCTTCGTGCGGGGTCTTCGCGTCGGCCTGGATCACGATGAGCCGTTCTTTGTTGCCGCCCGACTCGCGCGCCATGGCGTTGCGCAATACCTCGACGCTCGCGTTCAGCAATTGCTGGTTGTTGATGTAGTACTGCCCGCGCACGTCGATGGTGATGCGCAGCGCGGTCGGATCGGGCTGCGATTCCGCCTCCGCTTCCGGCAACCGCACCTGCAACTGCGCTTCGCGCGAAAAACTGGTGGTGACGATCAGAAAGATCAACGTCATCAACAGCACGTCGATCAGCGGGATCAAATTGATCTCCGGCTCTTCATCGGGCGACGGTCGGAAGTTCATGGGTTAACCGCCTCAGTTCTGCTCGCGCTTGCCGTGCAAAACTTCGATCAACTTGAGCGCCTCTTGTTCCATGTCGAGCAGCAGCTCGTTCACTTTGCCGCGAAAGAAACGATAGAACATCACGCTCGGGATCGCCACGGTGAGTCCGGTCGCGGTCGCGATCAGCGCCTGCGAAATGCCGCCCGCGACGATGGACGGATCCCCGACGCCGCGCGCGCCGATGCCGCTGAACATCTCGATCATGCCGAGCACGGTGCCGAGCAGCCCGAGAAACGGCGCGATCGAGGCGATCGTGCCAAGCGTGCGCAGGTAACGCTCGAGCTCCGGCGTCGCATGCCGGCCCGCGTCCTCGATGGCCTCCTTGACGATCTCTCGGTCGTGGTGCCGATTGACCAAGCCCGCCGCGAGCACGCGGCCGAGCGGCGAGCTCGTGCGAATGAGTTCGATGCGGGACGGGTCGAGCTCGTTTCGCACGAGCCATTGCTGCACTTGCGACACGAGATTCGGAGGACAGACGTGCTTGCGCTGCAGCGACCAGAACCGCTCGCCGATAATGGCGACGGCCGCGACCGAACACAGAATGAGCGGCCACATGGCCCAACCGCCGGTCTTGATCAATTCGAACATGCACTCGCTCGGGGATTAAAAAGTGCGGCTAATTTAGCAGACGCCGGGAAAAGCTCAAGGCGGCGCCGCGTCCGCGAACCAATAGCGCCGATGCTGCAATCGGTAGGCCGAAACTTCGACGCCGGTCTCGCGCAGACGGAACTCGAGCGCGCCGCCGGAGGGCGAGTCGTACAGTATGCTTCCGAGCGCGCGGTGGCGCTCCACGATCGCCGGATGCGGATGCCGATAGCGGTTGCGATAGCCGACCGGAAACGCGACGTAGCGCGCGTGCACCGTCTGGAGAAAATCCGCGCTCGAAGACGTCCGGCTGCCGTGGTGCGGCGCGACCAGAATATCGGCGACGAGGCCGCGGCCTTCCCGCGCGACGAGCGCGCGCTCGGCCGCCTTCTCGATATCCGCCGGCAGCAGGACGACGCCGTGCGCGCCGCGCACTCGCAACACGCACGAGGCGTCGTTGTGCTTGCCAATCTCGTGCGCGGGATTCAATACCGAAAACTCGACGCCGTCCCAGCGCCACTCCAACCCGGCGCGACACGGCTCGCCGGCGACCTTCGGCGCCCCGCTCAGCACACGCTCGACTCGAACGGCATTTAATATCGATGCGGCGCCGCCGGCGTGGTCGTTGTCGCCGTGGCTCACAAGCAGCGTATCGATGCGATCGATGCCATAGGCGCGCAAATAGGGGATGACAACGGCGCGGCCGGCGTCGGAGCGAGCACTCCAGCGCGAGCCGGTGTCGAAAACCAACAGGTGATGCTCCGTGCGAACGACGGCGGCGAGCCCCTGCCCCACGTCGAGCAAGGTAAACCACACCTCGCCCGCTCCCGGCGCAGCGGGACGGACCAGGAACATCGGCAGCAGCCACACAAGTCCGACGGTGCGAGCGGGCCAGCCGCGTGGCGCGAGCAGCAGCAACACACCCACAAGCCCGCAGGCGAGCGTCCATGCCGCCGGCCGATGCTGCGTCCATTGCGTGTAGTCGAGCGCCGCGAGAAATTCGAGCGCCCGCCAGAGCCAACCGAGCAACGCGTCGCCGGCGGCGAACATCCATCCCGCGAACGTGTCCGTGCCGATGGTGACGCCGAGCGCGCCGAGCAACGTCAACGGAACGACGATCAGATCGAACACCGGCACCGCGAGCAAATTCGCCACGGGCGCGACCAGCGAAATGCGTTGGAACAGCCACAACATGAGCGGAAGCATGCCGACGGCGATCGCCACTTGCAGATATCCCCATTTTTGCCACCACCGCGCGTCCTTGTGCTCGCCGTGCATGACATAAACGATCACCGCGACCGCGGCGTACGAAAGCCAAAACCCCGGCGCCATGACGGCGAACGGATCGAACAGCAACACCAGCAGCAGCGCAATCGCGAGGAGCGGCACGGGCGACACCCGCCGGCGCAGCAACACCGCGCCCATCGCCACGGCGAGCATGATCAGCGCGCGCTGCGTCGGGATGACGAAGCCGGCGAGCGCCGCATAACCGCACGCCGCGATCAGGCCGCCGATCGCGCCGGCCAATTGCGCGGGCAGCCATAACACGGTTCTGCCCGGCAGCGACCATAAGAAGCGTACGAGCCAGAAGACGACCCCGGCGATCAGTGTGATATGCAAACCCGAAATGGCGACGAGATGCAGCGTGCCGGTAGCACGCAGCGTTTCCCATTGCGAGTCGGTGACGCCGGAGCTGTCACCGTTTGCGAGCGCGACGATCAGCCCCGCCTGCGCGCGCTCCGGCATCAGCGCTTGCATGCGGCTCCCGAGTTGTTCGCGCGCGCGGTTGATCGAATAAAGACCGCTGCCTTCGTCGAGACGTTGTGCAGCGGCTTCCTCTCGCACGTAACCGGTCGCGCGTATGCGATTGCGAAAGAGATAAGCCTCGTAATCGAAGCCGCCCGGATTTTGCAATCCGTGCGGACGCTTCAACCGCACGTTCAACCGCCAATGATCGCCCGCGTGCGGACGCAGCTCGTGCGCCGTGACGCGCACGCGCGGCGGTACGACAACCGGCACATCATCGACATACGCGCGCTCGACATCGAGCACAAAACGCACACCGTATTCCGTCAGCTCAGGCAGATCGGCGACATAACCCTCGACGACGAGATCGCGGCCCTCGAGCTCCGCCGGCAGGCGCTGCTGTAAAATGACATCGGCGCGAAAACTCGCCCACACGAAGCCACCGAGGAAAAAGAAAAGGATCAGCCAGCGCGGATGCCAAAACCCGAGCGCCGCCGCCGGAACGAGCGCGAGCGCCCACATGAGCGACGGCAGCTCGGGCAGTTGCTGCACTACCATCACGCCGCCAAGGAAAGCGATCGCCGCCGCGTACAAGAGATGTACTTAATTGTGGTTTTTAACCGGCCCGACTATACACTGACCGGCAATGGCCCGCCGACTCATTCGCCGGTTCTTACCCGATGCGGAGCGAATCCGCGCGCACAAACATCTGCGCTTCCTCGGCGAGCGGTTGCAGCAACCGCATCTGTGGCACCTGAACCGTCACTCCGTACCCAAAGCGTTCGCGCTCGGGCTGTTCATGGCGTTCATGCCGATACCGATCCAGACCATACCGGCCGCCGCCCTCGCCTTTTATTTGCGCGCCAACCTGCCGGTCACACTGGTGCTCGTGTGGCTGACGAATCCGCTGACCATGGCGCCCGCCTTCTTGCTTTGTTACTCGGTGGGCGCGCTGGTTTTGCGCCGGCCCATACAGCCGGTGAACTTTGAAATCTCGTTCGCTTGGCTGGGCGAGGAATTTTTGCAAATTTGGGAGCCGTTCCTGCTCGGCTGCTTCGTCGT
Organism: Sulfurifustaceae bacterium; assembly: GCA_041485885.1. Lineage (GTDB taxonomy): Bacteria > Pseudomonadota > Gammaproteobacteria > Acidiferrobacterales > Sulfurifustaceae > JACQFZ01. The sequence continues at coordinate 46,743 of JBGPKL010000020.1, forward strand.
CGGCGGAAGTCTCGCGCTGATCGGTTACTACGGTATGCGTTGGTTATGGCGCTGGTACGTGCTGCATGAGTGGGAAAAGCGCCGCGCGCGCAGAGCCGCTACGCAGCGGATGGGGTCGTAGCGGCCATCATTGAGCGCAGCCGTCCGGCAATGGAGGCTGCTGCGCAAGCGCGGCGGCGAAATCGACGGGTAAGCTGGCAGCGCGGAAGCCGGTTGCGACGGAACCCTTGAAAGCAGCGCCGCCGTAACCGGCTTTATTCATGTGGGCGCGCACCCACACGACGGTGTCGCGCGCGATCGGCACCGGCCCGCCCGCACGCACGAACGGTTGTTCGCCCACGTGGCTGTGCGCCAGCACCTGCCGATACAAAAACCCGCCGTCCACGCCGAGCACTTCCCACCAATCGGCGTATTGTGCGCAGCCGCTATCGGGGCTACGAATGCCGACGACGAATTCATAAGCGCCCGGGTTCCCATTGGCCTTCACCGAAATCACCTCAGCCCGATCGCCGATCGCTTTCGTCTCTTGTTTCAGCGCCGCCACGCTCGCGCGCAAAGGTTCCGACACCGGCGCGCGATCCATCGCTTCCGTCCGCCGCTCGGATTGCTGCGGCACCGGAGCGAGCGGCGTTGGTTTTTCGTTCGCCATGGTTTCGACGACACCCGTTCTCGTCGCGGGAGCCGAAGGCGCCGCATTAGCACGCCGTTCGGTTTCGAGTGTGGCTTTAGCAAAAGATTCTGAGAGCTCGCGCGCACGTTCTTTCTTCGCCGGAGTACCCTTCGGCGGTACCGGCATCGCTGCCGTCTTCGGGTCCGTGCGAATTTGCGCAAGCTCGTCGGTGCCTTGCCCTAAAAAGCCATGCGCCGCCGAAGGAGACGCCGGCGCAACCTCCGCTGACTTTCGGCTCGGCTCAAGCGCGCCTTGCTCCGACAGCCGCAACACCACGGTGACGCTCAAGACCGCCACAGCGGCCACCGACAACGGCACCGCCCAGCGCTTCGCGAAGGAAGCGCGACCGCGCGGCACAGCCACTGCCGCGCGTGCGGCGGCGAGAATAGCTCGATCGAGAGCGGCCGGAGGCGCCTCTCGCGGCGCGCGGTCATAGGCGCGCGAAAGCGCATGCTCCTCGGGCAAGCGATCGTCGGGCGACTTATCGCGTCTGCGCGTCGTCATCGTCAGCGTCCTTCCTGTGCACGTGCGCGACTCGGCTCGGTGTCGGGCGCGAGGCCGCGCCGCAGCTTCGCGAGCGCATAGCGCAAACGGCTCTTTGCGGTTTCATGCGACACGCCGGTAGCGGCGGCGATTTCATCCAGTGACATGCCCGCTTCCTCGCGTAACAAGAATACTTCGCGCTGCGCCTCGGGCAGTTCCAGCAGTAACTCGACGAGTCGTCGGCTCAGGCGGCGGCGCTCCAGCTCGCCGTCCGGTTCGCGAAATACTTCATCGGGCACCGACTCGATCAGCGATTCATTGTCGACATCGCCGTAAGACAGCGGGAGCGCGGCGGCGGCGCGCGCCGATAGTGATCGATCAGCCGATTGTGCGCCAGACGATAGAACCAGGTGGCGAACTTTGCACGCACTCGGTACTGGTCGCGCGCGCGAATCAAATTCATCCACACGTCCTGAAACAACTCTTCGGCGATCGCCGGCGGGCGCACCATGCGCGCGAAGTAACGATACAGCGGTCCCTTGTAGCGCTCGTAAAGCATTTCGAACGCGCGCGCATCGCCCGCCCCATAGCCCAACATCAGGTCCTCGTCGGATGCGGAGTCGTCCATACGTTAAACGTGCGCGGCCCGTAATCGGGTTAAACGGCGGGTATGGTAGACGTATTTTTTTGCGTGTCCATGGATAGACGTTAACCCGATTCCTCCGGTCCGGCGTTCATATGAAGGCCATAAACAACTCGGAGAAAAACCGTGATACCGATACACGCGCCTAAGCTCGCCGTTGTCGTACTGCTGTCGATTGCGATGTACGCCTGCACGTCCGACAAAACCAACGGACCGCCGATGCCGACGGAGGAGAAAATCGCATCCATAACGGCGCAAGCGCCGGAACGACATACCAACGCCGCCACTCCGCATGCTCCGGAAGCGTACCAGGAGCGCGCGGCGGCGGTCGCCACGATGCGTGCGCCGAGCGTCGCGGCTTACGACGTCGGCCCGCGTGTCCCGGACTTTCGGTATTCGCGCGAAATGGTGGATCGCGAGAGCTACGGGCACCATGACGATAATCCGGTAAAGCTCGCCGCCGAATCGCCGGTGTCGACGTTCAGCATCGACGTAGATACCGGTGCGTACGCGAACGTGCGTCGGTTTCTCAACCAAGGCCGACTGCCGGCGCGCGATGCCGTACGCGTCGAGGAGATGATCAACTATTTTTCCTATGAGTACGCGCCGCCGCCCGATAAATCCCGACCGTTCTCGATCACCCTGGAAGTCGCCCCGACGCCGTGGAATCGCGACACGCATTTGCTGCGCATCGGCCTCAAGGGCTACGACGTCGCGCCGGATAAGCTGCCGCCGGCAAACCTCGTGTTCCTGATCGACGTCTCGGGATCGATGATGCCGCCGGAGCGCTTACCGTTGCTGAAGTCGGGCTTGCGACTACTGGTGCAAAAACTTCGGGCACAGGATCGCGCGGCGCTCGTGGTTTACGCCGGCGCGTCCGGCGTCGTGCTCGATTCCACCCCCGGCGATCAAAAGGCGAAAATTCTCGCAGCGCTTGACGGCCTCACCGCCGGCGGCTCGACCAACGGCGCTTCCGGTATTCGTCTCGCTTACACCGTCGCGGAGCAAGCGTACATAAAGGATGGCATCAACCGTGTGTTGCTTGCGACCGATGGCGACTTCAACGTCGGTACGGTGAGCTTCGAGGCGCTCAAACATTTGATCGAGGAGAAGCGCAAGACCGGTATCTCGCTCACCACGCTCGGCTTCGGCGTCGACAACTACAACGAGCGCCTGATGGAACAACTCGCCGACGCCGGCAACGGCAACTACGCCTACATCGACACGCTCAAAGAGGCGCACAAGGTGCTGGTGCACGAGATGTCCTCGACGCTGCAAACCATCGCCAAGGACGTGAAAATACAAATCGAGTTCAATCCAGCGGCGGTCACCGAGTATCGATTGATCGGTTACGAAAACCGCGTGCTCCAGCGCGAGGACTTCAATAACGATAAAGTCGACGCCGGCGATATCGGCGCGGGCCATACGGTCACCGCGCTTTACGAAATCGCGCTCGCAGGCGGCAACGGTCGGCGCCTGGAGCCGTTGCGTTACGCCGCGGACAAACCGAGCGACGGCAAGAAGGACGAGATGGCTTGGTTGCGGCTGCGCTACAAATTACCCGACGGCGAGCAGAGCGTCCTCATCGAACAACCGATCAAGGCCGCCGACATTAAACGCGGCGTGGACCAAGCGTCGATTGATTTTCGCTTTGCGTCCGCCGTCGCCGCCTTCGGGCAACTGCTGCGCGGCGGTAAATACACTTCCAAATTCCGCTACGACGATGTGCTCAGGCTTGCACAGGATGCGCGTGGCAAAGACCCGTTCGGCTATCGCGGAGAATTCTTGTCGCTGGTGAGTCTCGCACAGAGTTTAGACGGTGCCGACCGGCACGCGCGAGCCGGCGAATGATGCTAGCTGTTGACCGCGCGCAAGGTACCGTCGTCGAGCTTGAGTACACGATCCATTCGTTCCGCCATCGCTGGATCGTGAGTGGCGATAATGAAGCTTGTTTGAAGCTCGCGGTTCAGCTCGAGCATCAGCTCGTATACCGTCTGCGCGGTATCGCGATCGAGATTTCCGGTCGGCTCGTCGGCAAGCACGACGAGCGGCCGCGTCACCAGCGCGCGCGCGAGCGCCACGCGCTGGCGCTCGCCGCCCGAGAGCTGCGCCGGCTGATGCTGCAACCGGTCGTCGAGACCGACGCGCGCCAGCATGGCCTCGGCTTGGGCGAACGCTTCGCTGCTCGATCCGCGCCGGACCAGTAACGGCATCGCAACGTTCTCGAGGGCCGTAAACTCCGGAAGCAGGTGGTGGAATTGGTAGACGAAACCGAGCGCGCGATTGCGAAACACGCCGCGCGCCGCTTCGGAGAGATCGCCGATATCCTGACCATCGATCTCGACCTGCCCCGCCGTCGGCTGCTCGAGCCCGCCGAGCAGATGCAGCAACGTGCTCTTGCCGGAACCCGACGCGCCCATGATCGCGACTTGCTCGCCGCGCGTGACGCGCAGGTACACACCTTTGAGCACGGTGACGTTGAACATGCCCTCATCGAAGCTTTTGATCAGGCCGGTTCCGCGAAGGACGTAGTCTTTTTCTTTCGTCGTCATTCGTAGCGCAACGCCACCGCGGGTTGGATCTTCGACGCCCGCCATGCCGGGTAAATGGTCGCGAGCAACGCGAGCGCGAACGACGATCCGGCGATCAGCGCGATATCGGACCAGTGGACATCGGACGGCAGCTCGCTAATGAGATAAACGTCGGACGCGAGGAACGATGTATGGAACAACTGCTCGAGCAGACGCACGAGCGTCTCCACGTTGTAGGCCAGCAGCACGCCGAACGCCGTGCCCGCGAGCGTGCCGACGAACCCGATGATCGCGCCCTGTACGATGAAAACGCCCATGACGCTAAGGGGCTTCAGCCCGAGCGTGCGCAGTATCGCGATATCGGACTGCTTTTCCGTGACGATGACGACGAGCGTGGAGATCAAATTGAACATGGCGACGGTGACGATGAGCAACAGAATGACGAACATCACCGTCTTTTCCATCTTGAGCGCGCGGAAGAAGTTCGCATGCTCGCGTGTCCAATCGCGCGCGCGGAACTCGGGGCCGAGACTGATCGAGAGTTGCTCCGCGACGGCGGGCGCGTCGTCGATCGCATCAATCTTTAGACGCAATCCGGTCACGCTGCCTTCGGGAAGCTGATAAAGCTTCGCGGCGTCATCGAGATGGATGAGCACCATGCCGCTGTCGTATTCATACATGTCGATGCGGAAAATGCCGACCACGGTGAAGCGTTTGAAGCGAGGCAACAACCCGACCGGCGTCGCTTGAGCCTGCGGCACGACGACCGATACCGGCGAGCCGAGCGTGAGGTCGAGCTTCCACGCGAGCACGCTGCCTACGACGACGCCGAACTCCCCCGGCTTCAGCGCCGCGAGACTGCCTTCCACCATCTTATCGCCGATCTCCGAAACGTTGCGTTCCTCTTCCGGCAGGATGCCGCGCACGATCGCGCCGCTCACGGCCTTGCCGCGCGCCAACATCGCCTGCCCGAGTACGTACGGCGCGTCGCCGAGCACGTGCGTATTCGCGCGCGTGCGCGCCGCCACCGTGCGCCAGTCGGTAAGGCGGCCGTCGATGTCGGTAACGATGACGTGCGACGCGACACCCAGGATGCGCGAGCGCAACTCCTTGCCGAATCCGTTCATGACCGACAGCACGGTGATGAGCGCGGCGATGCCGAGCGAGATTCCGATGATCGAGATCAGCGAGATGAACGAGATGAAATGATCGCGGCGGCGAGCGCGCACATAGCGCAAGCCGACGAAAAGCTCGAGCGGGCGAATCATGGGCGCGCCATTAAATCACATAACCGCGACATTCACCTATGCTCATTTCGTATCCTGCAACATAGTGAGCACCGCAACGCCGTTGCGATTCTCGATCGCCGTTCCGAGGGGCTCCGACATGCGCCGCAGTTGCTCGACGACCTCATCGGCCGCCGACCTGCTCAGCGGATACGGCTGAAACACGACGTCGGCGTTCTTCACGTTGATCGGATGGAACGCCACCTCACGGACACGTCCATCTCGAAACGACAAGACCGCGACGACGCTACGGGTCGCGTCGCGACTGTAGGACCCGAACACGAAGTTACCAAGGCTATACAAGATAACGCCGCCGCGGTAGCGCTCCACGCCTTGCAACACATGCGGGTGATGACCGATCACCGCCGCCGCGCCAGCCTCAATCGCCGCATGTCCGAGCTTGCGCTGGTAGTCGCGCAGCTCGGTGCTGCCCTCTTGTCCCCAATGAAATGACACCAGCACGATGTCCGCCTTCGAACGCGCGCTCGCGACGTCGGCGCGAACCTGATCCTCGTGTCCGAAAGCCGTTCCAGGCCGATGATCTTCCGCCCAAAAATCTTCCGGAAATGTTAACGAGTAAGCCAGCACCGCGACTCGTCCGCCGCCGCGTTCGAGCAACGCCGGCTGGCGCGCTGCGGCGAGATTTTCGCCCGCGCCCACATGGCGGATACCGGCGCTCTGCAGCGCTTGCATCGTATCCCGCAGTCCCTCCACGCTGTAATCCATGGAATGATTGTTCGCGAGCGACACGATATCGAACCCGGCGCGCGCCAGCGCCGGCGCCACCAAATCGGGCGGCGAACGAAACACGTACTGCTTGCGCTGCGCCTCGCCACGGATCGTGAGCGGTCCTTCCAGATTGCCGAACGCGAGATCGGCGTCGCGCAGCAGCTTGCCGATTCGTTCGAAGGGATAGTCGTAACCGTAGCGCGCGAGCTCGGGCGCGGCGGTCCCGCCGAGCATGATGTCGCCGACGACCGCCACGGTCAGCTCGCGCACTGCCGTCGGCTCCTCGGCTGCGCGCGCTGCCGCGATGAGTAGCGACGTCGTGACACCAAGCGCTACAACTGCGCGCATGGCGACTCTGCGGAAAAGCGTCAGTCGAGGAGATTGCATTGGAGCTAGCGCTTCGACGATGAGGACGGATCGCGTTGCGCCAACCGCTTAAGCGCGGCCCTAAGATCGGGATCTGAAACCGAGCTCGCTGTACCCTCAATGACCAACGCCGCCTTCGCCGACAGCCTGCTACTGGGTCGACGTACGCTCGGCGCCGAATCATCGTTGGAATCCGGCGGAACAACTCGCACCCGCAAATCGGTCAAATCGTGTAGTGCGGACGCGCGCCGCAATGCCTCCACGAACGTCGATTGCTGGTGCCGCAGACGACCGGCCCAAGCCGGCGTATCCGCGTGGACGAACAGTAGACCGGCGGCGTAACGGACCGGACGCGCATGCGACGCCAGCGGTTCCGGAATCGTGGATATCCACGCTTGACGCAGACGTAACTCCTCGTCTGCACGGCGATTTAAGGCAGCTCTCAAGTCCGCCGGCAGATAGGCGCCGAGCCGCCGTACCTTCGCTTTGCGGTCATCTCTTCTCATGTATGCCAATGGTCTAGAATTGTAAGGGCTTATGAATATTATCGTAATTTCGGAGGGCATCCGAAAGGGACGCGTTGCGTGCCTCTCCCACCGCCACCTCCTCCTCATCCTATTCATCGGCGGCCTGCTCCTGCCGCTTTTCTTCGGCATCTTAACCTTCAAGATCCAAACGCTCTTGGAGAAACACGCGAGCCCCGATGACCGCTTAACCCTCTACGCC
>JBGPKL010000021.1:0-53890 GCA_041485885.1 Sulfurifustaceae bacterium
GATGTTTACGTTTGAGAGTAGGCATCGGAGCATCATGGCGAATCTCCGCGATACGTCAAATGCGTTCTACGCCGGGAATTACAGGACAGAAGCGAGGTTCACGCTCTGTTTTTACCCACACGAGTACGCGATGACCCTTTATTACATCGATAGTGCGCGCGACGCGCGACGTACTAACTGGATTCCCGCTTCCGCGGGAATGACAAGAGGGCGTCACGCGAACGCTCGCTGCAAAACCCCCGCCGCCAACATCGCCGCGCCTACCGCCGGCGAGTGCGACTTCGCCGGCGTGAGGCGCGCGCCGAGGACGCGTTCGCGGATGCTGGTCCAGGCGGGATTTTGGCTGCCGCTGCCGCTCGTCCATATCGCGGTGATTTTCGGCGCGCCGAGTTCGAGCAACACGTTGTAGCCTTGTGCTTCGATGCGCGCGATGCCTTCGAGGATGCCTTGGAGGAACATCAGGCTGTCGCTCGGCAGCGGTTCGAGTTTCGGCGGCATGTGCGGATCGTTGATGGGGAAACGCTCGCCGACGTCGGGGAGGGGATAATAGTGCAGCTCGGTGGAACGCTCGGGATCGAGGAGCGGCGTCATCTCGCGTAGTTGATCGACGGTGAAGAATTGCAGCAGCACCGCGCCGCCGCTGTTCGAGGCGCCGCCGGCGAGCCAGTAGCGTCCGAGGCGATGGCTGTAGACGCCGTGTTTTTGGGACACGATCTGTTTTTCTGATAGGAGTTTGATCACGAGCGTGTTGCCGAGCACGGTGACGCCGTGGCCTGGTTTGCTCGCGCCGGCGGCGAGGAAGGCGGCGACGCCGTCGGTGGTTCCGGCGACGATCTCCGTTTGCGCAGAGAGGCCGAACGCGTTCGCGATGTCCGCGCTTACGGTTCCGATCGGCTCGCCGGGGGTGTGGACTTCCGGCAGCAGCGACGATTGGATTTCGAGCGCCGCGAACCAACCGGGCCAACGCGATGCGGCGGGGTCGTAACCGAGCTTGAGACTATTATGATAATCGCTGTGGCCGTAAACGCCGGTCAAGCGGTTGCCGATCCAATCGGCTTGATGCAGCGCGAACGCGGCGCGCTCTTGGCTTTTCTTGCCGTGCAGCCACAAGAGTTTCGCCAAGCTGCTGCACACGTCGTTCGCCGCCGAACGATCGTCGGCGACGCCGGCGATCCGTTCCGCTTCGGCTTCGGCGCGCCGATCGTTGTACATCAGTCCCGGCGTCACGGGGCCGCCGTGCTTGTCGCACAGCAGCAGCGTTCCCGATGTGCCCGCGACGCCGATGCGGTGCACGCGTTGCGCGTCGATTTCATTGAGAACTTGTTTGAGACTGGCGGAGACGGCCTTCCACCACTCGTTCGGGTCTTGCGTGACTTGGCCTTCGAAGCGTAACGGCGCCGGTAGCGGCGACTCGGCTTGAGCGAGCACTTTCTCCGCGGCGTCGATGGCAACGACGCGACAGCCGCTGGTGCCGAGATCGATGCCGATGTAGACGTCGCGTGCGGGCGCTGGCGGCGGAGGTGGCGCGGTCGGCGGCGCCGTGGCGGAAGCGGCCGCCGCCGCTGCGGCGGCGCGATTACGCTTCAGCATACGAAACCGATCCGAGCGCGATCCGCGAGCTACCGGTGCGGTGTCGGCGGGCTCAACGCCCGCGGGCGATGAAGCAACGGATGTAGACGCGGCACGCGCGCCCGCCGTTTCCGCTTCCGGCCCCGCAATAGTTTGTTGGCGACCGCGCGGAAGATTCGGAAGCGGCGCGTGCAACGGTTCCCAGCCGGATTTTCGGTACTCCGCCGTCACCGTGGTGTGTAGACCGCCACGTACGTTGAACGCGGCGCGAACTCGCATGTAACGCGGCTGTATCGCCGCCACCAAGTCGTTCAAGATGAGGTTCGTTACTTTTTCGTGAAAGTGTCCCTCGTTACGGAACGACCAGATGTACAGCTTCAGCGACTTGAGCTCGAGGCACAGCCGGTCGGCGATGTACTCGAGCCGCAGCGTCGCGAAATCCGGCTGGCCGGTTTTCGGACAAAGGCACGTGAACTCGGGCGCCTCGATCTCGATGATGTAGTCGCGTTGCGGTTCCGGGTTCGGGAAGGTCTTGAGAGTCTTGGAGGGCGACGTCGGCATCAGAATTCAGCGGTTATCCGTTTTGAATTGTATATTAAGAATACTTGCTCCCGGACCGAGGGCAAGTCGCGCCGGGCCGTGAATGTACTTTTGTCGTATGCTCTTTCTAAGGTCGTGCATGGCTCCGCCAATCAAACGAACATTCCACCGTAGCGCCTCGCCTATTTCAGTTACCGGAAGGCTCGATTCGCCTGGCAACGACGGCGATCGCAATCCTCGCCCGACGCGGTTTCATTGCGGTGACAGCGGCGAAGCGGTCTGCTACTCGCGGCGAATGCTGTTACTCGCCGGGTTGTCTTTGCTCGCCGGATGTCGAAGCGCGGGCGCAGAAGAACCGCCCGCCGATGCCGCTCGCTACCTCGGCAGAGGGATGCCATACACCGTCCTCGATGAGTTGCCTGCCACGAGCGTGGCCGTCAAAGGCGGCTCGATCAAAGTCGCCTTCGCGCCCGGCCCACTCGCGTTGTCGCGCAAACGCATTCTCGATTGGATCGCCGCGTCGGCCGAATCGGTCGCGGTTTACTACGGCCGGTTTCCCGTCGACTCCGCGCGTCTGCTCGTCATACCGATCGAGGGCCGGGGCGTGCGATCGGGAACGACGTACGCATTTCGAGGCGCCGCGATTAAATTACGAATCGGCGAGCTGTCGGAAGAAGCGCATCTCATCCGCGATTGGGTGTTGGTGCACGAGATGGTTCATCTCGCGTTTCCGTCCGTGGACGAACGCCATCATTGGATCGAGGAAGGATTGGCGACGTACGTCGAAGGCGTGGCGCGCGTTCAGGCCGGGAAGCTGAACGAAGACGAAGTCTGGTCGGGTTTGGTCGATGGTCTGCCGAAGGGTTTGCCGCAAGCAGGCGATCACGGGCTCGACCACACGCCGACGTGGGGCCGCACGTATTGGGGCGGCGCGCTCTTCTGTTTGCTCGCGGACGTGGAGATTCGCAAACAGACCGCCAACCGCAAGGGGCTGCAAGACGCGCTGCGCGGCATTCTCGCCGCGGGCGGGAATATGGAAGTGCACTGGCCCATTACCAAAGCCTTCCAAGCGGGCGATGCGGCAACCGGCGTTTCCGTTTTAGTGCCGCAATACGAGCGCATGAAAGACCGCCCGGTGGATGTGGATTTGCCGGATTTGTGGCGCCGGTTGGGTGTTGCGGTGTCCCGGCGCGACGTCGTCTATCAGAAGGACGCGCCGTTGGCCGCCATCCGCCGCGCGATTACCGCGAACCCGAAGCTGTCCTGAATCTGGAACGTGGCTCGCCGCGTATAGGTAAGCGGAGGTCGCCCATGTCCACACCGTTGAATAGAGACGGTGCGTGGGACGCACCCTACATTTTTTGAATTGTTCGGAACTTCCCTGGACGAATACTGAATCCGCAGATGCACGCAGATGGCGACCGCGGATAAACGCGGATGAGAGAGGACGCGAATACGTTCTCCCGTATCCGCGTTCATCGTTCATAATCCGCGTTTATCTGCGGTTTCACTTTCCTTGTAGGGTGCGCCACGCGCCCCACACCATCGAATATGGGACGCACCCCACGAATTTCCGCGAAAGCGGGCATCCAGGTATTACCACTGTTTTTCTGGGTCCACGCTTTCGCGGGGGATGACAGCCTACAGAATCTTCCGATATCGCTTCCCTCTACCCACCCGCCAATCGGCTAGCCGGTCTTCGGGCGCGGATAAATGCGCGCCGCATCATGGGAAATTGCGCCGCCCTCCGGTAAAATCGCCCCACTCATAGAGGCACACAAGCTCCTACACATCCGATGCGGCTAAAGACAGTCCGGCTCGCCGGTTTCAAGTCCTTCGTCGATCCCACCCATATTCCTATTAACGGCAATCTGATCGGTATCGTCGGCCCGAACGGTTGCGGGAAGTCGAACATCATCGATGCCGTGCGGTGGGTCATGGGGGAGATATCGGCCAAGCATCTGCGCGGCGATTCGATGGCCGATGTCATCTTCAACGGCTCGAGCGCGCGCAAACCGGTCGGTAAGGCGTTCGTCGAGCTGGTCTTCGACAATACGGCGGGCCGCGCCGGCGGCGAGTACGCGAGCTACGCGGAGATCTCGATTCGCCGCGAAGCCGGGCGCGACGGACTCTCCGATTATTTTCTGAACAAGACCCGCTGCCGGCGCAAGGACATCACCGACATTTTTCTCGGCACCGGTCTCGGGCCGCGTGCGTACTCCATCATCGAGCAGGGCATGGTCACGCGCATCATCGAGGCCAAGCCCGAGGATCTGCGCGGGTTCATCGAAGAAGCGGCCGGCGTATCGCGCTACAAGGAACGGCGGCGCGAAACCGAAATCCGCATCAAGCATACCCAAGAGAATCTGGCTCGCGTCGAAGATATTCGTGGCGAGCTCGGGACGCAGCTTTCGCGTCTCGATAAGCAATCGAAAGCGGCGGCCAAGTACAAGCAGCTCAAGCAAGAGGAGCGCCGGTTGCGCGCGCAGTTGCTGGCGCTGCGATATCGCGAGCTCGACGAGAAATTGAACGCGCAAGACGCCGTCGTTCGCGAACGCGAAACCGCGCTCGAAGCGGCGCTCGCCGTGCAACGCGAGATCGAAGCGCGCATCGAGAGGTTTCGCGCGCAACACGCCGAGGCCCTCGATGCGCAAAACGCCGTGCAGGCGGAGTACTACGCCGTCGGCAGCGAGGTGTCGCGGCTCGAACAGGCGATCGAACACGCGCGCGAGACGCGCGAGGCGTTGAAGCGCGAGCAAGAGCAACTGAATCGTACGTGGGCCGAAGCCGAGACGCACTTGAACGCCGATCGCGCGCAGATCGCGGACGTGGAGCGGCGCCTCGCCGATAGTGAGCCGCGCGTGCAGGCGCACGAGAGTGAATGCGACGCCGCATCCGCCGAGCTGCGCGAAGCCGAAGCGGCGATGGACGCTTGGCAAGAAGAATGGGAAGAGCAGACGCGCGAAGCGGCCGAGCCGGCCAAGGCGCGCGAGGTGCAAGGCGCGCGGATTCGCGGCCTCGAATCGCAGATCGCGCAGTTGCGTGAACGCAGCGCGCGGTTTGCCGAGGAGTCGGCGTCGATCGAAGCGGAGCTCAAGGCGGCGGGCCTCGGCGCCGCGCGCGATGCCGCGCGCGAGTTGGATCAGGCGTGCGCCGCGATCGAAGCCGCGGCTGCCGCCAACGCCCAGCAAATCGAGGACGCGCGCGCCCGGCGCGAAACCGCCGACGCGGCGCTCGTCGCGCGACGCGGCGAGCAGCAGTCGGCCGAAGCGCGGCTCGCGAGTTTGCACGAATTGAAGGCCGCCGCCGAAGCGCGCCACGACACCAGCATCGCCGAATGGCTGCGCGGGCGCGGGCTCGATCGCGCCCCGCGGCTCGCGAGCCGGTTGCAGGTCGAGCCCGGTTGGGAAGCGGCCGTGGAGCGGGTGCTCGGCGCGCGTCTCGCGGCGGTATGCGCCGACAACTTCGCCGATGCCGCGAGCGGGCTCGCGGCGTTTCGGCCGGCGCATCTCACGTTGGTGGATCTGGCGGCCGCGCGCTCGACGGACGCGAGCGGCACGTTGCTCGAAAAAATCCGTTCGGACATCGATGTCGCGCCGTTGCTGGCGGGCGTCTACACCGCCGCCACGCGCGCGGAGGCGTTACAACGGCGCGGCGCGCTCGCCGCGCACGAGTCGATCGTCACGCCGGATGGGGAGTGGATCGGTCGCAACTGGCTCAGTCTCGAATACGCCGAGGGCAGCCAGCGCGGTTCGCTCGCGCGCGAGCGCGAGATCGAGGCGTTGCAACGCGGCTGCGACGCGCGCGGCCGCGAGATCGACACGCTCGCGTCGCGGGTTTTGGAGATCGAAGGCGAGATCGCCGGGCTCGAGCGTCGCCGCGCAGAGCTGGCGCATGACCTCAACGGGCGTAATCGCGAGCGCGCCGAACGGCGCGAACAACTCGGTCACGAGCAAGAGCGCTTGACGCAGCTCGAGACGCGCGGCGCGCAGATCGCCCGCGAGCAGAAAGAGCTTTCCGCGCAGCTGGCGCGCGATCAAGAAGAGGTCGGTCGCGCCAACGACGCGCTGCGGCGGGCGGAATCCGACAGCAGCGCGCACGCGACGCGTCGCGCCAAGCTCCAGGCGCGCCGTCAATCGGTGCAGGAGCGCCTCGCCGCCGGGCGCGAAGCCGAGACCGAGGCGCGCGAGCGGGCGCATCAAATCGAGATCGAGACGCGCACGTTGCAGACGGCGTTGGATTCCACGCGCGCGAGCGTTGCGCGCCTCGACGGTCAGCTCGGAAGTTTGCGCGCGCGGCGCGAGGAATTGACGGCGTTGCTTGCGGATGCCCGCGAGCCGGACGCGGAGCTGAAGACGGAGCTGAATCTACAACTCACGAAGCGCCTCGGGGTCGAGCAACGGCTGGGAGCCGCGCGCAACGCCGCCGGAGAAATCGACGTCGCGTTGCGCGAGCAGGAGCAGGCGCGCGGCCAGCAAGAACGCCAAGTCCAAGACGTGCGTGGCCAGCTCGAAGCGGAGCGCGTCACGCGTCAAGAGCTGTTGGTGCGGCGGAATACGCACGCGGAGCAATTGCGCGAGAGCGGAGCGGATCTCGCGCAGGTGATTGCCGAGCTGCCGGCCGATGCGGCCGAGATCGCGTGGCACGAACGGCTCGAGCATGTACTGGCGCGCATCGAGCGGCTCGGACCGATCAACTTGGTCGCGATCGAGGAGTACGAGGAGCTTTCGACCCGCAAGACGTATCTCGACAAGCAGTCGGAAGACCTCAACCAGGCGCTCACCACGCTGCAGGAGGCGATCCGCAAAATGGATCGCGAGACGCGCACGCGCTTCAAGGAAACCTTCGAGAAGGTCAACGAAAATTTCCAGGCGTTCTTCCCGCGCCTCTTCGGCGGCGGCAGCGCGCATCTGGAGCTGACGGAGAACGATTTGCTCGAAGCCGGCGTCAGCGTCATGGCGCGTCCGCCGGGCAAGCGCAACAGCACGATTCATCTGCTGTCCGGCGGCGAGAAAGCGTTGACCGCGGTGGCGCTGCTGTTCTCGATCTTCGAATTGAACCCGGCGCCGTTCTGCCTGCTCGACGAGGTGGACGCGCCGCTCGACGACGCGAACGTCGAGCGTTACTGCGAAACCTTGAAGACCCTGTCGGCGCGCACGCAGCTCGTGTACGTCACCCACAACAAGATCAGCATGGAGATGGCTGATGTCCTGCTCGGCGTCACAATGTCGGAACCCGGCGTGTCGCGCCTGGTCGCCGTCGACGTCGAGCAGGCGCTGCAGATGGTCGCGCAGTAATGGACTTGCAGCTCGCCCTGGCGCTGATCGGCATTATTGTCGTCGCCGCCGTGGCGATCACCGCTTACGACAAAGGTCGCCTGGCGAAATCCGTGCGTCGAGGCCTGAGCTTCCGGGCGGCCCGTCCGCTCGCCGCGTCACGACGCGAGCCGATGGTGCCGTTCGACGCGTCCGCCGCGCTCGACGTCGAGCGTAAATTTTTGAAGAGCGCCGACGGCGCCGCACCCGCACCGGTCCCGGCGCTGGAGGAAGTCGATACGCTCACGCAGCAACTGGGCGACATCGAGGCCGTCGCGAACCGCGCGCTTAATCTCAACCCGGGCTTCGATCCACCCGGCACCGGTCCGGAAGCGGCGCGTGCTTACGAACGACAGATGGAGGCCGACGAGGCAGTCGATTTCGTCATTCATTTGCCGGGATCGGGACCCGTCAGTCGGCGTTCGGCGCTCTCGGTTTACAAGCAGAACGAATACCAGCTCGACTTCCCGCACCAACTTTACGGACGGCGCAATCAGACGAATTTCTGGTCGATCGTACAGCACGACTCCGACGCGACGCAATACGGCGATCTCAAACTCGCGATTCAGCTCATCACCGCCTCGAGCGCGATCGGGGAATCCGAGCTCAATACGTTCGTTCAAGTGGGACTGAAGCTCGCGGACTCGTTGCGTCGCCCCACGAAATTCTCCGTGCCGTTCGAGCAGGCGATCGAACGGGCGCAGCGGCTGCGAAGTTTCTACGACGAGCACGACGTCATCGCGGGAGTGAACGTCGTCAGCGAGCCGAATGCGCCGTTCAAAGGTCTCACGATCGTCGCGGCGATGGAGCGCGTCGGCATGCAGCTCGACGACAGAGGGATCTTCCGAAAACACCTAAAGGAACACGCCTCGTACTGCGTCACGAACTTGCAGCCGCCGGGCCGTTTCAATCCGTCGGAATGGGAGATGTTCCGCACGCCGGGGCTCGCGGTTTACATGGGCGTGCCGAGCGTCGAGGAGCCCGCGGTGGTGTTCGACAGCATGATGGCGACCGCGGTGGAAATGACGACTCTTCTCGGCGGAAAGTTGCTCGATCAAGATCATCGCCCGCTCACCGACAGGGGCATCGTCGCGATCCGCGCGCAGATCCAAGGCATCGACGCCAAGATGCGCGCGTTCGGCATCGCCCCGGGCAGCGAAGCGGCGCGACGGCTGTTTGTCGTCGAGTGACATTTAAAGAAAACGAAACCGCAGATGAACGCAGATGAACGCGGATCAAAGTATCTTTCATCTGCGTTAATCCGCGTTCATCTGCGGTTCCCGTTTCTTAGTTAAGCCGCGTAGATCGCCGCGATGAGCGACAAGGATCGAGCGGCACAGCGCGCGGCGCGGTTGCGCGCGCAGATCGACGACGCCAACCATCGCTACCACGTGCTCGACAGCCCGACGCTTTCCGACGCCGAGTACGATCGACTGCTGCGCGAGCTGCAGGCGCTGGAAGCGGAGCATCCCCAGTTGATCACGCCTGATTCGCCGACGCAGCGCGTCGGTGCGCAACCGCTCAACGCGTTCGCCGCCGTCAAGCACGCGATCCCGATGACGTCGATGGACAACGCGTTCACCGAGGACGATTTGCGCGATTGGGACGCGCGCGTGCGCAAAGGCCTCGCCGCCGAGACCGATATTACGTATACGGCGGAGCCGAAATACGACGGCGTCTCGGTGAGTCTGCGCTACGTGGACGGCAGGCTCGCGCTGGCGGGTACGCGCGGCGACAGCGAAACCGGGGAAGACGTCACCGCGAACGTGCGCACGATACGCGCGGTGCCGCTCAAGCTTCAGGGCAGCGGCTGGCCGCAGCGGCTGGAAGTGCGCGGCGAAGTCGTGATACCGATCGCCGACTTCGAGCGTCTGAACCGCGAACAGTTGAAGCGCGAGGAAAAGGTCTTCGCGAATCCGCGCAATGCCGCCGCCGGAAGTCTGCGCCAACTCGACCCGCGTATCACCGCTATTCGTCCGCTCAGCTTCTTCCCGTGGGGGACTGGCGACATCTCGGCGCCCATCGCGCCGCGCTATGCCGATATCGTCGAGCGTCTGCGGAGCTGGGGATTTCGCGTGAGTGAATACTTCCGAGTGGTGCGCGGCGCGGACGGCTGCCAGGAATATTATCGCGACATGCTCGCGCAGCGCGAGCGGCTGCCGTTCGAAGTCGACGGCGTGGTGTACAAAGTAGATGACCTCGCGGCGCGCGAGCGCTTGGGCTTCACGTCGCGCGCGCCGCGCTGGGCGCTCGCGCACAAATTCCCGGCGCACGAGGAGCACACGATCGTCGAGGACATCCTGCCTTCGGTCGGCCGCACCGGAGTCATAACGCCGGTCGCGTTACTAAAACCGGTGCAGGTGAGCGGCGTGACGGTGACGCACGCGACGCTGCACAACGAGGACGAGCTGAAGCGCAAAGACGTCAGGGTCGGCGACACCGTCATCGTGCGTCGCGCCGGCGACGTGATTCCGGAAGTCGTCGGCGTCATCGTCGAGAAGCGCCCGCCGCATACGCGCCGCTGGCATATGCCGAGCAAGTGCCCGGTCTGCGGTTCGGACGTGGTGCGCGAGGCGGAGGAAGCGGCGCATCGTTGTGTGGGCGGGCTTTATTGTTCGGCGCAGCGCATGGGCGCGATCCTGCATTTCGCCGGCCGCTCCGCGATGGACGTCGAAGGTCTCGGCGAAAAACTCGTCGAGCAGCTGGTGCAGAAGGACGTGGTGCAGACCGTCGCCGACTTGTACGCGTTGACGCAAACCGATCTCGCCGCGCTCGAGCGCATGGGCGAGAAGTCGGCGCAGAATCTGCTGGCGCAGATCGAGAAGAGTAAAACGACGACACTGGGTCGGTTTCTCTATGCGCTCGGTATACCGCAAGTGGGCGAGGCGACCGCGCAACAGTTGGCGGAGCACTTCGGCGATTTCGACGCGCTGCTCGACGCGAGCGTCGAGACGATCGATGCGGTGCCGAACGTCGGGGCGAACATGGCCAATGACATTCGCGCGTTTTTTGACGAGCGCCACAACCGCGACGTGATCGCGCGGTTACGCGCGGCCGGCGTGCATTGGCCGCCGCCGACACGCAAACCGAAGGCCGAGCTGCCCTTGGCGGGCAAGACGTTCGTGCTGACCGGCACGCTGTCGTCGCTGTCGCGCGAGGAGGCGAAGGAAAAACTTCAGGCGCTTGGCGCCAAGGTCGTGGGGAGCGTCTCGAAGAACGCCGATTACGTCGTCATCGGCTCCGATCCGGGATCGAAGGCCGACAAGGCGCGCGAGCTGAATGTGACGACGCTCGACGAAGACGAATTCCGGAGGATGATCGGCGAGCGCTAACGGATCGCGCAAGCGTACGTGGAGGATTTGCTGCGCACCCGCGCTTCGACTTTTGTCGCACGCCGGCTTCCTACCGTGCCGCGGGCGGATCAAATTTTCGTGCTCGAAATCCGGACGCATCGTGGGCATCGGGCGACGCTCGGAGCTTTTGGCGCGCGGCGGTTTGTATGCGCAACTCTATACGGAGCAGTAGCCGATGCGTCCGATGCCGCTACGCTCGCTTCGCCGCCGACACTGGCAAGATCGGCTTGACCGGACGGACTAGCGGGACGCGCCGGCGCGGCGGTAACGGTGCGGCGTCATGCCGTAACGCGCTCGGAATGAGACCGTGAAATACGATGGGCTGTTGAAGCGCATCGCCTTGGCGATCTCCGCGACCGATCGACTGTCGTCGCGACGAAGTCGCTCGGCGCAGGCTTGCAACCGCTTTTCGAGCACATACTGGTATGGCGTGGTGCCGGTCGTCGCGTGAAAGGCGCGGATAAAATGCCGTTCGGACAGATAGACCAGCGCGGCGAGATCGGACAAGTGGATGTCGGCGGACAGATTTTCCTGCACGAACGCGGTGACGCGTCTCAGCAGCTGCGGCCGCAGCGGCCGGTACTGGCTGGGACGGTTGAGCGCGAGCCAGTCGCGCCGGCTCAAATCACAATAGCGGCGGAGCAAATGACCGAAGAGTAGTTGTTGCGATTGATTCAGCAGCAGGGAGTCGAGCAGGTACGCTCGTTCGCCGTACATTTCGACCTCGCTCGCCAACATCTCGAAGTAAGCCTTCAACCAAGGGTCTGGTACCACGAAGAACGGCTGAATCGATGCCGTGCGACCGCTCTTCAAGTATTCCTGCGAGAAGCGGTCGAAGAGCGCGGGTGGGATATAGAGCTCGAGTAGGGTAGTGGCCTCTGCAATCGTATAACGCGCGCTGTCGCCGTTCGGGAGCATAATCACCGTCCCCACGTTCGCGGATTTCCGCACTGTCTTACCCCCGACGTTTTTGCTGAGCGAGCTCGTTCCCTCCGCCACGCAGCAAAGGATGTGATCGTTGACGCATTCGGTGGAGGTACGATGAGGCGGAAACTGCCACTTGGCGGCGTAGAACCCATCTCCCGCGTTTCCGCGCACGACATAGTCGGGTTCGCATCGAGCGCGGCGCGAGATGGCGGAGACCGCATCGGTCGTGGGCAGTTCGGCGGCAATCGTTGTCATGTACGCCTCCCGAACGAGATTATCAGTAAAGTGTCACGCTTTATCAATTAATTCGCTTTTTCGCCGCAATGACGTGCGGCACGTGATTACATAGGCCCCCGCCGTCGACAGACCAAGCTACGACGGAATTATTTTGTACGCGACTCGAACAATGGAGGATGACATGAAACTATTAAGAAATACGATGGCCGCCGGGATCGCGGCACTGCTTTTGGGGCCTGTCTTAACCGCGACCGCCGCCGACGTAACCCCGTTCCAAGTGTCGTTACCGACGGTAACCGGGCCGATCCCATCCACCCCTACCGATTTTCCGTTTGGTGCGGAAGGTTTCGACATCATGCCGGCGGTGCCGAAGGGCTACGTTGTCGAAGAATTTTTCTTTTCCGGCACGGGAATTATTTATGAATATACGCCGACCGGCATTCAGATCGTTGCGTCATGTCCCGCGAGAGCGACGCAGGGTTGCACCAACATTCCCTACACGACCCGGATGGTCGTCAAGCGGCCGAAACATCCGCACCAGTTCAGCGGCACGGTTATTATCGAGCCGCTCAACCCGAGCGCCGGTTTCGACATCGCCGCTGTGTGGGATCGCTCGCGCGATTCTTTCGTGCGCAATGGCGATATCTTCATCGGCTGGAGCTCGAAGTCGGTGATCGTGAACGCGCTGAAGAACTGGAACCCGACGCGCTACGCGGCGCTGAATTGGAACTATCTACCGGCCACGCCCGGAAACAACAGCGGCGCCAACGACGGCATTACCTTCGATATCGCGGCGCAGATCGGCGCACTGATCAAGGACAACGGAAAGAACAGCCCGATCCATGACTTCAAAGTCAAACGCGTCTTCGAAGCCGGCTTCTCGCAGGACGGAGGCTTTGTCTTCACGCAGGCGCAATTCTTTCATGCGCTCGAGCGTATGCCGAAGACCGGCAAAGGGATCTACGACGGCTACGTGCCGATGGGAACCAACGGGCCGAGCAACGTCAACTTCGGCCTGACGCCGGCCGGCGCGTTGGCGGCCACCGATCCGCGGCGCACGATGCAGCCGCGCGAGGTGCCGGTGATGCACGCCAACACGGAGACCGAAGTCTTCCTCGGCACGCTGACGCCGACCGGCTTGCTCTATCGCCGTCCGGACAGCGACGCCGCGAACGATCGTTTCCGCCTGTGGGAAACGCCGGGCGGCAGCCATGTGTCGAACGACGGCAATGACCCGGTCGGCAGAGACCCGGTGCTCGTGCTGCAGCTCGACGCGGCCCAGCTACAAAAGATACCGGTGGCGAATCTGGCGCCCAATGGCTGCGCGCATCAAGAGTTCGTCAACGGTCCGGCGCACGGCATCCCCGGTGTGATCAGCCCGAACAACTTTCCGTTCAGCTTCACGCAGGATGCGCTGTTCCGTTCTCTGGTGCGCTGGGTGGAATTCAATATACCGCCGCCGCACGTGCCGTTCATTGATGTCGACACGACCACGACGCCGCGGACAATAAAGCGCGATGCCTTCGGCAATGCTACCGGCGGCTTCCGTACGCCGTTCCTCGACGTGCCGATCACGACCTATGTGCCGATCGACACCGTGGCGCATACGACGGCGACGTCGGGATTTTGCATTCTCTATGGCTATAACATCCCGTTCGACGATACGCGGCTCGCCTCGCTCTATTCGAGCCACGAGGACTACGTGAGGCGCGTCGCGCGCGAAAGCTTCCAGCTCGCGCATGATCGGCTATGGACCAAGCAAGATGCGAAAGACGCGATCCGGCGGGCGCGCGAGTCGAACGTGCTAGGCGGCCACCACGACGACGAACATGAGGAGATGGACAACGACGACGATCGCGACTGAATCGACGTAGCGGTTTAGCGATAACAGAAATCTCGCGATAGGGATACGGCCGGTGCCGGTTCATGGCACCGGCCTTTTTTTGGCAACGTTCTTGTCGGTTGCACGCCGATGACGCATCATTGGCGCGAGCACCCACGGAATCACAATCCCATGTCCAAGACCTTCCAGGCGCTGGTAGTCAGCGAGACCCCCGATAAACGTATCACGCGCGAGATCCGCGAGCGTTCGACCGACGAGCTACCGGCAGGCGATGTGCTGGTTCGCGTTCACTATTCGGGGCTCAACTATAAGGACGCGCTGTCCGCGACAGGAAACCGAGGCGTCACCAAGCGCTATCCGCATACGCCGGGCATCGACGCGGCGGGCGTGGTCGAGGAGAGCAAGGGCGGCGCGTTTCGCGCGGGCGATGAAGTGATCTGTACCGGATTCGATCTCGGCATGAATACCGCCGGCGGGTTTGGACAATACATCCGCGTTCCGGCCGATTGGCTGGTGCGGTTGCCCAAAGGGCTTACGCTGCGCGAGAGCATGATCTACGGCACGGCGGGTTTCACCGCGGCGCTTTGCATCGATCGGCTCAGGAAAGAAGGTCTGACGCCGGAGCACGGCGAAGTGCTCGTGACCGGCGCGACCGGAGGCGTGGGGAGTCTCGCGGTGGCGATCCTCGCGAAGCTCGGTTACCGGGCGGTCGCCGCGACCGGTAAACCTCAGGAAAAAGATTTTCTCTCGCGACTGGGCGCGACGAGCGTTATCCCGCGCGAAGAGACCGATGATAAGAGCGGCAAGCCGCTACTCGCGCCGCGCTGGGCCGGAGCGGTCGATACCGTCGGCGGAAATATTCTCGCGACCGTGCTGAAGTCGCTCAAGCCGCTCAGCGTCGCGACGTGTTGCGGACTCGTCGCGTCGGTGGAGGTGCCCGCGACGGTGTATCCGTTCATCTTGCGCGGCGTTGGGCTCTTCGGAATAAATTCGGTGGATGTCGCCATGTCGTTGCGCGAGACCCTATGGCCCAAGCTTGCCGGCGAATGGAAACCGACGATGCTCGATCAGATCGCGCGCGAGTGCCGTCTCGAGCAGCTCGATCCGGAAATCGATCGAATCTTGAAGGGCGCCCAGACGGGGCGGGTGATCGTTAATCTCACTTGATCGTCTGAGTCGCGCGATCGCGGTGCCACCACCCGCTGGGACACTGTTCGCATTGCCCGCACGCGCCGCTAGCGCTTCGCTCGCCGTCACGCGCTTCTATGCCCCTGTCGCGGGTGGGCGATAACGCAGGCCACTGGTGTCTCGGGCGACGTCGTCGAATAATTGCGGCTCCAGTCAATTTCGTCCGACGAGTATGACAATGACCGAAGCGAGAGAAACCCGCCTGCGCATCGCGCAGGCCGTGCGGGACGCTTGCATCGCGGCCGCGAAGGAAGGCTACGAGCGCGCGGCCATGAGCGGATTGTGTGAAGAAGGGGCGCTCGAAGCGGCGATCAGCGCTATTCATATGATCGATCGGGACGCGGTGCTAAACGAGACGTCACGGCGCTCGTCATGACGGCGACGGTGGATATGCTATGGTGAAACGAGATTCCTGATTGACGGTCATCATCGAAAATGCCGAGCACAGTCGTCGTCCTCGCGTTAGTGTGTGGCGCGATCGGCCTCCTCTTCATGATCGCGGCAATGGCGGCGCTGCGAAGGGGAAGGCTTATTCGCGTCACGACGCGTCTTGCTTTCACCTTGTTGTTTTTCGCCGTCGGTGCGCTATTCGCGGCGATAACACTCGGCACTCAAGGGTATCGAGCGTTGACGCACGAGGAAGTCGCGGCGATTGTCGAGACCGAGCCGGTCGCGCCGCATCGATTTCGTGCGCGCTTTCGTTTTCCGGACGGCCGCGAAGCGGTGTACACCGTCGCCGGCGACGAGCTGTACATCGACGCGCACATTCTCAAGTGGAAACCGATGGTCAATATCCTCGGCCTGCACACCGCCTACGAGTTGGATCGAGTTGCCGGCCGCTACCGGTCGCTCGGTGACGAGCAACAAGCGCCGCGCACCGTGCACGGCATCGGCGCCGACCGCGCGGTCGACGTATTTACTTTGCGCCAGCGTTACGCCGTGCTCGCGCCGCTGCTCGACGCCGAGTACGGTTCGGCGACTTTCGTCACGGTCGAGCAGCCGGAACGACTCGAGGTGCGGGTTTCCACGAGTGGGTTGCTGATTCGGCGGGCGGGGGATTAGCGGGTGTTGGAGAGCGCCCTTCGGGCGCTGCTCGTCGAGTTTTAATAAATTCTACTTGTGGGTGGTTGACCCCGTCGCTCCCGGCATCCTGCCTCCCGCGAACACTTGTACATCCTGTACATCGCGGCAAGTGACTTTTCTTTGGACAAGCAAAGAAAAGTCACTTGCCGTGGGTCAACCACCCACAAGTAGAGTTATTACGTCGATGAATCGCGCGAGAGCGCGATCGACCTACTCCTCGATCAACTCAAAATACAGCAGTAACGTCTGCTGAAGAAAAAAATCGTTGTTGTCGCTAACGAGAAAATAACGCTTGCCCCGGTGGTGCGCGATGCCTTCAAAGTTGTCGATTTGATATCCCTCTCCGGCATCGAGGGTGAAGAGCGTTTGTACTTGTAACGGCGTGTCCGTCGACGTCGAGTCGCTCAAGCGCGTGCGCTTGAGCGAGATCTGCGAACGCCAGAAATGAATGCCGAAATCGCTCTCTAACACCAGTACTTCACCGTTACCGAGACAGGCGAGCGAGACGACGCGGTTTTGATCTTGTGGATATCGCCATGACTTTCCGGCAAGGCTATAGAGTCGGTTATAACCCGGCGCTTCGTTCTTGAGCGCGAGTTCCGGCATGGTCAGTACGCCGTACTGCGGATCGTAGCAGACGGATTCGAGCATGCGGTTTTCGTCGACGTACGCTTTGGGATTGGCGAGCGGCGGGGGCAGCGGCAGCTCGGCGATGGCGTAGCCGTCGGGGCGATAGCGCACGATGCGGGGAAAGCGTTCGAAGCTGATCAACAATTCCAGGCTCGACCCGCGACCGTTATTGCGTCGCGTGATCGTCAACCCTTCGGCGTCGGCGCGCTTGTGGCGCAACGGCTGATCGGTTTTCAGCTCGCGCAGCGGCACGGCGCGCGACAGCTTCACGTCGACGAGCACGTTGTCGCGAAAGATGGGACGCAGGTGAAACAGGCCGCCCTTGTCGGAGACCGCGTACAGCGTGCCGCTGTCGTCGTCCCACGCGATGTCCGAGAGCTGGGACAACCGCACGCCGTTGACGACCACGCTCGGAATCACCAGCATCCCGAGAAAGCGGAAAGCGCCCACGCGCTCGCCGACCGCCAAGTTCTCGGCGAGCGGCACGGGCTTGGCGTTGATGGCGAGAAGCTCTTCCGCGGCGCGCGCGTGCTGCGCCGTCAGTAGCGCGGCAAGCAGCAAGGCGCACGCCCACGTGCCCCCCGGCGGATCGTACGCCCGACGCATGCTGATCGCGACGCGCGACTACTCGGTCTTGATGTCGATTTTGGCGCTCGTCCGCAACTCCTTCACCGTCTTCTCGATCTTTTCGTCTTGGAGCTTGCGGTAGAAATTCGCCTTGGTCTGGCGATCGCCGATGAATTCTTCGTACGTCGGAATCTTCGCCGGCCGCGTATCGTCGACCTTGATGATATGCCAGCCGAAGTCGGATTTGACCGGCGCGCTGCTGGTCGCGCCCTTCTGCAGATGTGTCACGCTCTCGAAGAATTCGGGTACGACCATGCCCTGGTTGATCCAGCCGAGGCTGCCGCCGTTTTTACCGGACTGCACGTCGATGGATTTCTGCTTTGCGAGCGTCGCGAAATTCGCCTTCTTGCCGTTCAACTGAGTGATGACTTCCTTCGCTTCGTCTTCGTTCTTCATGAGGATATGGCGCACGAGGTATTCGGTCTTGTGCGTCGCCCCCACTTCTTTTTCAAAGCGTTCTTTCAACTCGTCGTCGGTGATCGGGTTGTCCTTCAACATTTTGCGGATCATCGATTGCACGAGAATGTTCTCGTGCACGCGCTGCAGCAGACCGCGCACCTCCGGGTCCTTGTCGACGCCGGTGGCCTCGGCGCGCTTGGCGAGGAGCACACGATCGATCATTTCCTCGAGGACTTTCTTCTGCTGCGCCTTGTCGGTGACCGGTTCGCGCTGCTGGCGCAGTTGCATATACTGCTGAAACTCCGCTTCGGTAATGTCCTGGCCGTTGACGGTCGCTATGACCTTGCTCTCGTTCTCGGCTTTTTGTTGGCACGCGCCGAGGCATAAGCCCGCGACGAGCAGGAGAAGTGCGGAAAAACGATACGGATTCATGAAACGTCCTCGTTAGTGGAGTGGAGTTAAAGCTCGTCCGGCGCCAACGCTTCTATGCGCAACGAATGAATTTCGCGGCCCATCAACTCGCCGAGCACTTCGTAAACAAGTTGGTGACGCGCAAGTAGCGGGCGGCCTTCGAAACGGCGCGACACGATCGTAACGGCGTAATGCCCGCGCCCGCGCGCCTCGCCGCGATGCCCGGCATGTGCGGCGCTGTCATCGGTGATTATCAGGCTCTCCGGCACGAGCGCCTGGCGTAGCCGAGCCTCGATAGTCGCGACATCGTCCATTATGGCAGGACCTTACAGGATGGCTCCACTGTTGCCGAGCCATAAACGTCGGCGGTTACGTATGAATCTAACTCCGGCCAGCGCTCGGCCGATGCCCGCGAGTCGAGCTGGGCGACGATGAGGCTGCCAATGAAGTCAGCGGGTCCGGGATCGGGGCCGTCGATCGCGGGGATCGGACCGGCAAGCAGGGATCGTCCTTCGTGTTGCAGCTCTCTCAGCCGTTGCCAGTGCGCCGGCCGGGCGGCTTGCTGCCGCTCCAGGCTACCGCGGCGATCCGTGCCTTCGATGATGAAATTCATCAGTCCGACGATCCGCGCGCGCCGTTTTTTGCCGGTGGCTCGTTAATGTGTCGGGAGATCAAAAACCCCTGCAAGAGCACGAACACGAACGTGAGGCCGAGCAGACCGAATACTTTGAAGTTCACCCAGATGGCCTGGCGCGCGGTGGCGTCCAGATCGAGTCGGAAGAAAAACGCGACGTAGAGATTGAGCGCTCCGAGCGCGACAAAGAAAATTCCCCAACTCAAATTTTGCCGCGCCCAAACGATCGGCGGCAGCGCGAGTTGTTGCCCAAGCATGCGCTCGACCAAGGTCTTGCGACTGAACGCCTGACTGCCGAGCGCGAGCGCTGCGAGCAGCCAATAGACCAGCGTCGGTTTCCACTTGATGAACGTATCGTCGCGCAGAATGAGCGTCAGCCCGCCGAACACGACCAGCACGCCCAGGGTAATCAGCGGCATCGTTTCGAACCGCCGGTGCTTGAGCCAATGCGCGCCGACCTGCACGATCGACGCGAGGATCGCGGCCGCCGTTGCGACGTAAATGTCGTAAAGTTTGAACGCCGCAAAAAAGAGCAGCAGCGGGAGGAAGTCGTAAAGTAATTTCATACCATCAGGCCATAAGGCGGGGCGCTATTGTCCATCAGCGCGGTAGGTCGCCGCAACCTGCTACGATGCGCCGAACGGACGCACGACCACTCGCCCTCTCGCTAGAAGAGGAGGGGATGGTAAGAGGAGGGCGAACGGTAATAGATGCAAGCAGACCGTTGCTGCCCGGGCTCCGCGCACTTACCCCGCGTTCGCGGGAATGCAGGAAGAGGAAGGGAGATCCAGACACCTGACAACGGGTGCGCCCGAGAGGCGCACACCTCAATGCATCCGCACTCGCGTCCAACGATCGAAATACCGCACCATCACTTCGCGCACGTGGCCCGGATACTTTAGTGCGTCCATCTGCTGCATCCCTTCAGCGAAGAAACTCTGCGCCTCGCCGGGCAGGTTCCGCACCAACTCGTCGAACACTTCTTCCATCAACTCGGCGTTGTGGGTACGTGTAGCGACGATACCGCGGTTCAAGTTGAGCAAACACCAGGGACGCGTGGGCGAGGATTGCCCGACGCTCGCGCGCGCGGGTGCGGCGGTTGCGTGAATAATCTTCGTCATGAGATGGGTCAGGCGCTCGAGCATGTCCGCGTCGCGCGTGCAGTTGGCGAGATTCGCGAGCGCGTCGACAAGTGGCTCGATGGTGCGTAGCTCACCCGCGTGGCGCGTCGTCCAATCCGCGAAGGCGAGCACGACCATGTCGAACTCCGGTTCCATATCCTCGAGCCCCAGCCGCCGCGCCCACATGAAAAGGTCCATTAGCAACGTGATGCCGTACTCGCCTAGGCGGCTAACTTCTTCCGGATCGGCGCGCCGGCTTTGCCCACTGACGTCATCGAGCTGTAGACCGGCGGTCAAGAACTGCTCGATCCCCGCGTGCAACTGTTGCGGGCTCACCTGATCGACAGGCACCGGGTGGATCGCTTCGTAGGCTTTGATAATCACCTCGACAGCGTCCTTGTAGCGGCGCTCGGCATCGGCCAGACTAACGCCGGACGGGTTCAGGGAAGGGTGCATACCTTTAAATATAGCGGGTTTTCCTGTGTCTGCTACTTACGATCTCCACTCGCATACGATTTATTCCGACGGGACGTTGACGCCGCGTGATTTGGTTGCGCGCGCGCACGCGAACGGCGTCGGCGTGCTCGCGCTTACCGATCATGACGTGACGGACGGTGTTGCCGAAGCGCGCGCCACCGCTCGGCAATTGGGCGTGCGAATGATTCCGGGCGTCGAGATATCCGCGACGTGGCAACGGGACACGGTGCACATTCTCGGCTTGTGCATCGATCCGGAGAACGAATCGCTGCAAAAAGGGTTGGCCCGGCTGCGCGACTTTCGCGTGTGGCGCGCGCAGGAAATAGGACGGCGCCTGCGCAAGAAAAACATCGACGATGCGTATCACCACGCGCGCGCGCTCGCGCGCGGGCCGGTGATCTCGCGCACGCACTTCGCGCGCTTTCTGGTGTCGCACGGATATGTCGCGTCGATGGAGCAGGCGTTCAAACAATATCTCGCCCGCGGACGTTTGGCACACGTGCCGGGTCAGTGGGCGTCGGTGGCGGAAACGGTCGCGTGGATACGCGCTGCCGGCGGCTTCGCGGTTCTCGCCCATCCGGCGCGCTACCATCTGACGTCGAGCAAGTTGCGGCGGTTGTTGCGCGAGTTCAAAGAGTGCGGCGGTGTGGCGATCGAAGTCGTGTCCGGCAGCCAAGCTCCCGCCGAGCTACCGCACATGACGCAGCTTGCGACCGAGTTCGCGCTGCTCGGCTCGGCGGGTTCGGATTATCACGGGCCGGGAAAGCCGTGGGTCGATCTTGGCAAGCTCGCGCCGCTCCCCCCCGAGGTGCAGCCGGTGTGGACGGTGTTTCCGTCCGAGTATACTTGTGCCCCTGCAACGTAAGGGAACGCAGATCAAATGGCGCAGTACTTCCAGGTGCACCCTCAGAATCCGCAACCGCGGCTCATTAAGCGCGCGGTCGAAATCGTGCGCGCCGGCGGCTTGATCGTCTATCCCACGGACTCGAGCTATGCGATCGGTTGCCACATCGGCGACAAATCGGCGATGGAGCGTATCCGTCGCATCCGCGCGCTCGACGATCGGCACAATTTCACCTTGGTATGTCGCGATCTTTCGGAGGTCGCCCTCTACGCGCGGCTCAGTAACTCCGATTACCGCATTCTGCGGGCGCACACGCCCGGACCCTATACCTTTATATTACCGGCGACACGCGAAGTGCCGCGCCGCCTACAAAACCCGAGGCGCAAGACGATCGGGCTGCGCGTACCCGATCACACGATCGCGCAGGCGTTACTCGCCGAATTGCGCGAGCCCCTGATGAGCTGCACCTTGATCCTTCCGAACGAAGCGTTGCCGCTGAACGATCCCGATGAGATTCGCCGTCGCCTCGAGCATCAGGTCGACCTCGTCATCGACGGTGGGAATTGCGGCTTAGAACCGACCACGGTCGTGGTGCTGGAAGACGGCGTGGCGGAGATCGCGCGCCGGGGTCGGGGCGAAGCGGCGGACTTCGAGTCGGCGTTGCGCGGTTAAGCGCCTGTCGAGGCTCGCCTTTCGAGCCTTGCGGCGGAGATTATCCTCGCCGTGGCCCGCCCTGATATACTGCCGGCCGCGATGGGCGAATTAACCCTGCCTCAACAAATCGCGGCCGCGATACTCCCCATTCTTTTCGCTATCACCGTCCACGAAGTCGCGCACGGATGGGTCGCGAAATATTTGGGTGATCCGACCGCGCAGCGTCTCGGACGCCTCACACTGAATCCGATCAAGCATATCGACCCGGTTGGCACCGTGTTGGTGCCGGCCATGCTGCTGATTCTGGGCTCGCTCGCGGGTCGCCCGTTTATCTTCGGGTGGGCCAAGCCGGTGCCCGTGACCTGGGAGAACTTGCGCCGGCCGAAACGCGACATGGCAATCGTCGCCGCCGCGGGGCCGTCGGCTAACCTGATGATGGCGCTCGGCTGGGGTCTGGTGATCAAGGTAAGTACCCTGCTGCCCCCTACGGCGGGGTGGGTCGCGGCACCGCTGAGTTACATGGGGGTATGGGGTGTCGATATTAATATCGCGTTGATGGTGCTGAATCTCATCCCCGTGCCGCCCCTCGATGGCGGGCGCGTCGCGGTCGGACTGTTGCCCGGCCCTCTGGCCTGGCAGTTGAGCCGGCTCGAGCCGTACGGTTTCTTCATCCTGCTCGCCCTGCTCGCCACCGGTACGCTGACGCTGATCTTATCGCCGCCGATCGCGTTCCTGGAACACCTGATCGCACTGGCGGTGGGGCTCCCCACGCGATGAGCGCCGTCCTCGCGGCGGAAACTCCGCGCGTGCTCTCGGGCATGCGACCGACCGGCCCGCTTCATCTCGGACACTATCACGGCGTGCTCAAGAATTGGGTGCGTCTGCAGAACGAGTATGAGTGCTACTTCTTCGTCGCCGACTGGCACGCGCTCACGACCAGCTACGACGATACGCAGGGGTTGGAAGAAAACGCTTGGAATATGATCATCGACTGGCTCGCGGCCGGCGTCGATCCGAACTTCGCGACGCTTTTCATTCAATCGCGCATGCCGCAGCACGCCGAGCTGCACACGTTGCTCTCCATGATTACGCCGCTCTCTTGGCTTGAGCGGGTGCCGTCCTATAAGGATCAACAAGAGCAGCTGAGGGACAAGGATCTCTCGACGTACGGCTTCCTCGGCTATCCGCTGCTGCAAAGCGCCGATATTTTGGTTTACCGCGCGTCATTCGTTCCGGTGGGCGAAGACCAAGTGCCGCACGTCGAGCTGACGCGCGAGGTCGCGCGCCGCTTCAATCACCTCTACGGTCGCGAGCCGGGTTTCCAGCAGCGTGCCGAAGAGGCGATCGCGAAGCTCGGCAAGAAAAACGCGAAGCTGTATCGTGAGCTGCAGGAAGCGTACACCGAGCGCGGCAATCGCGAAGCGCTCGAGCGCGCGCACGCGCTGCTCGAACGGCAAAAGAATATTTCGCTGGGCGACAAAGAGCGGCTCTATGGCTATCTCGAAGGCGGCGGAAAGATTATTCTGCCGGAGCCGCAGCCGTTGCTTACCCCGTCGCCGAAAATGCCGGGATTGGATGGCCGCAAGATGTCGAAGTCGTATAATAACGCCATCTATTTGCGCGATGACCCCAAGCAAGTCGAGGATAAATTGCGAACCATGCCCACCGATCCCGCGCGCGTGCGCCGCACCGATCCGGGCAATCCGGATAAATGTCCGGTATGGGAATTCCATAAGGTTTATTCCGATGACAAGACGCAAGCCTGGGTGCGCCAGGGATGCACGACGGCCGGGATCGGTTGCCTCGAATGCAAACAGCCGGTGATCGACGCGGTGGTCTCGGAGCTTGCGCCGATCCAGGCGCGCGCGGCGGAATTCGCACACGATTTGGCTACCGTCCGCACCATCGTTGCGGACGGCACGCGCAAGGCGCACGACGTCGCCGACGCGACGCTGGTCGAGGTGCGCGCCGCGATGGGATTGGGCTACGCATGAGCACCCCGACCGGTAATATTCCGCCGAGCAATGCTCCAGCCGCGCCGATCGCGATCGTGCGCGGGGACGTCATGGTAGAGCTTCCGGCCGATCTCTACATTCCGCCGGACGCGCTCGAAGTCTTTCTCGAAACCTTTCAGGGCCCGCTCGATTTGTTGCTCTATCTGATCCGCAAACAAAACCTGGATATCCTCGATATCCCGATCGCCGAAGTGACGCGCCAGTACATGAGCTACATCGATCTCATGCAGGAGCTGCGGCTCGAGCTTGCCGCGGAATACTTGCTGATGGCGGCGATGCTCGCCGAGATCAAGTCGCGCCTGCTGTTGCCGCGACCCGAGGAGGAGGTCGGGGAAGACGATCCGCGCGCGGAGCTGGTGCGCCGGCTGCAACAATACGAGCGTTACCGGCAGGCGGCGGAGGGTATCGAGCGGCTCCCGCGCATCGGTCGCGAGATCCACTTGGTCGCGACCACGACCGCGCATCTGCCGCATCGCAAGCCGCAACCGAACGTGCAGCTCCCCGAGCTGCTCGACGCCTTCAAGCAGGTGGTGGAACGGGCGGCGCTTTACCGTCATCATCGCGTGCGGATGGAGGCGCTGTCGGTGCGCGAGCGCATGACCGAAATCCTGGCGCGCGTTGGAGCCGCGGATTTCGTCAATTTTGAATCTCTGTTCGAGCCGCGCGAAGGGCGTCTCGGTTTGGTCGTGACTTTTGTAGCGCTGCTCGAGCTAATCAAGGAGGCGTTGATCGTGGTGATTCAGCAGGAGCCGTATGCCCCGATCCACGTAAAGGCGGCCGCGTGACGAAGAACGCCGACCGCGAACTGAAGAACATCATCGAAGCGGCGCTCCTGGTCGCCGGACAGCCGCTGACGATCGACCGCATGGCCGGGATGTTCCCGGACGACGCGCGCCCGACGCGTGAGGAGATCCGCGCGGTGTTGCAGCAGCTCGAGGAGGACTACGCCGGGCGGGGGTTGGAGCTCAAGCAAATCGATCGCGCGTATCGACTCCAGACGCGCGAGAAGTATTCCACCTGGCTCGGTCGTTTGGTCGAGGAGCGCCCGACGCGCTACTCGCGCGCGCTGCTTGAGACGCTCGCGATCGTCGCGTATCGCCAACCGGTGACGCGCGGTGACATCGAGGACATACGCGGTGTCGTGGTCAGCACCGACATCATCAAGACCCTGCTCGGGCGCGATTGGATACGCGAAGTGGGGCGGCGTGAAGTGCCGGGACGCCCCGCGCTCTACGGCACCACGCGCGCGTTCCTCGAGTATTTCAACCTGAGCAAGCTCGAGGATCTCCCGCCGCTCGCCGAGCTGCGCGATATCAATGCGATCGGCGCGGAGCTGGATCAACGCGCGGGAGTCAGCGGCGAGCCCAGGGGTGCCGCCGGACAAAACGCGGGGGATAGGCCCGCGACCGATTCCGCCGGCGCGAACGAGTCGGTGATGCGCGACGACGGCGCCGGCGAAGCCGCGGAGAGCGAATTGGCGCCGGCATTCGCGCGCGCCTCGAAAGCGCGCGACTGATCGATGGGTGTTGCGTCCGCGCGTTTTATCGGCGAGGACATCCGATCGCTTCGTGTGGTTGGTCTTAAATAAAATGGCGACCAAGCGCAGCGTGCGGCCGGTGCGCTCCTCGACGGAGAGCGGGAAATCCCCGAACGTTTTGGCGCACCGCGGTTCGTCGCATTCCGTACGTTCCAACGTTCGTGCATCGGCGCGCACCGAAGACGCGGCCAAGCCCCAGGGCGATGAAAAGTTACAAAAAGTGTTGGCGCGCGCGGGCGTCGGTTCGCGGCGGGAAATGGAACGTTGGATCGAGCAAGGCCGCGTCACCATCGATGGACGCGCGGCGAAAATCGGCGATCGGGTAGGACCGGCGCAGCGTCTTTGCATCGACGGGCGGGCGTTGCCGCAAGCGACGTTCGCTCCGAAGCCCCGCGTTTTGGTCTATCACAAACCGGAAGGCGAGTTGACGACGCGCCGCGACCCCGAGGGACGCGCCACCGTCTTCGATCGGTTGCCGCAGATACGCCGCGGTCGCTGGATCGCGATCGGGCGGCTCGATCTAAATTCCTCGGGCCTGTTGCTCTTCACGACCGACGGCGAGCTGGCGCACCGGCTGATGCATCCGTCCACCGAGATCGAGCGCGAGTACGCCGTGCGCATACTCGGGCCGGTTGCTCCAGACGCGATCAAGCGTTTGATCGCCGGCGTTACGCTGGAGGACGGCGCGGCGCGTTTCGAGAGCGTCGTCGACGCGGGCGGGACCGGCGCGAATCATTGGTACCACGTCGTTATCCGTGAGGGCCGCAATCGCGAGGTGCGCCGGATGTGGGAAGCCGTGGGCGCGACCGTGAGCCGGCTTATCCGGGTTCGTTACGGACCCATTTCCCTGCCGCGACTGTTGCGGCCCGGTCGCAGCGAGTATCTCGAGAGCGAACCGATGCAGGCGCTCTACACCGCGGCCGGGTTGCGCGCGCCGACTCCCGACGGCGCCGCACGATCGGCGCGCCGCGATGCGCGTCGCTCCTCGGTTCCGCGAAGACGCGCGACGCGGCGATAGCCTCGCGCCAGGTTCCCGGTGACCTTCCCGTTTCCATCGTGAGCGACTCCTTCCTCGATTACGTGCGCGATCAACTCGCGGGCGTGCGCGACGTGAGTTATCGACGCATGTTCGGCGGCTATGGGCTGTATCGCGGAGCGGTATTCTTTGGCATTCTTTCGAGCGGACGGCTCTATTTCAAAACCGACGAGCAAAGCCGCATTGCTTATACGGAACGCGGCATGAAAGCGTTTCGGCCTAATGCGAAACAAACGCTACGCAGCTACTACGAAGTCCCTCCGGACGTGCTCGAGGACGCAGAACTTTTGTCTGAATGGGCGCAACGATCGCTTGCCGTTGCGGTCAGTCGGCGGACGCCCGCCGCCAAACGGCGCGGTTCACGATTGGCGCGAGTCAGGCGCAACGCGTAGCTGGCCGATGCGTGCCGACGCCTTGCAATTTCTTCGCCCCGACTGGCCTGTCTCTAAAAAAGTCCACGCCGTCGTGACTACGCGTCGCGGCGGGGCGAGCGCCGGACCGTATGCGTCATTTAATCTCGCGGATCACACCGGGGACGATCGAACACGCGTGCAACAGAATCGCGCTTTGTTGCGCGACGCCTTGAAGCTTCCCGCCGATCCGAGTTGGCTGAAGCAAGTGCACGGCGCGCGCGTCGTGGATATTGCCGCGGTCGCGCGGGGCGCTACCGCCGACGGCGCCTATGCGCAGGCAAGCGGAGTCGTTTGCGCCATACTCACCGCCGATTGCTTGCCGATCTTCGCGTGCGATCGCGACGGCGGCGAAGTGGCGTTATTACACGCCGGATGGCGCGGTCTGGCCGCGGGTGTGATCGAGGAGGGATTGCAACAGTTTCGCGCGGCGACGCGCGATCTTATCGTTTGGCTAGGACCTGCTATCGGCGCGAAAGCCTACGAGGTCGGCGATGAAGTGCGGCAGGCATTTCTCGTTCACGATCGCGAGGCGGCGAGCGCGTTTGCGCCGAGCGTATCGGGCAAGTGGTACATGGACATTTACCAACTCGCGCGACGACGTCTCGCGGCGGCGGGTGTGTGCTCGATTCATGGCGGTGACTACTGCACGGCGACGCAGTCGGATCTTTTCTTTTCGTATCGGCGCGACGGCGCGACCGGCCGCATGGCGTCGCTGCTCTGGCTCGAGTAAGCGTTCTTACCGCATCACCATCGATGCGGTATGATGCGTGCCTCTTCCATTACGATAACCCGCCGGATGGACGCGTTACTTCTCTGGATCGTCGCCTTTACCTTGCTGGGTGGCGTGCTCGGCGTGTTGGCCGCGGCGACGCTTCTGTTGATGTCCGATCGCCTGCGCGAGCGGCTGATGCCGGCGCTGGTGAGCTTCGCTATCGGCACGCTGCTCGGCGCCGCGTTCCTCGCCATACTCCCGCACGCGTTGGAGACGAAAGATGTCGGCAGCTACGGTATCGCATTGACCGTGCTCCTTGCGTTGCTCGCGTTCTTTTTCCTCGAAAAAATGGTGCTGTGGCGGCACTGCCATATCTATGACTGCGAGGCGCACGGCGGCGTCGCACCTCATGTTCATACGCCGAGGTCGAATGGCGTCGATATGGAGCGCGCGCGCCTCGCGGCGACCGGCAGTCTTATCCTGGTCGGCGACGGTATTCACAATTTCGTGGACGGTGTGTTGATCGCGGCGGCATTCCTGACCGACGTTCAGCTCGGTGTCCTCACGAGCGTCGCGGTGATCACGCATGAGATTCCGCAAGAGCTCGGCGACTTCGCGATACTCCTCATGAGCGGCTTCAGCCGCGCTCGCGCGCTTCTCTATAACCTGCTTTCGAGCCTGACCATGGTCATCGGCGGCGTCGCCGCGTATTTCTCGCTATCGTTCGTGCATGCCGCCGTGCCTTATGTGCTGGCGGTCGCGGCGGCGAGCTTCATTTATATCGCCGTCGCCGACCTCATTCCGGGGCTCCATCGCCGGCCCGAGCTGAGCGCGACGCTGCAACAGCTCTCGCTCATCGGCGTCGGTGTGGTGGTAATACACGTCGCGGAGCTGGTAGTGCACTAACAGAATGTTGAGAAAGATTCTTCGCCTCGTCTTTTTCAACAACCGCTAACGGAGCGAGTGATGAAGCAGTGGTACATGCTGACCGTGGTGGGTCAGGATCGGGCCGGGATCGTGGCCGCGCTGGCCGAGGCGCTGTATCGCGGCGGCGCCAATCTGGGCGAAGCGTCGATGGCGCGGCTCGGCGGCACCTTCGCCATCATGTTAATGGTGGAGACGAACGCGGAGCGCGCCGAGGTCGAACGCTGGCTCGCCGCTCCCGTCCGCGATCTCGGATTGCAGATGCACATCGATCCGATTCAGGGTCGGCTGCACTCGCATGTCGAGCCGAACGTGCGCATTCTCGTGCACGGCGCCGACCGACCCGGCATCGTCGCGCAAGTCACCGCCGCGCTTGCCGCACAGGGGTTCAATATCCTTGATCTGCATTCGGACGTCGGCGGCACGCGCGAGCATCCGATTTACATCTTGATGCTCGAAGGTCATAGCGCCGCCGATCTCGCCGTGCTCGAACAGGCGCTCGCGCCGCTGCGTAAGAGCGGGGTAGAGGTGCGCGCAACCGCCATCGAGACGATGGTAGGGTAGCGAGCATGGCGGTTCTGCCCGGCCTCGTCTATCCGGACGAGCGGCTCAAGCAACGGTCCGTGGCGGTAACGGCGTTCGACGCGGAGCTGCGACGCTTTCTCATTGATTTCGAAGCGACGATGCGAGCCAGCCCCGGCTGCGTCGCGCTCGCCGCACCGCAAGTCGGCCGCTTGCAGCGCATCGCCATCGTCGACGTCTCCGGCCGATCGAACGCGCCAAACAACGGCTGCCTAGTGTTGGTGAACCCCGAGATCGTTTTGCGTGAGGGCGAAGCGCTCGCGCGCGAGGGCTGTCTTTCGGTTCCCGACTACACCGGCAACGTCGCGCGCGCGAGCCGCGTCCGCATCCGCGCGCGCGACGGCGTCGGCGCCGAACGCGTCTATGACTGCGAAGGGTTCGAGGCGCGCGCGGTGCAGCACGAGATCGATCATCTCGACGGGTTGCTGTTTCTCGACCGCCTGGTGAGCCAACGCGACTTGTTCCGGCGCAGAGTCTACAAATAGTCGAACGTCGTCCGTTCCCGTTCCGCGTTGAGACAGCATCGCGGAAAACTGATAATTTCAAGCGTAGGAAGAATACGCATGGACCTGACGACCCAACTCATACTGATTGGCGCGATCTTCTTGCTCGCCAGCATCGTCGCGAGTGCCGCCGTTTCGCGCGTGGGTGCGCCGCTGCTGCTGGTGTTTTTGGTGCTCGGTATGCTGGCCGGGGAGGACGGCCCGGGCGGTATCCGTTTCGACAACGTGCAAGTCGCGCATCTCGTCGGCACGGTCGCGCTCG
The DNA here is from genome assembly GCA_041485885.1 of Sulfurifustaceae bacterium. Taxonomy (GTDB): domain Bacteria; phylum Pseudomonadota; class Gammaproteobacteria; order Acidiferrobacterales; family Sulfurifustaceae; genus JACQFZ01. Next base: position 29,837 of record JBGPKL010000021.1, read on the forward strand.
CGATCATTTTATTCGACGGCGGTTTGCGCACCCGCGCGGAAACGTTCCGCGTCGGTTTGTGGCCCGCCGTGTCGCTCGCGACCGTCGGCGTTTTCGTCACTGCCATCGTGAGCGGACTCTTCGCCGCGTGGGCGCTACACCTTTCGGTGTTGCAGGGACTACTTCTCGGTGCGATCGTGAGCTCGACCGACGCCGCCGCGGTGTTTTCGCTGTTGCACGTGCGCGGCATGGAGTTGAAACAGCGCGTCGGCGCGACGCTTGAGATTGAGTCGGGCGTCAACGATCCCACCGCGGTGTTCCTGACGATCTCGCTCATGCAGCTGATCGCCGTCGGTCATACGGAGTTGACGGCCGCCATCCTCTGGGAATTCATCCAGCAGATGGGGTTGGGCGCGGTCGCCGGTATCGCCGCCGGATATGGGTTGGCGCGGCTCATCAATCGCTTGACGCTGGTGAGCGGGCTTTATCCGCTGCTCGCCATGGCCGGCGGCTTAGCGACGTATGCGGTGACGTCGGTGCTCGGCGGCAGCGGCTTTCTGGCGATTTATCTCGCGGGCATCGTCCTCGGCAACCACCGCCTGCACGCGGCGCAGGTCATTTTGCGGGTGCACGACGGGCTCGCGTGGCTCGCGCAGATCACGATGTTTCTCGTGCTGGGTCTGCTCGTCACACCGTCGGCGCTGCTCGATCACGCCGGCGTGGCGCTCGCCGTGTCATTGGTATTGATGCTCGTTGCGCGGCCGATCGCGGTAGTGTTGTCGCTACTGCCGTTTCGTTTTCCGTGGCGCGAGCATCTTTACATTTCGTGGGTGGGCTTGCGCGGCGCGGTGCCGATTATTCTCGCGCTGTTTCCGCTACTGGCCGGGTTGGAGAACGCGCAGCTCTATTTCAACACGGCGTTCTTCGTCGTGCTGGTCTCGCTGCTGGTGCAGGGCTGGACCGTCGCGCCGGTCGCGCATTGGCTCGGTCTGCAGGTCCCGGCGAGCCCCGGCGCGGTACAGCGTGTGAACGTCGACGTGCCCGGACAATTCGAGCAGGAGTTCGTCGGCTATCGTGTGACGCCGGAGGCGGCCGCCGTCGGCCAGTCGCCCGCGCGACTGAGTTTGCCGGAAGGGGCGCGCGTACTAACCGTGATCCGCGGCGAACGCAGCCTCGCCGTTGCTGATGTGCATACACTCGAGTCGGGGGACTATATCTACCTCTATGCGCCAGGGCGCGTCGTCAGCGAGCTGGACAATTTATTCGCCGCCGTGCCGCAACCCGATTATCTCGAGGAGCATCAGTTCTTCGGCGACTTCGTGTTGAAAGGCGACGCGCGCCTTAGCGATGTCTCGGCGGCGTACGGTTTCAAAATCGACCCCGCCATCGCCGCCCACACGCTGGCGGAACACCTGGCGCTGGAGTTCAAGCGCCGACCGGTCGTGGGCGATCGCTATCGGTTGGGAAAAGTCGAGCTGGTCGTGCGCGAGATACAACAGGGAGTTATTACGCTCGTGGGGTTGCGGTTGGCGCCGAAAGGATGAAATGTTTCGGGTGAGCGCCCGAAAGGGCGCTCACCTATCAAACCGCATCGAAAGATCCACCGCTCTAACATTCTTCGTGATGTCGCCGATCGAAATATAATCGACGCCCGTCTCTGCGAGAGCACGAATGTTGGCAAGTGTCACGCCGCCGGATACCTCTAGCTTTGCTTTTCCGCCAGCTTCCGACGCGGCTCGGCGTATGTCGTCCAGTTCGAAGTTATCCAGCAAGATTCGTTCGGCGCCCGCCGCGATCGCCTCGCGCAACTGGTCTAAGTTCTCGACTTCCACTTCGACGAATACGTCGGCGGGTGCGGACGCCCGGGCGGCTCGCACCGCGGCGGTGAGCGTTCCGGCGGCGGCAATGTGGTTCTCTTTAATAAGAATGCCGTCGTACAGACCGATGCGGTGATTTTGCGCGCCGCCGCAGCGAACCGCGTACTTCTGCGCGAGTCGCAATCCGGGAATCGTCTTGCGGGTGTCGAGAATGATCGCGCGAGTGCCGCGTACCGCATCGACGTACCGCCGCGCGGCGGTCGCGGTGCCGGAGAGCGGCTGCAGGAAATTGAGGGCGGTGCGCTCGGCGGTCAGGAGGCCGCGCGCCGGACCTTCGAGGCGACAGAGCTCGACACCGGCGCGCACGGCTTCACCGTCGCGCGCGTTCCAATGGACGCGAATCCGAGGATCCACTTGCTTGAAAACTTCCTCGAACCAGGCGGTGCCGCAAAGAACTGCGTCCTCGCGCGTCATAACGCGCGCTCGCGCCGCCTGCTGCGGGGGAATGAGCGCGGCGGTCCGATCACCCGTGCCGACGTCCTCCGCGAGCGCGCGGCGCACGTTCTCCGCGATGACTTGCTCCGGCACATCGTGCGAGTCAGTCATTTCGGTCGCTCCTTCACGTCGAGTTAGCCATGGAATATCGGTAATACCATTTCATGACAACGGGTGGCAATAGCGTAGTCGCGGCGATGACAATGACCATCGCCGCGTAAACGTCATCCGTGAACACGCCCGTGGATAGATCGAGCTGCGCGAAAATGGGGCCGACTTCGCCATGCGACACCATCGTAACGGACGGTGGGTAGCGATTTAATCAGACCGCGCATCGCTGCGCATCCGCGACGAGCCTGCGGCACTTTTAGCGCTGATATTGACTTGAGGGCGGCCCCCGCTATTCTGCATGCGCCGCGAGGCGAGCGTGTTTGCCAAGAGAGGGAAGGAGTGCATAGATCAGCCGATCCGATGCCGAGGGTAACACGCCGCGAGGTACTCGCCTGGGCGATGTACGACTTCGCCAACTCAGGCTACACGACGGTCGTGCTGACCGCCGTTTTCAACGCGTATTTTGTGAGCGTCGTCGCGGCAGGGAGTGACACCAAAGGGGTCGCCACGCTGCTCTGGACCGTCGCGACCGCCATCGCCAACGCGCTCGTGCTCCTGAGCGCTCCGGTGCTCGGCGCTATCGCGGATCACGGCGCGTACAAGAAGCGGTTTCTGGCGCTGACCACGGTCGGCTGCGTGATCTTTACCGCGGCGCTCGCGTTCGCCGGCCCCGGTGACGTCGCGCTCGCCATGACATTCGTCGTGTTGTCGAATCTCATGTACGCGAGCGGGGAAAATTTCATTGCGGCGTTCTTGCCGGAGATCGCCACTAAAAAGAATATCGCGCGCATTTCGGGTTACGGCTGGTCGCTCGGATATGTTGGCGGACTATTGGTGCTCGGTATGTGTCTGGCGTACATTCAATGGGCGCGTGCGCACGGCGATTCCGCCGCGCAGTATGTGCCCGTCACCATGTGGATCACCGCCGTGATGTTCGCGCTCGCGGCGTTGCCGACGTTTATTTGGTTGCGGGAGCGGGCGACGCCCAAGACCTCAGAGATCAAGCAAAGCTATTTTCGCGTTGGATTCGCGCGTGTGCGGCACACGTTGCGGCACGCGCGTCACTATCGCGATCTGTTCCGTTTCCTCGTCACGCTCGCCGTTTACTACTGCGGCATCAACACGGTGGTCGTGCTCGCCGCGGTGTACGCGCAAGAGGAGATGGGTTTCAGCATGAGCGAGAACATCGCGCTCATACTCGTCGTCAATGTCACCGCGGCGATTGGCGCCTTCGGATTCGGGTTAATTCAGGATCGGATCGGTTCCGTGCGCACTCTCCTCATCACGCTCGGCGTTTGGATCGTGGCGCTCGTGACGGCGTATTTTGTCGAGAGCCGCGCGGGGTTTTGGATCATCGCCAATCTGATCGGCGTGGCGCTGGGCGCGTCGCAGTCCGCGGGGCGCGCGCTGGTCGGACAGTTTTCTCCGCGCGAGCGCACGGCGGAGTTTTTCGGGTTGTGGGGCCTGTTCGGCAAGCTCGCCGCGGTCGTTGGTCCGCTCACCTACGGAGCGGTTACCTATATCTCCCACGGAAATCACCGGCTCGCTTTGCTGGTGACCGCCGGGTATTTTGTCGTCGGCTTTTTGCTTCTTCTAACGGTGAACGAGCGTCGCGGGCGAGCGGCCGCGCTGGCCGCTCCATGAACGGCGCGTGGCTCGCCCTGCTGTTGTCGGTCGCGCTCGCTCTTTGGTTACTGCGTCGAGCGATTCTTATTTGTGAGGCGGCAAACGAGGCCGATTGGGGCGGCCGTTGGCTGAATCGGCTCGATGGCCTGAATCGAATCTTTTGTCGGCACTTTCACGGGCTGCCGAATCATCGATTGGGACTCCCGCGCGCGGGACCGGTGCTCGTCGCGAGCAATCACGTATCGGGGCTCGATCCGCTGCTGCTCATTGCGGCGAGCCACCGGCCGCTGCGCTTCATCATCGCGCGCGAGGAGTACGAGCGGTGGTGGCTCAAGTGGCTGTTTCGGGCCATCGGTTGCATACCGATCGATCGCGAGCGCGATCCGCGCACCGCCATGTACGCGGCGCGCCGGGCGCTCGCGGCCGGGGAAGCGGTGGCGTTTTTTCCGCAAGGCGGTATCCACTTGGATCACGAACCGCCGGTTCCGCTACGGCGCGGCATCGTGCTGTTGTCGCAGATGACGGGCGCGCCGATCATTCCGGTGCGTATCGGCGGCGTCCGTGGGGTAGGCTTTACGGTCGCGGCGGTCTTCATGCCAAGCGACGTACGGCTCGAAGCGCGCCCGCCGCTGCACTGCAAAAACCAAGCGACCGAATCGTGCCTGGAGCAGCTTAGCCGCGCCTTGCGTTCGCGGGAGCACGTGCGCGATAAGGGCGATCGGCGAGATTGAAGCGGGTTCTATCGCCTCGAATCACTCGTACCATTGCCGACCGACACGCGCCGGTACCCGCTGAGACCGGCCTCGCTCAGCCGGTGGCGTTCGATGCCCATAGCGCTACCGGCTGATTACTCGTGATAGGGCATGTTAATCTCGCCGTTTACGCGAGAAGCTCATCCGCGGAGCCAAGTACCAAAAACGCTCGTTCCGCCTTGAAATAGGTCTGATAAGTCCCGACTTAAGTCGACAAATGTCGTTTGGGGATCGCCTATGCGCATGGATAAGTTGACGTCTAAGTTCCAGGCCGCCTTAGCCGAGGCGCAGAGCTTGGCGGTTGGCCGCGATCACCAGTTCATCGAGCCGATACATCTCATGGCCGCGCTGCTCGATCAGCCGGGCGGCACCATCCGCGGTCTCCTCGCGCAGTGCGACGTTAGCGTAAACGCGCTGCGCACGAAGATCAGCGAAGCGCTCGATCGGTTGCCGACGGTTCACGGAACCGCCGGCGAGGTGCACCTCTCGAACGATCTTGGGAAGCTGTTAAATCTCAGCGACAAGTACGCGCAGAAGCGCGGCGACGAATATATCGCGAGCGAGCTATTCGTGCTCGCGGCGCTCGAAGACAAGGGCGCGTTCGGCCAGCTGCTGCGCGACGCCGGCGTTTCCAGGAACTGTATAGAAAAAGCGATCGACGCGCTGCGCGGGGGCGAGAAAGTGGGTGATCCCAACGCCGAAGAATCGCGTCAAGCGCTCGCCAAATACACCATCGATCTCACCGAGCGCGCCGAGCAGGGCAAAGTCGATCCCGTCATCGGCCGCGACGAGGAGATTCGTCGCGTCATACAAATATTGCAACGCCGCACCAAGAACAATCCGGTGCTGATCGGCGAGCCGGGTGTGGGCAAGACCGCGATCGTCGAGGGTCTTGCGCAACGCATCGTCAACGGCGAAGTGCCGGAGGGACTGAAGCACAAACGGCTCCTGTCCCTCGACATGGCGTCGCTGATCGCGGGCGCCAAGTTCCGCGGCGAGTTCGAGGAACGGCTGAAGGCGGTGCTGAACGATATCGCCAAGCAAGAAGGGAACATCATTTTGTTCATCGACGAGCTGCACACCATCGTCGGCGCCGGCAAAGCCGAAGGCGCGATCGACGCGGGCAACATGTTGAAGCCCACGCTCGCGCGCGGCGAGCTGCACGCGGTCGGCGCGACGACGCTCGATGAGTATCGCAAGTACATCGAGAAAGACGCGGCGCTCGAGCGCCGGTTTCAGAAAGTGCTGGTCAACGAGCCCACGGTGGAAGACACGATCGCGATCCTGCGTGGCTTGAAGGAAAAGTACGAAGTTCATCACGGCGTCGACATCACCGATCCGGCGATCGTCGCGGCCGCGACGCTGTCGCATCGCTACATCACCGATCGCCAGCTACCGGACAAGGCCATCGATTTGATCGACGAAGCGGCGGCGCGCATCCGCATGGAGATCGATTCGAAGCCCGAGGCGATGGACCGTCTGGAGCGGCGAATCATTCAGCTCAAGATCGAGCGCGAGGCGCTCAAGAAGGAGAGCGACGAAGCGTCGAAGAAACGCTTGGCGCTGTTGGAGAGCGAGGTCGCGAAGCTCGAGAAGGAGTACGCCGACCTCGAAGAAATATGGAAGGCGGAGAAATCGCAAGTCGCCGGTAGTCAGCACATCAAGGAGGAGATGGACCGCGCTCGTCTGGAGCTCGAGACCGCGCGCCGCGCCGGCAATCTAGCGCGTATGGCCGAGTTGCAATACGGCCGTATTCCGGAATTGGAGAAGCGGCTCGCCGCCGCCGCGGCGCAGGAAGGCAAGGAGCATCGCAATAAACTCTTGCGCACCGCCGTCACCGAGAACGAAGTGGCGGAAGTCGTATCGCGCTGGACCGGTATCCCGGTGTCGAAGATGATGGAAGGCGAGCGCGAAAAACTCTTGCGCATGGAGGACGAGCTGCGCAAGCGCGTCGTGGGTCAGGAGGAGGCGGTCACAGCCGTGTCGAACGCGATCCGGCGCTCGCGCGCGGGGCTGTCCGATCCGCGCCGCCCCTACGGATCGTTTCTCTTCCTCGGCCCGACCGGCGTCGGTAAGACCGAGCTTACGAAGGCGCTCGCCGGGTTTCTATTCGATACCGACGAGGCGATGGTGCGCATCGACATGTCGGAGTTCATGGAAAGGCATTCGGTCGCGCGCCTGATCGGCGCGCCGCCCGGGTACGTCGGGTACGAGGAGGGCGGCTACCTGACCGAGGCGGTGCGACGCCGCCCGTACTCGGTCATCTTGTTCGATGAGATCGAGAAGGCGCACCCGGACGTGTTTAACGTCTTGCTGCAAGTATTGGATGACGGGCGCCTGACGGATGGGCAAGGTCGCACGGTCGATTTCCGAAATACCGTCATCATCATGACCTCGAACCTCGGCTCCACCGTGATTCAGGAGCTGGCGGGTGAGGAGAATTACGCGCGCATGAAAGCGGCGGTCATGGAAATCGTCGGCCAACATTTCCGGCCCGAGTTCGTCAACCGCATCGACGACATTGTGGTTTTCCACCCCCTCGGGCGGGAGCAGTTGCATCGGGTCGCCGAGTTGCAAGTGCAACATCTACGCGCGCGGTTGCGAAGCCGCGACATGGATCTCGAGCTTTCGCGCGCCGCGCTCGATCGGCTCGCCGAGGTCGGCTTCGATCCAGTCTATGGCGCGCGCCCCTTGAAGCGCGCGATCCAGCAAATGGTGGAGAATCCGCTGGCCCAGGAAATACTCGCAGGGAAGTTTGGGCCGAAGGATGTTATTCTTGTCGACGCCGCGGCGGACCGTCTCGTCTTTCGGAAGAAGTTTCCCAGCCAAAAGACGAGCGCCGCGTGAGTAGGTAGGGCGTCGGGTCTCCTCGAACTTTTCTGGGTTTTGTCGATCCATGTGGCATATCGCGCAAAGCGCTAAGCGTTGGAGCCAATAACAAATGAGCATTGATCGTCGTTCGTTTCGGGCGGGTCTCGTCGCTGGCCTGTTTTTATTCGTGGGCTTGATTGGCGGAGTGATACTGAGTTCGCGTCTTGGTTGGATGCCGGTCGCCGGCAGCGCGGACCAACCGCGGTTACCGCTACCCGCGCCGGCGGGACCGCAGCAAAACTTTGTTCCCGTCGTGAAGGCGGTGACTCCTACCGTCGTGAATATCTCGACGACGCGCGTGGTACACGCGGCCGGCGGTGGCGGCGGGGGCGAGCAGATGGCGCCGTTCATGGACGATCCGTTCTTTCGGCAATTCTTCGGGGACGAATTCTTCCGTCGCTTTCAGGCGCCGCGCGACCGCAAGGAAAGCAGCCTCGGCAGCGGGGTGATCGTTTCCAGCGAAGGCTATATCGTCACCAACAACCACGTCATCGCCAAGGCGGATGAGATCAAAGTGTTGTTGAACGATAAACGCGAGTTCGTCGGCAAAGTAGTCGGCACCGATCCGAAGACCGACATCGCCGTCCTGAAGATCAACGCCAAGGATTTACCGGCGTTGCCGTGGGGCGATTCCGACAAGCTCGAGGTCGGCGAGTACATTCTCGCTATCGGCAATCCGTTCGCGCTCAACTCGACCGTCACGATGGGCATCGTCAGCGCGGTCGGCCGCGCCAACGTGGGCATCGCGGATTACGAGGATTTCATCCAAACGGACGCCGCGATCAATCCCGGTAACTCCGGCGGCGCGCTGGTCAATACGCGCGGCGAGCTCGTCGGCATCAATACCGCTATCTTCTCGCGTAGCGGCGGCTACATGGGCATCGGTTTCGCGGTTCCCGCGAACATGGCGCGCACGGTGATGGAAAGCCTGATCAAGAACGGGAAAGTGACGCGCGGGTGGCTCGGCGTTTCGATCCAAGAGGTCAGTCAGGATCTGGCGAAGCAGTTCGGGCTATCCGAAGCGAAAGGCGCGCTCGTGAGCGAGGTCATCGCGGACAGTCCGGCCGCGGCGTCCGGCATTAAGTCGGGCGACGTTATCGTCGCGTACGACGGCAGACCGCTCGATGGTCCGGCGGTCTTGCGCAACATGGTCGCGCAGACCCCTGTCGGCAAAACCGTGAAAGTCGAAGTGCTGCGCGAAAACAAGCGACAGACACTCAGTATCAAGATCGCGGAACAGCCGAAAGAAATCGCTCAAGCGGGCAACGATGGCGACGACACCACGCAGGGCGAGCAGGCCGGCGAGAAATCCGTGCTCGGCGGCGTGGAAGTCCGCAATCTGACTCCCGACATCGCACGCCAACTCGGCTTGCCGCCGGGAACGAAAGGCGTAGTGGTGACCGGGGTAGCACCGGACAGCGCCGCCTCGACCGCCGGCGTCGAGCCGGGCGACGTCATCCTGGAGGTCAATCGTCAAGCCGTTCGGTCGGTCGCCGATCTCAAGCGCATCACCGCCAAGCTTACGAAGAAGGACGGTGCCTTGTTGCTCATCAATCGGCGCGGCGGCAAATTGTTTCTCGCGATCAAGCCCTGAGCGGCGCGATACGCTCACCGGCGGAGAATCACGATGTCGGCTCGTCGATTAGCAAGCGGCGTCCTTGGTTTCGGTAATTGAGTGAGATTGCGCATAAAGGTCGTCCCCAAGGCGACGAGGAACGAAGTGGTCGGATGGGTGGGCGACGCGCTGAAGATCCGCGTAACGGCGCCACCCGAGCGGGGTAAAGCGAACGACGCCGTATTGAACACGATCTCCGCGGCACTCGGATTGCCGCGCCGGAGCGTGCATCTTATCGCCGGAGCGACCAGCGAGCGCAAGATCGTCGAGGTTGACGGCTTGACGGAAGTCGAGTTGCGCGCGCGCCTCCAGCGCTTTTCGGCCGAAGCGGGAAAGCGCCGGAGCGACAAGTCGAGGAAGACTGTGAAAGAATGCCGCGCACGATAAATGCGCTAATCCCTTTGCGCCGAAGACGGCGATGGGTTATTTTTCAGCCCCCGCCGGCAGAGGAAGCGCCGGGCCGTCGATCGGAGTGACTTGGCCATGGGAGAGACGAATGGAACTTGACGCAATAAAAAAAGCCTATCGGCGTTACGCGCGACTCTACGATCTCTACTTCGGCGCCGTATTTCAGCCGGGGCGTAAAGCCGTGGTCCAGCGTATGAACTGCCGCCGCGGCCAGCGCGTGCTCGAAGTCGGGGTTGGAACCGGCCTATCGCTGCCGCTCTATCCCGACGATGCGCTGGTGACCGGTATCGACATCTCGCCCGAGATGCTGGATCGCGCCCGTGCGCGGCTCGCGCGCGAGAGCATCGGGCGGCGCATCGAGCTGCATGTGATGGATGCCGAGCGCATGTCGTTTCCTTCCGACAGCTTCGATAAGGTGGTCGCGATGTACGTCGTTTCGGTCGTCCCACACCCCAAGCGCCTGGTCGACGAAATGCGCCGAGTATGCAAACCGAACGGCGAGATATATATCGTCAATCATTTCCACAGCCCGAATCCGATCGTCGGCAAAGCGGAGAGCCTGCTCGCGCCGTTGTCGCGTCTCGTCGGTTTTCATCCGGACTTTTGCCTGGAGACCTTCGTGCGCGAGACCAACCTCGAGGTCGCCGACAAGCAGCCGGTCAACCTCTTCGGTTACTGGCGCTTGCTGCGGGCGCGCAACAATAAAGAAGCGCTGCCGGCGCTCTCCTTCGACGCCACCGCCTGACGCAGCGCTTAACGGCGACGATCAACCGGCCGCCGCCCGGCCGTTGCAAGAGTTCGAGCACGTTCCAGGCATGTTGCTGTCTTGCTGCAACGCACTTCGTTGCAGCCGTTTGGGCGGTACGAATACACGTTCAGCGCGTTTGCGACGACTGTGCCTCACGCCGCAGTCGCGGGAGTGACGCAAGCACGAGCGGGAATCGACAAGCTTGCGGATCGGCAATCCGCCGGTACAATTCGCACCCAACAATCGCCCGCGGGCGACCAACGGGAACGTGAGCCAATAAGAATGCGCCAGATCGTGCTCGATACGGAGACCACCGGCCTCGAACCGTCCGAGGGCCACCGCATCATCGAAATCGGCTGCGTCGAGGTCGTGAATCGGCGGTCCACCGGCAACACCTATCACCAGTACGTCAAACCGGACCGCGACATCGATACGGCGGCGGTCGAGGTGCACGGCATCACCAATGAGTTCCTCGCCGACAAGCCGGCCTTCGGCGACATCGCGAAGGATTTCGTCGAGTTCGTGCGCGGCGCGGAGTTGATCATCCACAACGCCGCGTTCGACGTCGGGTTCATCAACTACGAGCTGACACGCTTCGTCGAGGAAGGGAAGGCGGGCGGATTCGAGCCGCCGGGCCTTCGTGTCGATCAGCTTTGCACCGTCACCGATACGCTCGCGCTCGCGCGCAGTCTGCATCCCGGCCAGAAGAACGATTTGGACTCGCTCTGCAGGCGCTATAGCGTCGACAACTCGCAACGCACATTCCACGGCGCGTTGCTCGATGCCGAGATTCTCGCCGATGTTTATCTCGCGATGACGGGCGGCCAGGCGGTGCTGTTCGACGACGGGCGTGGGCCGCTCACAGCCGCCGCCGCGGCGCTCGTCGAGCAGGAACTTCGCCGCATCAGCGTCAACGGCGCGTTGCGGGTGATCGCGGCGAACGCGGAAGAGCTGGCGGCGCATCAGGCGTGGCTCGAGGAGATCGACAAGAAGAGCGGCGGCCGGTGCGTGTGGAAGAAACTCGAGGCGTCGCTGTAGCGAGGTGCGCCTCGTCGTCGTCCCCGTCCCCGACTGCGGGCACCTCGCGCCGCTCGAGCGGCCGGACGCGGTATCGGAGGTGCTCGTGCCATGGATCGAGCATTAGGACAATTGCGCACAAAAGACGGAATCGGTGCTCGCGCACGATCGGGGCGCGGTTCCGGCCGACTTCGCTAATTTTTCACCAGCTTATTTCCTTTGAAGGTGATGCTCGAGCCGGGCTGTAGAATGCGGTAGGCCACGCCCTTACGCTCGGCTTCCTCGATGAAACGGTGCGGGTCCGGCGCCAGTACCGGAAGCGTGCCGTAGTGATGCGGAATCGCGATCTTCGCTTGGACCGTCTTCGCCGCGCGCACCGCCATGACGGGCTCCATGCCGAAATGTCCGCCGATATTGACGAGCGCGACGTCGGGCGCGTACAGCTCGCCGATCAGCGACATGTCCTTAAAGAAGGCGGTGTCGCCGGTATGATAAATCGTCGGCCCGTCCTTAATGCGCAGCACGATGCCGGCGGGACTGCCGCCGTACACCACGTCGGGCTCCTTTTCGCCGGCGAACGGATCGCTCACGCCGCTCGAATGGATCGCCGGCGTCAACGCCACCATCACCTCGCCGTCGGCGATGGTGATCTCGCCGCCGATGTTCATCAGCGTATCTAGGCCCATTTGATCTTTCGGGTACCCTTGGAGCTTCGCTAGATTCGTCCCGAGCTCGAAGTTCGCGACGAGGCGCGCTTTGGTTTTCTTCGCGAGCGCGACGGCGTCGCCGACGTGATCGAAATGTCCGTGCGTGAGCAATATGTAATCGAGCTTCGCGACCGCGGCGAGCGGGTCTTTGCCGTTCTTGGCGCTCGGGTTGCTCGGATTCTTGAGCCAGGGATCGATCATCAGCACCTTGCCGTTCGGTGTGACGATCTCGAAGGCCGAATGCCCGTGCCAGGTGATGGTGGTGTCGGCGGCGAATGACGTCGCATTGAGCAGCGCGACGACAAGTCCCGTCATTATCAAAGCAATTTTGTTTCCCATGCCGGTTCCTTTTGCATCTCAGGTTTTAGCGAGCGCGGTAATTTAACACAGCGGCTCGACGATCGAGCGTCTCAATGTCACTGACATTAGTTCCACGCTGCGTTACGCTCTGCGTTATGCCGGAAAGCGCCATCGTGGTTCGCCAAATCAGCAAGCGTTTCGACGACGTCATCGCGGTGGACGACGTCACTTTCGACGTGGCGCGCGGCCAAACCACCGCGCTGCTCGGGGGCAACGGCGCGGGCAAAACCACGACGTTGGCAATGCTTCTCGGCCTGGTGCTGCCCGATCGCGGGCAGATTCAAATCTTCGGCGTGGACATGATACGCAACCGCTATCGCGTGCTGCCGCGCATGAACTTCTCCTCGCCCTATGTCGACCTTCCCCGGCGGCTGACGGTCGCCGAGAACTTGCGCGTCTACGGCTTGCTATACGGCGTGCCCAATCTCGCCGCGCACATACGTCGTCTGGCGGAAGCCTTCGATATCGGCGCGTTGCTGCGCCGACCGTACGGGGATTTGTCATCCGGCCAGAGGACGCGCGTCACGCTCGCGAAGGCGCTGCTCAATGACCCGGAGCTGATACTGCTCGATGAGCCGACCGCCTCGCTCGACCCCGACACCGCGGATTGGGTGCGATCGTATCTGGAGACTTATCGCGATCGGACCGGCGCGACGTTGCTTCTCGCCTCGCATAACATGACCGAAGTGGAACGCATGTGCGATGACGTGCTCATGCTGCGATCGGGGAAGTTGGTCGATCAAGGCACGCCCGCGCAACTTCTTGAGCGTTACGGCCGGCACAACATGGAGGAAGTCTTCATCGATATCGCGCGTGAGCGCCGGGCGACGCGCGAAGAGCAGGTAGCGGAATGAACCGCTCGTTGCAACCGTCGCTGCTAAACCCGCTGCGCCGCATCGGCGCGCTCGTCCTGCGCCATCTTTATTTACTGCGCGGATCGTGGCCGCGGGTTTTGGAGTTGATCTATTGGCCGACGGTGCAAATGATCTTGTGGGGCTTCATCACGCTGTTTCTCGTCAACACCAGCTCGTGGGTCGCGCAGGCGGCCGGCGTTCTCATCTCAGCGGTGCTCCTGTGGGACGTGCTGTTTCGCGGGCAGCTCGGCGTTTCGTTGGTGTTCCTCGAGGAGATGTATTCGCGCAATCTCGGCCAGCTCTTCGTCAGCCCGCTGCGCCCGTGGGAGATGGTGACGGCGCTGCTCACGATGAGCCTGATACGCACCCTCATCGCGGTCGGCGGGGCCGCGCTGATCGCGATTCCCGTGTTCAACTACTCGATCTTCAATCTCGGCCTGCCGCTGATAGCGTTCTTTGTGAATCTTATCGTCATGGGCTGGGCGCTCGGGCTCATCATGTCCGGCATCGTGATGCGACACGGATTGGGTGCGGAGAATATCGCTTGGGGCGCGGTCTTCATCCTGCAGCCGATCAGCGCGGTGTACTATCCCGCGAGCGTGCTCCCTCCTTGGCTGCGCACCGTCGCGTACCTGCTTCCATCGACGCACGTATTCGAAGGCATGCGAGCGTTGTTGTTCGACCACACATTCCGCACGGATTTTCTGCTGCGTGCGGTTTTGCTGAACATCATTTACCTCACGCTGGGTGTCGCCATTTTCCTTTACTGTTTCCGCGTCGTGCGCCGGCGCGGGCAACTGCTGCACGTGGGCGAGTAGACGCCACTCGCGATACGTTTGCGCGCGAATGAAGCAACGCCGCGCGCGATTGCACCCGAGTGGTTCATGCGCGCCGAGCCATTCGGACTTCGCTTCCCGTTTTCTCGGGCAATCTCCACTTTCTCTTCTCGGGTTCAACTGGCATGTGGATTGCTAACGGTTGCTGATGAGTTGGCATGTGGCTCCGCGGCAGGAGGCTAGGCGGGGCTGAAGGTTGTGACCTGTTATTGGCAAGGAGACGGTAGTGAAGATTGAAAGCACGAATTCGTGCCTGCCCGTGGGCCGGCGCGCTTCGCGCGCAAGCGCGCCAAACACACCCCCGATCAAACCATCGGCGAACGATCCCGGAGCGTCTTGTTGAGCCGCCTGCGCTTAGTCGTCGTCGGCAATGGGATGGCCGGAATGCGCACGGTCGAGGAGCTGCTTGCGCTCGCCCCCGATCTCTACGAAATCGTGGTCTTTGGGTCCGAGCCGCACGGCAATTACAACCGGATTCTGCTCTCGCCGGTTCTCGCCGGCGAGAAGACGGTCCGCGATATTATTTTGAACGACATCCATTGGTACGCCGAGCGCAACATCAAGCTACACGCTAGCAAGCAAGTGATCGCCATCGATCGCCGGAAGAAAACGGTGGCGGCGGCCGATGGGACGATCGAGCGTTACGACCGTTTGCTGCTGGCGACGGGCTCGACGCCGATCATGCTGCCGTTGCCGGGTAAGGATCTCCCGGGCGTCGTCACCTTCCGCGACATTGGCGATGTCGATCGCATGTTGCAGGCGGCGGGCGACGGCGGACGCAACGCCATCGTCATCGGCGGCGGCCTGCTCGGGCTCGAAGCCGCGAACGGGCTCGCGAAGCGCGGCATGACCGTCAGCGTGGTTCATCTGCTCGCCACGCTGATGGAGCGTCAACTCGACGCGCCGGCCGCGGGGCTGTTGCAGCGGGCGCTGGAGCAACGTGGATTGCGGTTTCTGCTCGAGCACCAGACGGAGGCGATACTCGGCGACGATCGTGTGCGCGGCGTGCGCTTCAAGAACGGCGTCGAGTTGCCCGCCGATCTCGTCGTGATGTCGGTCGGCATACGGCCGAACGTCGAGCTGGCGAAGAGCACCGGGCTGCACTGCAAGCGCGGCGTTGTGGTGAACGACACGCTACAGACATTCGACCCGGCGATCTATGCCGTCGGCGAGTGCGTCGAGCACCGCGGCGCCACCTACGGATTGGTCGCGCCGTTGTTCGACCAAGCGAAAGTTTGCGCCAATCATCTCGCGCGCACGGGTTCCGCGCGCTACGAGGGGTCCCTCACCGCGACCAAGCTCAAGGTCACCGGTATCGAGGTGTACTCCGCCGGCGATTTTCAGGGCGACGCCGAGAGCGAATCGCTCGTGTTCCAGGACACCTCGCGCGGCGTGTACAAGAAGCTCGTGCTGCGCGACAACCGCATCTGCGGGAGCGTGCTGATCGGCGATACGGTCGACGGACCGTGGTATTTCCAATTGCTGCGCGACGGGACCGATGTCACCGAGTTGCGCGAGCAACTTCTTTTCGGCCAAGCCCATGTCGGCGACTCGGGCCACGGACCGGCGAACATGGTCGCCGCCATGCCGGACGACGCCGAGATATGCGGGTGTAACGGCGTGTGCAAAGGGGTCATCGTGCGCGCGATCGTCGAGAAGGGATTGTTCAGCCTGGAAGAAGTGCGAGCGCATACCAAGGCGTCCAGCTCATGCGGCTCGTGCACCGGCTTGGTCGAGCAGATTCTCGCCTCGACCGTCGGTGACGTGTCGCCGACGCAAAAAAAGAAACCGATGTGCCCGTGTACGGAGTTCACACACGATGAGGTGCGCCAAGCGATCCGCGCGAATCAGCTGAAAACCATGCCGGAGGTCAGGCACTTCCTCGAATGGAAGCAACCGGATGGATGTCAGAAGTGCCGGCCGGCGCTCAATTACTATTTGATCTGCGCCTGGCCCGGCGAATACGTGGACGACAGCCGCTCGCGGTTCATCAACGAGCGGGCGCACGCGAACATCCAGAAGGACGGAACGTATTCGGTCGTGCCGCGCATCTGGGGCGGGGTGACGACGCCGGCGGAGCTGCGCAAGATCGCCGAAGTCGCCGAGCGTTACCAAGTGCCGACCGTGAAAATCACCGGCGGCCAGCGCATCGATTTGCTCGGCGTGAAGAAAGAAGATCTGCCGAAAGTGTGGCGTGACTTGGGCGAAGCCGGCCTCGTATCCGGCCATGCGTACGGCAAGGCGTTGCGCACCGTGAAAACCTGCGTCGGCTCCGAGTGGTGCCGCTTCGGTACGCAAGACTCGACGAGCATGGGCATCAAGATCGAAAAGATGGCCTGGGGCGCGTGGACGCCGCACAAAGTGAAAATGGCCGTGTCAGGCTGTCCGCGCAATTGCGCCGAGGCGACGATCAAGGATTTCGGCGTCGTGGCGGTGGATTCCGGTTGGGAGCTGCACGTCGGCGGCAACGGCGGCGTCAAAGTGCGCGTCACCGATCTGCTTTGCAAAGTGACGACGATGGAAGAGGTTCTCGAATACTGTGCCGCCTACATGCAGCTCTATCGCGAGGAAGCGCGTTATCTCGAACGCACCGCTCCGTGGATCGAGCGGGTCGGGCTCGCCTACGTGAAGCGTCGCATCGTCGAAGATGCCGAGGGCCGCAAGACCTTGGCCGAGCGTTTCGCGGTATCGCAGCGCACGGCGCAGATCGATCCGTGGGCGCGGCGTGCGGCCGGGCATGACAAAGACGAGTTCAGTCCGATCGCCGTTGCCTAGCGAGGATGACGATGTCTAGCGCGCCGTCGAGCGAAGCATGGGTCGAAGTCGGACCTCTCGAAGATATTCCGCAACTCGGCGCTCGTGTCGTGCGCGGCCCGCATGGCAACGTCGCGGTGTTCCGCACCGCCGCTGATGAAGTCTTCGCGCTCGCCGATCGCTGCCCGCATCGGGGCGGGCCGTTGTCGCAAGGCATCGTCTTCGGCAAACGCGTCGCCTGCCCGCTGCACGATTGGGTCGTCGAGCTGACCACCGGCAACGCCGTGGCGCCGGATATCGGCTGCACGCAAACCTATTCCGTGCGGTTGGAAGAGGGCGTTGTCTGGCTGCGATTCGCCGATACGGCGAGTGCGATACCGGACTCCGCTTGCGATTCCCTTCCTCGCGTGACGCGCTCGTCAGCCGTCTGATGAACGTCGCCACCACCTGTCCCTACTGCGGCGTCGGCTGCGGCGTGCGTGTCACGCGCGCGGCGGACAACGCGATAACCGTCGCCGGCGATCCGCTGCATCCCGCGAACTTCGGACAGCTTTGCTCCAAGGGCACGGCGCTCGCGGAGACACTCGGCCTCGAGGATCGCCTGCTTCATCCCGAGATTCGCGGCGAGCGCGTCGCGTGGAATGTCGCGCTCGACGCGGTTGCGGACGGTCTACGCAGCATCCGTGCGGCGCACGGATCGGACGCCATCGCTTTCTATGTCTCCGGGCAACTGCTGACCGAGGACTACTACGTCGCGAACAAGCTGATGAAGGGGTTTCTCGGGAGCGCGAACATCGACACGAATTCGCGCCTGTGCATGGCGTCCGCAGTGGCGGGGCAGCAGCGCGCGTTCGGCGAGGACGTCGTGCCGTGCTCGTACGAAGATCTCGATCAAGCGGACTTGCTGGTGCTGGTCGGGTCGAACACGGCGTGGTGTCACCCGATCGTGTTCAATCGGATGCAGCGCGCGAAGGAAGCGCGGCCGACGTTGAAGGTCGTTACCATCGACCCGCGGCGCACGGCGACGAACGTGTTGAGCGACTTGCATCTCGCGCTCGCGCCCGGTACCGACGCGGTGCTGTTCAATGGACTGCTCAATTACCTGCGTCTTTCGGACCGGCTCGATCTCGACTATCTCGAATCGCACGTCGAAGGTTTCGCCGCGTCGCTCGCCGCCGCGCGAGCCACGGCGCCCTCGGTGCCGGCGGTCGCGCAGGCGTGTGGGCTCGCGGAAGAAGACGTCGCGCGTTTCTACGATCTCTACGCGCGCACCGAACGCGTCGTGACGCTCTACTCGCAAGGCATCAATCAATCCGCGAGCGGCACCGATCGGGTCAACGCCATCATCAACTGTCATTTGGCGACGGGTCGCATCGGGCGAGTGGGGATGGGGCCGTTCTCCATCACCGGTCAGCCGAACGCGATGGGCGGGCGTGAAGTCGGCGGGCTCGCCACGCAGCTCGCCGCGCATATGGGTTTCGATTCGCAATCGATCGATCGCGTGGCGCGCTTCTGGAACGCGGCGGACGTCGCGCGCGCGCCGGGGCGCAAGGCGGTCGATATGTTCAGCGCCGTCGAGAGCGGCGAAATCAAGGCGATCTGGATCATGGCGACGAATCCCGTGGTGAGCCTTCCCGACGCCGATCGTTTTCGTGCCGCGCTCAAGCGCTGCGAGCTGGTCATCGTGTCGGATTGCGTGCGCCATACCGATACCACCGAGTGCGCACATATTTTGCTGCCGGCGGCCGCGTGGGGCGAGAAAGGTGGCACGGTGACGAACTCCGAGCGCCGCATCTCGCGCCAGCGCGCGTTTCTAGACGCGCCGGGCGACGCGCGTCCCGATTGGTGGATCGTGACGCAAGTGGCCCACCGTTTAGGATTCGCCGAGCAGTTTCCGTATCGCACCGCCGCCGATATCTTTCGCGAGCATGCGCGACTCTCCGCTTTCGAGAACGATGGCGCGCGCGCGTTCGACATCGGCGCGCTCGCCGATCTCTCCGACGCCGAGTACGACGCACTCGCGCCGATTCAATGGCCGGTGACCCGCAACGGGTTTCCCGCTCGCGTTCCCTCCCCCGTCGTAGCGGGGGAGGGGCAGGGTGGGGATGTGCCGGCGCGTGCGATTGACAAACCGCAAGGCGTCGCGCGCCTCTGCGAGAGCGGTCGTTTTTACTTTCCCTCCGGCAAGGCGCGCATGATTCCGATCACGCCGCGCCCGCCGGTCAATCCGCGCACCGCGCAATATCCGCTCGCGCTCAACACCGGCCGCGTCCGCGATCAATGGCACACGATGACGCGCACGGCGCGCGCGCCGCGCTTGCTCGGGCACGTCGGCGAGCCGTATGTGGAGATCCATCCGGACGACGCACGCACCTACGGCGTAACCGGCGGCGCGGTCGCGCGGCTCGCGTCGGCGCACGGCGAAATGATCGCGCGCGTGCAGCTGAGCGACGATCAGCGTATCGGTTCTGTCTTCGTGCCGATTCATTGGAACGACACGCTCGCGCGCCGAGCGCGTGTCGGCGCGCTGGTGAATCCCGTCGTCGATCCGATCTCCGGCCAGCCCGAGTTCAAGCACACGCCGGTGTGCATCGAGGCGTACGCGGCCAAGTGGTACGGGTTTTTGCTATCGGGCGAGCCCCTCGCGCACGTGGACGGCGAGTATCAAGTGCGGGTGAAAGGCCAGGGATACTGGCGTTACGAAATGGCCGGAGACGCCGCTGCGGAATCCTGGCCCACGCGAGCGCGCGATTGGCTCGGCGCGGACGGCGAATGGCTCGAATTCAACGACGCGAAGGCTGGCCGCTATCGCGCCGCGCGCATCGAGGCGGGTCGCTTGAGCGGTTGTATCTTCATCGCGCCGACGCACGAGCTGCCGGCGCGCGGGTGGCTGCAAGGGCTTTTCCAGAAGAACAGCGTGTCGCCGGAGGAGCGCCTGAGCCTGCTCTCCGGCCGCACACCGGCCGGTACCGTCGCCGAAGGATCGATCGTGTGCGCGTGTTTCGGCGTCGGGCGCGACCGCATTACGACCGCGATCCAGCGAGAGCGCCTATCGACCGTCCAGTCGATCGGCGCGAAGCTACGTGCCGGGACCAACTGCGGGTCGTGCGTGCCGGAGTTGAAGGCGTTGATCGCCGCGGTTGGCTTGCATGCCTGATCGTTAATGTCTTTCTCGGGCATGGTCGAAATCCCTTGCGTTCAATTGTTGGATCTCCAATTCCTCCTTCGCTTCCTTGGTCAAGCTCCGCGTAGTAATCGATGACGGCGACGGCCCACGGGCTTTAGTCTGAATACATCGAGAGCGCCGAAATCCTCCGGCGCCAATACATTCCCGGCCGTGCGCGAAAGAAAAGCGGGTCGAGTCCGCCGCGCCCCTCGGCTCCGGGCCTATCGGTCGGCGTTGCGCGACACCGGCGGCTGTTCATCGCGCCCGATATCGTGCAAAGATACGGCGGCGGCGCGGTCGGACGCGGTTTACTGCTCGCGGCTGTCTGCAAAAGTTCCACTGCATAACAACAGGAGAGTACGCATGCTTCGAAGAACATTTATAGCGGTTACGGCGTTAGCGCTGACCGCTTGTGCATCGATGTCGGAGACGACCGGCGCCGCTACGTCGTCGGCGATCGAGGGATTTTCCGCTGAGCGACTCGAAGCCTTAGGTTCGACCCTTCGAGCGGAAGTCGGTTCTGATCGACTGCCGGGTGCGGTGCTCCTGATCGCGCGTAACGGCAAGATCGTTTATCAGGACGCGATCGGCAAGCAGGATCCGAAGACCAAAACGCCGATGCGCCCAGACGCCATCTTCGCAGTCGCCTCGATGAGCAAGCCGATCGTTTCGGTCGCGGTCATGCAGCTGGTCGAAGAAGGCCGCATTCTGCTTACCGATCCGGTATCGAAGTATTTGCCGGCGCTGACCGGCCTCAAAGTCGGCGTCGAGAAAACCGATGCGAGCGGCAAACCGACGCTGGAGCTGGTTCCTCCGGTACGGGAACCGACGATTCAGGATTTACTCCGCCACACCTCGGGGTTTACCTACGGTATCTTCGGCCAGTCGCTTGTGAAGGAGGAGTACCGGAAGGCGGGAGTCGACGGCGCCAACCAGACCAACGCGGAGTTCATCCAGAAGCTCGCGACCGTACCGTTGATGTTCCAGCCGGGCACCACCTGGGAGTACAGCCGTTCCACCGATGTGCTCGGCGCGCTGCTTGAGCGATATTCAGGCGAGCCGCTCGATGAATATCTCGACCGGCGCGTTCTGAAGCCGCTCAAAATGTACGACACCGGCTTCTGGGTCCCCGATCCGGCGAAGCAAACGCGCATCGCAAAGCCGTTCGAGATCGATCCGGAAAGCGGCAACCGCGCTATCGTGCCGGACATCAGCAAGCGTCCGCTGCTGCTGTCGGGTGGCGGCGGTATGGTGTCGACGGCGCCGGACTACATGCGCTTCGCGCAGATGTTGTTGAACGGCGGCGAGCTCGACGGTGTGCGCATCCTCTCGCGCAAGACGGTCGAGTACATGACGTCGGATCAATTGGGCGACGTGCGTCTGGTATCGGCGCAACGCGGCGCCGTGTACTTACCTGGACCGGGATCGTCCTTCGGGCTCGGTTTCGGCGTTCGCATCAGAACCGGCGAGGCGGTTACCATCGGCAGCGCGGGCGAATTCACCTGGGGCGGTTTGTACGGAACGAATTTCTGGGTCGATCCGAAGGAGAACGTCGTCGTCGTATGGATGGCGCAGCAAGTCGGCGGCCGCACGTATTACCGCACGCTGATACGCGATTTGACCTACGGAGCGATGGTGCAGTAAATGTTTTCGATGCCTCGCACCCCTCTCCCTTGATGGGAGAGGGTGGTATCGCGACTTCCCCCTCTCCCCGTCCATTCCCGCCGGGGCGCAAGAAAAACCACCAGCGCCCGTTCGACGGCGTGAATGTACGTTCAGTGCATTCACGAAGGCCCCGCCCCACCTCCCGCAAGGGGAGAGGGATTTAACAGAGCTTCCTTAAGCCGGCTTCAAAACTCGAACGACGCGTGCTTCCCGAATCGGTAAATTCAACACCGCCGCCACCGCGGCAAGCAAAATATCCGCGTACCACATTCCGTCGTAACTACCCGATGCCGTGACGGCGATACCGCCGCGCCACCATGTCGCGGCTTCTTTATTTGTCGAAATATATGTACTATTTCGACATGTCGTTTCGACCTGTCGATCGCCTCGACAAGTCCCACCAACATGTCGAAAAGGGGGGACGCCAATAACCTGGATGAAAAACTTCGATCCCGCCAAGCCCTACAACGCGTTGCCGCCGCTGCCTCCACGGGCAGACATCGAGAGCCGCCCCATCCTCAAAGCCTGCATCGGCGCCCGCGCTGCGTTGGGAGAACTCAAGCAGGCGGGAAGCCTGCTCCCCAACCCGACGATATTGATCAACACCATCCCTCTGCTCGAAGCGCGCGCCAGCTCCGAGATTGAAAATATCGTCACCACGACCGATCGCCTGTTTCGTTTCGCCCAGGACAACGCGGCAGGCCAGGCCGATCCCGCCACCAAGGAGGCGCTGCGTTACCGCACTGCCCTCTGGCGCGGATTCCAGTCGCTGAAAAAACGACCGCTCACCACCGCCACGGCGGTGGACGTGTGCCGCACCATCAAGGGCGTGAGTCTGGATATTCGGCGCGTGCCCGGTACCGCGTTGGCCAACGACGCCACGGGGAAAATAATCTACACGCCCCCGCAAGGCGAGGCCTTGCTGCGCGGCCTGTTGGCCAACTGGGAGCGCTTTCTGCATGAGGCCGACGAGGTTGACCCGCTCATTCGCATGGCCGTGGCGCACTACCAGTTCGAGGCCATCCATCCCTTTATCGACGGCAACGGGCGCACTGGCCGCATTCTGAATCTGTTGTTCCTGGTGGAGCAGGGCCTGCTCGATTCTCCGGTGTTGTATCTCAGCCGCTCGATCATCCGGCGCAAGACGGATTACTACCGGCTGTTGCGCACCGTCACCGCGGAGGGACGCTGGGAGGATTGGATCCTTTACATGCTGAACGCCGTGGACGATACCGCCCACTGGACCACCGCTAAGATTCACGCCATCCGCAAGTTGATGCAAGACACCGCCGCGCGCGTGCGAGAGAAAGCGCCCGCCGTGTACAGCCGCGAGCTGGTCGAATTAATCTTCGTCCAACCCTATTGCCGCATCGGCAACCTGGTCGAAGCCGACATCGCCAAGCGCCAGACCGCCTCGGTGTACCTTAAAGCGCTCTGCGACGTTGGCGTGCTCAAGGAGACTCAGGTCGGGCGCGAGAAAATGTTTATCAACCCGCATCTGATGAAGTTGCTCACGGCGGAGCGCGATACCGTGCGCGGCGAGGCGAAAAAGACGAAGCACGCGGCTTCGCGCAAAGGCGCGAGGACACGTAGACGAGGGAGAACCGAATGACCGAAAATAATCTGATATTTTTACCCTCTCGATTTCCTGAAGACCCTCAAGATAGTTGTGTAGCCTGGATGCAGCGAAGCGGAATCCAGGACGACAATTAACTCCGTTCGGGCGTATGATCTCGGGAAAACCCCAGGGAGGGAACCGCGGGTGGGGACGACCGAGCGGATATACAAAATAGAACGCCTGCTGCGCAGTAAGGGCGTCGTCACGATTCATGCACTGGGTGACGAGCTAGAGGTGTCGGCTGCCACCATCCGCCGCGACCTCGATCTGCTGCGCGATCGACTGCAATCGCCCATCGTCTATGATCGCGCGCACCGCGGTTGGCGCCTCGACCAAGACGCTGACGGCCAGCCGCGCCACGAACTGCCCGGCCTTTGGTTCAGCAGCCGCGAGATCCATGCGCTCCTCACCTTTTATCATTTCCTCGACAGCCTCGAACCCAGCCTGCTCGCGCCGCACATCGCGCCGCTCAAGAAGCGCATCCAGGCGCTGCTCGAAACTAAGGACGATACGCTCCCCGAAATCACCCGGCGCGTTCGCATTCTTCCGCAGGCCGCGCGCACGATCGCGCCGAGCTGCTTCGAGCTCGTGGCGCACGCGCTTCTCACCCGCAAGCGATTGCGCTTGCGCTACCACGGACGCGCGCGCGATGCGC
>JBGPKL010000022.1:0-51383 GCA_041485885.1 Sulfurifustaceae bacterium
ACTGTTCCAGCGTCCCGATACCGAACGCCACCGGCACCGGCAATGGCGCGAGCGACGAGTCGAGTTCGCTCTGCGGCAAACGGAGCTGTTCGCATGAGTTTATTCCGGACAGTAGTGCGCGAAAGCGGGAATCCAGATAGTTAAAGAAACGCCTGTCAGCACTCGACTCGTCACCCTCTTACCCTCACCCAGCCCTCTCCCTTAAAAGGGAGAGGGTAATAAACGTAAATATTATTCAAACATTCCCTAACTATTGCCAACTCCCGAAGTGCGCGACGACACCGCGCCACAACGCATCGCGCTCGCGGCCCATATCCGGGTCGGACGGCTTCTTCGCCACTGCCGTATGCACCATCACGAGCTTCAGCTCGGGGTCGATGAATATCGCTTGCCCGAAAATACCCAAGAGTGCGAAACGCGGTTTGCTGCCCGGGAAAATCCACGTCTGATACCCGTAACCGAAATACTTGCTGCCTTTGTAATCCATGACGCCGGGACGAAATGCTTCCGGTTGACACGCGGCGCGGGTGGCTTGCAGCAAATATTCCTTCGGGACGATTTGCTTGTCGCCGAGTTTCCCGTCGTTGGCGAGCAGCCATCCGAGCCTGGCGAAATCCCGCAGCGTCGCGTTGAAATTACCCTGCGCCAGCTCGACGCCATCTTGCGCAACCAACCACGTCGCCTTGCTTTCCGCGCCCATCGGTTGCCAAAGCTTCTCGGTGACCCACTCGCACAGGGTGCGGCCGGTCGCACCGCGGACGGCGAGTGTCAACACGACCGTCTGGCTGCCGGCGTATTGAAACTGTGTCCCCGGCTCGCGGTCGCGCCGGTTGAACAGTTTCACCGCGCGCGGCGTGCCTTGGGTGCGCACCGCTTCCGTCCAGCGCGCCAGATCGTCCATGCCGCTGTAGTCCTCGACGAACTTCACGCCCGAGCTCATGCGCAGCAAATGCTTGAGCGCTGTGTCCCCGTACGCGCTGCCCGCGATGGCGGGCGCGTACTTCGCCGCCGTGTCGTCGAGCGAGGCGATCTTCGCCTCGCCCAGCGCGACGCCGAGCGCGAGCGAAACGATGGTCTTCGCCATGGAATGAGAGACCATGCGCTGGTCGCTCTTGCGATCGTACTGGTAGCGCTCGACCACTATCTCGCCGTCCTTCAGAACGATCAGCCCGGTCGTGCGCTGGCGATTGAGGTAGTCGTCGATCGACAGCGTCTTGCCGTCGAAGCGGTATTTAATTTCGGGTTCCGCTGCCGCCTTCTTTAAAACGAGCGGCGACGCGCTCGGTTGCACGGTGCAGTACGGAAATATCTCGTCCAAGGAGCTGAAGGAGCCGACGCGATAAGACTCCTCCCAATACGTCGACCGGCTGCCGCGCGGGTAGCCCTTGGACTTGCCGAGCGCCTCCTCATCCGGCGCCGCTGCACATACACCGGCGTAGAGACAAGCGGAGACGGCTATTAGAAAGTTCTTCTGCATGAAAACGCCTTGTTAGAGTTAACTGACCCCCGGCAAAGCCGGGGGCTTAATGGGTGAGCGCTCAACGACGCACAATACACCGTGAGCCGCCTGAAGGCGGCTCTACCCTTATCACTCCTTTGGAGTCGCTCAACCTCAGGTCTTCGGCGCCGGGTGAATATTGTCGACCCAATGCACCTCTTCCGGTTTTTCCACCATCGGAATGTCGAGGTTCACCACGACCGGTTCCTGTCCGCTGCGCACGAGCACGCAGGAGAGCGGTTCGTCATCGCTCGCGTTGATTTCCTGATGCGGGACGTACGGCGGGACGTAAATAAAATCGCCCGGCCCCGCTTCCGCCAAGAATTCGAGCTGCTCGCCCCAGCGCATGCGCGCGCGGCCGCTGACGACGTAGATCACGCTTTCGACGGGCCCGTGATGATGCGCGCCGGTTTTCGCCTTCGGATGAATCACAACCGTTCCGGCCCATAGTTTCTCCGCGCCGGCGCGCGCACGCGTGATCGCGGCGGCGCGATTCATCCCAGGCGTCTGCGGCGTATTGATGTCGAGCTCGTTGCCGTGAACCACGCGCACGCCGTGAAGGCGCCATTTCGATTCGGTGGGTTTCTCCATATCGCCTCCGCGCTATTTCCGCCCGCGCTCACCGTAAGCGCGGACGAGCAGCGTCATGTCATCCGGTTGTTGGGGAAATTGCAGCACGCCGTCGGGAATCACCACCCACGGCTGCGCGCTGCGCGCCCACATGTGGGCGACCGGCTCGAGCCCGGACGTATCGTCCAACGATCCCGGCCGCACGTAAACGAGGTCGGGATGTTGCATCGACTCGCCCCACAGCCGGATCGCGCAGCGCTCGCAGAAAGCGCCGCGCCGGCGCCGCCCGCTGGCTTCCACGAAGTCGTAGACGCGCGGCGTGCCGGCCAGGATTTCGAATTGCTCCTTCCGCACGATCATGCTCATGCCGAAGGCGCTGCCGCTGCGGCGTTGGCAATCCGTGCAGTGGCAAACATATACCGTCAACGGTTCACCCGAAATGCGATACCGAACCGCGCGGCACTGACATCCACCCTCGCGTGTGATCATGTCATTCTCTCGATTGAAGGCTGCGACTTATTCTTTCGGAGACGGCGTCGGTGTCGTACGCAGCCGCTCCACGTCCCGCACGATCCCGGCGATCGCGGCCTCCACGACGAGGCGACCTTTCTCCACCGACGCGAGCGTTGGATCGCCGTACACCCCGGACGGAGAATACACGCCCGGCGCACCCGGCGTTCGGGTCAACCCTCCCGGTCCGTTTTCCGCGTTGAAGTCCGAGACCGCCTTTGTCATATCGACCAAGCTCGGATCGATGTAAAGCATCATCGATGTTTCGATCTCATCGGCGTGCGTGCCGCCCGCCTGCTCCATGATGTCATTTACCACATCGCCGCACACGTCGCGAAGTCTTGAATACCACAACAAGATTCTTTCGTTGTGCAATATCTCCGCCGCCGCCGTTAGCGGCCCGATCGTCGATACACCGGTATTCAGAATATAAAACCGGCGCGGACCGAACCGCGCGAGACTACGCACGATGTCGATGACCAGTTCGCGCGCGGTGTCGAACCGTAGATCGGTGGACCCGGGATACTCGCGAAACGCGGGATAGAAGTGGTACGGGATCGTCGGCGCGACGACCACCGAAGTTTTCGCCATCACGCGCCGCTTCAGGTACTCTGCCATCTGAAAGTCGTTGTCGAGGCGCAAGTGCGGCCCGTGCTCCTTCGCCGCAGCGCCAAGCGCTATCAGCACCACCGCGTCTTCGGTAAGCGCCGACTCCGCCTCGACCCAAGTGAGCTTCTCGAGCTCCACGCTTACCTCAGTCACTAGGCACACTTCAAACCTTTCTGCCATTCGATACTTTATTCAATACACCGGACTAACGATACCGGTGCTTTGCCTAATGGCGGGCCGGCAGGTTCCCCACGATAGCCGTCATTCCCGCGAAAGCGGGAATGACAGGGCATAGCAAGGTTCACCCGCGAACACGTCCGCCTACCGACGATCAGACGATCACCGCCACCTCGACGTCGCCTTCCTTGCGCAGTACGTTGACGCTCACGTCCTGCAGATGGCGCCGAATGACGAGATCGAGCGCGCCGTCGCGAAAATGCAGATTCTTTACTTCGATCCAGTGCAGATAATCCGGCAGCCGCGGGTGGTTGAAGCGCAGTTGCGGTTTCTCGGCGCTGAAGGTGAGTCCGAGACACGCTTGCAGCAAATGAAATACCGCGCCGCTAGCCCACGCCTGCGGCAGACACGCGACCGGATAGAGCGTCGGTCCTTGTCCGGGCAGCCGATCGAAACCGCAGTAAAGCTCGGGCAACCGATGCAATTCGAGCGCGATGCTCGCGTCGAACAAACCGAGCAGCAATTTCAACGCGTGCTCCTTGTGGCCGTAGCGCGCGAGGCCCATCGCGACGATGCCGTTGTCGTGCGGCCAGATCGAGCCGTTGTGATATGACATCGGATTGTAACGGCGCTCGGTCCGCGCGAGCGTGCGCATG
This sequence comes from Sulfurifustaceae bacterium, assembly GCA_041485885.1. Classification (GTDB taxonomy): domain Bacteria; phylum Pseudomonadota; class Gammaproteobacteria; order Acidiferrobacterales; family Sulfurifustaceae; genus JACQFZ01. The sequence continues at coordinate 4,021 of JBGPKL010000022.1, forward strand.
CCCCAGCCGCTCAGGAATGTCGGCGATACCAAGAGCTCGGCGGTGCGGCGCGCGCGCTCATCGTTCGCAATTTCGGTGAAGAGCGCATGTCCGGCATTAGATGACGCGACCTCGCATTGGCGTTTCTCGCCGTCGAGCGCGAGGACGAACGCGCCGAGCTTCTCCGACCAAAACGCGCGATTGAAATTCTGCTTGAGGATCTGCGCCGTGTCGTCGAGCTCGCGCGCGCGGTTTTCCTTTCCGAGCACCGCCGCCAACCGCGCCGCCGCCCGGCACGCGCCGTAAACATAGCCTTGCACCTCGCACAGCGCGATCGGAGCAGGGGCGACGGTGCCGTCGGCATGGAACACCGCGTCTTTGGAATCTTTCCAGCCTTGATGCACGAGGCCGTTCGGACTGTGGCGCGCGTACTCGACGAAGCCGTCGCCGTCCATGTCGCCGTACTCTTCGATCCACGCGAGCGCGCGTTCGATGTGCAACCAAAGCGACTGGATGAACGCCAAATCCCCGGTGCGCTCGTAGTATTCGCCGGCGAGCATGATAAAGAGCGGCGTCGCGTCGACGCTGCCGTAATAACGACCGAACGGCACTTCGCCGAGTGCGGCCAGCTCGCCGTTGCGCATTTCGTGAATGATCTTGCCGGGCTCCGCGTCCTGCGCGGCATTAAGACTGCCCGCTTGGTGCGCGGCGAGAAACGCGAGCACGCCGCGCGCGAGACCGGGATCGAGCCAAAGCATCTGCATCGCGGTAATGACGCCGTCGCGACCGAACGGCGTGCTGAACCACGGAACGCCGGCATAGGGATACGGTCCGTGCGGCGTTTGTGTGACGAGCATGCGCAGATCCGCGATCGAACGATTCAGCCAGTCGTTGAACTGCTCGTTCGACGTGTGCATATCGCCCGCCACGACGGTGGCGCGCCGGATCTCGCCCTCGACGCGCTCGAGCGCCGCATCGTACGTCAGGAGCGGCGGCGGCTCCTCGCCCGCCTGGCACGCGACGCGCACGTAGATGTCGCGCTGGCCGCCCGGTTCGAGCTGAATGCGATACCGGACTTGTCCCGCCTCGATGTGAGTGGGCGTCGGCTCCACATCGACCGCGGTGCGTCGCACCACGCCGTCCAGCCCTTCGTAGCCGAACACGATGGCGCGCGCACCGTGCTCGATCGGCAGGGACTTCCCGCGCCGCGGCCGCTCGAACCCGCGCACTTCGAAAATATCCGAGAAGTCCGCGCCGAAGTGGAGCTGCAGGCGGATGTCGACCTGAGCGCCGTCGTAATTCACCAGTCGCAGGTGCTCATAGTGCACGCCCTGGTATAGCAACTTCGCGCGAAACACGTGCAACGTGCTCTTGCGGATGATGAGCGTGTCGCCGTGGTAGAGATCGGGCGTGGTGAGATCGACGACGAGCAGGCTGTTGTCCTGCTTCACCGTCGAGTTCAGCAACAGCGGGCGCTGGTCGTTGATGCTGAGATCGAAGTGCGAGAGAAAGCGCGTCCCCTGATGATACAGCCCTTGCTCACCGATGCCGAGATTCTGAATGTCGCCGTAGCGGTCGAACAGGCCGAAGGTTTCGCCGTGCTTGAGCACGCGCGTGCGGTCATCCGCTCGCGATGAAGTGGCGAGCACGTACCAACGGTTGTCGATCTGGACGATGTCATCCATACGGCGTTACGCGACCGACTGCTTGGCCGTCGAGGACGTCCGCACCGCTTGATAGACCGCGAGATAATCGCGCGCCATGCGCCGCGCCGAGAAGCGCTCCTCGAACACGCGCCGGCAGCGCGCGCGGCTGATCGTCGCGACGCGCTCGACCGCCGCGACCGCGGCGTCGATACTCTCGACTAAAAATCCGGTCTCGCCGTCGCGCACGACCTCCGGCACCGCGCCGCGCGGCCACGCGATGATCGGCAGCCCGCAGGCCATCGCCTCGATCATGACGAGGCCGAACGGCTCCGGCCAATCAATCGGAAACAGCAACGCGTGGGCGTTGCCGAGAAACTCCGCTTTGTCGCCGTCGCCGATCTCCCCCAGGAACTCGACACCCGGACCGAGCAGCGGCTCGATGCGTTCTTCGAAAAAAAGCCGGTCGGCTTTGTCGATCTTCGCCGCGATGCGCAGCTCCATGCCCGATCGCCGGGCGATCTCGATGGCGCGATCGACGCCCTTTTCCGGTGAGATGCGCCCGAGGAATGCGAGATAGCGGCCCGGCTCCGGGGAGAACGCATACAGATCCTCCGGCAAGCCGTGGTAAACCGTCGCGACCCAATTCGCGAACGCCACCGGCTTCCTCTGGTCGTTGCAGATCGACACGAGCGGCAGATCGTCAAACTCACGATAAAGCGGCACCAAGTCCGGCAGATCGAGCCGGCCGTGCAATGTCGTCACATGCCCGGCTTCGAGCGAGCGCGCGATCGGAAAGTGCAGGTAGTCGGTGTGAAAGTGCACGACGTCGAACGCGCGGGCTTTGCGCATCACGCGATCGAGCAGCACCATGTGGTACGCGAGCGGATCGACGACGTTCGAGTCGAACCGCAGCGCGCCGCGGCCCACCGGCTCGAGGCGCGCGGTCGTCACAGAATCGGCGGCGGCGAAAAGCGTTACCTCGTGACCTTGTTTAACCAACTCCTCGGTGAGATACGACACCACGCGTTCGGTTCCACCATAATATTTCGGTGGAACGCTTTCGTAGAGCGGGGCAACTTGCGCAATCTTCATTGACCCTCATCCTCCGTGACATTGATAGTCCTCCCGAACGGCACGCCGAGCGAATTCGACGGTAGCCGTTGCGTCCTTCGCTAGTGTCCCGTCCCGTAAATGACTATCAAAAAACATGTAGCCCGGATGCAGCAGATCAAACAAACGCATCAGCGAACCGACTCTCCCTCTCCCTCCGGGAGAGGGATGGGGTGAGGGCTTGCGCAATCCGGGACGTAAGAATGCCCCGGATTACGGCGCTACGCGCCTTCATCCGGGCTACCCGAGAGCCATTTTTGTAGCCGGATTTATGCAGCGTATTTTCGGCACACCACACTAGCGACGCGTTTGATCGTACCACCGCAACGTGGACACATCTCCCCGGCGCGTCTACGGGGAATTCGTATTCCGCTCTTGAACAGGCAAGATAATCGCGTGAATACCCGCGATCGAACACGTAAGACTGTCCCGAGCTTTCCATAGGTAGGGACGGCGTTGCGAGAAGGCGGGCTTTTTGGTTAAGCTCAGCCGGATGAAACCTATCGCTCGAGTTACCTGGATCCCACTCCTTGTTGGCGTCGGCTTGTTGCTCGCGCTGCTAGAAGCTTGCGAGACCGTGCCCGAAACCGGTCGCCGGCAACTTCTACTCGTCGGGTCCGGCGAGGTCATGCAGCTCAGCCTGTCCGAGTTCGACAAGCTGAAAAAAGACACGCCGATCTCGAAAGACCCCGAGCAGAACGCGCTGGTCAAGCGCGTCGGTCAACGCATCGCCGGCGTCGTCAACCTTCCGAACGCGCAGTGGGAGTTCGTGCTGTTCGATAAGCCCGACGTGATGAACGCCTTCTGTCTCCCCGGCGGCAAGGTCGGGGTCTACAGCGGCATATTAAAAGTGACGCAAAACGAAGCGGGCCTCGCCACCGTCATCGGCCACGAGACCGCGCATGCGGTGGCGAAGCACGGCGAGGAGCGAATGTCGGAGGGACTATTGTTGCAGCTCGGCGGTACCGCGCTGGCGGCGCTCACGCAGTCGCGTCCGGAAGCGGCGCAGCAGTTGATCCAGGCGGCGTACGGCGCGACCGCGAACATCGGCGTCATGTTGCCGCACTCGCGGCAACAAGAGCTCGAAGCCGATCATCTCGGTCTCATTTATACGGCGCGCGCCGGCTACGATCCCCACGAAGCCGTCGCCTTCTGGCAGCGCTTCAAGGACTACAACGAGAAACGGGGCGGCGGAAAACCGCCGGAATTTTTGAGCACGCACCCGGTCGACGACAAGCGCATCGCACAACTACAAGAATTGATGCCGCAAGCGACGGCGGAGTACCAGAAAGCCAAGCGTTGACGCATCGTCCGTTCACTTCTTCAGTCGTCCGACCGCGCGGAACAAACCAACGACAGTTTTCGCGTCGTTGATGTCACCCGCTGCCGCGCGCGCGAGCGCTTCCGGCAACGGAACCCAATGCACTTCGATCAACTCATGCTCCTCGGTCGCGGTTGGCGCGGGGGTCAAATCCTGCGCGAGAAAAAGATGCACGATCTCGCCGAACACGCCGGGCGAGCTGAACATGCGGCCAAGCGGCGTCCAGCGCGTCGCTCTTATGCCCGCTTCCTCGATGAGCTCGCGTTGCGCGGTCGCGAGCGGCGCTTCGCCGGGATCGAGTTTGCCGGCGGGAAGCTCCCACAGCCAATCGCGGAACACCGGACGGTATTGGCGCAGCATGCAAATCCGGCGCTGTGCGTCGAGCGCCACTGCCGCCGCGCCGCCCGGGTGATGCACGATCTCGATCTCGGCGCGTTTGCCGTTTGGCAATGTCACGGTATTGAGCGTGAGCTTGACGATGCGTCCCTCGAATGCAACTCGCTCTTTCTCCACCGCGGTTCTCCCACAAACTGTTGACCGGCATTCTACCGACAAAGTGCGCGATACGAATGTCGCGGCGATCGGCGATGATCAAAGCAGCACCGACCGCCGACACCGCTTTCGCACGCGACGCCGGCGGTAACGATCGGCCTCATCGCTCGCGTCAGGTCACGAATCCGATAGGAACCGATCGATCCGTCGGCTCGCATCGCCCGGGCGTAGCGCCCGTGCAAAAGCGCCTGCGCGAGCCCCGTTCTGAAGCCGTGCGTGGGTAGCTGCGGGCACGAACGTCCGGAAACATTCTCTTTCGAGTTTGACGCAGATCAAATACAGAGCTCGCGAAATGGGCTTATATGTGCACGGTCGCCCCGAGGCGACCGATTGTTGTCATGGCCCGAATACCGAACGATAACCGAGGAGGAGGTATGGCTCAGTCTCCCGTCAAGCCCGATTCCACCGAACGGATCCCCTTCATGCAACGTCTACTCGACAACCCGTTCTTATTGCTGTTTCTCGGCGTGGCGATGCCCGCCATCCTTTACCTGATCTGGGGGATCATGGAAATCATCCAGATTCCCATCGCACGTTAAGGAGACGAGCCATGGCACTGACGCCGCCTGAATCGCGTGTTTGGTGGAAGGAGCCGATCGCCAAGGTCGAGCTGACCTGGGTCATCGTCGCCTTCCTGTGGGGCTTGGTGATGTTCTTCATGATGGTCTACTGGCACGTCGCCGGCGAGCAGAACCTCTCGAACGAAGCCTACCGCGTCGACCCCCAAGCATTCAGCAAGAAGACCCAGGCGATGGTCGATCAGTACACCGTCGCCAAGCGCAAGTCGCGTCAGGGCGAGCGTGAATTCCCGGTGGTCGCGCCCCCGCCCGGTACCGACGTGTACTTGATCGCGCGATTATGGGAGTGGTGGCCGATCCTGCAACTGCAAAAGGGTCAGCGCTATCGGATGCACATCGCCTCGCTCGATTGGCTGCATGGCTTCTCGTTGCAGCCGGTCAATATCAATCTGCAAGTGCACCCCGGTTACGAGATGGTCTTCACGCTGACACCGCGCGACAAGGGTGAGTTCACCATCGTGTGCAACGAATTCTGCGGCATCGGCCACCACGGGATGCTCGGCAAAATTCTCGTCGTCGACTAAGGGGAGCAACCATGGCTATCGCAGCGGATTTCCGCATCTGCCCGACGACGGGACTGAAGGTGCATTTGCCGGCCGAGCGGCTGATCAAAGCGAACGCGGTCGTGGCGGTGGTGTTTCTCGCGATCGGCGGCCTGTTCGGGTTGTTGGTCGCACTGACGCGCTGGCAAGCGGTGCATCTTCTGCCGGCCGACTGGTTCTATCTGGCGCTCACGGCGCACGGTCTCGACGTGTTGCTGGTGTGGATCATTTTTTTCGAGATAGCGGTGTTGTATTTCGCCTCGGCGGTGCTGCTCAATTCTCGCATCGCCGCGCCTAAAGTGGGATGGGCGGCGTTCTGGATGATGCTGATCGGCGCGCTGACGGTGAACGTCGCAGTCTTGCAAGGCGCCTCCTCGGTAATGTTCACCTCGTATGTGCCGATGCAAGCGGCGCCGCATTTCTACCTCGGGTTGATCGTGTTCGCGGTCGGCGCGTTGCTCGGCTGCGGCGTGTTCTTCGGCACGCTCGTCATCGCCAAGGAAGAGAAAACCTACGAGGGCTCGCTTCCGCTGGTGACGTTCGGCGCGCTCACCGCCGCGATCATCGCGGTGTTCACCATCGCCTCGGGCGCGATTATTTTGATCCCGACGTTTCTGTGGTCGGTCGGACTGGTGAGCCACATCGACACGCTCATGTACAAGCTGGTGTGGTGGGCGATGGGCCACAGCTCGCAGCAGATCAATGTCTCGGCGCACGTGGCGGTGTGGTACGCCATCGCCGCGCTGGTGCTCGGGGCGAAACCGATATCGGAGAAAATCTCGCGCCTGGCGTTCCTGTTCTACATTCTGTTTCTGCAACTCGCGTCCGCGCACCATCTGCTGGCCGATCCGGGATTGTCGAGCGAGTGGAAAATCTTCAACACCTCCTACGCCATGTACCTGGCGGTGCTCGGCTCGCTGATCCACGGCATGACCGTGCCCGGATCGATCGAAGCGGCGCAGCGCGCCAAGGGTTACACCAAAGGTTGGTTCGAGTGGTTGCGCAAGGCGCCGTGGGGAAACCCGGCGTTCGCCGGTATGTTCTTGTCGCTGGTGATGTTCGGCTTCATCGGCGGCATTTCCGGCGTGGTGCTCGGCACCGAGCAGATCAACCTGATGATGCACAATACGCTGTACGTACCCGGCCACTTCCACGGCACCGTGGTCGCGGGCACCACGCTCGCGTTCATGGCGCTCACGTATTTACTGATTCCACTGATCTTCCGCCGCCACGTCATGTTCCCGAAGCTCGCGCAACTGCAACCGTATCTGTTCGGCATCGGCGTGCTCGGCATCTCGGTGTTCATGATGGGCGCCGGCACGCTTGGCGTGTCGCGCCGGCATTGGGATATCAGCTTCGCCGACGCGGCACTGTCGTTCGACTATCCGCCGACGGCGTTTCTGCTGATGGGTCTGAACGGCATCGCCGCCCTATTCGCGGCGCTCGGCGGGTTGATCTACGTCATCGTCGTCGTAAGCTCGGTATTTTTCGGCAAGCGCGTGGAGGGAAAGATCGAGCTCGGCAGCGGCGCCGGCGCGGTCGCCAAGTACGGCAGCGCCGGCACGCTCAAGATTCCGGGCACGGCGGTGCTGGTGACGGTGTTCTTCACCTGCTTCGTGCTGTACTACTTCGTGAACTGGAAGTATCTGTCGGAACTCTGGCCGATGAGGTAACGGCGGTCGATGAGCGGGAATGAGTGCATCGCCGTGACGTGCGCGCACCCATCTCCATGGTCGCAGGAGCAACACCCATGAAAGACACGGTCAAGCTCATCTACGGCGTCGCCAAGCTGCGCATTGGATTCGCCATCATGCTGTCCGCGCTCGCCGGCCTCGCGATGACACCGGGCGCCAAGCCGGCCGCCTGGCAGATTGCGGTGCTGGCGCTGGCGGTGTTGGTGTCGTCCGGCGCGGCCGGAGCGTTCAATCAATATGCCGAGCGCGATCTGGACGCGCGCATGCGTCGCACGCGCAACCGCCCGTTCGTGACCGGCCGCTTCGTCGCCAACGGCTACTGGCTCGCCGCGATCGGCGTCACGTTATTGATCGCGGTCGCGAGTGCCGCGTTCGTGACGAACGTCGCGGCGGCGTTGTACGTGTTTCTCGGCGCATTTACTTATGGCGTCGTGTACACCGTGTGGCTCAAGCAGCGCACGGCGCTCAACATCGTGATCGGCGGGCTCTCCGGGAGCTTCGCCGTGCTCGCCGGGGCCGCCGCGGTGAGTCCGACGCTCGCACCGGCGCCGCTGATCCTCGCCGTCGTTTTGTTTCTATGGACGCCGCCGCATTTCTGGAGTCTCGCCTGGGTGTACCGCGACGACTACGCTCGAGCGGGTGTGCCGATGCTGCCGGTGGTGGCGAGCGAAACCACCACGGCTCGTGTGATCTTTGCGCACACGCTACTACTCGCATTGTTGGCGCTGACGCCGGTAGCGTTCGGCATGGGCTGGATTTACTTTGCGGGCGCAATCGTCGGTGGCGCCTACTTCGTCGCCAAGAGCTGGCGGCTGCTGCGCGCTCCGGGACGCGACACGGCGCGCGCCAATTTCCACGCCTCGCTCGCGCAGTTGTCGTTGTTGCTCTTGGGGGCGATCGCCGACGGTGCGTTGATCGGCACGGGAGGCTGACACATGCGGCGCTACTTCGGCGCATGGCCAGTACATCGTCAGGGAGGGGTTCAGGCGCGGTTTCCTCTTCGGAAAAATCTGGTTGATGGACTGCTAGCAGCATGGCTCGCTTGCGCGATCGCCGCCGCTGGCGTCGCGACTGCGGCGTCCGGGCATAACCCGAGCGACGCGCGCGATCCGCGATTCGATGAAGCCGCCGCGCTTAAGCTCAGCCAAGCCGCCATCGGCCGCACGCTCGACGCGTCGTATCGGTTCACCGGCAGCGACGGGCAAACGCTCACGTTGGGCGAACTGCGCGGCAAACCGCTCGTCATGAGCCTGGTGTACACGAGCTGCTACCACGTCTGCCCGATGATCACCCAAACCGTCGAGCGTACCGTACGCGTGGCGCGTCAGGCGCTTGGCGAGAACAGCTTTCGTGTCGTCACCATCGGCTTCGACACCGCCGTGGATACGCCCGAGCGCATGCGCCAATACGCGCGCGAGCGCGGCATCAAAGCGACGGACTGGTATTTCCTGTCGACCGATGCAACCACCCTGCAGGCGTTGGCGAAGGATCTCGGGTTCACCTATTTCGCGTCTCCCAAAGGCTTCGATCACGTGGCGCAAGTCACCCTCGTGGATGCCGACGGCAAGGTCTACCGTCCCGTGTATGGCGAGAGCTTCGCCGTGCCGACGCTGGTCGAGCCGCTCAAAGATCTGGTGTACGGGCGCAAGGCGAGCACCAAGAATTGGGACGGGTGGATCAACGGCGTGCGATTGTTCTGCACCGTCTACGACCCCGCGAGCGGGCGCTACAAGTTCGACTACTCGCTGTTCGTGGCGATCATCACCGGGCTCGTGAGTCTCACGGCGACGGCGCTGTTCATCGCGCGCGCTTGGCGTCACAGCGGAGAAATAAAAAACTCCTAGTGTGCCGTCCGGAAATAGTGATAAAACATGTAGCCTGGATGGAGCCGATCAAACAAACGCATCTGCGAACCGACTCTGCTGCACATGGATGTGCGAATGTCGCGAGCGCAGGATGCGCAGGAGCGACCCCCTCTCCCTCCGGTGACGTGCAGGGACGCACTAAGATCGCGGGAGACAGGAAGTCGGGAGCGATCCCGAGGGATGGGGTGAGGGCGTGCGGAATCCGGGAAACTAAGAATGTCCCGGATTACGGCGCCGCATGCACCTCCATCCGGGCTACATCCTCGGCGCTTCACATGAACAAAGAGCTGCTTTAAATTTTGCGCCGCCTCGCCAAGCAATGCTTCGAACGCATCGAGCGCGTCTTCGATGCGGCGTTCTCTCCCGCGTGGAATCCGTTTCACCACCTCGGGGCGCTCGGCTGGTACTTCTTCTGGATCGTGCTGGTCACCGGCATTTATCTTTACATCTTCTTCGACACCGGCATCGTGCACGCTTACCGCTCGGTCGACGCCATCACGCACGCGCAGTGGTACGCCGGCGGCGTGATGCGCAGCTTGCATCGCTACGCCTCGGATGCACTGGTGGTGATTGTGTTCGTGCACATCGCGCGCGTGTGGTCGAAGGATCGCTACCGCGGCGCGCGCTGGTTCGGCTGGTTCACCGGCGTGCCGCTGCTGTGGTTCATCTACCTGTGCGGTATCAGCGGCTACTGGCTCGTGTGGGATCAATTGGCGCAGTACATCGCCATCGCCACCACCGAATGGCTCGACACGCTCGGCATCTTCGGCGAGCCGGTGGCGCGCAACTTCCTCAATCACGACGCGTTGTCCGATCGCTTCTTCACGCTCATGGTGTTCGTGCACATCCTGGTGCCACTGTTGATGCTCTTTCTGATGTGGATCCACATCCAGCGCAACAGCCACGCCAACATCAACCCGCCGCGCGGGCTCGCGCTCGGCACGCTCGCCGCCATGACCGCGTTGGCGCTCGTACGTCCCGCGCTGTCGCACCCGCCCGCCGATCTCGACATGCTGGTGACAAGCGCCAACCTCGATTGGTTTTATCTCGCCGTGTATCCGTTGCTCGATGTCGTGCCCGGCCGCTGGCTGTGGGCCGCGCTCGGTGTCGGCACGCTGATTCTCTTCATCACGCCGTGGGCGCCGCCCACGCGCCGGCCGCCGGTGGCGGTGGTGAACCTTCCGAACTGCAACGGTTGCGCGCGCTGCGCCGCCGATTGTCCGTTCAACGCCATCGACATGCGCGCGCGCACCGACGGTCTCCCGTTCGAGCAAGAAGCGGTGGTCGATGCGAATAGTTGCGTCGCCTGCGGCGTCTGCACCGGTGCCTGTCCGACGGCCACACCGTTTCGTCGCGCCAGCGGGCTGGTGGCCGGCATCGACTTACCGGACTTCTCCGTGGCCATGCTGCGCGAACAAACACTCGCCGCGACCGCGCCGCTGCAAGGCACGGCGCGCGTGCTCATCTTTGGCTGCATGCAAGGCCCACCCATCGAGGCGTTCGCGAACCAGAGCGTCGGTGCGGTGCGGTTGCGTTGCAGCGGCCATCTGCCGCCGGCCTTCATCGACTTCGTCATCAGCCGCGGCCACGCCGACGGCGTCATCATCGCCGGCTGCCGTCCGGGCGATTGCCACTACCGGCTCGGCGGGGATTGGGCGCGCGCGCGCATCGCCGCCTTGCGCGATCCACACTTGCGCGCGCGCGTGCCGCACGAGCGGCTGGCACAGGTTTGGGCCGGCAGCACCGGTGGCGGCGAACTCAAGCGCGTGCTTGCCACGTTTCGCGAGCGGCTCGGCGAACTCGGTCTGTATCGACGCGCGCCGGCGGCTACGACAGAAGCGGTGACGCATGACGCTTAAGCCGTTACCGTTGTTCGGCCAGCTCATCACCTACGCAGCGTTCATGGGCTTCATCGGCTACTTCGCCACGGCACCGGCGTACGCACCGTTCGATGCGACGCTGGCGCAGATCAAGGTTTCGTTCCGCCATAGCGGCGTGCCCAAGGTCGAGTGCCGGCGCTTAACGCCGGAGGAAATCGCCAAGCTCGCGCCGAACATGCGCCACACGCTCGATTGCGCGCGCGAACGCCTGCCGGTGGCGGTGGAAATAGAATTGGACGGCAAACCGTTTTATGCCGCGTCAATTACACCCACCGGCATCTGGCGCGATGGGCCGTCCAAAGTTTACCGGACGTTTGCGGTGGCACCGGGACGGCATGAACTAGTGGCGCGGCTGCGCGACTCACGACGCACCGAAGGGTTCGACCACGAGCGCGCGCAAACCATCGAGCTGGTGCCGCGACAAGTTTTCGTGGTGGAGTTCCGCGCCGACAAGGGCGGGTTTCTGTTCGATTGAGGAACACGACGATGCTACTCGAATGGCGCGAGGAATACCAAATCGGAGTGCCGTCGGTCGACTACGAGCACCAGGAGTTGATCGCGCTCATCAACGCCGCGCACGAACGCGCGCGCGTTGCCGGCGGCGCGGATCTCGCGGTCGGCGATTTCCTCGGCGAGATCTACGCGCGCATCGGCGCGCACTTCGCGCTCGAGGAACGCATCATGCGCGGCCACGACTACGATCAATACCCCGCGCACAAAGCCGACCACGAACGACTGCTCGATCAAATCCGCGACATCATGGACGACTACGAAGAGCGGCGCTTATTCGATGAACGCGTGCTGGGCGAACGCTTGCGCGCCTGGTTCAGCGACCACTTCAAAACCCACGACGCGCGCCTGCACCGTCACCTGGGGGTTTGACGCGGCGCCCGGGTTTCTCGGAGCCTCGCTGGTGTGCTGTCCCATAAATAAATAGGTAGCCCGGATGAAGCGAGAGCGGAATCCGGGACGTAAGAATGCCCCGGATTACGGCGCTACACGCCTTCATCCGGGCTACCTGAGAGCTATTTTATCGCTGAATTTAGGCAGCGTATTTCGGGACAGGACACTAGCCGGCTGGTGGGACGAGAAAATATTGAATCGCCTGAAACGTCACCAGCGCAAGCGCGAGCAGAATAAAGAAGAAAATAATCGTGCGATTTTCAAACACCGCGCCGCGCCGCCGTTCGATCTGTTTGAGAATCCAGTCGGCGGCGAGATACAGAACGATACCCGCCGCGGTGTAGTAGACGATCTGCACGCCGTTTCCTCGAAGGAAGTTCGGTAGCGGATCGTATCAGAGGCGCCTGCGAATCGTGAGCCGCCTGGAAACGGCGAACCACTCGCGAACCTCATTTTCCCGTTGGGTATTTCGCCCACGTGCCGCATCGATCACCGATTCCGCTCGGGCCGAATTGCATCGACTTTGCGGGCGAATCGGTGGCTTGGCGTTGCCCACATTATGCACGAGGGCCGGGCGGGGCCGCGGGCAAATATGTTTGATATCCTATGCGCCATGCCAACCGCTCGCTTTCACCCCGCCGTTGCGGCTTGGTTCGAACGCACCTTCAGCACCGCCACCGAACCGCAGCGACTGGCATGGCCCGCGATCGAACGCGGCGACCACACGCTCATCGCCGCGCCGACCGGCTCGGGCAAAACGCTCGCCGCGTTTCTCGCCGCGATAGACGACTTGGTGAAGCAAAGCCTGCGCGGCGATCTCCCCGCTGAAACACAAGTCGTTTATGTTTCTCCATTGAAGGCGCTGTCGAACGACATCGAGCGCAATCTGCAACAACCGCTCGCCGGAATTCGCGCGGAGCTCAAGAACCGCGGTCTGCCGGAAGCCGAGATCCGCGTGCAGGTGCGAACCGGCGACACGAGCCAAGCGGATCGCGCGGCGATGCGGAAAACGCCACCGCATATCCTCGTTACGACTCCCGAGTCGCTCTATCTGCTGCTCACGAGCGAGTCCGGGCGCACGATGCTCGCGACCACGCGCAGCGTGATCGTCGACGAGATTCATGCGGTCGCGGGGACCAAGCGCGGCGCGCATCTCGCGCTGTCGTTGGAGCGTCTGGCGGCCCTCGCATCGCGTCGCATCCCGCGCATCGGCTTGTCGGCAACACAGAAACCGATCGAAGAGGTGGCGCGCTTTCTGGTCGGCGCCGACACGCACGCAAACGGACAGCCCAATTGCGCGATCATCGACACCGGCCACGTGCGCGCCCGCGACCTCGCGATCGGGCTGCCGCGTTCGCCGCTGCAAGCGGTGATGGCGAGCGAAGTATGGGAAGAGCTGTACGATCGCTTGGCGCAACTCATTCAGGAACATCGCACCACGCTCATCTTCGTCAACACGCGCCGGCTCGCGGAGCGCGCGACGCGCCACTTGAGCGAGCGCATCGGCAAGGAACACATCACCTCACATCACGGCAGTCTCGCGAAAGAGAGCCGCTTCGACGCCGAGCAGCGGTTGAAGCGCGGCGAGCTCAAGGCGCTGGTCGCGACCGCGTCGCTCGAGCTCGGCATCGACATCGGCGACGTCGATCTCGTGATCCAGCTCGGCTCGCCGCGCTCGATCGCGACGTTCCTGCAACGCGTCGGCCGCTCGGGCCATACCGTCAGCGGTACGCCCAAAGGTCGCCTGTTCCCGCTGACGCGCGACGAGATGATCGAAAGCGCGGCGCTGCTCGATGCGGTGGCGCGCGGTGAACTCGATCGGTTGCGCATTCCCGCGAAACCGCTCGACGTGCTGGCGCAGCAGATCGTCGCCGAAGTCGCGGGACGCGATTGGTCCGAACAAGCGCTCTACGAGCGCTTTCGGCGCGCCTACCCGTATCGCGATCTTGCCTACGAAGAATACATGGCGGTAGTGCGCATGCTCGCGGACGGATTCAGCACGCGCCGCGGGCGGCGCTCGGCGTATTTGCACCGCGATGCGGTCAACGGACAACTACGCGCGCGCAAGGGCACGCGCCTTACGGCGCTCACCTGCGGCGGCGCGATTCCGGACAACGCCGACTACCGCGTGGTGCTCGAGCCGAGCGGCATACCGGTCGGAACGCTGAACGAAGATTTCGCGATCGAAAGTATGACCGGCGACATCTTTCAGCTCGGCAACACGTCGTATCGCATTCTCAAAGTCGAGCCCGGCATCGTGCGCGTAGACGATGCCAAGGGCGCACCGCCGACGATTCCATTCTGGTTGGGCGAGGCGCCGGCGCGCACCGACGAGCTGTCGGCCGCGGTGTCGCGGATGCGTGACGACATCGGCGTGCATCTCGGAGCACACCTCACGGCCGAGTCGTTGCAAACCACGCGCACCTGGCTCGCCACGGCGTATCGGCTCGACGCGACGACCGCCGAGCAAATCATCGACTATCTCGCCGCCGCCAAAGGCGTGCTCGGCACGGTGCCGACGCAGCAGACCGTCGTGCTCGAACGCTTTTTCGACGAAACCGGCGGCATGCAGCTCGTCATCCACGCGCCGTTCGGCAACCGCATCAACCGCGCCTGGGGCCTCGCGTTGCGCAAACGTTTTTGCCGCAAGTTCAACTTCGAGCTACAAGCGGCGGCGACGGAAGACGCTATCGTGCTCTCGCTCGGCGAGACGCACAGCTTTCCCATCGATGAGGTCGCGCGCTACTTGCACAGCGCCACGGTGCACGATCTGTTGGTGCAAGCGCTGCTCGACGCGCCGGTCTTCACCACGCGTTGGCGCTGGACCGCGAGCATCGCGCTCGCCGTGAAACGCTTCCGTGGCGGGCGGAAAAATCCCGCGCCGCTGCAGCGCATGGATGCGGAGGATTTGATCGCGGTCGTGTTCCCGGACCAGATCGCGTGCGCCGAGAATCTCGCGGCGGAGCGTGAGATACCGGATC
Source organism: Sulfurifustaceae bacterium (assembly GCA_041485885.1). Classification (GTDB taxonomy): domain Bacteria; phylum Pseudomonadota; class Gammaproteobacteria; order Acidiferrobacterales; family Sulfurifustaceae; genus JACQFZ01. Next base: position 19,072 of record JBGPKL010000022.1, read on the forward strand.
ATCCGCTGGTACGCCAGACGATCGACGACTGCTTGCACGAGGCGATGGACGTGGACGGCCTGATCGCCCTGCTGCAAGCGCTCGAGCGCGGCGAGGTGCGCGTGCTCGCGCGCGATCTGCCGCATCCGTCGCCGCTCGCCCAAGAAATATTGAACGCAAAACCGTACGCCTTCTTGGACGACGCGCCGCTCGAAGAGCGCCGCACGCAAGCCGTGATGAGCCGGCGTTGGCTCGATCCGCTCGAAGCCGGCGAGCTCGGCCGACTCGATCCGGAGGCGATCGCGCGCGTGCGCGCGGAAGCGTGGCCGGAAGTCGCCGCGGCCGATGAGCTGCACGACGCGCTCATGCTGCTCGGCTACATCGAGGAACGCGAAGGACAAGCGTCCGGCTGGGGCACACATCTCGAGGAGCTGATCGCGGCGCGGCGCGCGACGCGCTTGCGCGCGCCGAACGCGACGTACTGGGTCGCCGCCGAACAATTGCCGTTACTGCGCGCGCTGCATCCCGACGCGCAGGCGGAACCTGCGATCGAAGTGCCGACAGAATTCACCGCGCGCGAGTGGACGCGCGAGGCGGCACTCGTCGAAATCGTGCGCAATCGTTTACAAGGGCTCGGTCCCGTTACCGTCGATCAGCTCGCCGCATCGCTCGGCGCAACCGCGAGCGAAACGCAAACTGCATTGCTCGCGCTAGAATCCGAAGGATTCGTGCTGCGCGGGCAGTTCAATAATATAGATCGCATCAGCGAACCAACTCTCCCTCTCCCTCCGGGAGAGGGGTGGGGTGAGGGAGAGCGTGCTGAACTGTCGCACCCCTCACCCTCATTCCCTCTCCCGCAAGGGGAGAGGGAGGCGAGCCGAGGCGCGGAAAGCACGCGCACTGAACTTAATACCGAGTGGTGCGAGCGCCGCCTGCTCGCGCGCATTCACCGCTACACCGTCGACCGCCTGCGCGCCGAGATCGAGCCCGTCACCGCCGCCGACTTCCTGCGCTTCCTGTTCGAGTGGCAAGGCGTGACGTCGGAGCCGCGCGCCGAAGGACCGCAAGCGCTGGCCGCGATCATCGAGCAGCTTGAAGGCTTCGAAGCCGCCGGCATCGCATGGGAAAGCGAAATCCTGCGCGCGCGCATGCAAGGTTACGATCCCGATTGGCTCGACGACCTATGCCGCTCCGGCCGCGTCGTGTGGGCGCGCCTGACGCCGCCGAAAACGAACGGCGGCGAGCGCGCGACCGGCCCGGTGCGCAGCACGCCGATCACTCTGTTGCCGCGGCGCGATTTGCGCTATTGGCAAACGCCGGCAACGAAGAGCGACGCCGACCTCGCGCGGCCAAGCTCGCGCGCGCAAGCCGTCGCCGACTATCTCGAGCAGCACGGCGCATCGTTCTTCGAAGAGATAACGAGCGGCACCGGATTGCTCAAAAGCGAAACCGAAGAAGCGTTAGGCGAGCTGGTCGCACTCGGCCGCCTGCAAGCCGACAGCTTCAGCGGTTTGCGCGCGCTGCTCCTGCCCGCCGACAAGCGCCGCTCCGCCTCGCGCCGCCGGCGCGTCGCGAACGCCATCGAAGATGCCGGCCGCTGGAGTTTGCTGCGCGCTTCCCCCTCCTTCCCCCTCCTCCACGACGGTGACGTGCAGGGACGCACTAAGATCGCGGGAGACAGGAAGTCGGGAGCGATCCAGAGGGTTGGGGTGGGGGCCAGCGATGCTCGTTCTGACGAAAGCGCGGAACACATCGCCCGCGCTCTGCTCCGCCGCTACGGCGTCGTGTTCCGCAAGCTCGTGACGCGCGAGCAAGACGAGCTGCCGCCCTGGATCGATCTGCTGCGCGTCTACCGCCGCCTTGAAGCCCGCGGCGAAATCCGCGGCGGCCGATTCGTCGCCGGTTTCTCCGGCGAGCAGTACGCGTTGCCCGAAGCCGTGCCGATGCTTCGCGCCGTGCGCCGCAAACCGAAGAACGAGCAATGGGTGTCCCTCAGCGCGGCCGACCCACTGAATCTCGTCGGCATCGTCACGCCGGGCGGTCGTGTGCCGGCGCTTGCGGGTAATCGCGTGCTTTATCGCGACGGCGTGCCAGTGGCGGTGCAAGTCGGTGGAAAGGCGGAATTTCTAATCGAGGTTCCGGATCAGCAAGCGTGGAACGCGCGGAACGCATTGATACGGGGAGTCGCGAGCGCGAGCAGCGCGGCACACTGAGATGATCTAGCCTCGTTCGAACCCATAGGCTTTACCTTCGCTTCGAAGCCTGGCGCTTAGTCGCTGCATCGAGTTTGACCACTTCGCCTCTCAACTCCACGATCACGTGCGATGTATCCGCGTGACATTCGTAGTCCGTCGCACTCGCGTGCGCGATACTATTGTAATAACTCACAATTCGCACGACGCCGTTCGCCCCGCGCTCGCGCGCCTGCTCGACCAACCGCGCCAGCGCGCCGCGCATCGCCTCTTTGCACGCCGGGTCGTCCTTGGGCGACTTCGCCTTAGACTTCGACTTCGGGCTCGCGCTCGCCTCGCCCTTTGCGTACATGATACCCAACGACGCCTCGACGGCGCCCGACGGTGCGCGCTCGCCGAAATAGAGCTTCACGTCTTTTCCCAAAACCGTCTTGGAGTTCTTCATGTTGATCGCGGCCGAGATCGGCAACAAGTTTGTTGCGTCCCCGGTTTCCCTTGCCTTGGTTGTGCTGCGGGCTTCCGCGAAAGCCACTATCGAAAGCACCAGTATGACTACGTAGAGAAACTTTTTTGTCATGGCGGATGGTATTGGTGACGTGGCGTTCGTATTGTACGTCACCTCTCCCCTCGCGGTAGTAGATGTAGGGCAATGTGATGGTCTCCGGTCGGCCGCGTCTTCGGGGCGGTGGCGTTTTAGCGTGCCGCGCAATACGCTTCGCTATTGCGTACTACGTGGACTACTTCTCGCTATGATGTATTGGTGACATGGGGCGGAATGCGCTTACCGGGAATGTAAGCGCCAACCCTTAGCTGGAAGTTCGCGATCACCCTCACCAAACACCCTCCCATCCTTACGTAATGCGTCAGCAAACGTCGGCGTTACGCAAATCTCGTTCCAGGCGTGCTGTTGTAGCTTTGCTGCTTCATTGGCCGCCGGCCCAATAAAATCCAGCCGCCCGAAAAGAAATACGCGATGAAGTTCCCCCGATCCAATGCCGCATCCGATAGCTAGCGGAAAACGAAAGCCGAACTGCTGCTGCCAAGCTTTCACGGAGCGATCGCATGCGTCCAGAAAATCACGAGCGTGACCTGAAGCGAGTGTGTCACGCTTATCGTTGGGTACGGCATTTTTGTACCAATCGGCTTGCGAAACAATCATGACTCCGTCACCAGTACCTTTTTGGCCAAAGCGCAGTGCAGCTTTTTCCATATGTTCCGCATGAAATACGAATTTTGAAATAATGGCATCCAGAGCTTCTTCGATTATGTAGATGTCCTTTAAGTACTACGAGAGCCGATGCGTCCGATTCGCTGTCCGCAACCGGTAAGCCTGCATGGTCCCCTCGCATGATGGAGAAGGAATCGCTCCTATCTAACCACCGGATAGTCTCGGCGATACTAGCACCCCCGGATTCAAAATCCCCCGCGGATCGATCGTCGCCTTCGCCGCCGCGAGCACCTCGGCGAACAACGCCGGTCGCTGCTGATCGTACCAACGTCGATGATCGCGGCCGACGGCGTGGTGGTGCGTGATCGTGCCGCCGTTTTTTATCAGCGCATCGGACGCCGCGGCTTTGATCCGGTCCCACTGTTCCAACTCTGCTCCCTTTCGGCTCGGGGCTTTGATGGTGTAGTACGGCGCGACGCCGTCGGGGTAGGCGTGGGTGAAGCGACACGTGACCCAGCCACCGGGGCCGCAGGTTTCGTCGATGGCGGTTTGCGCGGCGCTCATGATCGCGCGGTGAAACGATTCGAAACGGTCCCACGTGATCGCGGTCTCGAACGTTTCGACGATGATGCCCATCGCCGCGACCGCGTCGCGCATGTACGGTGCGCGGAAGAAGGCGTTGCGCCAGGCGTCGGCTTCTTCCGGGCGGTCGGTGCCGCCTTCTTTGTGCTTCACGCTTTCCGGCTTGTACATGCCGCCGTGGTCGGTGCAGAGCTCCAGCGCGCGCTGCATCGATGCGGTCGCCGGATGATCTGAGGATTCGAAGCCGAGCAGCAGCACGGCGCTCTTGCCGTCGGCGACGCCGGTGTCGAGCGCTTCCAGCGCGTCGAGCAAACGGCAATTGGCGGGATAGAGGCCGGATTGCGCGAGCGCGCGCACGGCGTGGGCGCCTCCGTAAAAATCCTGGAAGCGTACCGATGCCGAGCTGCGAAACTTCGGGCGCGATTGGATGCGCATCCACGCTTCGGTGATGATGCCGAGCATTCCTTCGGAGCCGATGAAGAGCCGGTCGGGGCTCGGGCCGGCGCCGGACGCGGGGAGGCGGCGCGTTTCGATAATTCCTTTCGGCGTGACGACGCGCAGCGACTCGACGAAGTCGTCGATGTGCGTGTGCAGCGTCGCGTAGTGGCCGCCCGAGCGCGTCGCGATCCAGCCACCCAAGGTCGAGAACTCGAACGACTGTGGATAGTGGCGCAGCGAATGGCCGCTGGGTTTGAGCGCGTCTTCGAGCGCCGGGCCGAAGATGCCGCCTTGGATGCGCGCGGCGCGCGATTCGCCGTCCACTTCGAGCACGCGGTCGAGATGGCGCAGATCGATGGAGACGGCGCCGGCGTAGCCGTCGCCGACCGCAGGCTCGGTGCCGCCGCAAACGCTCGAACCGCCGCTGTACGGAATCGCCGCCGCATTCGCCGAATCGCACCAATCGAGGATTGCAACGATGTCCGCTTCCGTGCGCGGAAACGCGACGACATCCGGCGCGACGGAGAAATCGCGCCGCAGCGCGCGGATGATGTCGCGGTACGATTTTCCGTACGTGTGGGCGAGCCGCTCGCGCGGTTCGGTCGTACAGAGTGGCGCGAGCGATTGCGGGATCGACAGCCGCGGCGGCCGCAATCGAATTTCCTCAACCGCCGGCGGCGCGGTGATCACGAGATCCTTGAGCCCCATGCGCTGGCCGATCATCGTGCCGAGCTGCTTCTGCATCTCCGGGCCGAGCGCTTCGTCCTCGTATCCCCAACCCCAGAAACTGCGGCGACGCTCGGTCATCTCGGCAATATCGCGCCGTTCGTCATACGGCGCAATACGCTTCGCTATTGCGCCCTACATGAATATTTGCGACCGAGCCGCGCCTGCAGACGTCGCCGGAATTCATCTCGATCGATCAACTTCGCGGTGCCGGCGTCGATCTCGGCAACGCGGCGCAGAATTTCCTTCTCCCATGCATCGCCTGCGTCCGCATCCAGCGGTTGATCCAAGCTCTTGACCAGCGCGTACGCCAGCTCCGCACGCTCGTCCTCCGGCAACATCAGCGCTTCAGACGTAAGTTTGTTTAGAGTCTTGCCGCTCATAAATCCTCCGACGGTGCATGCGTTTCTAATCGTATGACGAGCACGCTTGCCTAACAAGCTTATCCGCATTCCCATAATGATAAGAGCGCCTACGTCAAAACCCGAAATATACTCCGACCCCATAGTAGTGGATGTCGGTTCGGAAAAACTGCCCGAACGGCGAGGACCCATCGTAGTACTCCCCGAGCACGCGTACCCGCCGGCGGCCCGGGTCCGCCTGCCCCAACTCGAGGCCGGCCTTGATGCTATTCGCGGTTTTCCAGTTTTGTTCCTGGAAGCTGTGCAGATCGATTCCCGCCACGAAACGGCCGAGGTCCCAGCTGAAACGCGGACTGCGATATTCGACGCCGGCTTCCGCGAAGCCGGGCTTGAGATCGGGCGGATCGCGGCCGATGAGGTAGCCCGCGCCGCCGTACACGCGCCAACGATCCCACTCGTACGATGCGACGACGTCGATCGCCTCGATGCTCAAGTTGATTCTCTTCACGTTCGGCTGACTAAGCAGAAACTCATCGCCCAGGTGCGAGCTCTGATGAAACAACCGAAAGCGCGCGGACAACGGTCCCTCGCGATGCGTCCCGCTGAAGCCGATGTTGTAATCGGCATTGACGAGATCGTTGGACGGCGCCGACAGATTGAACTGCGCGAACAACCCGCCGGTGAAATTGAGTTGCCACCCTTCGCCCGGCCGCACGCCGGGCCAGCGCCACAACCCGAAGGTTTCGCCGTAGCCGACCGACGAGGCCGAGATCCGATCGACCGGCGTCGTCATCTTTATGAAGCTCACGAAGAACTGCGGCTGCTTCGGATCGGCGATCAGCGGGCGAAATAAATCGCCCGCGGGAAGAACGATTGGGACGTCGCCGCGCGACGAGCCGGCGCCCGATACCATCACGTGCACTTGCTCGAGCCCGTCAACGGCACGCAGAGCCTTTTCGGCTTGCTCACGGCGGATATCGTCATCGATGTGAAGTACCACGGTGACGATGCGCTGGCGCACCAGCACCTCGAAGGAGCCTCGCGACCACCCAAGGTCTCGCTCGAGGATGGCGGCGATGTAGCCGCTCCAGTACTCGTCGTCCGGGTCCGTTTCGACAGCGAAACAGGCCGTCGCGAACGACGCTAAGATGAGAAATATCGCGCAGGCATGCGCGGCTATTTGCCGCACGTGTGGAACGAATGATTTCATGCGGCGAGGAGATCACACCGGCGGAGTGAGCGTCAACCGAATGTGTTCGCGTTCGGCGCCGATCGCGACGCGCCTATTACTCTCCGCCCCACGCAGAGGAGGATTAAAGTGGGGGTATCTTAGTTGACCGTCGCCACCGGGTTGCGCAACGGTTCGCTGTCCGCCTCCGGCAGCTCAGCCGGGGTGCCGATGACGCGCACGAACCGGTCGCTGCGGACATACTTGCGCAGGACCCGCACGACGTCATCGCGCGTGTACTGTTCGACGTCGGCGAGATAATTCGTGACCCACGTAAGGTTGCCGCCCATGTAGTCGAGATCGGACAGAACGTCGAGCCAGAAGGCCGGTGTGCGCGAGCCGGTGCGGAAATTGAGCGCGGCCTGCTCGCGCGCGGTCGCCAGCTCCTCGGGCGTCGGGCCGACGCGCGCGAACTCATCGATCACGCGCTGCACGACGTCAGCCGCCTCTTCCGCTTTCAGCGGATCGGTCATGAACGACACGCGAAAGCGACCGTTACCGCGATACAACGTGTTCGATGAGGCGCGCGCGCGGATCGAGTACGCAAGACCGCGGCGCTCACGCACTTCCTCGATCAAGTGGCTGGTGAGAATGCGACTCGCGAAGTCGAGTAAGCGCCAGTCGTACGCGTCTTGCCAGTCCGGACCGCGCCAGCCGATATACACCATCGCCTTGGGCGTGGCGGTATCGACTTTGACCAGCGCCTCGTGCGGACCGGGCGATAGGCGCAAGCCGCGCGCGGCGTCATACGCACCCACGACCGAAGCGCGCTTGGGCAGCGAGCCGAGGTACTTCGCCGCCAACGCGAGCGCCTGCTCGTGGCTGATGTCGCCGATGATCGCGACTTCGATCGGCGCGGTCGCGAGAATGCCGTTCAGCCACGCCTGCGCGTCGGCCGCGGTGAGACGCTCCGCTTCCTTCGGCGACAGCACGCGGAAGCGCGGGTCGTTGCCGGTGAGCAGCGCGTCGACGCGGTCGTTCAACTGCGCGAGCACGCTGCCTTCGCGGTTCGCTTCGCGCGCGATCGCTTGTTGCTTCCATTGCTGAAACACCGCCGGCTCGATTCGCGCCCGCGTCAGCAGCAGGTGCGCCAGCCGAAAACCGTCCTCCAGATCGCGCCGCAGCCCTTCGATGTCGAGCTCGAGCGCGCTTGGCGTATCGCGACCCGCGACGGTCACCTGCTTGGTCGTCATCAAGTGACGGATATCGATCGACGAGAGCGTTTCGGCGGCGGGCACCTTGAACGGCAGCGCCGCCGCCTCGGTGATGCCGACATTCAACGGCGTCTCGTTGACGCGCCCGCCCGCGAGCGTGATACGCACGCTCGCGTGATCCTTGCGATGCACCATCGGGCGGATGTGCAGACGCACGCCGTTGTCGAGCGTCGCGGAAAGTACATTGAGCTCGCCGTTCAACGCATTTTGGACGGTCCGCCCGGGCGTGGGATCTTCGGCGAGCAGAGTCTTCGGCCGTGACGGCTCGACGTACTTCGCGACCGGAGTCGCCTCGACCGCCTGAGCGATCTTGAGCAATTGCGCGGGCGCGGGCGGCGGAGTCTTGTCGTCGTCATGCCTAGGCAGCGCGAGCAGAATGGTGCGGCGCACCGGCGCGTAACGTGCGCGCACCGCCGCTTCGACCTCCGCGAGAGTAATCGTCGCCGTCAACGCGCGGGTCAGCTCGAAATCTTGGCGCGCACTCAGCGGCTGGCGGTTTTCGTCGATCGCCGCGTCCATCATGCCGATCCAATAAAGCGCCGACGCGTCGGTCTCATCCAACGCGTCCTTCTCGCGCTCGGCGAGCATCGCGTCGCGAGCGTGCTGGAACTCGCTTTCGCTGAAGCCGTAATCGCGCGCGCGCTTTGTTTCGGTCAGAATACCTTTCAGCACCGATTCCCATGCTCCCGGCGCGCCCTTCGCGCGCGTCTCGATCAGCGTAGTGCCGAAGGACGTGTCGGACGCCGTTGAGGCCGACGCGAACGGCGCGCCGCCCGCGAGAATCTGGTCGCGCAGACGCGAATTGATCAACTGCTTGCCGAGATTGTGCACGAGCCAGGCGCGATAGCCGCGCCGGCTCGCAAAGTCGCGCGGTGGTTCAAGGTAAGCGACATTAACCTCGGAATTGACGAGGCCATACTCGTGGATCACGTCCGCGCGGTCGCGCTCGTACGGCCGAATACTGGGGTCGCGGTTCGCCGGCGGATCGCTCGCCGCCGGCCATTCACCAAAGTGCTTGTGCACCAGCGCATCGAGCTGCACCGCGTCAACGTCGCCCGCCACGAGCAGCACGGCATTGTCCGGCCGATACCACTTGCGGTAGTACGCGCGCAGCTGTGGCGACGTTGCCTCGCGCACGATGCGCTCATCGCCGATCGGCAGCCGCGCACCGAAGCGCGAACCGGGCACGAGCGCGGCCAACTGGCGATTGAACACGCGCGCCGCGGCGTTATCGCGCGCGCGGCGTTCGGCCTCGACCACGCGGCTTTCGCGCGTGATCTCGGCGGGATCGAGCGTCAAGCGATACGCGATGTCCGCGAAATAAAGCAGACCCAGATCGAGGAGCTTGGCGTCGTTCGGAATCGTGAGCTTGTAGTTCGTGTCGATGAAGCTCGTCGTCGCGTTCTGATGCGCGCCGAACGTGAGGCCCGCCGACTCGAAGCGCTTGACGAGCGTGCCCGCCGGAAAATTCTCGCTGCCGTTGAACGCCATGTGCTCGAGCAGATGCGCGAGCCCGCGCTGATCGTCGTCCTCGTTGAGCGAGCCGGAACCGATGCGCAGCCACAGCGATATCTTGCCGGCCGGGCCGGTGTTCGGCCGAATCCAGTAACGCATGCCATTCGGCAGCACGCGGTATTGAATGCTCGGATCCTGCGGGAGTGGATTACTTAGCTCGTCGCCCGTCTCGGCGAGGACGGCAACGGGAACTACAAAAGCGAGGCACAGCCACAGACGAACGCAATGTTTCAGCAAACGGGAGCCCTCTGCACGTAGTCGCCGGGCCTTAGGCTTTCGCCGGCCGGCGGCTTCGGTTGAAAGACGCACCAAAAAACCGGCTCGCGGCCGGCGCACCCGTTTGCTGTTTTTAGATCCCTGTGTCCGAAGATTTCCCCGGACGCACTCTAAATTTAGCCGTTGGGGAGAAGCGGGTCCAGCGGGCGGGCGCAAGGGCCGACGGGGTGAACGCATGGCCCGATGAGGTGCGGGGAACCGGGCGCCGCAATTTTTGTCGCGGCGCCGCGAACGGGCGCACAATGACGTGATCGAGCGGCGGGACGCGCGCCGCGGCCCTCGTCGAGTCCAACGCCGGTGTCGCCGCGCGCTTTCTCGGAAAGTCGCTCGATGCCACAATGAGACCCCGCGTTTTGGCGTCTATCCGATGAATGAAATGGGTTTGCGGTCAGCGACAGCACTCGCGCGCGCCGTGCGCAGCCGCGAGCTCGGTAGCCGCGAGTTGCTCGAGCACTTCGTGAAGCGCATCGAGCGATTCAATCCCGTGCTCAATGCCGTCGTGACGCTCGATCTCGAGCGAGCGCGCGCAGCCGCGGATGCCGCCGACGCAGCGGCGGAGCGCGGTGAGTTCAGGGGTCCGTTGCATGGGCTGCCGATCACGATCAAGGATACGTTCGAGACCGCCGGCCTGCGCACGACGGCTGGCGCAACCATTTACACGCAGCATGTGCCGGCGCAAAACGCCGTCGCGGTGCAGCGACTCATCGACGCCGACGCCATCGTCTTCGGCAAAACCAACACGCCGGCATTCGCCGCCGACCTGCAAACCTATAACGACATCTTCGGCGTCACCAATAATCCGTGGGATCGAACCCGTGCGGTGGGAGGTTCTTCCGGCGGCGCCGCCGTCGCGGTCGCGACCGGGCTCACGGCGTTCGATCTCGGCAGCGACATCGGCGGCTCGATCCGCAACCCGGTGCATTATTGCGGCGTGTACGGACACAAGCCGACCTTCGGCATCATTCCGACGCGCGGCCATATTCCGGGACCGCCGGGCGCACTGGCGACGCGAGATATCAGCGTCGCCGGACCGATCGGCCGCAGCGCCGACGACCTCGACATGATTCTCGCGCTCACGGCCGGCCCGCTGCCGGAGCAGGCGACCGCCTGGCGCTTCGCGCTGCCGCCGCCACGGCGCGAGCGACTGACTGATTATCGGATCGCGGTTTGGTTCGATGACGCCGACTTTCCGGTGGACGACGCGGTGAAGGAATCGCTGCAAAAAATGGCGGACGCATTGCGACGCGCCGGTGCAAACGTCGACGAGCGCGCGCGTCCCGCGCTGCGACTGCGCGAAGCGTTCCACGCGTATCTGCGATTGCTCTGGCCGGTCACCGTCGCCGACCTGCCGGAAGCGGCGTTCGACAGATTGCGCCACGCCGCCGCGCGCTATGCGCCCGACGACGAGAGCATGCGCGCGCTGCACGCGCGCTTTACCACGACGACGCATCGCGCTTGGATGCAGGCCAACGAAGCGCGCGAACAGTATCGCGTCGTATGGCGCAAGTTCTTCGAGCAATATGACGTGCTACTCACTCCGGTAACGCCGATCTGCGCGCTCAAGCACGATCACAGCACCGACCTCTTAGCGCGCACGATTTCCGTGAACGGTGAACCGCGTTGGTATTGGGAGCAGCTCGCGTGGATCAGCTTGGCGGGAATGGCGTATCTCCCCGCGACCGTTGCGCCGATTGCACGAGCGAACGGATTGCCCGTCGGCGTGCAAATCATCGGCCCGTATCTCGAAGATCGCACGACGATCGATTTTGCGAAGCGGCTGGCGAATGTGGTTGGCGGATTTGAGCCGCCACCGGGGTATAGCTGACCGCGCTTCGGTCCATTCCCTCTCCCTTTTAGGGAGAGGGTAATAAATATAAGAAACAGGATTCTCGCTTTCGCGGGAATGATGACGAAGGCACGCGCTCAATGAAAATCCCTCGATCGCGTGATGATCGCGCCAAGCATTGCCGTGCAATCTTGAAGCCGCCGCGCAACGACATGTAGCACCTCACCCTCGCGTTGCACCTCGCCGTCCACGAACAATAACCGCGCTTGCGTCAGTATTCGTTGATATCTCGCCACCAGATTCGGCCATACCACAACATTAGTTTGGCCGGTCTCATCTTCGAGCGTCAGAAATATCACGCCTTTCGCCGAGCCCGGATGCTGACGGCACACGACGATGCCCGCGGTGCGCGTGTCTTGACCATGCGGCAGAGCGCGCACGGCTTCAGCGGGAATGGAGCCCTGCTTCGCCAGATGCCCGCGCAGCAGCGCGAGCGGATGGCGGCCGAGCGTGAATCCGAGATGCGCGTAATCGGCGACCACGTTTTCACCTTCAGTGGGCACGCGCAACAGCGGGATCGCTTCGGAAATGGAAGTACGCGCGAGCAGCGGACGCTCGGGCTCGATGCCCGCGACCGCCCAGCGCGCGCGGTGGCGATGGCCGGCGAGGCCTTTGAGCGCGCCGGCCGACGCGAGCGCGTCGCGGTCGCGGCGATCGAGGCGCGCGCGCCGAACTATATCCGGCACACCATCGAATGGTACCAATGCGCGTGCCGCGACCAAACGCCCGGCTCCTGCTTCACTCAAACCTTTCACATGGCGTAATCCCAGACGCACAACCGCTTTGTCGGTGCCCGCCATCCGTTCGAGTGTGCAATCCCAATCGCTGAATCGCACATCGACAGGACGCACTTCGACTTTGTGGCGCCGCGCGTCTTGTATTAACTGCGCCGGCTGATAAAAACCCATCGGCTGGCTGTTGAGGATGGCGGCGAGAAAAATCGCGGGCTCGTAATATTTGAGCCAGGCGGAGGTGTAGGCGAGCAACGCGAAGCTCGCGGAATGCGATTCGGGGAAGCCGTATTCGCCGAAACCTTTAATCTGCTCGAAGATCTGTCGGGCGAATTGCTCGGGATAACCGTTCTGGCGCATCCCGTCGATTAGTCGTCGTTCATACGGCTCCAAACCGCCCTTCCGGCTCCACGCGGCCATCGCGCGGCGTAATCCATCCGCTTCACCGGCGCTGAATCCCGCCGCCACCATCGCGAGCTTGATCACCTGCTCCTGGAAAATCGGCACGCCGAGCGTGCGTTCCAGCACCGCCCTCACGGCATCGGACGGATAATGAACCGGCTCGAGTTTCTGACGCCGCCGTAAATACGGATGCACCATGTTGCCTTGGATCGGGCCCGGCCGAACGATGGCGATCTCGATGACGAGATCGTAAAAGCGCCGCGGCTTCAGCCGCGGCAGCATCGACATCTGCGCGCGCGATTCGATCTGGAAAACTCCGACCGTGTCGGCATGACAGATCATTTCGTATACCGCCGGATCTTCTTTCGAGACGACTTCTTCGATGGTTAATTTCCGCCCATCCCACGCTTTGATCAGCTCGAACGCCTTGCGAATCACCGTCAGCATGCCGAGGCCGAGGCAATCGACTTTGAGCAGACCGAGCGCGTCGATATCGTTCTTGTCCCATTGGATGACGGTACGCTCCGGCATCGCGGCGTTTTCGATCGGCACCAGGCGCGAAAGCGAATCGCGCGCGATGACGAAGCCGCCGACGTGCTGCGACAGATGGCGCGGAAAACCGCGGATCGCGCGCACCATTTCGACGAGATGGATCAAGCGCGGATTCTCCGGGTCGAAACCCGCCTCGCGCAGGCGCTGCGAGAATACAGAATGCGCGCGATCTCCCTCACCCCATCCCTCTCCCGGAGGGAGAGGGGGAGTTAGTTCGCTGATGCGATTCGTAAGACTTGCGTCCGCTTCGCCCTCATCCCACCACTGAAAGTTTTTCGCGAGCCGATCGACTTGCTCGAGCGAGAACCCGAGCGCCTTGCCGACGTCGCGCACGGCGCTGCGCGTGCGGTACGTAATGAGCGTCGCCGCGAGTGCCGCGCGGTGGCGGCCGTATTTTGCGTAGACGTATTGAATGACTTCTTCGCGGCGTTCGTGCTCGAAATCGACATCGATGTCGGGCGGCTCGTTGCGCTCCTTCGAAACGAAGCGCTCGAACAAGGTATCGATCTTGGCGGGATCGACCTCGGTAATTCCTAAGCAAAAGCAGACGACCGAGTTCGCCGCGCTGCCACGGCCCTGACACAGGATGTCGCGATCGCGCGCGTACTTCACGACATCGCAGACCGTGAGAAAAAACGGCTCGTACTTGAGCTCGGCGATCAGCGCCAGCTCACGCTCGATCAAATTGCGCACCTGCGGCTTCACGCCTTGCGGCCAGCGTCGCTTGGCACCGTCCTCCGTGAGCTTGCGCAGATAACTCGCCGGCGTCTCGCCGGCCGGGACGATTTCATCCGGATATTCGTAGCGCAGCTCATCGAGCGAGAACGTGCAACGCGCGGCGATACGCGTCGACTCCTCGAGCAACTCCGATGGATAGAGCCGCGCGAGCGTCGTGCGCGCGCGCAAACAACGTTCGCCGTTCGGCGCGAGCGCGTGCCCCGCCGCCTGCACCGTCGTGCCGAGGCGGATCGCGGTCAGCACGTCGTGCATGCGCTTCCTGCCGCGCTCGTGCATCTGCACTCCGCCGGTCGCAACGCACGGTACGGCGAAGCGCTCACTTAATGCTTGGAGGTGTGCGAGCCGTTCCTGATCGCGGCCGGAAAGTACACGCTCGACGGCGATCCATAGACGGTCGGGGAAAATGTCCCGCAGCCAACCGAGCGGCTCGGAATCGGCCACTTCATCCGGCCGCCACAACGCGAGGCATCGGCCCGCGTGTGCGGCGACGTCGTCGCGAGTGAGATGATACGAGCCCTTCTTCGCACCGCGCCGCCCGCGCGTAATCAGCTCGGACAAATCCCCATACGCCGCGCGATCGGGCGCGAGCAGCACGATGCGCGGCCCATCCGCCAGCGCAAACTCCGAACCGATCAGCAGCTTCAACCCCTCCGTGCGCGCCTGCACGTGCGCGCGCACGACACCCGCGACGGAGCACTCGTCCGTCAGCGCGAGAGCGCTGTAACCCAACTCCTTCGCCCGCGCGACCAGCTCCTCCGGATGCGACGCGCCGCGCAGGAAACTGAAGTTGGAAAGACAATGCAGCTCGGCGTACGCCGGTAGTTCTACCATTGTGGTTGCATATGAACTTGCCCAATCAGAATGCTGTGTGATTTGTGCTCTTCGATGCGACTGATAAACTAGATACAGGTTGCTTAGTGAGAGGAAGATGTCTTGTCCACCGCCAAAGAAAAAATGACCGAAATCATTCAGTCACAGCCCGATGATGCGAGTTACGAAGAAATCATGCGCGAATTGGCATTCGAGCGAATGGTCAATCGCGGCCTCGAAGACGTAAAGCAAGACCGGGTGCTGTCGGATGAGGAAATGCAGAAACACATGCGCGCATGGCAGAAATAAGATGGACCGAAGAGGCCATCGATGGCTTAAAGATATTTTTGACTATATTGCTGCCGACGACCCAAAGGCGGCTCAAGCACTCCATGATGCGCATGCCGATCCCGTACACCATGCGCAAAATCAAACCGCTGGTTCCACTCGTATGCGCCAACAACTCGGCGACCTCGGATTGCGTCAACACTACCGGCAATCGCGTCGGCCGCTTGGCGCTGACAATATCGGTGAGCCACGGTAAATCGACCTGCAATACTTCCTTGTACAGAAACAGCAACGCACTCTTAGCTTGATTCTGCGTGGAGGCCGACACCTTCCCAGCTACGGCTAAATGGCTTAGGGAAGCCCTGAACAAGTCCTCCCCCGTTCGTGGTGAGCCCGTCGAACCATGAACGTGGCCACGAAAATCAGAGCCTGTGCTAGTCGTCCTTCGACGGCGCTCAGGACGAACGGACTTGTTCAGAGCTTCCTTAGAAATGCCTCCACTTCTTTTGCGCCCATATCGCGCGGATGACGCTTGCGATGAACCAAGATGAACCGCTTCATCCAATGGAGGTATGCCTCCTCGGTGCGGATGCTGTAGTGCTTAACGCGAATCTTGTCTCGCACTTGATCTAGCAGGCGCTTGCCGTCCATGTAAACCTCGATTTACGTGCTTGCTTGAAATTTACTGAGTTGGGGGAGATCCCAACTGAATGCGGCGCGCCGCACGGCACTGACTGTATATAAAAACAGTATCGCCGACAAGATCAAGCCGTGGTCGCAACGAAGCCCGGTTGTCACATTGATTTGCCAGTTTGCAGCCACCGTCGGACCACGCAGCGCCCAGGTGTGTTTAGTCTTTTTTTGTAGGGTGTGCTAAAAAGAACCAATCGATTGATTTCACGGACAAGTCAAATGCAAAACGCAGTCGAAAATTATCGAGTGTCGGGTTACAACGCACCTTGTAGGGTGCCTACTTTTAGTTAGGACTCCATGCAGATGCGAAAGCTTTCCGAAACAGAAGTGCTTTCTTTTAGCCCGGATCGAAAGGGGCAGGCCACTGTACGTCGTTACTACCTACAATGGAGGGAGCGACACAATGTGCCAATTCGCTGCGACAATCCGGTGTGCAAATTTTATAGAACCAAGCCCCTATGGAACAAAAAGACGCTGCCACTTATCTTGGATCACATTGATGGCGTTCGCTTTCACAATCGCCCAGAGAACTTGCGTCTGCTTTGTCCGAACTGTGACTCCCAGTTGCCAACTAGAGGTGGTGGAAATAAAGGGAAAGTTTTGGGAGTCACAGGAGATTCATTTCGCTTATCAAACGGTGACGTCACGGTGTTTCTTACCGGTGTTACTACTGGAAATGTGGGAGTTCAGAATGAAAGCAAGTCCTAACAAACGACTCCAGAACGACAGCAAAATCGCTACGCGCTTTTGTTCCCTCGCGTTGCTCGGCTGCGTCTGAGTCGTAGCGTTATGCACTAGGGGGGATTGCGAGTGTACACACTAGTCGGAGCGCTTTCATTTGTAGGAGCTGTACTTATCTACCCTGGCTGGTCTTGGGCGAGAAGAAAGAAACCCGAACTAGATTCTTGGCCTTTAGTTCTGCCTCTCGCTGGTACTTGTTTTTGGGTGTTTCTAAATGAACTGAGTATTGGGGCACCTGGCATGCGGAATGTGCCTGAAATGCTGGGCGTTTTAATTGCTGCAATTGTTGCGGCCTATTTAAAGTTTTTCTATTTCGACCGCAAGTTCAGTGGTCGGCACATTGGGCTCGTTCTTGCCTTCGCAATCGTTGCTGTCGCTACGTTCGCCTTTAGGCTTTTCACGCCGCAACTGTAATTGAGAGAACTTTCGCTAATAGAACTGCATAACATTTTGTTCGAGCCGACGCCGTGAAACACCGCAGAATTTCCTGTGTGGTCATTGCCCGGCGCGGCTCAACAACACGTTAGCCCCTTCGTGGGAGGAGAAGAAGAATATGAAATACGTGTATAGCACGCTTGCTGTTATCGGGTTGTTTGGTGGCGTTGTGCTTCTTCTTTGGCGCGGCTTCAACGGTGAAGCACTGCTCGCGTTTATCTTTGGTGCTGTGTGTGCGGTAGCTGCCGAGGTCTCGGAGCTTGGTGAACGAATCAAGGCTCAGGCTTCTCCCAGTAAGAAAGATTCCGGTTCGTAAAGGCACTGTCTGGTGTTGCCGCAGGTATCGGGCTCTGGAGAAAAACCTGGCTAGAAAGGTCGGGGCTAACAAGCGCGTGGAGTCGGACTCGCTACGTCGGCGCTTCGCGCCGCCTCCGCTCGTCGCTCACGCACAGCGTTGGGCGTCAGGGAAATGACAACGCAGCAGAATTGAACGGAGGGGTCGCTCATGCCGAATGTAATTGCTGAGGTCACCACTGAGATCTTGCAAGCCTTTGCCGACGCCTGGAATCGCCACGATGTCGATGCCCTCATGTCATTCATGACAGAGGATTGTGTCTTTGAGGCTTCTGCAGGCCCGGACGTCTGCGGCACCCGGTACGCAGGCCGTGAGGCGGTGCGCGCTGGTTTCGCGGAAGTCTGGGCGACCTTCCCCGATGCGCACTGGGGTCACACACGCCATTTTGTTCGCGGGGACAGAGGAGTGTCGGAGTGGACGTTCACGGGAACTCGGGCAGACGGCACTTGCGTCGAAATCAATGGTTGCGATCTGTTTACCTTTCGAGACGGCAAGATCGCCCTGAAAAATTCCTACCGAAAGAACCGTCCGCCCCTCGGCGGCCCGAAGCGGTGAGTCCGCCTGCGCAGGTGGCCCCCATGACGCCCAACCCCCGGTTGCAGGCGACGCCTGCCGGCGCGCCTGAACCGGGACGTCGAGACTGTAGAAAAAGTCCCCTTCGTTAATGCTCTTGAAGCAGAGGCGATATGAAGCTAAATAATGCACCGAGGGTTCGGCAGCTCATCTCATGTTGCGCAACGTCGCACCACGAGGGCCCTGGCGCGATTGGCGGTCAGAAATATTCCTGGCCCTCGAAATTCGCGATCCCAATTGCGACCCCGAAAACGGACCTCAAATGGGGTTTTTCTACAGTCTCGTTAGCATTTTTTAGGGAGAGTTATGGGAGCCTGTAAATATTGTGGAAAGCCCGCGGGGTTTCTCCGCAGCAAACATGCCGAATGTGCCCAGCAATTCGAGAATGGAAAGAGGGAGATTCTTGATGCCATCTCTCAGGCGGTAACTGGTTCTGGTGCATTGGACGGACTCCCGGCCCATATCACGAGCACCGCTCAGCGTTCCTACATCGCCGACACCGAACGACACGGTTTGCTTGCACGCGGCTGGGCCGACACCGTGGACAAGTTTCTTGAAGACGGAGTGCTCGACGAGTCAGAAGAAAAGCGCCTCATGGAACTGAAGGAGCGCTTTTCCTTGTCGCAGGCAGAGCTTGATTCGGCGGGAGCGCTGACAAAAGTTACAAAAGCAGCAGTGCTCCGTGACGTTCTAAGTGGAGTAATACCCAAGCGCATGACATTCGATGGCGGCCTTCCCATCAACCTCCAGAAAGGCGAACAGATCGTCTGGGTTTTCCCCAACGCCGATTACCTGGAGGACAAAACACGACGTCAATACGTTGGCGGCTCACAGGGCGTAAGCGTCCGCGTCATGAAGGGTGTTTACTATCGTGTGGGCGCGTTTAAAGGGGAGGCCATTGATCGAACAGTGCGCGTCCGTGTTGATACCGGGCTCGTCGCCATTACCAACAAACACATCTATTTCGCAGGGCCGGCCAAGAGCCTCCGCCTTCCATTCGCCAAAATCGTTTCATTCCAGCCTTTCAATGACGGGGTGGGTGTAATCCGTGATGCAGCATCAGCGAAACCCCAGATATTCGTCACCGGTGACGGATGGTTTACATACAACCTCGTTACGAATTTGGCCCAGATGTAGAAGAAAAATGCTAACAACTTGTTCGAGCCGACGTCCCAGCCGCGCTTCGCGCGTCTGGGCCGCGGCTGAACAACGGCGTTAGACAGCATTCGAGAGAACCAGCGTGCAAGTTGGAACCATCCTCTTCTTCGTGGTGATCGCGGCTGGTGTCGCGCTTATGGCGTTCCTCTTCACAAGCGGGGCCGGCCCAGACTGGATGTGGCGAGGCGGGCGCCGAGATCCCGTGCGGAACATGCTCTTTCGGGCGGACGGGTCATGGAGACGCTACGGAAAGTTGGGAGTGCTGCTCTTCTGGCTCGCGATTTTGATTAGCGTATACGTAGCGAAAGGCGCGAATGCTGTCTAACTCGGGCGTTGAGACTGTAGAAAAAGTCTCCCCGCACCTAAAACAAAGTCATTCTCCCGCTGTCTTACCTCGCAACACCGCTTAGCAATCAACGGAGGTGCGAATGGCGCGGTACAAGCACTACAACTACGAACAAACGAAACTCCTCCCGGTCCGCTATTCCGATCAGATCCTCCCCGGCACTTTCGAATTTACCCTGAACTACGTCATCGACGAACTCGACCTCCGCCGCTTCGATGCGCGCTATCGAAACGATACGACCGGCGCCCCCGCCTACGATCCGCGGATTCTGCTGAAGATCATCTTGTTCGCGTACTCGCGCGGTATCCTCTCCTCGCGCCGGATCGAGAGTCTGTGCCGCGAGAACGTGGTGATGATGGCGCTCAGTGCCGACACCCAGCCCGACTTCACCACGATCAGTGATTTCGTGAGTACCTCATCGGAGGCGATCGTGACGCTCTTTCGGGAAGTGTTGCTGGTGTGCGAGGCGCTGGGGCTGCTTGGCAAGGAGCTCTTCGCCATCGATGGCGTAAAGCTCCCGAGCAACGCCGCGAAGGAATGGAGCGGAAAGAAAACCGATCTTAAGAAGAAACAACAAAAGATCGAGAAGGTGATCCGCACGCTGCTCGCGCGCCACCGCGAGAATGATGCCACCGAGGCCGAGGCTCCCTCGCGCGAGCGCGAGGAGAAATCCCTCGAACGCCCGCGCGCGAAGGTGCGCAAGATTAAAGCCTTCCTCGCCACCAATAGGCTAAAAGGGCCAGGCTCGAATTATTTTAATAGCATTCACGAACGCCCCGCCGCGCACGCCTCCACCTCGATAATGTTCCCCTGCCTATCGTGCAGCGCGGCCACAATCGCGAGCCGTGCTTCTATGCGAGTAAGATTACCGCAACTACCTGCATTAGCTCGGTGAGACGCTCGCAGCGTGGAAACCTCAGGGTCTGTCCCTCTATCGTTCCGATGAGGGAAGGCCGTGACATGCTTAAGCGCGTGTTCACCGATGGACTTCTGGGCAGTGGGTGATGACAACCGCTACCCACACGACGCCGTAAGAAGAAGAAACAAAAACCCCCGACCGCCGGGGTCGGCCCACCGATCAAACCAAAATCACCGCGGGTCTGGCATACTTCTGGGGAGGGGTTTTTCTACAGACTCGTTAGGCCCCCCTTAAACCATCGGTCTATAATTCCACCATGGATTTTGAATGGGATGCCGTAAAAGCTGCGAGCAATCTTCGCAAGCACAGCGTCTCGTTTGATGAGGCAGTTACGGTATTTGGTGATCAACGGGCCGTTACGTTCTCGTATACCGACCATTCGTAGAATGAAGATCGGAGTCGAACGTACGGCATGTCCAGTAAAGGACGACTTCTTGTAGTAGTTCATACTGAAAGACCAAACAAAGTTCGAATCATTAATACTAGAAAGGCGACCCGTTATGAGCAAACCATCTACATCAAAGGTTAAGAACGACATCCCCGTTTTGAAACGCGAACAGCTCGGTAAAGGAGTGCGTGGAAAATACTTCCGCCAGTACTCGCAAGGCAGCAATGTGGTTGTGCTACGTCCAGAAATACACAAGGCCTTTCCAACATCAGAGGCTGTAAATCAGGCATTGACCAGTCTCCTCGCCATGACACGTGAAACCATTCGCCTAACTTCTCATTCCAGCGGACGCGCTAAAGCGCGCCGCTGAACTCATTCGTTAGCCGGCAATGGAAGTTTCGGAGCAAGGAAAATGAATCACACGATCCAATGTAAATGCGGAATGCTGAAGGGCTACGTCAGCCGGCCTGAAGATTTGATTAATAGAGGCATCTGCTACTGCAAGGATTGTCGAGACTACGCACACGTTTTGGGAAAGGCCGCCGAGATATTGGACTCCAGTGGTGGGACGGAAGTCGTTGCTGTTTCTCCAAAAAATGTCGCTTTTACCCAGGGCATCGAAAAACTGTCCTGTTTGTCTCTCTCCGAGAACGGGCTGTTGCGCTGGTACGCTTCGTGTTGCAACACGCCAATCGGCAATACGCCGCGAAACTTGAAGGTTTCCTTTGTAGGTCTCGTACACAACTGTCTAGAACAGTCAGAACAGACAATCGCGCAATCGTTTGGGCCGGTGAAGATGTGGGTTAACACACAAGGAGCCAAAGGAAAGGTCAACTCCAAGACAGGAAGCACGTTCATGGCAATCATGCGGGTCATGAAAGTGTTGCTTATGTCGCGGCTGAATGGCAGCTTTAAAACCACTCCATTTTTTGTTGTAGAAGGCGGAAGCCCGATTACAGTTCCAAGAATTGTCAGTTCGGCAGAGCGAGCATTGAACGGTCGGGGACATAGGTAACAAAAGAGTCCGGGGACATGGGTTACACATGGTGGCGCTTTAGTCTGCCATACACATCCTCGATTTGGACGGACACCTACGAGCGCCTGGCGCCACCGGTCGGGGCGGGGAGGTTACGGCGCCACCAGGGGAGGTCAGGTGAATGGTCGCCGCTACGCCTGGACCAAACTTGCAGACATTGCGAACCTAGGCGAGCCCGCCTTCGTTAAACGATAGCGACGACCGCGCGCCGCTCAACGCATATGTCTCACTGAGAATGGCAAGCAGAAAGAGAAAACTAGACCGGCTGAAGGACGGAGCTTTGAAACGAGCAAAGGCGCTGGCGCACATTGATACGCGCGATGATAGCGCCTCGCCGCCACCTGGAGCGATCGTTGCTGACCCCACTCAGTTGGCGCACAACAATACCTATGGTCGTCTGCCACGATTTTATGTAGACAAAGCGATCACCTGTCGCACCTGCGGCAAAGAAGAGGTTTGGCCGGCTGGTCGGCAAAAATGGTGGTATGAAATCGCGAAGGGGAACATCAACACGAGGGCGGTGCTTTGTTCATCTTGCAGGAGCAAAGAGAAGGAGAGAAAAGCGCAAGCGAGGAGAACGCACCTGGATGGGTTGGCCAAAAAACGCAAACGAACATGACAAATCGTTGAACCTCGAAAGGCACACATGACGGAAATAACCGTGAGCGCCGTTGATCATATCTATGTCGCGGTATCGGACATAAACAGGTCCGAGCACTTTTATGACAATGTCATGCGACTGCTGAACTTCCGAAAAGGAACGAAACCCATTGCCGGCGAGAAGCACTTTCATTATTTCAACGCAGTCACCCAGTATTCGATACGTCCTGCGAAAACGAGTGAGAGCGTGCATGACCCGTATAGCCCCGGCCTGCACCACTTGTGTTTTCGTGTGGAGTCTACGGCACAGGTCGACGCGGTAGCCGCAGGATTGCGGAGGTTGGGAATCGCGGCCACAGAGCCGCGGCACTATCCGGAATACGCGCCCGACTACTACGCCACGTTTTTCGAGGACCCCGATGGTATTCGGCTGGAAGTGGTGGCAATGAGAAAACTGCGAGCGCTGATCCGGGATCATTGGCAAAAGCTCAGCGAATTTGAAGATCCATTGACTAAAGCCGGACTCGTTTAGGGAAGCTCTGATTTATTCATGTATCCCTCTCCCCAACCTATTCCCGCCGGGGCGCACAAGAATCGCGTGCACCCGTTCGACGGCGTGAATGCACGTTAAGTGCATTCACGAAGACCCCGCCTCACCTCCCGCAAGGGGAGAGGGAATTAATCAGAGCTTCCTTAGGTGATCGTCCAACCGGGACGCGGCGATCTAGTCGTTTATCCAAAGATTCCATGCAAGAACCAATGCGCCGTATGCAGCTCGCGAAAAATCCAAAACTGCTGGCCTTTGGGATTGCGCGCCACGAAGTAATCGCGCGCGATTTCCTCGCCGTCCCACCAACCGCTCTCGATGCGCTCGCGCGGCGGCTCTATCGTGAGCGCCCCTTTCCGATACGGCTGTCCGTCGCGCATATCGAGCGCGATCGGCTCGGGCAGCAACCATAACGGTCGGCGGCTGTCCCGAGCGAAGACGAGAGGACTGTCCGCGATTGTCTCTGTTCGCGTTCCCGGCTCGACATAGCGCCACGCGCGCTCGGGCCGATGCTCGGCGCAGCACGCGGCGACGCGCACCGCGTCTCGTCCGAACCGGGCTTGCAGCCGTTCCGTCAGTTGCGTGCGCGCTTCGTCCGGCGTGCGCGGGCCGGCGAATAAATCGAGCGGTCGAGCCGCGAGCGGGAGCAGCGCATCGACGTCGAGTCGCACCTCTTCCACCGGCGCTTCGAGCGTTAGGCGCTCCAGGCGCTCGCGCACCAAGCCTCCCAAGTGCTGCGCATCGCGCGAAGGCGCGACCAGTTGCAGCCGCACGCGCGTGGAAACGGCGCGCGTCGAATGCAACGTGATATCGAGCGCCGCGGCGCCCATGCCGCGGGCGGCGAGGAAACCGGCGAGCTCGATCAGCAAGCGGTGCAACGGAAACAGCAACGCCTCGCGCGTCGTAACCGGCGCGGGCAACCCCAGGCGCGCGTGAAAACGCTCGGGCGGCGCGAAAGCCGCGCGCGGATCGGGCAGCCGGCCGAAAGCGCGGTCGAGGCTCGCGAGAATTTCCGGGCCGACCCGGCGGGCGATGCCATCGCGCGGCAATCGTAAACAATCGACCAAGGTGGCGAGCCCCATCCCGGTGAGGCGCACTTCGCATTGCGGCTCGAGGTTGAGACAGGTCAACGGTAATTGCGCGAGCACACTGAAGAGCGCCGCGTGATCGGTGATTTCCACTTCGCGGCCGGCGCGCGCGAGCCAGGTGGCGCCGAGCGGCGTCGGAGCGGTCGCGAGCCACGCGGTGTAGCCGAGGTCATTCAATCCGTCGCGCACCTGTCGCGTGAGGCGATCGGGCCCGCCGTGCAGCCGCCGGCTGCCGGCGATTTCGAGCAGCAGCGTGTCCGGAGGAATCAAACTGACACAAGAAGTGTACTGTCCGCTCCATGCCGCCAGGCGCTCGAGCGATTCCCGCTCCGCCGTCGTATCGCGCGCCTTGACGCACAAGGCGCTCGCGAGCGCGTACGCCTCGCTCACGCGCATACCCGGCCACACGCCGCCGCGACGCGCGCCTTCGCTTGCCGCTACGACGCGCTGCTCGCGTCCTTCTCCCTCGGCGATGACAAGAGGTTGATCAGCGCGCGCGCCGCGGTGATATATCTCGAGCGCAAGGCGGGGCAGATGCACGCATAGCCAGAGCATGATCGAGCTCCACGCGCACGGGGCCGATCGGCCAGCCGCCGCGACGCTTGAGGACATGAATCGTCAAGGCGTCCGTTCCCGCGGACGCGAGTTGTAAGCGCAGCGCGGCGGATGAGTTGGGGATCGGTTGGCGCTGGAATAAAATTCCCCAGGTTCCGCCCGCCTCCGCCGCCAGCTGCCATCGCCTCACGTGCGCCGCATCAACGTCTCCGATCCAAGCAAGCGCGGCGGCGCAAGCGCCCGCGCGCAGGCTGCTTTCGATTGCCCACCAACAGTCGGCGCGCCAAGATCTGCTTCCCTCACCCCATCCCTCTCCCGAAGGGAGAGGGAGAGTCGGTTCGCTGATGCGGCTCATAGATCCGGCCGGCTTGCGCGGATGCACGAGCAGCAGGCGCGACAGCTCGACGCCGGCGGCGACGAGCGCGGGGGCATAGGGAATATGAGGAGGCGCGATGAATGCGACCCAACTATCGCCGCGACTCAGCCGCGCGAGCGCGGGCAGCAATAATCGCAGCTCACCGATCCCATCGTGCGGCAGAACGATTTCGGTGATCGCGCCGCGCGGCCAACCGCCGCCCGGCAACAACCGATCGAGCGCGGGAAAACCGCTCGCGATCGCATGCGTGGCGTGAGCGTGATTCCCGCGCCACACATCGGGGCGCTGCAAAACTTGCTCGAGGTTCATCGTCGCAATAAACCATTGCGCAGCACGCCCACGCCGATCCCTTCGATGGCGAAAATATCGCGGCGCGGATCGATGTCGATCGGCTTAAAATCCGGATTGGCGGGCAGCAGCCGCACGCGGCTGCCGCGACGCTGCAAACGTTTCACCGTCACCTCGTCTTCCAATCGCGCGACGACGATCTGGCCGCTTTCCGCCGTCGATGTGCGATGCACCGCGAGCAAATCGCCGTCGAGAATGCCGACATCGCGCATGCTCATCCCCTTCACGCGCAACAAATAATCCGCGCGCGGTCGAAACCAACCGGCCTCGAAACGCACGTACGCCTCGATGTGTTCTTCCGCGAGGATCGGATTTCCCGCCGCCACGCGCCCAATGATCGGCAATCCCGCCGTCTTCAGCCGGATACCGCGCGCGGCGCCGGGGATCAGCTCGATAGCACCTTTGCGCGCCAGCGTGCGCAGGTGCTCCTCGGCGGCGTTCGGCGAACGGAAACCGAAATGCTCCGCCAGCTCCGCGCGCGTCGGCGGCCGGTGATGACGCTCGGTAAAAGTGCGAAGCATCGCGAGAATTTCCGCTTGACGAGGGGTGAGAGTGGGCATGGGCTACGACTTGACTGGATGCTCTTGGAATTGCTTGGCATCGTCACATATCTCGTACCAAGCGGGCTTGCTGCTCACAAACTCATGAAAACGATTGCGAACGATTGGATCATCGTCCAAGCAGTTAGCCGTAATGGGAAGGGAATCTTGCTGCGACTCGATCTCACCTAGGGCGGTGCCGCATTTTTGGCAGAAGCACCTGGCGTATTTAAACGGTGGCTCTGGCTCGTAACGAGACACAAGCTCGCGGCCTTGAATCCACCGAAACGTATCCTTCTTTATGAAAACAAAAGTACTTGCTCCTACTTTTCGGCAGCGAGAGCAATGGCACGTACCCATCATGCTGGGCGCAGCTGAGAGCTCAAACTTAATTGCCCCACAGCAACAGCTTCCTCTGATCATCTTCACTGCCTCTTTGGATAACTGGGTATTTATACAGTAACAGAAAACGGAGCGCAAGAACGGCGCCGATATGAGAAAGACCGAGCAAAAGACGTGGAAAGAGAATCGATACTACGGACGCGCGGGGTGAAGTCGCAGGTCGTCGAGTGTCAGATCGCGCGCCAGAATAATCGCGTCCTCGCGTCCATGCCGCGCCGGGTAGTAGTCTTTGCGGATTCCTATCTCATCGAAACCGAGCTGCGTATACAGCTTGTAAGCGCCGACGTTGGATATACGCACTTCGAGTAGCGCAACTTGCACGCGCTTGCGCCGAGCCAGCAGCAATAGAAAGTGAATCAGCTCGCGCCCGAGACCCTGCCGCTGGTAGTCCGGGTGAACGCAGATATTCAGCAAGTGACATTCCTCCGCGCCGACCGACATGATGCCGTGACCCACGAGACCCGTCGGTGCTTGATAAACGAAGCAGTAGTAACCGACGCGCACACAGTCGCGGAATATGGCACGCGTCCACGGGAATTCGTACGACGCGCGCTCGACTTCGATCACCGCGTTAAGGTCCGTCTCGCGCATCGGGCGCAGTCTCGGACGGTCGGGGGAAACGAGCGCGGCACTCATGCGCGAGCCTCGACGATCGTGCGCGCGAGACACAAGTCGTCCCACGCGCGGCGTTTGTCGGTCGGATTACGCAACAGATAGGCCGGGTGAAACGTGACAACGAGCGGCGTGTTCCGATACGACAGCCGCTGCCCGCGCAGACGCGACAACGGCGCTTCGGTCTTGAGCAGGCTGTGCGCCGCATGCCGGCCGAGCGCGACGATCAGGCGCGGCTGAATCAATTCGATCTGCCGCGCCAGAAACGGCTCGCAGCACTCGACCTCGTTCGGCTGCGGGTCGCGATTGCCGGGAGGACGACATTTCAAAACATTACCGATGTACACCTCTTCGCGTTTGAGGCCGATCGCTTCGATCATGGCATTGAGCAACTGGCCCGCGCGTCCCACGAAGGGCTCGCCTTGACGATCTTCGTCCGCTCCCGGCGCTTCTCCGATGAAGAGCCACTGCGCCGAGCGATTGCCGACGCCGAATACGGTTTGTTTGCAACCCGCGCGCAGCCCGCAGCGCGTGCACGCGGCAACGGTCTGCTGAAGCCGCTCCCAATCCATCGTGCCCACGTCGCTCGTCGTTCCTCTCGGCTTTACGGATATTTCCGCGGCGGCGGGGGGAGGGGTCTCAGTCGATCGAGCGTGTAGGTCGCCCATCGGGTGGGGCTTGGCACGTGACTCCCAAAGGGTAACGCCAAGCGCGTCCAGGTAAGCGCGTCTAAGGATTTCGGGTTGTCCCATAACTATTACAATAACAGGTCATCCGAGTTTACCAAGCGCCGGCATTTTTGCATTACCGGGATATTTCGCCGATCGAGGCGCGCTGATACCCTCGCAGACGCCGGCGTTGCGATATGCCGCACGGCCACTATGCTTGATGAGAACATTGCCAGGAGGGAGATAGGTCATGACCGCACGGTTCAAGAGTTTCCTAATCGGATTGGTTATCGGGGCGCTGGTTGCTTTTTTTCTCGGAATGAACGTCGGCAAAGGCGCGCCGCTTCTCAGTAACCCGTTCGCCAAACGCGACCTCTCGGCCACGATCAAGGACGAGGCCGGACGGCTGGCGGAGGGTGCCCGCGAGAAAATCCACGACGCTACCAAACCGGAAGCGCCGAAGAAGTAAAACCGGCAAGGCGGCGGTGTAGCCGCCTGCCGAAACGCCGCGGCACGGACCGTCGCTCAAACCGGCTGTTCCACCTGCGGGTGAGTACGCGTCACCGGGACGACGAGCTTGTTGAGCGCGTTCAAGTACGCCTTGGCGGACGCGATCACGATGTCCGTATCCGCGCCGTGGCCGTTCACGATGCGGCCGCCCTTCTCCAACCGCACCGTCACCTCGCC
Organism: Sulfurifustaceae bacterium; assembly: GCA_041485885.1. Classification (GTDB taxonomy): domain Bacteria; phylum Pseudomonadota; class Gammaproteobacteria; order Acidiferrobacterales; family Sulfurifustaceae; genus JACQFZ01. The sequence continues at coordinate 47,185 of JBGPKL010000022.1, forward strand.
TTGCGAATCCGTGCCGCTCGTGATGTTGTTCACCGAATAGAGCAGCAGTTGCGAGCCGCTCTGCACGATACTGTCGATCGCTTTGAACGACGCATCGACCGGCCCGCCGCCGGACGCACTCGCTTGACGATCGGCGCCATCGACCGCCACCGTCACCTCGGCCACGGGAGTCGTTCCTGTCTGTGAGCACACTTTGAGCGCGACTAAACGAAAATGCTCATTCTCGTGCTCGAGCCCTTCTTCAGTAACCAGCGCCTGCAAATCTTCGTCGAAGATATCGTGCTTCTTATCGGCAAGCTCCTTGAACCGCTCGAAGGTGGAGTTGAATTCGAAGTTCGATTTGAACTCGATGCCGAGCTCTTTCAGACGTTGACGAAACGCGTTGCGCCCGGAATGCTTGCCGAGCACGATGCGATTGGTGCTCCAGCCGACGTCCTCGGCACGCATGATCTCGTAGGTCTCGCGCATTTTGATGACGCCGTCCTGATGGATGCCCGATTCGTGCGCGAACGCATTGGCGCCGACGATTGCCTTGTTGGGTTGCACCGGGAAACCGGTAATGTTGGAGACCAAACGCGACGCCGGAACGATGTGGGAGGTGTCGAGGCGCGTGTCGCAAGAGAACACGTCGCGGCGCGTGCGCACCGCCATGACGATTTCTTCGAGCGAAGCATTACCCGCGCGCTCGCCGAGACCGTTGATCGTGCACTCGACCTGGCGCGCACCGTTCAACACCGCCGATAACGAATTCGCGACAGCGAGGCCGAGATCGTTGTGGCAGTGCACGGAAAAAACCGCCTGGTCGGAATTCGGCACGCGCTCGCGCAAGATCCGTATCAACTCGCCGAACTGATGCGGCATCGTATAGCCGACGGTGTCGGGAATGTTGACGGTCCGCGCTCCCGCCGCGATGACGGCTTCGAGCACTCGGCAAAGAAAATCGACCTCGGAACGTCCCGCGTCTTCGGGAGAAAATTCGACGTCATCGGTGTGCGTACGCGCGCGCTTCACCGCCCACACCGCCCGCTCCAGCACCTCATCGGGCGTCAAGCGAAGCTTGTTCTGCATGTGAATCGGCGACGTCGCGATGAAGGTATGGATACGTCCGCGTTTCGCCGGCCGTATCGCTTCCGCCGCGCGATCGATATCGGCCTCGGTGGTGCGCGCGAGCCCACAGACAATGCTCTCCGTCACCGCGCGGGCGACGGCTTGCACCGACTCGAAGTCGCCGTTGCTGGCGACGGGGAAACCGGCTTCGATCACATCCACGTGCATGCGCTCGAGCACCTTGGCGATGCGCACTTTCTCATCGCGCGTCATCGACGCGCCCGGGCTTTGCTCGCCGTCGCGTAACGTCGTGTCGAAAATAATGAGGTGTTCTTTCATGGCTTCAGTCTCTGCTTAAACGGTTGCGCACGACCTTCGATGAAGATCATGCAGGGTTCGGTTTGAGAGTCGGTTGCGTATTATTTCCTCGCCAGGAATGCCGTGTGCGCCTAGGGGCGCAGCAGCAGAAGCAGGAGGGACGCGGCACCGCGCTCGGCCGGGAGGCCGACGGGTATATAGGTATGAATAGTGCCGCGACGCATATAGGAACTATAAATCAACTTTCCGCGAAATTGAACCCCGCGAAGGGTGAATCTACGCGCCGGTCGATTTATCGGCCGGACGCTCGCTTGGGCGCCGCAAGAACCGCAAGATGACCAGGAGCGGGCCGGAAATGGCATAAGCCAGGAAAATAGCGAACAACACCTGCGGCGGATCGAGAAACACCAACACGAACACCAACGGCACCGCGAGGATCGTCATGAACGGTACCCGGCCGCGCACGTCGAGATCCTTGAAGCTGCGGTAGCGGATGTTGCTCACCATCAGCACGCCTGCCACTACCGTGACGAGCAGCGCGAAGATGCTGATGTCGCGGCCCGGAATCCCGGTCGCGTAGAGCACCCACACGAAGCCAGCGACCAGTCCCGCACCCGACGGGGTCGGCAACCCGCGGAAGTAACGTTTATCGCTCACCGCCATGCCGGCCTGCGTGTTGAAACGCGCGAGACGCAGTCCGGCTCCCGCGACGTAAATAAAGGCTGCGAGCCAGCCGAGCTTGCCCATGCCGGCCAGCGCCCACTCGTAAATGACGAGCGCCGGCGCGAGCCCGAACGACACCATGTCGACCAGGCTGTCGTAATGAAAACCGAATTCGCTCTCGGTATGCGTGAGACGGGCGACGCGGCCATCGAGCGCGTCGAGCAACATGGCGATATAAATCGCCAACGGCGCTTGATCGAAATTGCCGTTCATGGCTTGGACGATGGCGTAGAAACCGGCGAAGAGACTCGCGGTGGTGAAGAGGCTCGGCAGGACGTAAACGCCCTTAGGGCGCGGGCGTTCGGCCGGCGGCGCGGCGGGGTCGATCTCCAACTGTTGTCGGTGACGCTTCATCAGAATGACCTCCGTGCAATTCTTCGAGCGAGAGAGAAACTCTCCCGGTACTTCCGCCGCGGCTACTGCTACCCCGGAAATTCGGCGATGACGTCGGATCCTCCTTTGACCCGATCGCCCAACGCCACGCGGGGACGCACGTCCGGCGGAAGGTACACATCGACGCGCGAGCCGAACCGGATGAACCCGAAGCGGCTCCCCCGTTCCACGCGCTCGTTCGGCTGCACGTAACAAAGTATACGCCGCGCTATCAGCCCGGCAACCTGAACGACTACAACGTCCTGACCGTGGTCCATTCGAATCCAAAGAGCATTGCGTTCATTGGCTTCCGAAGATTTATCGAGGACGGCATTGAGGAATTTGCCCTTGTGATACCAGACCCGCATGACCTGCCCGGTGACGGGAATGCGGTTCGAGTGCACGTCGAAGACGTTCATAAAGATGCTGATGCGCTTGCACCGGCGCTTGAGGTACGGGTCTTCGATCTCGGAGAGTCCGACGATTTGACCGTCGGCCGGACAAACCACCGCCTTCGGGTCCGCCGGAACGGCGCGAACCGGATCGCGAAAAAAATTCAGCACGAACGCGAGAGCGATCCAGAACGGAATAGCCACCCAGCCGCCGGCATAGAAATGCACCGCGACCGCCAAGACGCCTGCAATGAGGATGTGCGGCCAGCCTTCTCGGGCGAGAAGCGGATGTTTCCCGTTAGGCATGAAAAGCGATGCGCCCGCGCGAGGTTCGTGCCGGGCGCGGGCGATCAGTTCTTGGTGCGGTCAACAACTCGATTGGCCTTGATCCACGGCATCATGTCGCGCAGCCGCGCGCCCACCTCTTCGATCGGATGCTTGGCGCCCTGCGCACGCATCTCGAGGAAGCGCTTGGCCCCCGCCTCGTTCTCGGCCATCCATTCGCGCGCGAACTGACCGGACTGGATTTCCTTCAGGATTTTTTTCATCTCGGCCTTGGTCTGCTCGTTCACGATGCGCGGGCCGCGCGTGTAGTCGCCGTACTCGGCGGTGTTCGAGATCGAGTAGCGCATGTTGGCGATGCCGCCTTCGTACATGAGATCGACGATCAGTTTCAGCTCATGCAGACACTCGAAGTACGCCATCTCCGGCGGGTAACCGGCTTCGATCAGCGTTTCGTATGCCGCTTGCACCAGGAAGCTCGTGCCGCCGCAAAGCACGACCTGCTCGCCGAAGAGATCCGTTTCGGTTTCGTCTTTGAACGTCGTTTCGATGACGCCGGCGCGCCCGCCGCCGATACCGGAGGCATACGACAGCGCTAACGCGCGCGCCTTGCCCGACGCGTCCTGCTTCAGTGCGATGAGACACGGCACACCGCCGCCTTGTGTGAACGTCGTGCGCACCAGGTGCCCCGGGCCTTTCGGCGCGACCATGAAGACGTCAAGATCGGCGCGCGGTTTGACGAATCCGAAATGGATGCTGAAACCGTGCGCGACCGCCAGCGCCGCGCCCTTCTTCAAGTTCGGCGCGATGTCGGTCTCGTATATCTTTTGGTGATTCTGATCGGGCGCGACCACCATGACGACGTCGACGCCCTTCACCGCCTCGGCGACCGACTTGACCGGCAGCCCGGCATTCTTCGCCTTGGTCGCGGACGGGGAACCGTCGCGCAGCCCGACGATGACGTCGACACCGCTGTCCTTCAAGTTCAGCGCGTGCGCGTGGCCTTGCGAGCCGTATCCGACGATCGCGACTTTCTTGCCCTGAATGATCGAGAGGTCCGCGTCT
>JBGPKL010000023.1:0-50788 GCA_041485885.1 Sulfurifustaceae bacterium
GCTTATGCTGTACATGGGTTGTGGATCTCGACTGTTGAGTTGGCGCTCAGGGTTTTCACCCAAAACACCGAGATTCGCAACCTCTTTTCATCGTTTCGCAAAAATATTCCGGACAGTAGTGCGCGAAAGCGGGAATCCAGTCTCCTACATTTGGCGGCGGCGAGAAACTCCTGTTCTGCTTCAGGATGGAATTCGTACTTCATCGGCCAAGACGCGCGCGAAGACGCTCGAACACGAGCGGCCCCGGAACGCCTTTAACCTTTCCCTCGATGAGTTCACGATAGTGAGGCTCGCAGTGTATTGCGCCGCATGAAAACATACCTACTGTTGCCCGGCTCGCTTACGCGCGTTCCGATGAGTTGGGAAATCGACGATGGGTCAACAGCAACGACAAGTCGGAATAATCAACAAGAAGATGTGCCCACATACGGCGTAACTCGTCACGATAGAGGGCAGACGATCACGCTGCCCACGCAGAGCGGCTGATCCCGGGTTACGCCGCTTCGCGGCTAACCCAGGCTACACGTGCTAAGTTTTACGAGCTGGGTGCCACAAAGCGGGTCGCTCACTCGCACTCCCATCTTCTTGCCCTTTCTTTCTCAATAAGTTTTCTCACACTGCTATTGCGTCGTCGGAAACTACTCCGAATCGAAGTGCCCCGGGTTACCCCGCTTCGCGGCTAACCCGGGCTACGTGTACTAAAAGGACGCCACAAACTCATCATGCACGCGCTGTTTTTACGGCAGGGTACTCGTTAACTCGTTGATGGGAAGTTGTGGTTCGTGGGGAAACCCCAGACTCCGACCCCTTTTCCCCCATTCAATGAGTTATCCCTGCCGTAGTTCCTAGAGTTACATCCGTTATGACGGGCAGATTATTTACCGCCTCGCAACCCGATAGAAATATGCTGACGGGCTTATCTGCCAGATAGGCTGATAACAGCATGGCCCACATTGCCTTTAGCTTTGTGTTATTGGGATCAATAGCCAAATCAAATGAGGCTCCGCAAGAACCAGGATTAGGGGTAGTCCCGACCAGTCTTACCGCGTAACGCGCGCCAGCCTCACCGGCATATAGATACTGAATTCTTTGATCCCAGAGCCATGTGCCAGCAAAGGAAGGTGCTGGCCATGCCATGACAATCCATGACAATAGAACAAAATAAATTCTGCAAAATAACTTCATTTTTTTCTCCTTGAATCCATGAGTCAGGTTCATTTTCAGGCTATCAACTCAGTAAATAGGGTCAGTGTAAGTTTTCCATAACCGGAAGCGCTATCCCTGCAAGCCTAAGTGATCTGACCCTTTAATCCGCTAACACACACGAGTGGGCCGCTACGATAAGAATTTTTCATCGCTTTCCTCCTTGGTCTAGGTTCAGTACGTCGTGACTAATCAAGGCGATTAAGGAACTTAAAGGGCTCTGGCCCGGAGCCTGGCCTCTTTCCCCCTTTACGAGGTAAATATATCTTCTCCTCTGCTTTTGTTGTTCATCCCGGGTTACTCCGCTTCGCGGCTAACCCAGGCTACGCGTGCTATAACCATTACGGTTTAAAGATTCGCATGTGAAGAACTACATCCTTCTGCCATGCCGGAACAGAATTACACGCGTATTGGTCCACGTATATCATTAATAAATTTCCTGAGACCGCCGCTGTCATGGCCATGGCCAATCTATTCTTTACAGCATTAGAATCTGTAGAACGGTCAAGTAATAACCACTCTACATGCGACGACGTCCCGGTAGCTCCAACTAGGTCGCCATGGATAGATACGGTGCCGCTGTTATCCGAAACGCCGAAATTCTTAACGGTGCACCATTCAGCAGCGGATGCAAATGGTGCGTAGATGAATAGAACACCAATACAACACCTCAGAATAATTCTCAGCATATTTTTCTCCTCAATTAACCAAAGAACCTCAGTACGCTTCATTGACTCGTGATCCTCTTGTCTTATCAACGGCCAACCTCCGCTGCGCCGATGCGGGCTAATCGCCAAGCAGCAAATCCAAAATAGCCGGCAGAAAATTGAGCGTCGCCGCAGGCGGCTGCTTCGGTTGCACGTTGATCGGAAACACGGTTCGTGTCGTGTTGCCGTGGCCGTCGTTAGCAAAGGCGGCGAAGCTGTCTGCGCCGACAAAGTCGGTATTCGGCGTATACGAATACGCGTCGCGTAACCCCTGGGGCGTCAGCGTGCCATGTACCGGTCGCTGGTTCGGGTCTAGCGCTATGGTTATAGGATCGCGATCCGGATCGCTCGCCGACAGCAATATCCCAATTAATTCGTTCTGCTTGGTCGTAATGGTAAAGCTCGGAAATACCGGGGGCTGGTTTTGGGTCGAGGGGTTACCAACCGTCACGGTAATCAGGATGATACCCTCGCCGCCTTTTCCATCCCGCGCGATGGCGCCTGCAAAATCGTCGCCTTGAAAGGATTGCGCGGGTATGTAGGTGAATGCGCCGGTGCTCGCGTTGATGCTGAAGCTGCCTCCTTTAGCGCCCGTCGAGGGTATCGTGTAAGTGAGCACGTCTGCGTCGGGATCGGTCGTCGTCGCCGAGCCTGAGAAAGCGGTGTTAACCGGCGTCCGCACCAGTAGCCCGCGGTTGGCCGGGTTTTGATTATGGAACCAGGTAACGAAGGAACCGGGCCCGCAACTGCCGATGGGTGATCGCGGAATTTGCGTGTAGCCGCTCGGAATCTGGTTGTTGATGAAACATCCGTCAATAGAGGGCTGGTTGTCGGTGGTTTCTATCGTATACAGATTCCCATCCGAGGACGGGGCACAGGCGGGAAGGTTTAATTCTATCCGCACCACAACTTCATCGGCCTTTACGTCGAGGAAACAGGTCTGTCGCGTTGTCGCATAGGCATACGCGGGAACGATAGCCATTGCGACAAACGTCCATGCGATGTTACGGACGGTGCGGCAAACGGAAGATCCACTACGCGCTCCGCGCAAGTGTGGAAGCGCCGCCCCGCGAACCGAACACAGTGCCGAACGAACGGCAGCCATTAGCTCAACCCCAGTAAATAGAGCTTGCAAAACCGGGCGTTGCTTCCGTTCCATATGGCACCGTTGTCAGCAACTGCGGTTAGTGGCGCTCCAGCAAGTTTTGCTGAGAGCATCGTAGCAAAGAGATTTTTCGCGCCGGGTTGAGAGCTCGAAATCCAAAGACCGTCACAGCCAGGAAAAACACCACTTTGATTCAGATAAATGATGACATCACCGTTACAAAAATAGTGCCATTGGGGTCGGAGTCCTTTCAAACAAAACGTCTTTAGATCGAATTCCTGTTGCCTCTTAATGAATCAAGACAGTCGATCCCGGGTTACGCCGCTTCGCGGCTAACCCAGGCTACGTGTACTAATTTCCTTTGATAGAAAGCACAGTGACCTGGCAGTAAGAACCGACCGTCAATGTATTATCGGCTATCACCTGCACGGTAGCCTTAGACGCGATCGCCGTAAGCGCGACTGCTCGCATCGTTGTGTTGTTCAGAGGAAGTACTGCCCCCGCGTCGGTACAAGCCGGTCCTCCGCCACCGCCATAGGCGGACCACCCCGGTCCCGTAGCGAAGAGGATGAAATCACGATGCTCGCCTGCACTATTCACGGGTCGAGTGGGAGATTCGAATTGGACCCAACTTAAGGTAGCCTCCTTCACATACTCGGCTGCGTCTACTACAGACGAAAACATTAGAAACATCAGGAACAAGATTTTTCGCGCCGTCATCTGGACACCCTCCGCTAAATTTTGAAAATAGGTACGCACGATGGTGCAGTTGTCGTCGTGTCTAGTGTTCCATCGAGCTCTCGTTCGCACCCATAGTCGATCCCGGCTTACGCCGCTTCGCCGCTAACCCAGGCTACGTGTACTAACCCGGGCTACGCGTACTGAGTTCAAATCTAATCGCTGAATAGTAACTCGAGTATCGGTACCAACCAGTCGACCGCAGGCATCACGTTGAGCGGAGTACTAGCCGGCGACTGCAACCAGCTCCTTGCTTGCCGCAAGGTATCCGCCACCACGCGGCGGCTCGACGAATTACCCGCCAGACACAGACCCGGTACATCAGCGATGCAGCCGTCCAACCCGTGTTGTGACTGCTCGAACAAAACGAGCTGACTGCCGCTGGCGCCGCACGGGTAGATCGCACGCAGCAGCGCAGCACCGCCGTTGTTCACCGCATTGCCGCCGTACGCGTTGCACAAGAACACCGCCTGACTCGAGGGGACGATTTCGTCCTGGCGGCCTTGCAGAATCAGAGCCGGCGGGATACCGCCGTTACGCACGTACTGCGCAAACGAATTCTGCTGAATGAAATCGGCGTTGATATCGGCGCTGCGCACTTGGGTGCCGAAAAAATTGCTCAAGATGTCCAGGCTACGCTCGATGTCGAGGCTCGGTTCGTGCGCCTTGTCGAGCTGCCCGGCACGATATTGCGTCAGCAAGTAACCGATATCGGTCGGCGGATAGAGCAGTAACCCGGCGGTCACGTCCGCCGGCCGGTGCGTGAGCAACCAACCGGACAAATGCGCGCCGGCGGATTGACCCATCACCGCCGGATTCCCCGGCCGCGCGCCAAACGCGACACCGTTCTGCTTTACCCAGTCGAGCGCCGCTTCGGCATCGGCCGTAATCTCGAACCACGCAGCGCCGTTGCACTCCGGATTGCCATCGGCATCCCGCGCAAGACGATAGAACGGCGCGAAGACGATAAAGCCTTGATCCGTGTAGTGCGAGATCTGCGCTTCCAATCCCATAAAAGCGGCGCCGCGGAATTGCCAGCTGCCTCCGTGGATAGCGAGGAGCGGCATCAGCCCGGTCGCATTGACGTCCTTTTTATAAACTCTCATCTCGAGCGAACAGACGCTGCCGTCGCTCGCCTTCACGATGTCGCGATAGCGAACCCGCTTCATGAACGGCGCCGTCTTGCCGGTAATCTTCTCCGTCGTGATGGCGAACTGCGTGCCGGGCGTTACCGTCCACCTCTGGCTGGGCACGTCAGGCAACGGATCGCCCGGCTGGCCGAAATCCGGCGACCAATTCGCCGCGTTGCCCACGCGCGTGTTCGGCTTGAAGCCTAAGACCTCGCTGCAATAGTCGACGTAAGGCGTGGGTCGGAAGGCGATTTGTCGCGTGCACGACGAATCGGAAAAGTACGCGCCTGCGTCGGCGCCTTCGACATTCGCGGCGACGCACGATCCCTGGTTGTTAACATAAACCGACGGCATCGACATGTTTGCACGCAGCAGCCGTGTCGCGTCGCAAGCGGCGGCGGATCTGAGGCTTTGCTCCAGCGACTGAACATCGTTTATGAGCAGATAAAAAACAATCTCTTGAAAGTGTTGCTGCACATAGTCATGCAAGATCGGAGAACCGAGAATTTCTCCGATTAGCCGCACCAATACGGGATGGACATCGGGCAGCTGATATGTCACCGGCAGCCGGCTGCGAATTTGTCCGTTTTTCTCCGATACTCTGTCTGCTATGGCTGACTTTGCGTTGTCGGAGATACTCGGCTCTACGTAATGATCAACAAGCAGGTTCCACAACACGCCGTCCGCCACTAGATCGCCGGACAGCTCCACATCCGCATTCACGCTGCTAGTACCGGTCAGCGGACCGCTTGCACCTGCCAATGCTTGACGACCGAGAACAATCTGATAGCGCCCGCTGTTGTTTTGTTCAAGCGACGCATCGAGGGTCAGCGCTAGCCGGATATTGAAGCTGCCGTTTAAAGTAATCCCTAGAAGTTCTTGGTCGTAGGCGTGCTCACATCGCCATTGTGGATCGGGAAAACAACCCAACAAATTGCACTTTACGCCCGGGTATATATACCCCTGATACCAATGCAAATTCGCGGATGTGTCGCCCGAAACGGTGCCGCCGAGATTAACACTAACACCAAAATTGCCGCTGTTTGCGAGCAGCAGCCCAAGTTTTGTAGCCGCGCCATCGAGAAACACCGACCACGATGCGCCAGCATCGCCGGAAAGAGGTCCCACGCCTGGGCTCACGCCGATCAAAGCCGCCGATCTTAAGTCATTGCACGACAGTAGATCTCCGCCAACGGTAGGTACTTGTCCGCTGATCAAGAACCCGTTATCCGAAAGAGTGATGCCCACGTCAGCGAACTTTTGCTGCAGGTCCGCGGCAAGCGAGCGCTTGCTCGGGTCGCTCGACGTTCGGTAGGTATTTAAGAAATCGATTAGCTGTTGCGCGGTGAACTCGGTCGAAAGCGCGTGTGCCTGCGGCGAACAGACAGAGATTAACGAAACCAGAACACTAAGCCAAAACAAACGGCGGCTTGAAACGAAACTGCGCGTGAAGTGCTTCACAGGCCCTACCTCCTTTATTGTTCGTGACGTAGACCCTTAAAGACGCGAACGAGCATCGAGGGGATTGAAAAAGTGCGCATTAGTCATTGTTGACTATGCCTGCTGGTAAAGAAAAAGGTGAGAATGAGCTGTATTAATCCCGACCCGATCTGACAGTTACCCGATTCTCCCGTCCTGTCTGTCAGGTCGAGTTACGCGATCGACTCCTTCCGCTGCGCGCCGTTGAGGCTAAAGGGAATGACGATGGGAACTGCATAGAAGGACGATCGGCGAACGTCACTCGCCCGACCCGATCCAAAGCGAAGATCCATGACCGCTCTCCCTGGTGCCCGACCGGTCTTTTCACTTCTCGTTATTTACCGGTCCATGTTTACTGGTGGCCGCGCGTTCGATACGCAGCCGTCATTATTGCGGCATCGAATCTATACAGTTCGCCACGGCGACGTCAAGGGATCTTTCATGTTTTAAGACAAAATTTCAAATAAAACGTGACGCCAAGAACAGATAAAAGCTTAGTAGGCGCGATCCGCCGGTGGAGTGGTGGACGATCTAATCACTAATGATGATGCCGTACTTGCACTCATGCCTTAGTCATCGGCATGGTTCGTGCCGAAGGAAAGGCGGAGACAATTCGAGCGGCGCCCAAACGGGTGACGGAGAGCCGCCGCAGACGCAACGAAAACTACCTGCGGGGATCTAGTCTTCCAGTTGCCCGACCAACGAAGCGCCCGCCACTCGCGCCGTATCGAACGCTTCGAACAGCACACAGAACTTCTGCTTCCGCGTGAACACCATCGATCAGAGCTTTCTCGATCAACGGGTTCTCGTGTCGGCCCGACCGGACATCGCTCGCGTAGTTCGTGCACAGAACCGCCCGCTTTATCCGTCCTCTAGCGGAATCGCGACTGCACCCAATTGACGCTCCAGCCATTGACGCCCGTAGGCACGAAGTATATATTTCATAGTGTTTACTTCAAACCAATGAAAACCAGCGCTAAAGATCTCCGTTTGCATACCAAGCGCGTTTTGGACGCCGTGGAACGTGGGGAAGAGGTGACGATCACCCATCGCGGCAAACCGCGCGCGAAGATCGTTCCAGTTCGATCGACAACGACGCAGCGACGAAAACTCGCGCACCAACTCCCGCTCTTTGGGATCTGGAAGAACTATGCTGACGTCAAGGATGTCCCGGCTTACATCAACAAGCTTCGCAGCGGCCGCCATTGATGCTGGTCGATACGGATGTTCTGATCTGGTTCATGCGGGGGGACCACCGGGCAGCCACGGCGATTAGCGAGTTACCCCAACCAGCGCTTTCGGTCGTTACCTACGTCGAGCTCGTCCAGGGTATGCGAAACAAGCTGGAGCTTAACGCGCTACGTGTCACGCTCACCGAGCTTGGAGCAAAAGTACTGCCGATAAGCGAAATTATCTCCACCAAAGCCATGTTCTATGTCGAGCAACACTTCCTCAGTCATTCCCTCCGGCTCGCCGACGCGCTTATCGCCGCGACGGCGGTAAGCAGCGGTCTACCCCTGTTAACTGCCAACACCAAGCATTACGCGCCGATTAAGGAACTTGCCCTGCGTCGCTTTCGGCCATCTGCATAGGATTCATTTTCATCGTCTCAATCGGCACGATCCCGGTACGATGGTGGCGGAGCTGCCGGTGAGCTCGATGTATTTGTAGATGTGTCCGCTCATGTACGATCTCCTTGAAGGGATGAAAGAGAAATGAATTGCTACGACGATTAACGACGGTCGCTTAGCGCAGTTTAATGCCACTCGATGAAGCGCCCGAACGGGTGCTCGACTGATCACCCTCACCCTCGGTATTCCCACCTGGGTGCAACACACTTCGTTGCACCCGTTCGACGGCGCGAATGCATGTTAGATGCATTCGCGACGGCTCCGCCTCACCTCCCTAGAAGGGAGAGGGGATAAAAGAAGCAGACCGCATTCTCGCTTGCGCGGGAATGACGATCAGCCATAAACGACGCACTATTCGTTCGTCAGTAAGACTACTGCTTGCGCGGCGATGCCCTCTTCCCGCCCGATAAAACCCAATCGCTCCGTGGTCGTCGCTTTAATGTTCACTTGCTCCGCGGATATCTTGAGGTCACTAGCGATGTTGGCTTTCATTGCTGGAATGTGCGGCGCGAGCTTGGGGGCTTGCGCGATGACGGTTGCGTCGACGTTGATGATTTTCCATCCTCGCTCGGTCAGCGTCGCGTGCACCCGACGAAGCAGCACGCGGCTATCGATGTCCTTATATTGATTGTCGGTGTCGGAAAAATGATGGCCGATGTCGCCGAGACCGGCCGCGCCGAGACAGGCGTCGCATATCGCGTGAATCAGCGCGTCGGCGTCGGAGTGGCCCTGCAAACCTTTGCTATGCGGAATCCGCACGCCACCGAGAATCAGTGCGCGGCCCGCGACCAGCGCGTGGACGTCGAAACCTTGACCGACGCGCATCATGACACTACGCCGGTTTGTTGTTTCAAGAACATTTCCGCCAACGCAAGATCGGTTAAGCGCGTGATCTTGATGTTGTCCGCCGATCCTTCGACGACGCGCGGCCGTGCGCCGAGGCGCTCGACGGCGGCGCTGTCATCGGTGATGTCTTCGTTCACCGCGGCGACGGCGGTCAGCGCCTCGCGTAGCACACTCAGGCGAAACATTTGCGGCGTGAGCGCGCGCCACAAACCTGCGCGCGAAACGGTTTCCTCGATTCTCGCCTGCGCGTCGGCGCGCTTGACGGTATCGGAAATCGGCACGGCCAAGAGCGCGCCGTCGGGCGATGACACGACCGCCGCCAACAGCTTGTCGAGATCGGCGTGCCGCACGCACGGGCGCACGGCATCGTGCACCATTACCCAGTCGTCCGCGCGCGCGTATTTTGCGAGCGCGGTGATACCGTTGAGCACGGTTTGCACTCGAGTTCGTCCTCCAGCAAAAGTGCCAAGCAGTTTCGGCAAGCCGGCCGTTTGTAGGGTACTCCAGCGCACGTCGTCAGGCGCGATCCCGACCAACACTCCGGTCAAGCGCGCGTAACCGCACAAGCGCTCGAGCGTGTGGAGCATAACGGGACGACCGAGTAACGGTAAATACTGTTTGGGAACTTCCGCCTGCATGCGCGCGCCGGTGCCGGCCGCGGGGACGATCGCCCAGATGTTTCTCTCGGGGGTCATGACCGTTCAATTAGAGGTGGTGGCGAAGCGCGCCTATCTACCCTACCCCCCTCCGTATACGCAGGAGAGGAAATGTATTGTACTAAGCGTCCTTCGACAAGCTCAGGACGAATGAAAAGTACGCGCGCGACGGACTAGCGCACAGCGAAAGGATGGATCTCTGAATACTAAACGAGGTCAGATGGACAACTAAATTTGTACGCCGACGCAAGAACGGATGCGATCGATCGCCGCTTCGGTTGCAATACCCTCGATGGCAGCCACTTCACGCGCGAGATAGCCGCTTGCCTGCTCGAGCAGCATCGACTCTTCGAACGAAAGCCCGGACTGCTTCTTCCAGCGCATGAGATCACGCACCACTTCACCGAGCTCCAAACACGAACCGGAATTGATCTTGCGTTCGATTTCCTTGCAGCGCTCGGTCCAGTTGCCGCCCGTGACTCGGCGCCGGCTCTTGGATGATAGGATCTTGAACAACTCTTTGAGTCTGCGGTTGGTGAGCAGCGGGCGGATGCCGCACTTCTCGACGTTCGTTTGGGGGACGCGCACCGTCATTCGTGTTTCGGCGATGTGGATGACGAGGCAGGGCGTGAACTCGCCGCTCACGTACAGCTCTTCGATCGCCTGGACCACTCCTACCCCGGCGGATGGATAAAAAATAGTATCGCCAGGTTTGAAGCGCGGACGCTTTGCCATTAAGCCACCTTCCTCTCGTTCGTTTTTGCGCACCCTCGGGCGGACTTATGGGACAGTATTATTTATTTTCTTGAAATTATGCCTCTAAGTCCCCACTCTGACAAGTGTTTTAAGGACTTGGGCGATCCCGAATTCCCTGCGTTAGAATGCGCGAGCCACTTCGACCCTTCCTACGTCAATGAATTTTTTGCGCGCTGCCGAGGACAAGAATTCCCTTTCACCCTCGCCACTTAACCCGGTGTTGCCAGAGCGCCGCGATGTCTCCATACGCTGGAGCCGCCTGCTCGGCAGCGGCCGCGGTCTAGCGATAGCCGCAGCCGCGGCACAACATGCCGGTCCGCTCCTCGTCATCACCCGCAGCGTCGAAATGGCCGATCAACTCGGCGATGAAATCCGCTTCTACGCTTCTGATGTGCAAGATTCGGTCCATGTGTTTCCGGACTGCGAATGCCTGCCGTACGACGTGTTTTCGCCGCACCAGGGGCTGGTCGCGCAGCGGCTGGAGACGCTATACCAGCTTCCGAACCTTGCGCGCGGCATCGTGTTGGTCGCGGCGCCAACTGCTTTGTACCGACTGCCGCCGCGCGACTACATCGTCGCGCACAGCTTCATGCTGGGTGTGGGAGATCAGTTGCAGATCGACGCGTTGCGACGGCAGTTGACCGCGGCCGGCTATCGCGCGACCTCGCAAGTGATGGAGCCCGGGGAGTACGCGGTGCGCGGCGGGTTGATTGATCTTTTCCCGGTCGGCGCGCGCCAACCGTATCGCGTCGAGCTGTTCGGCGACACCGTCGAATCGATTCGCGAGTTCGATCCGGACACGCAGCGATCGGGAGAGTCGCTACGCAACGCGCGGCTTCTCCCGGCGCGCGAATATCCGCTCACGGAGGATGCGATACAGCGTTTTCGCCAGGCGTTTCGCGCGCGCTTCGAAGGCGATCCTCAGAAAGTGCCGCTCTACCGTGACGTCAGCAAAGGCTTGGGGTCGGCGGGCGTGGAGTTTTATCTGCCGCTCTTCTTCGACGCGACGGCGACCTTGTTCGATTATGTTCCCAGCAACGCGCTATGTGTGGTCGAAGAGGGTGTCGAACACGCCGCGCGTGATTTCCTGCGCGATGTCAACACCCGCTACGAGCAACTGAGCCATGATATTCAGCGCCCGATGCTCGCCCCGAAAGAGTTGTTCCTCGAATACTCGATACTCGCTTCCGCCATCGAGAAGTGGCCGCGCATCGAGCTGATCGATATCTCTCCCGAGCAAGATACCTCGGACGCCACGATCATCGACTACAGCACGCCGGCGCCGGCGAGCTTGCCGGTCGATTATCACGCGGACATGCCGCACCGTGCGCTGTTTGATCACCTGGGGAACTACACCGGTCGTACGCTGATCGTGGCCGAGACCGCCGGGCGACGCGAAACGTTGCGCTTGTTGTTGAGCGAACGCGGCCACCTGCCTGAGGACGTGGGCGACTGGAAGGACTTCTTGAACGGCTCCGTGCCGCTCGCTCTGACGACCGCGAGTCTCGACCGCGGCCTCACGCTGCGAACGCCCGCCGTTGCCGTCGTCACCGAATCGCAACTGTACGGCGAGCGTGTCGCGCAGCGACGCCGGCGGAAACAGACCGAACGCGACCCGGCGGCGATCATTCGAAGTCTCGCGGAGTTGAAGTTGGGCGATGCGGTAGTGCACGAGGAACACGGCGTCGGCCGATACCGAGGGCTGCAAATCATCGACGCCGGCGATGGGCCGAACGAATTTCTCTGCCTCGAATACGCGGGCGGCGACAAGCTGTACATACCCGTGCTATCGCTGCATTTGATCACTCGCTACACCGGAACCGACCCCGAGCACGCGCCGCTACACACGCTCGGCGGCGACGCCTGGGAAAAAGCGAAGCGGCGCGCGCAACAGAAGGCGCACGACGCCGCGGTCGAGTTGCTCGAAGTGCAGGCGCTTCGCGCGGCGCGCGGCGGACGAGCGTTCCCTCCCGGTGGCGGCGTCTACCAATCGTTCGCCGACACCTTTCCCTTCGAAGAAACACCCGATCAGATGCGCGCGATCGAAGAAGTCATCCGCGATATGGAGACGGAGCGGCCTATGGATCGGTTGGTTTGCGGCGACGTCGGCTTCGGAAAAACCGAGGTTGCGATGCGCGCCGCTTTCCTCGCCGTTCACGGCAACGCGCAGGTCGCGGTGCTGGTTCCGACTACGCTACTCGCCCAACAGCACTATCAAAACTTCTGCGATCGCTTCGCCGGCACGCCGTATCGCATCGAGCTATTGTCGCGCTTTCGCAGCAAATCGGAACTGACGGAGACTCTGAAAGACGTCGCGCAGGGTAAAGTTCACGTCGTCATTGGGACGCATCGCTTGTTGCAGGACGATGTCCGCTTCAAGGATCTCGGCCTGCTGATCCTCGATGAGGAGCACCGCTTCGGCGTGCGCCAGAAGGAGCGGCTCAAGCGGCTGCGCGCGGAGGTGGACATTCTGACGCTCACCGCGACGCCGATTCCGCGCACGCTCAACATGGCGCTCGCCGGTCTGCGCGACATCACCATCATCGGCACCGCGCCCGAGGGGCGCTTGGCGATAAAGACGCTGGTTGCCGAACGCAGTCGCGATTTGATACGCGAGGCGTGCTTGCGCGAGATTCGGCGCGGCGGACAGGTGTACTTTCTACATAACGAAGTGCGCACGATCGAACGCGCCGCGCGCGAGCTGACGGAGCTGGTGCCGGAAGCGGAGATACGCATTGCGCACGGCCAGATGCCGGAGCGCGAGTTAGAGCACGTGATGCTCGACTTCTACCAGCGCCGGTTCAATATTCTCGTATGCTCCACCATCATCGAGTCGGGCATCGACATTCCGACGGCGAATACCATCATTATCGAGCGCGCGGACAAATTCGGGTTGGCGCAGTTGCACCAATTGCGCGGCCGTGTCGGCCGCTCGCATCACCGCGCCTACGCCTACCTGCTGATTCCGGGTCGCAATGCCATCAGCGCCGACGCGCGCAAACGCCTAGAGGCTATCGAATCGCTGGAGGAACTGGGGGTGGGATTCGCCCTCGCCTCGCACGACCTGGAGATACGCGGGGCCGGCGATTTGCTCGGGGAAGCGCAGAGCGGGGAGATCGATGAAGTCGGGTTCGCGCTTTATTCCGAATTGCTCGAGCGCGCGGTGACATCGCTGAAGACCGGTAAACCGATGCCTACCGAAATCGAATCGCGTGGGACCGAGGTGAATCTCCACGCGGCCGCGCTGTTTCCGGATTCTTACGTGCCGGACGTTCACCTGCGCTTGGTGCTTTACAAACGCATTGCGAGTGTCGAAAGCGAAGAGACGTTGCTCGCGCTGCAAGAGGAGATCGTCGACCGCTTCGGCGCGCTACCGGAACCCGGTCAGCTCTTGTTCAAAGCGGCGCAATTGAAGGTGCGTGGCGCGCAACTGGGCATTCGCAAGATCGACGCCGGCGCGAGAGGCGTCCGCGTAGAGTTCATCGAGCAACCGCCGATCGATTCGGGATCGGTGCTGCAGCTACTGCAATCCGCGCCGCGGCGCTATCGGCTGGACGGACCGAACCGGCTGCGCATACAAGGAGAGTTTCCCGACACCGAAAGCCGCGTTAAAGCGGCGAATGAATTGATCGCGGCGCTCCAGCCGCCGGGAACCGAGCACGCTGAGCGCGCCACGCGCGCGCGGCAGCTATAGATCGTCGGACGCCGCCGCCTCGGACGACGATCGTGCCAGCCCCGGAAACAACACATCTTCGTAACCCAACTGGCGCAGGTCTTTCAACCGCATCGGATAGAGTATCCCGTCCAAGTGGTCGCATTCGTGCTGGACGACGCGCGCGTGAAAGTCGGCAACGGTGCGATCGATCGGCGTGCCGTGCTGATCGTAGCCGGTGTAACGCAATTGCGTGTACCGATTCACCAACCCACGCAAGCCCGGCACGCTGAGACAACCCTCCCAGCCTTCTTCCATCGTCGCACCGAGCGGCTGCAACGCTGGATTGATGAGGATCGTCGTCGGCACCGGCTCGGCTTGCGGATAACGCGGATTTGCCTGCACGCCGAAAATCACCACGCGCAGCGACACGCCGATTTGCGGCGCCGCGAGGCCGGCGCCCTTATACGCCGCCATGGTATCGAACATGTCGGCGATGAGGAGTTCGAGCTCCGGCGTCTCGAACGCGGTCACCGGCTCGGCTTTGCGATAGAGCACCGGATCGCCCATCCTCAGTACGGTTCGCACGGTCATCGTTTCATTCTCGAATTGGATTGCGACTTACGACATACTATAGCGAAGCGATAGCGATTGGAAAAACCGATGCGGCGATTGACCGTTGTCTTTCTGGGATGGTTTGCGATAGCACCCGCCTTCGGCGCCGCTCCGAGCGGCGCGAGCGCGAATTACGAAATCGAAGTGCTGATCTTCGAGATGCTGCTTCCGGAATTCGAAGGATCGGAGTTGTGGACGCGAGCGCCCCGACCGGTGGACGCGAACGCCACTACGGTAGAGAGCTTGTCGCCGACGGCCGACTTTTCATCCGCCGTCACCGCCATGCGCACCGACGGGCGCTATCGGGTGCTGGTTCACAAGCGCTGGATTCAGTCCGCGGAGTCGAAGGCGAACGGCCCGCCCGTGCAATTGGCGACCGAGGACAGGGAAATCAACGGGACGCTCAAATTCTATCTCGCCCGGTTCCTGCACTTGGAGCTGAACATGTCGTATCAACCGCGCAACGTCGGCGCCATCGGCGCCGTGGGTGCGCCGAGCAGCGACAGCCTGCCGAGCTACGTCATCATCGAGCAGCGACGCATCAAGAGCAACGACTTGAACTACTTTGATCACCCGAAGTTCGGCGTGCTCGTGCGGGTAACGCCGGTGTCAGGTTGACTACGCGGCTATCAGCGGGATCGCGTGCTCGAGCAGCAGACGAACTTTTGCCATTCCTTGCTCTAGATACGCTTCGATTTCCTTGAAACTGATCGTCTTCTCCTCCTTGCCGGCGGCGCGGTTCACCACGACCGCGACGGTGGCGTAGCGCAGATCGAGCTCGCGCGCGAGCGCCGCTTCGGGCATGCCGGTCATGCCGACAATATCCGATCCATCGCGCTCCATGCGCCGTATCTCCGCGGCGCTTTCGAATCGCGGCCCCTGCGTCGCGCCGTAGGTGGCGCGTTCCGCCAGCGCAATCCCCGCGCGGCGAGCCGCTTCCATGAGAATGCCGCGCAGCTGCGTGCAGTACGGGTAGGTGAAGTCGAAATGCGTCACGCTATTTTTTGTGCCGTCGAAAAACGTGTGCGCTCGGCCGTAAGTGTAGTCGATGATTTGATCTGGAAGCACGAGGCCGGCCACCTGCAAATGATCGGCGATGCCGCCCACCGCCGCCACGGCAATTATCCGCTCGACCCCCGCCTGCTTCAGCGCCCAGAGATTCGCGCGGTAGTTGATCTCGTGCGGTGCAATGGTGTGGTTCGGCCCGTGGCGCGGAAGGAATACAACTTCCGTGTCGCTCAACCGACCGTACACCATGGCGCCCGACGGCTCGCCGTAGGGCGTACGTACGGTCTCGCGGCGCGTGATTTGCAAATTTTTCAAATTGTCGAGGCCGCTTCCGCCGATGATCGCCACCGTTGTCATCCGTCGGCCTCCGCGTAAATCCCCGGCGCATTGCGCAGGTAACCCTTATAGTCCATTCCGTATCCAAACACGTAGCGATTCGGCACATCGAGCCCTTTGAACTCGACGGGAACGTCGGCGGATCGAGCGCGGTTCTTCACCACCAGTACCGCCTTGTAAACTTCCCGAGCGCCGTCGGCGCGAAAGCGCTTCTCGATGGCGGCAAGCGTATCGCCTTCGTCCAATATGTCGTCGACCAGCAGCACCACGCGCCCACGTGCGTCCTGTGACGGACCGACGCGCCAATGCAAGTCACCGCCGCGCAACTTCTCGCCGTAACGCGTGGCGTGCACGTAGTCGATCTCGAGCGGAAACTGCAAACGCGGAAGCAGCTTGCCGAACGGCACTACCCCGCCCGTCATGATGCAGACGAGCAACGGATTCGCGCGCGCGAGGTGCTCCGTGATGTCACGCGCCATCCGATCGAGAGTCGCCTCGACGGCGTCCGGCGCGTAGAGCCGGTCGGCCTTCTGTAGGACGTCCCAGGCTTGTTGCGGGCTAATCGGCTTCAAGCAAACGATGCTTTCCGGTTGAACGAGCTATTGGAAGTCTACTGTGTTAGCGGGGAAGCCATCACCGACTCCTCGATTCAGCGAACCGCGATTATATCGGCGCGACGGTGGAGGTGAAAGCGAGGCGTTAAAGCTTCAGACTTTTGAGATACGCGCGAAACTTCGAATTGAGCTCGGGATGATCGAGCGCGATTTCGACGGTCGCCTGCAGGTAACCAAGCTTGCTGCCGCAGTCGTAACGTTTGCCTTGGAACTCGTAAGCGAGTACCCGCTCGTGCGTTAGTAGCGCGGCGATGCCATCGGTCAATTGGATCTCGCCGCCCGCGCCCGCCCTAACGTTGCGCAGCAGCTCGAAGATGCGTGGCGTGAGGATGTAGCGCCCGACCACCGCAAGGTTCGAGGGCGCCTGTTTCGGGTCCGGTTTCTCGACGATGGCTTTCACGCGATAAAGTCGCTCACCCGCGGGTTCCGTGTCCACGATGCCGTAACTCCCGGTTTCCTCCTTGGCAACTCGCTGCACGCCGATGACCGAACACTGGTGGCGGCGGTATACGTCCACCATTTGCTCGAGCACCGTCGGCGTCGCGCGAATCAAGTCATCGGCGAGTATCACCGCGAAGGCCTCGTCGCCCACGGCCGGCCAGGCGCACAGAATTGCGTGTCCGAGCCCGAGCGCTTCCGCTTGACGCGTGTAGATGCAGCTCGCGTTATCGGGTAATACGTTGCGAACGCTGTCCAACAGGCCGCGCTTGCCCTTCGCTTCGAGTTCGTTCTCCAGCTCGTACGCCTTGTCGAAGTGATCTTCGATCGATCGCTTGTGTTTGCCGGTGACGAAGATGAGTTGAAGAATCCCGGCGGCGATCGCTTCTTCCGCCGCGTACTGGATGATCGGCTTGTCGACGATCGGGAGGATTTCCTTGGGCGCCGCTTTGGTCGCCGGCAGGAACCTCGTTCCCAAGCCCGCGACGGGGAAAACCGCCTTCATGACCTGCTCCATGGTTATCGTTTCACCTCCCTATTCCGTAGTAGGTGAAGCCTGCATCCCGTAGTGCCTTCGGATCGTACTGATTGCGCCCGTCGAAGACAACGGCGGTCTTCATCTCGGCTTTCATTCGGGTGAAATCCGGATGCCGAAATGGTTTCCATTCGGTGACTAGGACCAGCGCGTCGACGCCGACGAGCGCCTCGTACTGATGCTCCATCAGTCGCAGTTGGCCGGATTCGAACCAGGCGCGCGGCAAATCGCGGCGGGCGACACCCATCGCGGCGGGATCGTAGGCCTTCACCAGCGCGCCCGCGGCTATCAGCTCGGCAAGCAACGCGACAGCGGGCGCGTCGCGCATGTCGTCAGTGCCGGGTTTGAATGCGAGTCCCCAAAGCGCGAAGGTGCGTTTCGCCAAATCTTTCTTAAAGTGACTGCTGATCTTCTCGAACAGCACTTGCTGTTGCGCCTTATTGCGCAGTTCCACCGCGTGCAGCACTTTCGGATCGAAGTCCACGCGGCTCGCCATGTGGATCAGCGCGCGCACGTCCTTGGGGAAGCAAGAGCCGCCGTATCCGACGCCGGGATAGATGAACGAGTAGCCGATGCGCGCGTCCGAGCCGATGCCGATGCGAACGTTTTCGACGTCCACCTTCAGGCGATCGCACAAATTCGAGATTTCGTTCATGAAGGAAATCTTCGTGGCGAGCATGGCGTTCGCCGCGTACTTGGTCATCTCCGCGTCGCGCACGCCCATGAAAATGATGCGCTCGTGCGTGCGCATGAACGGCCCGTACAGCTCGCGCAGTATCTCGCGCGCGGTGTCGCTGTCCGATCCGATGACGATGCGATCGGGCCGCATGAAGTCCTGCACCGCGTCGCCTTCCTTGAGGAATTCGGGATTGCTCACGACATCGAAGGAAATATCGAGCGAGCGCTTTTTGAGCTCGTCCTGTATCACCGCGCGGACTTTTTCGGCGGTGCCAACCGGCACGGTCGACTTGTTCACGACGACGGCGTATTCGGTCATGACGCGCCCGATGTCCTTCGCGACCGCGAGCACATATTGCAAATCGGCCGATCCGTCTTCACCGGGTGGCGTGCCGACGGCGATGAAGTACACCGGCGAGCGGCTGCCGGGGTCGTCGAGTGACGTGGTGAATTTGAGCCGCCCTTCCTTGTAGTTGCCGATCACGATCGGCTCGAGCCCCGGCTCGTAGATCGGCAACACGCCGTTGCGCAGCTGCTCTATTTTGCGCGCGTCCACGTCGACGCACGTGACATCGTTGCCCATTTCGGCGAGGCATGCGCCGGTGACGAGACCGACGTAGCCCGTTCCTACGATCGTAAGCTTCACCGAGCACCTCTATGCTGAACGTCTATGTCGCGCGCCATCTTCTGCTCCCATGCCCAGGCGTGGCGAATGATGGTCGCGAGATCTTGATATTTCGGACGCCAGCCGAGCTCCGCCATCGCCTTTTTCGAATCGGCGACTAGTACCGCGGGATCGCCGGCGCGGCGCGGTCCGATGACCGTAGGTATCTGCTTCCCGATCACCTGTTCGGCGGTGGCAATTATCTGGCGCACTGAAAAACCCTGGCTATTCCCCAAATTGTAAGCCGAGCTCGCATCCTCTCGCATCAAACGCTCGAGCGCCAGCAAGTGAGCCCCGCATAGGTCGTCCACATGAATATAGTCGCGAATGCACGTCCCGTCGGGCGTCGGATAGTCGCTGCCGAAAATAGTAACGCTCGAGCGACGCCCCGACGCCGTTTGCAGCACGATGGGAATCAGGTGAGTTTCCGGCTCGTGTCGTTCACCCAGATCGCCCTCGGCATCCGCGCCGGCGGCGTTGAAATACCGCAGACTGACCGACCGCAGCCGATACGCTCGATCGAAATCCGCGAGCGCCCGCTCGACGGCCCATTTGGAAAAACCATAGGGATTGATCGGCCGCGTCGGATGCGCCTCGTCGATCGGCGTATATTGCGGCTCGCCGAAAATCGCCGCCGAAGAGGAGAAGATGAATCGCCTGACGCCGGCGGCACGCATCGCTTCCAAAAGATTGAGCGTACCGATCAAGTTCGTGCGGTAGTAGTTGGACGGTTGCTGCACCGACTCGCCGACTTGAATCAATGACGCGAAGTGCATCACCGCATGAAATTCGAAACGACTAAAAACATCGGCGAGCTCGCGATCGTTCGTAATATCGCCTTTGACAAAAACACCGCTCGCGGCCGATCGGTGCCCATTGGACAGGTTGTCGAAGCTTACGACTTCCGCACCATGACGCAGCAACGCCTTTCCCATGTGGGAGCCGATATATCCGGCGCCACCGGTCACCAACACTCTCATGTCAACAGAACCTTATTGTCGCCCGTGTTGTCGCGCCGCCGCGCTGGTAGTCTGCCCGTTGACCGCGGAATGGGTGTAAAAGCGATCGAGCAGCTCACGCAAGCGCAGCCCATCGTTAGTACCACAGGCGTCGGCCATCATATCAATCTCACGCTCGATCATCGACAACTCGAGCGGGCAGCTGCGCGCGAGCAACAGTTTCGGGTGCGGGGTTTTGATGAGCGCTTCGCCCTGCTGAAATAACTCCTCATGCAGCTTTTCCCCCGGTCGCAATCCGGTATAGACGATCTCGATATCCTCCCCCGGCTTCTTTCCCGACAGAATGATCAACTGCTCCGCGAGGTACTTGATGTTGACCGGCTCGCCCATGTCGAGCACGAATATTTCGCCACCCTCGCCCACGCTGCTCGCCTCGAGAATGAGTTGCGTGGCTTCCGGTATCGTCATGAAGAATCGTGTCATCGTCGGGTCGGTGACGGTTACCGGCCCACCCGCGGCGATTTGTTTTTGGAACAGCGGGATCACGCTGCCAGCCGAGCCGAGCACGTTGCCAAACCGCACCGTCGTGAAGCGAGTCGAGGAGCTCTGGTTAAGCGCCTGACAATACGTTTCGCTCACGTGCTTCGTCGCCCCCATGACGCTGCTCGGATTAACCGCCTTGTCGGTCGAGATGAGCACGAACGCAGGGCAGCCGGCTTTGTCCGCCGCCCGCGCAAGGGTACGGCTGGCCAGCACATTATTCCGTACGGCAGATCGGATTTGCCCTTCGAGCAGCGGCACATGCTTGTACGCCGCCGCATGGAAAATAACTTCGGGGCGGTAAGTGCTAAGGGTCTTCTCGACGAGCATCGGGTCGCCCACATCGCCGAGCACGACCGCGAGCGACAGCTTCGGAAACTCGCGTCTGAGCTCCAGCTCGATGTTATAGAGGTGGAGCTCGCTTTGCTCGAACACGACCAGCAGCGAAGGCTCCAACCGCGCGATCTGACGGCACAGCTCCGAGCCGATGGAGCCGCCACCGCCGCTCACAAGCACCGGGCGACCGCGGTGTCGTGCGGTGATGGCTCCCCTGTCGAGTTGCACCGGCTCGCGGCCGAGCAAGTCGTCAATCTCCACGTCGCGTATATCCCGCACGCTAACGCGACCGCTCACCAAATCGGCAAGCGGTGGCAGCGTGCGAAACGGCAGTCCCGTCTGCTCGCACGCCTCGATAATTTTTCGTCGAACGCTCGGACCCGCCGTCGGCATGGCGATGACGATGAGGTCGGCCGTATACTCCGCCGCAATGCGCGGCAGCTCGGCGCTCCGCCCGGCGACGACAACCCCGTGGATCTCCTTGCCGACCTTCGCTACATCGTCGTCAATCAGCGCGACTGGATGATAGGAGGACGAACGATCACGCAACAGCTCCCGCACAAGTTGCTCGCCGGCATGCCCAGCACCGACAATGAGCGCGCGTTTGCCCGACCGGCGATATTCCGTGCGGTCCTTTATGGACCGGTAGAAGAAGCGCGGCCCGCCGAGAAAAAGCACCAGGAGACCCGCATGGATAATGAATACGGATCGCGGGACTCCTTCGAGCCGCGTCAGGATGAAACTTACGATGGCGGCGATAGCGACACCCGCGGTGACCGCTTTAAATATACGGGAGAGGTCTTGCAGCGAGGCAAAGCGCCAGATGCCCCGATACAGGCCGAAATACCAAAACATCGCCGCCTGCGCGAGCCAGACGACCGGCAGCAATGTCAAGGCTTCGCGAAAGTACGCCGCGGGAATCGCTTCTAGGTTGAAACGCAGCCAGTACGCACCGAGCCAAGCGAGCGGCACAATCGCCAGATCGTGCGTGTACGCACCCCAACTGGACTGCAGGTAGCGAATTAGATCACGTCGATGGATCGCCATACACTAAGAGTTCCGAACGAATGAGGGCATGCCTTTTGTCATCCTCAACCTGTTCCTGCCGGCGCGCGCAAAAACTCAGTGCGCCTCCTCGACGACGCGGATGTCCACTGGACAGTGGCGAAAGCTCCGTCTCGCACTCCCGAAGGAAAGAACTTAAATCCCTCTCGTTTCGAGAGAGGGCAAGGAGTGAGGCGCGCCGTTGGCCAACAGCTAGAGCCTATCTCAAACTTGTCGCTAATGTAGGTTGGGTGTAGCCGCGAGCGGCGGAACCCAACAAAATAATACCTTGGTGGGTTTCGCTTCGCTTCACCCACCCTGCATGGGATTTTGAGATAGGTTCTAGTCATTCGCTATCGACTCTAAAGAACCCTCTTTCCCCACGCGTCTCATGGGCCGGCCGCCCGTTGGTTCCGCCTTTCGAACAATGAGACAGCCGAGAAGTAGGCACTATATAAGGATATCCAGCCAACCAAAATGAGCCACTGCATCCCGGCCGGTGCTTCCCGGCCGGCGATTGCGCTTGCGCCGCAGCCCACCATCAGGCCGTACTGAAACAGTACGGTCTTTCTGTGACCGAGGCCGAGGCGGACCAAGCGCTGGTAATAGTGCGAACGGTGAGCTTCCCATATCTTCTCGCCTCTCACCAGCCGGCGTAACAGGGTCACGGTGGCATCGGTGATGAACGGTGAGAAAACGAGGATCGCGGACCACAGCGGGAATATATTCTCCACGGCGCCCCATACGCTAACGGCCGCAGCAAGCAGACCTAGACTCGATGAACCGACATCGCCCATGAAAATCCGTGCGGGCGGAAAGTTGAAAATGAGAAAGCCAGCGGCAGCGGCCGCGATGATCGTACTTAGCAGGAAGAAACCCGGCTGGCCTTCCAGCCACCCCATGGCCGCCAGGGCTCCGAAGCCAAAGACCGCCATGCCGGCCGCCAACCCGTCTATGCCGTCCATGAAGTTGTAGAGGTTGATCAGCCACACAACGAACGCGGCCGTGACGACAGCCCCCAACCAACCGCCGATATCAAACCGCATACCCGGTAGCTCGATCTCTTCCAGCCAGAGGCCGGAAGCAACCAGGCCGATGGCTACGCCGAGATGAACCGCGATCCGAATGACCGGCGATAGACCGGTTCGGTCATCGATAAAGGCGATGGCGGCCAGAAGAAGCGTAGCGAAGGCGATCGCGATAAGCCGCATTTCGGCAACGTCGTATAACGCGAAGATGCCGATCAAGTAAATGCCGACGAGGATTGCAACGCCTCCGCCCCTGGGGACGGGACGCGAATGCAGCGAGCGCGCATTCGGATAGTCCAGGATATAGAGATACGAACCGGACTTAGAGAACTTGGCCGTCAACCAAAAGGAAACGACAAAGGACAAAAGAGCGCTAGCGACTGATCGAATCAGGGACGTTTTTCTCCGTTGTTCAGTCTTCGTGTCTGATGCGGGTGACGTGTTTCGTCATTTTCGTTTCTCTTGCCACAACTCGCCCGTGTCCAACCGTGAGGGTTTGACATCACGTTCGGAAGAATCGGGCAAATCTGCTGCACTAATCTGAAACCGCGATGGCGAAAAACCGAAATCGCGTGCAGCGTCCGCGTGATCGAAAGCGAGATCGCGATTCATCCGCTCAACCATGGCCATCGATACAAAACGCAAACCAGGCACAAAACGCAGCAGCAAAAATACCACGCGAAAAAGAGCGTTCGGCAGCACTAGGAATCGAACCGGTTTGTTCAGCGCGCCAAAAACACGCGCCACCATTTCGCGGTACGTAAGAACCTCTGCTCCGGAAATCGTATAGGCCCGGTTCGGCGTTCGCGAAATAAGAGTTTCGTAACAAGCCTTGGAAACGTCTCGGGCATGGACCGGTTGACGTAACCCCACCGCGTTTCCTAGCAGCGGGAAGAACCCAAACCGCCGGATAAATCGCGCCACGACGCTGATATTCCGATCCCGCCCCAACCCATAGATCAGCGTCGGTCGCAAGATGATCCATTCGACACCGTTAGCTTGCGCCCAGGCAATCAAGCTTTCCTCGGCCTGGATGAGTCGTTGCACCCAGGCGCGTTCAGCGGGATCAGAAGAGGTGTCCTTGGTATCGCGGCTAGTCGAACTCAAGGCAACGACACGCGACGCGCCATAGGCAGCCAGCATTGGAAAATAGCGAGGCAGCGTTACTACCGGGACCAGCGAAATCCAGCTCGCGATACTCTTTCCCCGCGAAGACAATATGTTTTCATCGCGGACGCCTGCATCATTCTGGGGGGGAGAAACCGAATCCGGTTTCGCGGACTCGATCTCGATCTGCTCCCATCGCAGCATACCGGCGTCGTTCAGTAACCTCGGGGCATGAGCGCGACGCGAAAATGCCACGACCTCCCATCCTTGCTGGGTAAGCAATCCCAGCAAACAGTCGCCTACGTGGCTGGTTGCTCCCAGCACGCCGACGCGTCTTTCACCCATGCAACGCTCTGACTCGCCGTCCCAATCGCTGCAAGCTGTGATAACCCGCCAGAACCCCAAAGCGCAACCATACTCCCAAAACTACGAGCCACATCAGAACACCCGGATATTGGTGGCGAAAGAACTTTCGATAAAACCGCAACATACCCCGGTGCTTGTGCCATTCCACGAAAATGGGCCGCGGTCGGCTAGACGTACCCTTGTAATGCACGACCTCTGCGTCTGGCACAAATAGGATTTTCCATCCTGCCGCGCGAAAGCGCATACACCAATCAAGATCCTCGCAGTGCAGAAAATACCCTTCATCTAACAAGCCCACTTGCTCGATCGCTTGACGCTTAAGCAGCATGAAGGCACCGGAAATCGCTTCCACGAAGATAGGCTTATCGGGAAGCGGGTCCAAGTTTAGTAGGAAAGTGCGAAAGCGTGGATGTGAGGGGAAAAGCCGATTCAAATGAAAGATGCGCACCAATGCGCGCCATGGTGTTGGTACGGCTCTTCTGCAACCCGCCTGCTCGCTGCCATCTGGATTGCGAATAAGGCACCCGGCCATTCCGACATTTGGATAAGCGGCCATCGCACCGAGCATGTGCTGCAAGGTATCCGGCTTAACGACGCAATCCGGATTGAGCAGCAACAAGTACTCACTACGGGCTTGTCCCACGCAGATATTGGTGGCACGCGTAAAGCCCAAGTTCCGCCCGTTTTCTATCAGCCGCAGTCGCGGCTCAGAAGCAGAAAGTCGGCGCAGCGATTCCACGCTGTCATCCTTAGAACCGTTATCGGCAACGAACACTTCAACCGGGACCGTGGAGCTCAATACGGATTCAACGACCGTCCTTGTCATTTGCCCGCCGTTAAACTTGACGATAGCAACCGACACGCGCACACGACTCGCGTGATCACGTGAATCCGCCACTTTGACCCGTGTGTTCGAAGCGACTTGTTCAGAAACTCGTGAGTTCATTCTAGCGTTTGTATTTTCTCGACCGCCCCGTTAAGTTCCACCCGGCCGACCGCGTTTAAGTTAGAATCCGCCCATCCTAGGGGGCTAGCCGATTCGTCGTCAACGACGAATAGCTACGGAGCAACCCGTCGCAGATAGTCGGCCCTTCGCCTCTGCTGCAATCTGCGGTTCCTGGACTCTGGAACGAACTTAGGCGCGCCGTCGCAAGTACGGGGTTAATAACCCTTTCGCCATCGTTCGCCGCAGCTCCCACGCGCCGACCCTGCGCGTCGATTGCACTCTCTTTCGTGCGCGCCAGATTCGTGGCAAACCCTTAATCGCGTCCCACTTTGCCTTCAAGATGGTCCTTCCCTGCCCGCGAAACGCAAACCATATGATCGATACCAGATTGAGCAAAAGATGCTGGGGGAAGTACAACAAGAACAACGGCCAGGGCATGTTCTTAAAGAACACCCACACCAGGTTACGGTGGCCGTGGTAAACAGTGAAGTCGCTTCCAAGACCTGTCGTCGCCGATCCTATGGCGAACGACTGTATCAGGCACATAGAGCAACGATAACCTACCAATCGTAGACGAAAGCCGAGGTCGACATCTTCGGCGTAACAAAAAAAGCGCTCATCGAACACACCGGTCTCCCTCAAAACATTAGCACGAAACAACGAGCCACCGTCAATAGGTGTGTAAATTCATTCAGGCGGCGATCCTCGATTCCTCACGTCTCAGCTTCACAGCGACTCCATCTTTGAATCGGTGTCCTTCGTAAACATCTTTCAACAATTTCGGTGCGTTCAGTTTGCGCCAACTCTTCTCGGCGACAGTTAAGAGCTTCCACACCATCGCCTCGGCGTTCTCCACTTTCTTGAAGCGCCGCGAGGCGTCGGTGCGAAGTCGCACGCTGGCGAAGGGCGACTCGACGATGTTGGTGGTGCGCAGATGTATCCAATGTTCTTTGGGGAAGTCGTAGTACGTCACCATTCGCTCCCAGTCACGCTCAAGCGTCGCGCAAGCCTTCGGATGGGTTTTGCGGTAGCGCAGGGTAAATGCCTGGCGGTGGCGTTCACAGGTTTTGCGCGCGGGGGCGTACATCATCTCCTTCAGTGCCGCCGCCACTTCGCCCTGGTCTTTCTTGGCGAAGTGATCAAGCACGTTGACGATCTTATGATTCCAGCAACGCTGCTCGGCGCCTTCGGGGTGCTGCTCGCCAAGGGCGCCCCAGATCCCAAGGTGGCCGTCGGCGACGGTCAGCGCCGGCAGCTTCAGGCCGCGCGCTTTGAGGTCGCGCAGGATCGCGCCCCAGGATTCCTTGCTCTCGCGCTCGCCCGCCTCACAGGCGAGCAGCACTTTATCGCCGTTGGCGAGGGCGCCAACGATGACGAGGAGCGCTTTAGTGCGATCATCGAAACCGCACTTCACGTACAACCCATCGGCGAAGGCATAAACGAGCTCACGTTTCGAGAGATCGGTTCGCTTCCAGGTGGCGAAGTCCTCGATCCATCCAGCTTTCAGGCGTGCGAGCGAGGCCGCCGACAAGGGGGCGCCCTCGCCGAGGAGGCCTCGAAGGGCCGCCTCGAAGTCTCCGCTCGAGAGTCCGTGCAGATACAGCTCGGGCAGTAAACCACCGAGCTCCTTGCTTTGGCGTTTGAACAGTGGCAGCACTTTGCTCTCGAAGGTCTCGGCGGCGTTGCGCCGCCGCGGGCGCTTGACCGTCACGGTGCCCGCCGTCAGGGCGCGGCGCCGGGGCTTGCCGTGGCCAGCCGCGCGCGGCTTCAGCGCGCTCATGGCGCGGACGTCCAAGAAACTCCGTGACTTCCGCTTCCAGCAGATCTTGCAGCCAGTGCTGGATTTCTCCGCGCGCGAACGACTCGAGGGTTTCGTAACAAACCGTTGACGCGGCTTCGATGACTATGGTCTTCTTCTGCATGGGTGGCGTTTCCTTTGTGGCTCCAGCGCGAACTGGAGTCGTTGCTTGTTGAATCAATTTCAAAGGATACGCCGCCTTTTTTATTTACACACTTTTTGATGGTACCTCCGAAACAACGCCGCCGCACCACAGGGAGAGAACAGTTGCGCCGAGACCGAGGGCGCGAGGGGGAACTGGGAAGTCCCGTCGCCCCCCGCATACTGAGGGCCGGCGCACGCTGACAACGATCCCCTTGCAAGAACCGGGGGGTTCTATACATAATGCGCCCGCGATAGCTGCATGTTACGCGGTAGAGAGCCATATGTGGCCGCGCGCAGTTGTTTCATGCGAGGTCAGAGTGTGGCTGCAGCCCAAGAGTACGCTGCCGTGACCAAAAGCGCGAGAGAGGCTTGGATGCTCCGTCGCGCTTTCTGAGGGCCGCGACACAACGCGTCGCCAGCAACAATGACAAGGACAAGTTCCTCCTTCGATGAAATCTTTGGAGCCTCTGAATAAATATGTTTCCGGCACTCCAGCGAAATCTGGAGCTTTCTGGATACCGGCCCCCGCCGGGGTGACTTGTTCAGAGTTTCCCTATAACAATAATGGCTCTACGCCGAGCGACCAGTTCGGCTACCGCGGACTACGCGCCTTCGCTTCGCTCTCCGTGGCGCGCAGCGTGATAAGAGGGCGTGGCGATGCGTCCCCTTCCAAGAAAAATGCTGCGTTCGCGCACCCATTCCATCAGCCGCCGTTTTCCAAACCCCGAAAAATCAAGGTTTGAAACCCATGCATTCACAAACTTTCTTTGAGGAAGTCGGTGCAGTGGCAAAGGCGATCGAGGTTGCAGCCATTGAAAAGATGACACATGAATTGGCGGCTCTTCGGGAACGCGGCGGACGATTGTTTTTTATCGGCGTTGGCGGCAGTGCCGCCAATTGCAGTCATGCGGTAAATGATTTCCGCAAGTTGTGTGATATCGAGGCTTATACGCCGGTGGACAATGTATCCGAGCTGACCGCAAGAACCAATGACGAAGGATGGGACACGGTGTTTGCTGCCTGGCTACAGACCAGCAGGGCAAATCAGAATGACGCCGTATTCGTACTTTCGGTCGGTGGCGGCAATGCGGAGAAAAACGTCAGCACGAATATTGTTGCCGGCTTGAAAGAGGCGAAAGCGCGCGGCATGAAAATTTTCGGCGTGGTGGGGCGCGACGGGGGTTATACGAAACAAGTGGGTGATCACGTGGTCGTGATACCCACCATCGACGCCTCGCGGGTAACCCCTCATACCGAAGCATTCCAGGCGGTGGTCTGGCATTGCATCGTCTCTCACCCGGTGTTGCAGCAGAGGGCAACGAAGTGGTAAGGACATTGGCTCCGTGACAATCGCCGTGACGAGACAGGCGGTATTTCTCGATCGGGACGGCGTAATTAATCGGGCAGTCGTCAGGGACGGTAAGTCTTATCCGCCGGCGTTAATCGAGGATCTCGAAATCCTGCCTGGTGTTAGGGAGGCTATCGCCGATTTGCATCAAGCCGGTTTTTTAATCGTGGTTGTTACCAACCAGCCTGATGTCGCCACCGGCATCCAGCCCCTGGAAATCGTGGAAGCAATGCACAAGAAGTTACGGGAAGTGTTGCTCATCGACGACATCAAGGTTTGTTATCACATAGAAGCAGACGGCTGTGCTTGCCGCAAACCCAAACCGGGTATGCTGCTGGAAGCGGCGTGCGAGCATAACATTGATCTTACCCGCAGTTACTTGGTGGGTGACCGTTGGCGCGATATCAGCGCCGGTAAGGTTGCCGGCTGCTTTACATTTTTTATCGATTATGGCTACAAGGAACGTTCTGCTGACGAGCCAGACATGGTGGTGCGTTCCCTTGCCGAAGCGCGTCAGGTTATTCTCACCCAAGTTCCCAACGCTTTAAAGGAGTTCTCCCCAACCATACCACTTTAAAAAGGAGTTTAAAGTCATGATCTCCATTTCAGACTTGAAAGTGAAGATCTTCGCCGACGGTGCCGATTTTCGCGGTATCAAGGAAATGTATTCGAATCCCCTCATCAAGGGTTTTACAACCAACCCGACTCTGATGCGCAAGGCAGGAGTGCAAGATTACCGAGCGTTCGCTCAGAAAGTGCTAAAGGTAGTGCCCGACCGGCCGATATCGTTCGAAGTATTTGCCGACGAATTCGACGAAATGGAAGGGCAGGCAATGGAGATCGCCTCATGGGGTGACAATGTTAATGTCAAGATTCCTGTTACGAATACGCATGGGCAGTTTGCCGGTCCGCTGATCAAGCGGCTGTCGAAGGCGGGGGTCAAGGTGAATGTGACGGCCCTGATGACGCTCG
The DNA here is from genome assembly GCA_041485885.1 of Sulfurifustaceae bacterium. Taxonomy (GTDB): domain Bacteria; phylum Pseudomonadota; class Gammaproteobacteria; order Acidiferrobacterales; family Sulfurifustaceae; genus JACQFZ01. Next base: position 29,380 of record JBGPKL010000023.1, read on the forward strand.
ACCAGGTGCGCAAGGTAACTGAGTGTTTGGCGTCTGAAACTCCAGCGATAATTTCCGTGTTTGCCGGCCGCATTGCCGATACCGGACGCGACCCGGTGCCGTTAATGACTGAGGCCGTAAAAATCATGAGGGAAAAACCTAAGGCGGAGCTGATCTGGGCCAGCCCGCGCGAATTGCTCAACATTTTCCAAGCAGACTCGATTGGCTGCCACATCATTACCGCAACCAACGATGTCCTAAAAAAGCTGTCCTTGGTGGGGAAAGATTTGACTTCCTATTCGCTTGAAACGGTCGACATGTTTTACAAGGACGCAACTGCCGCGAAATATACAATAGAAACCGGTGTAACTGTCGACGCGTGAGTCGGCTTTGGTATTTTTCCATAGAGTCCTTGAAAGGGGATTGTAAAGTGCATAAAAATATTCTAATCACCGGCGGCGCCGGTTATGTCGGATGCGTATTGACGCCGCAGCTTTTAAATGCGGGCTATAACGTCACCGTGTACGACATCATGTATTTTGGCCGCGACGGATTGCCGAATCATCCGAACCTCAAGGTGATCGAGGGAGACATCCGCGACATCGCCAAGCTCGCAGCGGCGTTCAAAGGCATCGATGTCGTGCTGCATCTTGCTTGCATTTCCAACGACCCCAGCTTCGACCTGGACGAGAACCTGAGCAAGACCATCAATTACGACTGCTTCGAGCCTATAGTCATCGCCGCCAAGCAGGCCGGCGTAAAGCGCTTCGTTTACTGCTCGTCGAGCTCGGTATACGGCGTAAGCGATGCTCCCGACGTCACCGAGGAGCACCCTCTCCTACCCCTTACCCTGTACAACAAGTTCAAGGGTATGTGTGAACCGCTGTTGTTCAAGCACCAATCCCCGGGGTTCACTTGCGTGACTATCCGGCCAGCCACGGTATGCGGCTACAGTCCACGCACGCGCCTAGATCTGTCGGTCAACATTCTGACCAATCACGCGATCAACAACGGCAAGATAACCGTGTTCGGAGGAAGCCAGCTGCGGCCGAATCTGCACATTAACGATATGGCCGATCTCTATCAGCTCATGATCGAGGCGCCGAAGGAGAAAATCACAGGGCAGATTTTTAACGCCGGCTATGAAAACCACAGCATCATGGATATTGCCAAGATGGTTCGCAAAGTGGTGATGGAGGAATTCCCCGAAAAGGGTGAAATCAAGATCGCGACAACGCCGACCAACGATCCACGCTCCTATCACATCAATTCGGAAAAGATCGCGCGCGTGCTTGGATTCAGGGCGAAGCGCACGATCGAAGACGCGGTGCGCGGCCTGTGCCAGGCGTTCAAAGCCGGCAAGCTGCCCAACAGCCTGGCCGACGATCGCTTCTACAATGTGAAAACCATGAAGGCGCTGGGCGCGAAATAATTAATAATGATGCGTCCCATTGCAGTAGTTACCGGGGGCGCCGGGTTTATCGGCAGCCACATGGTCGACCTGTTGCTCGACCGTGGTTTCGCGGTGCGGGTGATCGACAATCTCGTCGGCGGTCGTGCTGAAAACCTCTCACACCACGGCAACAATTCCGATTTGGCGTTCGAGCAGCGTGATATTCGCAGCTTTGCGCCCGGGGATAAGGTGTTTACTGGCGTTCACTACGTGTTTCACTTTGCCGGAATCGGCGATATCGTGCCATCCATTGAGAGCCCGCTCGAGTACCTGTCCGCCAATGTGCAGGGCACAGCGCACATGCTGGAATGCGCGCGCCACGCGGGCGTAAAAAAGTTTGTCTATGCAGCTTCTTCATCGTGCTACGGGCTGGCCAGCGTACCCACGCGGGAAGACCACCCGATTGCACCGCAATATCCCTATGCCCTCAGCAAATACCAGGGCGAGCAAGCGACGTTTCATTGGCACAAGGTGTACAAGCTGCCGGTCAATTCGATCCGCATTTTCAACGCCTACGGCACGCGTTCCCGCACTTCGGGCGCCTATGGCGCGGTATTCGGGGTGTTCCTCAAGCAGAAGCTGGAAGGGAACTCCTTTACCGTAGTGGGAGACGGTACCCAGTCCCGCGACTTTCTGTATGTCACCGATGTCGCACACGCATTCTACAAGGCGGCCGAGACCGAACGGGTGGGAGAGATCTACAATCTTGGCGCGGGCAATCCGCAAACGGTCAATAGACTGGTGGAGCTGCTTGGCGGCTCCGTGGTGCATATTCCTAGGCGACCCGGCGAGCCCGATTGCACTTGGGCGGATATTACAAAGATCAAGGCGGAGCTTGGCTGGGCGCAAAAGGTAAGCTTTGAAGAGGGCGTGCAGTGCATTCTTAATAATATCGAGTATTGGCGGAACGCCCCGTTATGGGATCCCGAAACCATAGCCAAGGCTACACGAACTTGGTTCGAGATGTTGTCTTCGAAGGGCCTGTAAACATGGATCACGCGAGCAAAAATCAAGTTAGCCACAAGATCAAAACAGTGGAAGAACTTTGCGCCATCATCGGGCCGCGAGCGCGCAAGAAAAAAGTAATCATGTGCCATGGCACGTTCGACGTGGTTCACCCTGGGCATATCCGACACCTGCTGTATGCGAAGACCAAGGGCGACATCCTCGTGGCGAGCCTTACTGCGGATGAACACATCAAGAAGGCGAATTTCCGCCCCTACGTTCCCGAAGATTTACGGGCGATCAACCTGGCGGCGCTGGAAGTCGTAAATTACGTCATCATCGACCGTGAGCCTACACCGCTCAAGAACCTGGGCATCATCCAGCCCGACTACTTCGCCAAGGGCTACGAGTATTCCAGCGGTGGGGTAGATCCCAAGACCCAGGAAGAGATGCAGGTTCTGGAAACCTACGGTGGCGAAGTCATCTTCACGCCCGGTGACATCGTGTACTCCTCTTCGGCGTTGATCGAGCTCGACCCGCCCAAGATCGCCACCGAAAAGTTGATGACCCTGATGGACGCCGAGGGCATCACGTTCAAGGACCTCTACGATACCCTGGATAAACTCAAGGGAATCAAGATCCACGTCGTCGGCGACACCATCATCGACAGCTACAGTTACTGCAACATGATCGGCGGTATGACCAAAACGCCGACCATGAGCGTGCTGTTCCAGAAAAAGGTGGATTATTCCGGCGGGGCTGCCGTTGTTGCCAAACATCTCAGGGCAGCGGGAGCGGAGGTGACATTTTCCACGGTGCTCGGCGACGACGCGCTCAAGGATATCGTCCTTGACGACTTGAACAAAGCCGGGGTCAACACCCTACCCATCATTGACGAAACGCGGCCGACCACCAACAAAAATGCGATTGTGGCGGAGGGATACCGGTTGCTCAAGGTCGATACCCTGGACAATCGTTCGATCTCCGACAAAATCGTGGAGCGCCTGAAAAAACAAATAGCCGAGAATGGAACAGACGCGGTGGTTTTCAGCGACTTTCGCCACGGAATCTTCAACCGTCAGACGATCCCTGAGCTGACATCCGCGATTCCCGCCAACGTCTACCGCGTGGCGGACAGCCAAGTGGCAAGCCGCTGGGGCAACATCCTTGAATTCGAAGGTTTCGATCTGATAACGCCCAATGAGCGCGAGGCCCGGTTCGCGCTGGGCGATCAAGACTCAGTGGTGCGGCCGCTGGCACTCGAGCTGCACCGCCGCTCCAAATGCAAGACGCTGATCCTCAAGTTGGGGGAACGCGGCATCATCACTTATCGCTCGAACTCGCCGGTGGATTTTCGCGCTTTTTTCACTATCGACAGCTTCGCAGAGCAGGTAGTAGACGCGGTCGGGGCCGGCGATGCGCTGCTGGCTTATGCCACGCTTACCATGGCGGCCACTAAGAACGAGGTCATCGCATCCATTCTGGGCTGCATGGCCGCCGGCGTGGAATGCGAACAGGATGGCAATTGGCCGGTGACATCGGAAACCGTCAGAAAGAAAATCCATCGCGTGGAGACGCATACCTTATACCACTACGATGGCCAGTGATGCGGCGATGCGCGTCATCGTCGTCGGTCTCGGGGTGCAGGGGAATAAACGGCGCGCCGTCGCCGGTAAGGACGTGGTCGCGACCGTCGATCCGGTCCATCCCGAGGCAAACTACAAGTCGCTGGCCGACGTGCCGCTGAGCGCGTACGACGCGGCGCTGGTATGCACACCCGACGATGCCAAGATCGAGTTGCTTACCTACTTGCTGAGCAACGACAAGCATCTGCTGGTCGAAAAGCCACTGCTCGCGCCCGACAATGCCGCACTGGAGGCGCTGGCGAAAATCTCGTACTCGAAGGGCGCCGTTTGCTATACCGCGTATAACCATCGCTTCGAACCACACTTCGTGCGCATGAAGCAGACGATCGAATCAGGACAACTCGGCAATATCTATTGCGTGCGCATGTTCTACGGTAACGGCACCGCGCGATTGGTGCACAACTCGCCGTGGCGCGACCAGGGCGCCGGCGTGCTGCCGGACCTGGGATCCCATCTGCTCGACACCGCGCTGTTCTGGTTCGGAAAGCCGGCGGTGCCGTTCGAGATTTATTCGTGCAACCGCTTCGAGAACCGCTCCTTCGATCATTTTTCCTTTGGCGCCAACGGCTCGCCGGTGTTGCAGCTGGAAATGACGCTGCTCAACTGGCGCAACCACTTCTACGCCGATGTGCTCGCTGAAAAAGGCAGCGCACACATTCAATCGCTGTGCAAATGGGGCCCCAGCACGTTCACCCGGCGCGACCGAAAGCTGCCGAGTGGCCGACCCGACGAGGAAGCGGTGACCCTGGTGCAGCCCGATCCAACATGGGAACTCGAATACCGGCACTTCCAGCGCCTGTGCGCCGGCGGCGAAAGCAATATCAGCAACGATATGTGGATTAATTCCGTGCTTAACGACCTTACCCGGCACGCACTGGGGACAACGCCATGACGCCCCCTATCATCGGCTACGCGGGCATGACCCATCTGGGCCTCAATTCAGCGGTCGCGGCGGCCGAAAAGGGCTTCGTAGTAATGTGTTACGACCCGGATACGCAGCGCATTGCCGCGCTCGCACGCCACGAACTTCCGGTCGTCGAGCCGGATCTGCCCGAGCTGCTTAAGAAAAATGCGCGCCGTATCAAGTTTACGGCTAGTCTGCAAGATCTGGCCGCGTGCGGCGTTGTTTACGTAGCGCCGGATGTGCCGACCGATGACTCTGGGCAAAGCGATCTCGGGCTGATCAACGCGCTGGTCGGGCAGGTTGAGCCGGTGCTGCGCGCGGACGCGGTGCTGGTGATCCTGTCGCAAGTGCCGCCCGGCTTCACCCGCGGCCGGCTGCGCGCCGGACGCCCGCTGTTCTATCAGGTGGAAACGCTGATCTTCGGCCGCGCTGTCGAGCGCGCGCTTTATCCGGAGCGTTTCATTATCGGCTGCGTCGACCCGAAGGCGCCGCTGCCGAAGGCTTACTCGGAGTTCCTCGGAAGCTTCGGCTGCCCGATCCTGCCGATGCGGTTCGAAAGTGCGGAGCTCGCCAAGATTTCGATCAACCTGTGCCTGGTCGCATCAGTTAGCGTGGCCAACACGCTGGCCGAGCTGTGCGAGAACATCGGCGCCGACTGGTCGGAGATCGTGCCAGCACTGAAGCTCGACAAGCGCATTGGCCAGCACGCGTACCTCGCGCCGGGTCTTGGCATCGCCGGCGGCAACCTCGAACGCGACCTTGCTACCGTCTGCCGGTTTGCGGACGGGCTAGGAGCCGATGCCGGAGTGGTGCGTGCCTGGGTTAACAATAGCCACTACCGTCGAGACTGGGCGCTGCGCGTGCTCTACCAAACCGTACTCTCCAAGGTCACCAACCCCGTCATCGCGGTGCTCGGCCTGGCCTATAAACAGGACACGCACTCGACCAAGAATTCACCCTCTCTCGCGCTGCTCGCGCATCTGAAGCCGTTCAGCGTGCGGGTATTCGACCCGGTGGTCCCCGCGAGTGCGGCGGTACATCCCCGATGCACCGGTGCAAGCTCTGAACTCGACGCCTGCATGAACGCCGACGCCCTGGTGGTCATGACACCGTGGCAGCAGTTTACGAAGCTTTTGCCGCAGCAGATCGCAGCGAAACTACGCGGCAAAATCGTGCTCGACCCCTACGCCGTTCTCGACCGCGATGCCTGCCGGAAAACTGATCTCATATACCACACGCTTGGTGTCGCGACCTGACGGAACGAGGACCCATGATCACGCATCAGCAAATCAAACCGAAGAATCCAGAACGCGTAGTGCTCGTCGGAGCGCGCGGTTTCATCGGCGCCGCGGTGCAGCGCTCACTGCAGCAACATGGGATCGCCACATTGACACTCACCTCCTCCGATCTCAATTTGCTGGAGACAAGTGCGGCGGACAAACTGGCGGCGCTGTTAAAACCGACCGATGCGCTGGTCATGCTCGCGGCGCTCACCCCGGACAAGGGCCGCGACATCGGAACGCTGATGAAAAACTTGACCATGGCGCAGTACGTCTGCTCCGCGCTGGAGAAGAGCCCCTGTGCTCACGTGGTGTACTTCAGCTCCGATGCAGTTTACCCTCCGGAACTCAGCCGAGTGACCGAAGAATCGCCGGCCGCACCGAACGACTTGTACGGCGTGATGCACCTCGCCCGCGAGATCATGTTCCGCGGCCTGACCAAGATCCCGACCCTCGTGCTGCGGGTCACCATCGTTTGCGGCGCGGACGATACACACAACTCTTACGGCCCCAACCGATTCCGCCGCAGTGCCCGGAAGGACGGTAAGATCACCCTATTCGGCGGTGGCGAGGAAACACGCGACCACGTCCACGTCGATGACGTGGCGGCGCTGACCGTGCGCTGCATGCTCCATCGCAGCACCGGCCTGCTCAATGTCGCGACCGGCGTGTCGAAGTCTTTTCGCAGCGTCGCGGAACTGGTGGCAAGCCAGTTTCCTGGTGCGATCGAGATCGTGGCGACGCCGCGGGCGAACCCGGTCACGCACCGCCACTACGACGTCACCAACCTCATCAAGGCATTCCCGGATTTCCACTTCACGGCGCTGGAGGATGGCGTCGCGCGCGTGCATAAGCAAACGATGGAGGCGACCTGATGGCTGAAGTGAATCTTCTGGCGCGCTACCCCCGCGCCAAGCGCAACGTCAAGGCGCGCCTCGGCAACAAAGCGGAGAATCGCGCCATTGCCATGAAGTTCGGCAAGGAATACTTTGACGGCACGCGCGAGCAGGGCTACGGCGGCTACCGTTACGATGGCCGCTGGGTTCCCATCGCCGAGGATATCGTGCGACACTTCCATCTCAAGCCTGGCGACCGTGTGTTGGACGTGGGTTGCGGCAAGGGGTTTCTGGTCAAGGATCTGATGAAGGTGTGCCCGGGTCTTGAGGCGTTCGGAATCGACATCTCGGATTACGCGGTCATGAATTGCGAACCCGAGATCATCGGCCGACTGCATGTCGGCAACACCACGCATCTGCCATTCCCCGACAACAGTTTCCAAGCAGCGCTGTCGATCAACACGATTCACAACCTCGACCGCGGCGGCTGCATTCAGGCGCTGCGGGAGATGGATCGGGTCGCGCCCGGCAAAGGATATGTACAGGTGGATGCGTACCGCACTCCCACTGAAGAAAAGGTGTTTCTCGACTGGGTACTTACCGCGATGACCCATGGCACGCCGCGATTCTGGGCCGAGTTGATCAGTGAGGCGGGTTACCGTGGCGATTACTTCTGGACGATTCTTGAGACCGATCCCGAGTGGACTTCGACATAGGACGTCAAAATGATTCCGCATAAGCTAATTTTCTGGCTCGCCCTATCCGGCATGGTAATTTTGCCAGGCCTCGCGTTCACGGCTTCCACGGCGGACATCAAGAAGCGAGACGCCGCTGGAATTTCGGCTGAAGACGCCGATCGAGAATGGGGAAAGCAGTCAACGGCACTCAAAGACAAAGGCGCCTGGAACTCCCTCAAAACTTTGGCCGAAGACCAACTGAAAACACGCCCGAATAGCTTCGCGGCATGGAACGATCTCGGCGAAGCGTGCGGCAACCTCAAGGAATTCGACTGCGCCATTCGTGCCTATCGCCAAGCCGTCGCGATCCGGCCGGGCTCCGAAGCTTCGTGGGAACACCTCGGGGAGGCTTATCGCAAGACCGGAGAACTCGACGATGCCCTCAAAGCTTATCAAAAGGCCCTTGGCCGCAACAAGAATTCCGCCGAAAACTGGAATCGCCTCGGGTTCGTTCACCATGAGCTGCAGCAGTACCAACCGGCAATTCGAGCGTATCGAACCGCATTACGCATCAACCCCGAGTACGCGCCTGCATGGCTCAACCTCGGCATTGCGTATAACAATCTGAAGCAGTATGGGAAAGCGGTCGTGGCATTCAATGAGGCGACGCGATCGAACGGCATGGGCGCTGTCTGGTCGCATGTCGGCTATTCATACCTGGCGCTGAAACGGTACCCAGAGGCGATAAAGGCTTACGAAGAAGCGGTGCGCATGAATCCCAACGACACTGACGCGTGGTACAACCTCGGTGTCGTTTATGCATACCTCGGTAGAAGGGACATGATCAAGCGAGTTCATTCGGCGATTCAGAAGCTTGATCTAGACCTCGCCGAGAGTTTTTTTCAGCGATTCGTGTTGCCTTGATATTTTTCCTAGCATGGCCGCTTAGGCTGATCGGAGAATTTTTGTCTGCCATCAGCGTTACCGTAATGTAAGCACTACCTGAAGACTTGGCTCTTTCTTTCCTTCTCCACTTGCATAACCAACCCCAGGAGGTTAGTCATAAGCCGATATCTTTCCCGGACTGGATATCTGGCCCTTAGCGCCTTCACCTCTTTCCTGCCGGCCTTGGTGCTTGGCCTCTCCGGGGTGTGGCCACCCACGGTCATGATCCAGGAGACGTTTACCACTAATTTCATGGCCTACCGGATGATGACCGATCCGGCGACGCCTCTTTTCTTCATTCCGGTGGGCCATGCGCAATTGCTGCTTTTCAGCTATCCCGCTTCACTCATCAATGATCAACTCTTCAGCAATCGAGACATCTTCACACAGTTTTACACCTTTGGGCTCATCTGGCACGTGTGGTCAGGGGCGATCCTATTTGGAGCCATCTTGCTGGCAGTCCGAGAGTGCCGCGACTGGCCGACGCGGCTTTTGGTCTGTCTCGCGCCATTAGCAACTCCACTCCTTTCGCGGAGCACAAATCTCGGTCTTCACATAGGTTATGACCGAGCGGAGACATTGATTGTGATCGGGTTGCTGCCATTGCTTGTTCGATGTCTGGCTTATGGTGTGCCAACACGCGCAACGAGCGGCGTCCTGGCGGCAGCACTTCTCGCATTGGCAGCGGGGATCAAGCTAACGTTCGGGGCTATTGTCGCCCCCTTCGTGGTGTTGTTGTTGATATGTGACGAGCGCGCCCGGCCGTGGCACGCTTTGGTCAGGGCGTTTGTAGCAACATCGACGACATTACTAGTACTTCTGTCCAGTTACGTCCTCATGGACGTGAAGAAAGGTGAGAAATTTGTTAGGACGCTAGGGGATTTTCTCTCTGGGCGCGTCGAGGGCGCATCACTGATTCAGCGAGAGACGACGATTCTCCAGGCGTTTGACCGCTTCCTTAATCCGTCGTCGTGGTACTTCAGCCTACAGCTTGCGATGGTCGCCGCAGCGATTGCGCTGGTCGCGTACTTGGTTTTTGGAGGCAAGCAGTCGCGGCGCCGGCCAGTTATGTTCGCGGTTGCGGTTGTCGTGAGCGTTGGACTAGAGATGTACTTTCTGAGCAAGCGTCTCTCGATGAACTCCATGTTCGACGTGATTAATCTTACTTACTTGATCGGCGCGTCATCGATCGCGTTTGTTTACGCCAGCGTCGAATTCACTCGTTTCCAACTTTCGCGGTTAATAGCTCATGGATCGCTCATAACGTTCATCGCCGCTTTGGTGAGCGAGCTAATACTTTATGATCACGCGCATCCGCTAAGAGTAGCGAGGCGCAACAGCGAAGAGGCTATCGCTCTCCGAACTGCTATTACTGCACCTGGAATACCCATCGTCTATTACCACGCAGACTATGCTCAACCACTCATGTTCCCAGACCCAGGCATTCTGCTTTCAACCCTCCTCCCCGGCCCCATCGGCCCAGAGTCTCAGTATTACGGCGTATTAAATAGTCTCGCCCCCGGACGGTTGTTTAATCACGATCCAACTAACGGGCTTGTGAATGGGGCGCATGTGGCGGTGGTACCTGAATTCTTTGAACCGAACGAACTGCGGTACAACCATCAGATTGTAGTCTTCGATACCAATCCGAAATTCGCCCAGATGCGCTCGGCATCCCGCTGCAAAATCTTTGACTTTCACGAACCTCAGCACGGACAGTACATGACTCACTATATGTACTATACGAATCAAGTCACCGTCTGTGTAGTCAAAGCATCGACAGCTTCGCCCAAGTGACAATATAGGTTTCTGATCGGCATCAATCCGGGTTGGGTCTGCCCTTAGGTGATTTTGCGATATCAAACGGCGCAGATCCAGATTGCCGACTCGACCGCCTTTTCCTTCATCGCCGAGCGTAGGCGCTACGTTGGTGGCCGAAAACAGGGGCAAAGCTCAGCTTGACCCGCGGAGCTTCACTTATCCGGAACCCAAATGCTGTTTTAACCAGTTGGGCTACTTCTATTTCTTCAACTCACGCGCCTTCAACCACTCACTGGAACGACGTTGGGCTTCGGCGATTTGTTCTCGGGACATTTTCTTTTCCAGAATATCGCGCCCTTTTTTTGCATCCTCATTGCCATTCGCACTTGCAATATTCCACCATTTGAGCGTCTCCGTATTATCTTGCTCGACGCCTCGTCCCACGTTATACATGAAACCCAACTTGTATTGCGCCGCCGCATTCCTCTGTTCTGCGGCTTTCTGCCACCAAGACACTGCCTGCTTGGGATCCTGCGCCACCTCTTTCCCTATGTCGTACATGATACCCATGAGGTATTGCGCCGAAGCATGTCCCTGTTCCGCTGCTTTCCGATACCAAGCCACTGCCTGCTTGGGGTCGTGCGCAACACCTTCCCCTCGGTCGTACATGACGCCCAAATTGTATTGCGCCGCCGCATCTCCCCGTTCTGCCGCTTTCTGAAAAACACTGCTCGCTCTTGCGTAATCTTTGCTCTCATAAAACTTCACGCCCTCCTCATAACTAGTGGAAGAGTTGCAGGCTGACAATGTCACCGCTAGGGAAAAACAAATGGCTATTAGGAACCGCATGGTTTATCTCCTTATCCGCGACCAATTCCGCCATCCTTAGCTCGCCACTGCGCATGGGACACCGCCGAAGATGGCAGGCGAGACCAACGCACAAAAAACGACCGGTGTCACAAAGAAGCTATCTCAAAACCCATGTAGGGTGGGTGGAGCGAAGTGCAACCCACCAAAATGTATCTTGTTGTTGGTGCCCAGGGTGCAACAAAATCTGTTGCACCCGCCGCTCGCGCGGCTGCACCCAACCTACGCTGAAAGCAATTTTGAGATAGCTTCTAACAACATGAACTCTTATGCAAGATATTGCCCTATCACGCATCGCCTGCAGATGTCTGCGAGTACTGCGGGCTTGGAGTCTTTGGCCGGAGCACCAGATCGAAGTCCGTTCAATGCGCAGGCCGTTCTATTTTACGTTGCTTCCGGCGGCGAGTCGTGCGGACACCGGGTAAGACAGAGGCTTTGCACCCTCAATCCGGGTTCGGCCTGCCCCTCGGTGACAGCGCCAAATCAATCGGCGAGGGTCCTCTCGGTCGGTTTTTCGTTTCTTCACGAGACCCCGCAGCCAACGCAACTTCTTCAGCGCCCGTTTCCCTAGCAGGTTCCGGCATGGCAGCGGCGACCAACGGCCTGATCGAGCTTGCGTACGGCACCAAAGAATTAGCAATAGTCTGAAAATTTCTCTGATAGAACGTCTGCGCGACAGGGTCCATTGAACCGACTTTCTGCGCAAGAGCAGCCGGACCGAGTTGATTCTTGATGGCCGCCATAATCTGCGGCCGTAAAAGCGAAAAGGTTGTAATTCCCAGTAGCCCAATAACGATGGCGCCGATGAATACGACAAAGGTCGTTTTCATCGCTAGAACAAGCAAGGATCGCACAAATTTTTTCTGTCCAAGCCACACGCGCAACTCGCCGGCCAGCGATCCGACCGCCAATAACGAACCCCACAGCATATCTTGCCTCCCGGCGTCGCGCCCGCTGCCTTCGATCAGGTCCGTGATTTGGCGATAGGCCTTGTCCAATGACTCCGCCTCTACAAATAAATTCAGCGCTGGGTGCGATACCACAAACCTCCCCGATTCACGCCGTACTTCGAATAGCAACGAATCGACCATCGCAGGATGCCCAGGCGACGCCATCTCAGTGCTCCTTTGGCTGTTTCCCATCGTATCTCATTTCAATAATCGAAAACTCCGAATTCGAGATCAGTGGTCGGTGTCCCTGCTCTAAGAACACGGCCGCAACATCACGGCAATCGCACTTCCCAGGCGTCAAGCAATTTTGCTCCCGCCCCGGGAATGCGGGGCGGGCCCAGGCATGATACCGGCTGTTGTCACACAACACCAAGTCGGGCCGCAAATACTTAGGATCATTATTCCAGTCCGCGAAATGCCTGAAGCGCCGCAGACTGGAATCGAATTTGGGCGGATTGCTGGCCGAGATATATGCCCAGCCCTTGGTCGAGTACCAGGCGACTGCATCGTACGTCGTCGCGAGCACCGATTTTCCCCTGAACCGCTCCTGCGAGAGGAAGGCATGATAAGGAGGGCCAGATGGTGGAAATTGTCTATAGCGTTCGTAACTGGCAGCAACTTGAAGGCCGAGAGCGCCAGCGATCGTAAATCCCACGGCCAGCGCGCCAAGTGACCGCAGGACTCGAGAGCGCTCGTGATGTTGGGCAACCCGCTTCAGTGGCTTGATGATTAGCGCAGACACGGTACGCAAGAAGAATGAAAACCGCCACGACAACCATAAAGATCGCGCCATGAGAAGTGTCCGCCGATCGCTTCTTGCCGGTCGCGGATCGAGCGCCCCTCGAAACACCGCGCTGAAGTGCACCAGCACGAGACACAGCAGACCGAACCCTCCGGCCTCCGCGAACAATGCGGGGGGCATGGGCGCGCCAAACAGCCAGTTAGCGTAATTCGGGAATATGGTCCCCAGCGCATAAAGGGACAGGAGTAATGCGGTCAGCCACGCCGTCAGATCAAGCAGGACGTTCAGCCACACCGTCCCGGTTCTCGAATCACCGGTCTGCTCTGATACTCGCAACGTCGGCAGGTGGAGCGCCAAGGTAAATGCGCCGATCCCATAAGCGATGTCCGGCAATGCTCCTATTCGCGCCCCCAGCGGCAGCAGGACGATAATCAGCTTTACCCACCACGCCGCGCGCAGGCGGAGCACCACAAACATCACGGCAGCCAGATAAGTGGCGACGAAAATAAGCGTCAGCCAGTTGCTTCCGAGGTCCATGCTCGTTCGATACGCGTTAAGCAACTGTCTCACGGTCATCGAATGCGTCGCCATGTCCCAAAGGACGACGTTGTGTTCGCGGTAAGTTTGCAGGAAACTGCCGTAAGACCAATCCCTCGGATTGAATATCGCGATTAACGATGTGCCTACTTTCCCGAAGTACGTAACCAGGATGTCAATGACGAAGAAATCCCAGCCTACGGCGTAAATCACCACCAGGAAATAGAAAAATAGCGACGCTGCGACCGGCGCGTAAACATACCGAAGCAGAAGAACAAGAACTCGATCCCCGTCGCGGTACAAGGTCCATAGCGTCACGAAAGTAACCCAGAAGACGAAGAATGCCCAATCGCCGGTGGCGACAACGATACTCAGTAACGCGAGCAGGATGTTGCCGCGCCTGGAAGAGAAGCCTGGGTTGCTGGCAAGCAGGTAGACCGTGCCCCAGAACATGATCGGATGGAACGCCCGCAGTAAATCGCCCGCGGTCTTGTAGAAAACTCCGTAGGAAACGGCGACAAAGCATGCGGATGCCACCCCGACCACGGGAGAAAACTGCCTGCTCATGCCATGATAGATTAGGACAAGACTCAAAGCGGAGCATCCCAACGTTAATAGCACCAGCGTCTCGAGATTCGCTCCGAGCAGAATTCCCGTGAACGCGAACATCCTTGAGAAGAAGTTGGGGTGATGGATGTACCAATAGGGATGCGCGTCCGGATCGGGGCCCGTCGCGACATCTTGCAGTATCAGGGAGACCCAGTCGTGGATATTCCATGCCGTCGCGTAGATCGAATGGGACTCGCCAATGTCTACCATCGAGAAGAACCCGCCGGCATTGTTCCACAGGTAAGTGAACAGCGACATGGTCACCAACGTCAGTGCAACGACTGCAGTCCTGAGCAGACCACCCGCACGCGGCTGCGGAATATCGGGCAACCGCGCTTCGATGCGGAATAATCCCCACAGTGCCAAAAGAAAGCCGCTCAGGAGCAGTAATGTGCCCGGCGTGAGTGGCGTCAGATAGCCGGTGATCGCCAGCCATAGCACCGCCAGCAATACGTACAGTACACGCTCCGACCTGATGCTCATGTATGGGGTAAGGGAACCGTTCACTTGTCTACCGTATCGTCCGCGCCGCAGTCACCGCATCCGAAATCAGCGCGGCATCCTTCTTAAGGCATCCGGAAGCCGGGCCGTAGCCGGCGTCCCACGTCAGTGTCACGTCGACCGAGTTGTCGAATACCACGCCGATCAGCGCGAGGTTTGCACGAATAATCGTTCCTTCGGAACTGCGCCATGTCGGTTTCCAGCAATGGGAATATTTGAACGGCAAGATCGCCAGGCTGCGACCGCCCTGCGATCGCGCCGTAAACTGGATCGACTGGTGTTCGATTACGATTTGCGAATCGTTCATAGGAGCCAGTCGAACTTCGCTTCCAAGCGCCCGGCGCGTCCCCATCGATACGACCGCTTCCCTTTGCGGATCGAATCCTGGTGAGCGCATCAGCTTCAACTCTTCCAATAATGTTTCCGAATCCGACGACAATATTCTTGTTGGACTAAAGCCCGCCGTGTTCGCATTGGGAATTTCGTAAATCGAATAGCCTGCGGCACTGAAAACTCGCTCGAGCGACGGTTTGGGCATTAAAGGAACATCGCGTACGACAACGTAGCGCACTCCTATCAAGGCAAGTTGCTTGGGGTTGAGTGTCTCCAGTATCGTAAAGTTAATTGAATGCAACGCCGTGGCACCAAGATTGACGTAGCGTGTCCAGAAAAGATAATAGAGATAATCCAGGCCCTGCTCATACGAGGTTGCGACCGGAACACGTTGTAACGGTAATGACCGCAATAGCAAACCGTTCCCAAGGGAGAAAAAGTTTCGCGTTCGCTCTTGTATCATCAGCGCGACTTCTTGCTCGGTAGCCCAAGCCGACCTGAACTTTATCGGTTGCAATTTTGCGTCGTCTAGGTTTGGCCGTTTCCATTCAGCGATCTCAGTCAACACATCATCCGATAGCACCCCATTAAATGGCTCTCCCGCAGACGCCAGATATTCCATATGCCATCGAAGCTTGGCAACCACGGGCCCCGTTGGAAAGTCGTATTGGAAGCTCTCCGGTGGAGACGTATACCCGTAAGCGCGTTTAAATTTAAATTGGTTGGTTTCATAACTACGTCGATACCATTCCAGCAGTTTGTTGAATTCCTCCTCACTCGTTTCTCCGATAGTAAGGGGTAACTGTTCTAAGCGTGGCGCCGGCACGAGTAGAAAGTCTGCACGTCCCAAAAAACGTCCTTTCGGACTGAGTCGGACCTGGAGGAACTCCACCAGTGGATGGGATGCTGCGTTCATCGTGACCCCAGCAGGGTCTTCGCACCATAAGGAGAGCTTCCGGCAATGGAGCGTTTCGCCAAACAGCGCACTAACCTGGTTGGGCGCTAGAATCCAAAGCAACGGAGCGCCAATCACGATCGAACCGGTTAAGCAAAGCCGCCCTGCAGATATCCACCGAGGAGAAAGAACCGCCATAGGAATTGTCAGCTCGTGTGCACCCCACATTCCAGACTTGCGCGTGAGCAGGAACGTCCACAGCACGATGAGAGGCATGGCGACAAACCGCAGCGTGACAAAGGCCAATAACGAAAATACGACCCATGCGGAAATCGCCGTCCACTGCCCCGTGGTACGGACGGTAACTATCGTGCCAACAATCGCAATGAATATCCCGGCCAATAGGCCGAACGGTCCCATCATTGCGTAAGCGAAGATTGAAAAAAAAGCGAGGCCCAGAAGCCACCGCCAAAGATATCGTGGAGACGGTCGAATCACCTTACTCCAGTAAACAATCACAAAAGCCGTGGCGATGGCATAAAAAATCGGCAAGTAAAATTCAAGGTAAAAGGCGCGCGGCAGTCGCTCGAGCAGTGATGAGCCGATGCCGAGAGCGCGAGCGAGGCCCAGAGGTTGCGAAACACCTATGACCAGCGCCAGCGTTCCGACGGCAACGCGCAGATACCGTGGCCAGCGGCGATTGAACAGGAGCACAGCCAACCCCCCAAGAATCACCAACCTAATCAACCAGGGGCCACGCCTGTTCCAAAGGAAGGGAAGATCCAATGACGTCCCATAGGAAAACAATTCGTCGGCGAAGACCTTTCTGGCGGAAATATTGGCGATCGCGGACCACGTTTCGTAGAACCCCCACCCCGGAGCCAGCAACAATATCGCCACCGCGATGCTGAGCTTAAGGAGCGCTCGCCACACCGATACGCGAGCGGAACTCTTGGAAAAAACCAGTAGCACCGTCGCGAAAGCGAAGAGAACAGCTACACCGATCAGAGAGCCTAACGGATAGACCAAGAAAAAGATGGCCAGGGAAACGAATAAGAGCGCGTCACGCCATCCCAACCAGGCCTGTTGCCGGGAGACGAGCAAGTGGAGCCAAAGCAACAGCGGGAACATCGCCGCATGCGTGCCGTTGAACACTCCTCCGTAGGTCGGCATCCCATAGGGATTGGTGAGTGTGAAGTTCAGGGCTAGCGAGACAAATGCTCCGACAATTGCCACGGTCGTTCGCCCGCGCAACAGTGATTTGATGAACAGGTAGGAGGTCAGCCAACACGCGGTTGCGCGCAACGCAATCGAAAGCCGGAACAAGTCCGCCTTGTCGCCGTCCAGAAACATCAACCACGAAAATGGATCGTAGGTTGCGGTGACTAAAAGATTGGCCTGCCCCAGGCCTTCGAGAAAACTGATCGGAATCCTTGTCAGCAATGGCCCGAATCCGGCCACATCGACTAGGCTGGAATAGTTTGACGCACCATCCTCCGTCATCAACGGAAAGGACAGATAGGCGCCATAGAAAAAAAGATTGAACGCAAGAACGGCAAGCAATGTCGTCGAGACCAGCAACAGATCTCGGGGGAGTCTTGAATACATACCTATATCGTCACCAACGGTTCGATCTGCGTATAAGTAAATGGTTTGAGGTAGTGCGAGCAGCCAGGCTCATCTCGCCGGCGAATGCGTAACCGCGTCCACCCCGGTTCCCGCGCCACCGTCAGAACCGGCGCGCGGGCGACAGATCGGAGTTGGCCGCTGACTTCCATATCCACGCCATCGCCAGCAGCGAGACAATCAGAAACCCGAATCTGGAAAAGAAAAAAAAGTCGCTTGCCCTGTTTTCATAATGCAGTCTTACGTTGCCGCCTCCCGCGGGCAATAGCGCGGTGATTCCGCCGACATTCCCTTTTACAAGAACTCCCTCTTGGCCATTGATTTCAATTCGCCAGCCCGGATCATAGTTTACTGCCGCATTGAGATATACCGGGCCATCCGATTCGTAGGACAAGGCGATGTTGTCGGGCCCGCGCGACAAGTGCGAGATTTTTGCATGCGTGCCCGGGCTGCGCTGTACTTTTCCGACAGTGTCGATATCGCTGCTTCGAATATATACGGCCTCGCCCAGCAGTTCTTGTATGTTGCT
This sequence comes from Sulfurifustaceae bacterium, assembly GCA_041485885.1. Classification (GTDB taxonomy): domain Bacteria; phylum Pseudomonadota; class Gammaproteobacteria; order Acidiferrobacterales; family Sulfurifustaceae; genus JACQFZ01. The sequence goes on from JBGPKL010000023.1 coordinate 47,395, forward strand.
CTGCCTTGCGTTCAACGCCGCCAGGAGTTCCGACCGGTCATGGTAAATGACGGCGCCGCGGCTGAGCCAGAACACAGGATGCGTCAACCCGGCAAGCGCTTCCTGCACCGGACGCACCAACTCCCGTTGAAATACGGGCTCGTCCCGATGGCGCAGAAACGTCCCCTGTAAATCGGTGTTCAGGGAAACGGTGTCGTGCTGCGATAGATAACACTGGGCGAACTTGGTGCAAAGTTTGCGTCGAAATACATTGGCATCGCTAAACGATTCCGCCTGACGCATCCGGTCGGTGTCGTCAAGGCCAAAGTCGTTGTACGCCTGGGCTACGGTAGTCCCCAGGACTCGATAGCTTCCCGAGAAGTAAATGCCTTGAGAAACTCCCAGCACCAGTAACAATACGATCGCCGCTTTTTGGGGGTCTCGTGCGTAGCAGAAGTGATAAAGAGAAAGAATTGCTGCTGCTATCAGCGCCAAGTCCACAACCAGGGGAAATGCCATGCTTCGCAACAACGCCAGAGGACTAGAAGCGTAAGCGATCAACATTCCCAGTCCGGCGGCGCTGAGCGCGGCGGCAAAGAGAAGCCAACCGACGGCGCGCCTGAACATGGCCCGTTTCTGCTTCGCGGGAGAGGAAAGCAGCACATCAAGCCCGTATCCACTCATGACCAGAACCGCGAACGCTACGAACATGATGTAAAGGAAATAGGACCGGAAGACATTGAAGAACGGCACATGGAACAGCAACAGATATATCTTGCTTTGCTGCAGTGACACCAGGAATAGAATTGCGGTGAAGACAACCCAGCCGATGCGGATTTTCTTCAGGCCGGGATAGCAGACAAAAACGAACGTCAGGGCAGCGGGAATCATGCCCACGTAAAACACCAAGCTGTCGAGCCGAAAAATGAACATTCGGCCAGTCGGTCGGCCGAGCAACCTCGCCAGCAGGCCGCCCATAGCGTCCGCGAGGACGTCAAAGCCTGTCATGAAGCTGAGCGGAAAAAACGTCCCGATCAGCGCCGTCGGTTGCACGAAACCGGTTTCGCCGAACGTGCGCGGATCGACAACCAAGTCGCTGCGCAGTGAAGGCATATAATCTGCGATCGCCTGCTTCACGACCAGCAGCTGGCCAGCGGTAATCAAGGCGATCAGGAAGGCTGGCCAAAGGCGCAGGCCGTGGCGAACGACGATCGTCCGCAGCGACCGCGGCTCGAGGAAAAAGTACAGCATGGCTGCAACGGCGGTGGCGAGAATAATGAAATGGGGATATTGATCGAGCGCCTGCAGGCAGAAGAACAGTGCAAAGGCGTTCAAGTACCATGCCCCGGCCACGCTATCCGCGTGGCGGTGATACAGCACCGCAGCCATCAGCATCCATGGCACCCAGAACAGCATGTTGACGACCTGATTGGAATGTGCCGAATCCAGACACAGGCCGGCAAACAGCGTGGCGCCAAGCAGATAAACCGCGGCAATGCGGTGCTGGAACAGCATGCGCCCCAACAGATACGTGCTCAGCGCGAAAACAAGATACGTGACGTAGATCTGTACTTTGTACAGATACATCGCCTGCACGACATCGAGATGCGTGCAGCTCATCAGGTAAAGCAGTGGGACGCGGATGATTTGGGTGAGGCTGAAACTGATCACGTAGAGAACGTGAGGCGAGCCGTTGTCGACCATGCCGAGCCAGCCCGGCAAAGCACCGCAAGCGGCTTGCTTGGTGACGTTGTAGACGAGCGGAAAGATATGCGACCAGCTATCGTGAACGATCAGAATTCCGCTGTGAGCGAGGTGGACCGCGGACCAGAGCGCGACCAGGAAAATTGCGGCCGGGATGTCGTAGCGCGTTTGCTTGGCCGCCATGGCACCGGGCTGGTTCATGATGTCGTCGGGATCACCCATCGGTTCAACGTGTTCTTGCGCCGCGCCACAACATGGTCGTGCCGATTACCAGAGCTGCCAGACCGGCCAGGTAAAACCATAAAGCCGCCGGGCTTTTCGTGAACGCCACGTAGATAAGAGTTGCCGCATTCGCTCCCGGTGGAACGAGAAGTCCACGCATGACCACGTTGGTGGGATAGATTACCGTCGGTACAGCGTTGATCTCGGCCCGCCAGCCCGGGTAATAGAGCTCATTGACCACGAGAAATCGTTCCTCGTTAGCGGGATCAAATCGGATATCCAGCCGGTCACCTTCCCCACTCAAGGAAATCCGCCCCTGGCTACTGACGCTGTGGGGCAACGAAAACCCCTCAACAAAGGAACGTTCCGTAACATCCGCGACTTTATTGTCGCGAAAGATCTTGTCAGCGGCATCTCCAAAGTCCGCGACTCGTTCTATCGCCTTGGGAAAAAAAACGCGCGCAGTTACCGGGAAAGGATTTTCCATAATGCCAGTTTCGCTCACGGTTCCCGAGCCGGGACTGTCGACAGTCCCGTCTGCCGCATTTCTATAAAGTCTATTATTGCCGAGCAGCGCGTACTTCACGTTCAGTAGAGCCAATAGACGCCACGGCAGAGATTCGCGCGAAGTGAACATCACCTCTCTCATCCCAAGCTGTCCTGCTTTCCACGGTAAAGCGGCGATCCTGGAAGACACGCCCATGCCGTAGTAGCCGTCGACGAGCCGCAAACGCCAGTATTGCCCGATGTGAGCCGCGCAGAACCCCCCGCCATTGCGCGGGTCGCATATGACAATGCTACGGAACTGCGCGGACTGGAGGCGTTGATGCAACCGCTCGATGTCTTGTGAGGCCGGAGGATGGAACATCGATCTCGGTGCCGAATAAAAATTTCCCTTTTCAAACGGTATCTCGCTAAGCGTATGCACGCCGTTTATTTGATAGTTCACTCCGGCAAATGTTTGCGCGGCGAGCATGACGCACATTATCTGGTAACCGGTTCTCGCCCAACGGGGCCGATTTGACTTGATAGCGGCAAAAACAACCGAAAACACGGCAGCGGAAGCAATAATCCGCGCAACAGCCGTCAGGTTAAGATGGATGGACCATTTTTGTACTGGGCGCCAGGCGCCGACGTACGTTCCTGCAATTAATTCGATAGCGACAACAATCGAGATTCCCGCCACAAGCGCGATGAGCCATGACCCGATCGCTCTATTAGACGATTGGGGTAAGGATGAAGGCCGAAGGTCAGCAAGTACGAGTGCGATCAAGACAACCAAAGGCAACAGGCCTGCAATCAGAATTCGGCCATGCAAGAAATCCACCTTCAGGAACAACAGGTAGATCAATTTGAGAACCGGTGGAAATCCGATTACGGAGAAGCAAAATACCAAAAATAAAAGAAAGAACGCACCATCCCGCTGTTTGTCGACAGCCAACCCGAACCACTGAGATCGATATCTTACGATGCCGAAAATTAGCAGGAA
>JBGPKL010000024.1:0-50629 GCA_041485885.1 Sulfurifustaceae bacterium
CGGGGCCGCGCCGCTTTGGCTGCGCACGACGACAGTGCTAGTGATGCGCGCGGGATCGATCACCTCATCGAAGAGCACCTCGATGCGAGCGTTTAACGGCAAGCCGGTTTGGCCGTTGATGGGGCTTAGGGCGATGATGCGGGGTCGCAGGATATCGGTACCGGATTGCGTGACAAAACGCGAATTGAACGTTTCAATCAAGCCATTCCCTGCCAAATCCTTAATCGTCGATGCCGCGACGACCTGAACTTCGGTCAACGATGCGAAGGATGTGGTCGGTTGAAAATTGACAATCGTGTTGCCGCTATCAAACGTCACGCGTCCCGCGACCGGAACACCGTTGACGAGTATCTGAAACGAATCCGCCGTCACCGTGGTGACGTCGATGGGTTCGCTAAAGGTAAGCGAGATATTGGTATTGACGTTTACGCCGGTACTGTCTTTCGGTGGAGTCGCAACGATAACGCGCGGCGGTGAGATATCCGCATTAGTAGCCGTAATAAAACTAGTGACGAAATTGCTTCCTACCCCGGCGCTGCCGACAACCGGATTTCCAGCGCTATCCGTTACCTGAGCAGTTAACGTGACGCTGACTGTCGAGGTCGGAAAAAACGGCGCGAATGGCGTAAACGTGGCAACGCGTCGATCGGCGCTGAACGACACGCTGCCGTTCTTCGAACCGGTGCTGTCCGCCACCCGCAGCGTTTGCGCATTCACCGAAATCGGATTGATCGGTTCGGAAAACTCGAAAGTAATATTCGTATTGAAGGGAACGCTCGTCGCACCGTTCACCGGCGTGACCTTAACCGTGGGCGGCGTCGTGTCCGCGCTCGCGCTGGTCGTTACAAAGCCGGAAAACGGACGGCTCAAGGGAACTCCATCAATACTCTTGACACCCTGCGTTACCTGGAAGGTGTATGTCTTGTTCGGCGCAAGACCACCGGAGGGCGTAAACGTAATGACCGTATCCGACAGACTGAAGCCGAACGCACCGGCAACCGGCGCAGTACCATCTGTTACGGAGAAACTGGTAGCGTTGACGGTAGTGCGATCCAAGGGTCGACTGAATAGCAACGTAATGCGCGCGTTGGTCGGAGAAATCGCGCCCGGCGCGGGATCCAATTGAACAATCTCGTGGCGACCGCCGGCGAGATAGCTAAACGCGCCGCGAAGAAATACATCGCCATTGACGTTGTCGACAATGACGTCGACCGCCCCCGTCCCAGCCGTTGCGGGAACGATACCGGTAATCGTGTTGGCGTTTTGTACGATTGGGCTGACCAGTGGCTTTCCGCCAACTTTGACGGTCGTGCCGGATACAAACCCGCTTCCCGAAACCGTAATCAGCACTCCACCCTCAACTGAACCGATGTTGGGCGAAATGCTGTTTACGGTCGGTGGAGGACCCGCGGACTCGACCGTAAATGGGAGCGGATTCGACGAAAGGCCGTGGCTAGTGACACTAACGTTGCCGCTACTCGCCCCCGACGGCACCTGAGTCGTGATCTTGTTGGGCGCCGAAGAAATTATTGCCGTAGCAACGCCGTTGAAGCTCACCTGATTCTGTGCGGGATCGCTCGCGAAACCGCTGCCGGCGACATCGACGAGCCGCGTCACCGGCCCGGAGGCGGGCGCCAGCGAGGCCAAAACCGGGCGGGTCGCGACGATATTGAAATTCGCGGTAGTTGATCCCGCTGCGGTGCTCGCGGTCAGGATCGTGTTACCGAGCCGTGCATCGTTGCCGATGCTGAGCGTCGCCTTGATGGAGTTCGCCGTAGCGCTCACCCCGCCGACGGCAATGCCGGCGTTGTCGGTCGCGAGCACGGCGCCGGTTAAATTCGTGCCGGCGATCGTGACGCTAACGGATGTCCCCAGCGTACCGAAACCAGGTGTTACCGAAGAAACGCTTGGAGGCTGAGTGGGACTTACGGAGGATTGAACGGAAAGAATATTTCCGGCGGCGTCGTAGGTATAGGTCGTTTGTGTACCGGATTCGTCGATGACTCCGATCAGCCGGTTAAGATCATCGTATATAAACTGCTCACCCGCGAGACTGACACCGGGCGCAACCAGACTGTAAAAGAGGAATAACGCTATCCCGAACAACAGAGAACGACGCGTACAAACGCACGACGCGAATTTATCGTGATCCCCCCTTCCCCTGGCAACCTGCAAACTGGCGCTCCTCACCCTACTCCTTGTTGGCGTCCGCCTCGGCGATCACGATGATTTGCAATCCCGGTACCTGGCGCTGATGACGCGTCATCAGCGCACGTAGGATTTCGGTCTGTTTGTTCGCCGGTGCCGACGTCACGCTCGACCCTGGCGGGCAATTGCCGACAAAGATCTTTGCGCGTGCCATTGGTGAAATCGAGCACGGGCCAGTTCGCCTGATAGCGCTCGATGCTCTACCCGCAATACTGCGGGTGAGAAATCTCCAATAGTCACATTATTGGAGAGACTATACCCCAGCATTTCAGAAAAATCTCAATATCTGCGTGGTCGATCTGCGAAAAAATCGGAAAGAATTTCGCTACGTCGCGCACCAAGCTGGATCACGACACCTAGTCAAAATTGAGTGATCTAGGGAAGGTCTGAACAATTCGATGTAGGGTGCGTTCAATCCGCGGCGACTCATCCGGGCGGCCGGCCGTAGTGATCAAACCCGCTACCCTTCGGAAGTTCCATCGGGCGTTGGTCACGCGCAAATACCGCTTGTTGTTTTCCTCCCCCCATCCGAGCAAACCCGGGCCGACAGGCCCTTCGAGTGAGTTGATTGCCGCCATCGTTTCGATAAAACAACGCAATCCTCGATTCGGTTGCACGCGGATCGCCCTCATTGTTTCCAACACGTTTGGTAGCGTCATAAACAAAGATGTGGTACGACGTGTACTGGTCAACCACTATCGGCCAGACCCGTCTCTGGGCGACGGACCGTCGTGGCTGACCTTCATCGGTCACGCGACGGATAGTCTCTGGAGCGTGGATCTCTTTCGCTGTGAGTCGATCCGGCTGAAAAGCCATTGGGTGTTGGTCGTCATGGATCAGTTCACTCGGCGCCTTATCGGGTTTGCGAGATACAAGCCGGGGACGTTGATGGGCCGGCACTTTGCCGACTTTTAATCGGGCCGTCTCGGACAGCGGCAACGATCCGCTGTTTACCTACTTCCAATGGCGCGCCAACCTTCGCATCCTCAACATCGAAGAAATAAAAACGATACTGTACGTACCGATCTCGCACCCTTTTATCGAACGGACAATTCTATCGGAGGTGCACAAGACCCCTCGCGCGAGATCACAGCGAACAAGTTGTTCCTTCAAAAAAAGCGTATTACTGCACCGATCGTGGTGCTGTAATTCATATCTGGGAACGTCCAAACGTTTCTATTTTTTCGATGACAGGCGAGATTCAATACCGAATCAACTTCTCCCTGTCGAAGCTTTCGCTATCCTACAACGATGTTGCTTCGTCGGAACGGCGAAGAGAATACTCCAGTATGCGAGTCTCTATGGCCAGAATCGTCTGACGCTCTTGTCATCCTTAAAAAAACGACGAGCTTTCGTGCATCAGCATCTGTGCGTCCTGCTTCACGCACTATTACTTCCGACAGTACCTGTGCGAGCTTTTGAAAGCCGGTGCGCTGAGTACGGATAGGCGAACCTATGTCGCTCCATGCCCAGCTCGTTTCACAACGCGGGCAGTACGCTGGATAGGCCCGCATTGTGCTCTTTGTGTCTTGAACAGAAAGATTAAGTGTCGCCGGATCAATGAAGCCACCACCGGGCTGGTGAAACGCGGGAACATCATAGAGATAACCGCGGATCGCTCTTGGATTGCCCCCGTGCGCTACTTTAGCTTCCGATGCAACTAAGTGTGCTTCTCTCCAGGCGCGATTAATATTTTTCTCGCTCCATCTGTCCCGGGCAGGTCTCGAACCATCCGGCGCCGGCCAAAAAACTGCGTAACGAATGTAGTCCCGGTCTAGGGAAACTAGATCAGGCGACTTTTCCAAATCAGGATGATCTGGACTCAAATACCATTCGTAGGTCCCGCTCCCTGGCCGCCGGTAGCCGCCAACAAAAACCTCACCGCATGCTTCACAGTAAAGAAGCTCAAGAATCCTCGAACCGCAACTGCAAGTAAGCGTCGGCGCGTAGTGAAGTCTACCTACAGGCCGCTGGGGGAACTGCACGGGCACCGCGTTACACGCCGGGTTAACGCAAACCCAGAGGCCCTGAAGGTTACGGAAGAACATGTGCGCACGGATGGGCAGCAATGCGCCGTTTTGAGGACTACGGGCGGTGCACAATCCGGCAAGCAAGCCCTCCACTGCGTCAGCACGCTCATCGTCCGGCAAATTAGGAAACAAGGCAGTGCCAATCTCTGCCGGCGTACGAGGACGAATAGCATTCGCTCCCCCAACGGTGCAAACCTCTCGCGCGGCTGAACTTGCATCAATATGATCAAGCGCGATACCCAGCAACCGCTTCGAATCAGCTCCAGGCTGGTTTGATGCTCCGACTGCCAGACTAAAGGCCGCCGCTGCGTTATCCACACTGTCATCCGTTGTTAGCCGCAGGTTGCGCCCTAAATCGCGCAACGCTGATGAATGTGTACCAACCCGGGCGACCGCCCCTGGTTTCAGAGGCAGCATGTTTCCTTCAACAATCGCGAACTGGTTTCTGTCCCGGCCAAAGAACGATTCCAGGTAACCAAGACCTGCCGTATCGCCAGTTACTGATGCACTGGAAGCGATAATGCGAAGCTGAGGCGAATCTGGCTGCAAGCCAAGCCTCTCAAGCAGAACACGAATTAGGTAAGCGACTTCGGTGCCGGGTGTGCCCCGGTACGTATGCAATTCGTCCACAATGAGATGGAACACATGAGAGCGGTCTGCCCTTAGCCATTGCTGCGTTGAATCAAAAATTGGATCTTCCAAGCTGCGCATCAACATGATGTTCAACATGGAATAGTTCGTGATAAGGATATCGGGCGGCGATTCTTGCATGTCCCAGCGTGACCACATCTCGCCGCCATCAGCTCGCGGGAAATAAGGCTCCGCCTGAGAACCGGTGACTTGCGAAAATGCCTGTTCTAACTCGATCAAGGAGCTGCGCAAACGTCTCGTTTTGGCAGCGTCCTGCGGCCCAGCTACCGGCGTGCGGCCTGTATAGCGGCCAAAGTAAAACCGATTGCCCGCCCGGCGCGTACGGAGCCATGTTCTTGCACCATCTCCGTCTAGCGCAGACCGCAGCCGCGCAAGCTGGTCCTCGACAAGCGCGTTCAACGGATAAAGCACCAAAGCACGCACTGCCGCTGGGCGTAGTACCGGATCTTCATATCCTCGTTGGGATATCCGGCGGTTTCCGTGGTTCCACCAATCCCATTGAGGCTGCTGCGGACGTACCGCGCTCCAGCTTGACGATTCCTTTACCAGTGCCGCAAGAATCGGCAAGAGAAAGCATTCAGTTTTTCCAGAACCAGTCCCAGTGGTAACGATTACATCATTTCCATTTAAAACCGCTTCTTCGAATACCTGGCGCTGATGGATATAAGGTGTGCGATTGGAAGGAAAAAGTTTAAGCGAAACGAAATCTGCCAGGTCGCTAATTTCTTGTGGGCTCCAGATGCCACTTAGAAGCGACTGAGCCATATCGCCGAAAGTTTGACCACAGTCCTCGTATAACGGAACTGGCTCTATTAGTGGTTCGCGATAGATCCGTCCGTCGTGACTTAGCAGCTGGTCTCGTTCTCTTACTAGCTCCGGGTAACGCAAGTCAAACGGGCTGTCGAGATAGCGTATGTACATCTCGCGCAGCGAATTGAAAACGTGGATTGGATTTTTCATAAGCCAGGCTGTCTCAGTATGTCCGCTGCTAATCCAGCAATGTCTTCGGGAACATCGCGGTAGGTAAGGGTCCGCCGTCCGTTATCGAACTGCGGAAGAAATCCCGAACACAGCACCAGCGCCCGGTCAACTAAAACCGGGGGCCGAAAAGTTCCCGGCATCACTACGCTGTGCGCGTGGCGGTCATAACGCATTACTCGCTTCGCGAGCTTGGCCAATAGGAAAAATTTTCCAACTGGCCCTGGCACTCTATAACCACGCCCTGAGATGACGAGAAAATATTGAGGTATCTGAAATCTCTTGAACTGAAGTAATCCGTCACGCATCCGACCAGCTTCCGCCACGGAGATTTTTGCCCATGCAGACGATTTGCGCCCAATATTGAACCGGCTAACCTCCCAGTCTTTTCCAAACGGCAACGCTACGGTAACACCATTTCCCAATCCATCGGCTTGCGGCAGGCAACCGAGAATTGCTGCCGGCGCGTCCTCCTGCACGTTCAAACCTGCACTGGTAGCTGCGGCCAACAACGATTCCTTGCTCGTCCCAGAAATCCTGAGTACGTCCGGTTGCTCGGTCAGCGTGTGCCGCTCTAAACCTGCTTTTGCCGCTTCCTCCAATCGCCGGAGCGAGGCCGGCAGCCGCGCGCCGCATAGCACACCGATAAATCCATTTACCGGGTGCCGACAAAGCGCTAATACTGGCGGCGTCACGCACCAACCGTCCTCGCATCCTGCAGAATCAAATTCGACATGAGCCAAGCTCTGGAGATTGAAGCGTTGCTGCTGATGAACAGGAATTGCGTCCTGCGTCTTCTTGCTTGTCAGGCTCGCGTCGCCAATCACCTCTTCCACCGCCGAACGGAATTGCGCCCACGACCCTTCAAGGCGGGCCGAAAGCCAAAACAGAAGTTCATTTGGCCCCACGCTGCCTCAACGATCTCCAGGTTTTTCGAGCAACGGAGATATAGTCGCGCCATAGTTGTTCGGCTCCGCCTCCCGTGGGAAAAATTGCCAGACCTTTTATCGAGCAATCAAGAAGTGCGCGGCACCATTTCTTTGCCGCAATCTTTTTGTTCTTGAGCGGTTTCCATGTTCTTTCAGGAATCGCCGGTGTAACCGGCGAGAGCAGCAATGCCCGGCGGCCGCTTCTGTTGCCGCGGAGGGCGTCTTCAGGAAGCGCCCATACAACATCAAAAGGAACGAATCCCGTCCACTCTCTACAGACCCGCGCCGTACAGTGGAATACTTCGCCTGGTTGTGCGCCGATTAGAAGAGGATTGCTCATCGGCACTTGTTATGAGCTTTCCTGCTTTGGATATCGCGGTTGCACCGCAAACAGTCCCATACGCGTAGCTGTGCGGCTCCCACCTTTCCCATTCGGGAACGGGGGCATGAACCGAATAGCTTAACTGCTTGCCCCCGCACCACACGACATGCTCTCTTTCTTCGTCCCATCCGCTTGCGGTAAAGCTTCCATCAGGTTGACGCTCAGCTTGATGGCCATCAATTGTTACGGGTGCATGAGACGGGATATCACCGCTGATGTTAATTTTTGGAGGATAGCCGGCGAGGTAAACAGAATCCTGCAGGCGCAGACCGCCATCCAGTTCTATCTCAACATCAGGCAATGGTCTCAGAATATTAAGGATGTCATCTCCCGGAACATGGGGTAAGGATCGCGCCGGCCTTACTCGTCGGAAAAACACCCAGCCCGGCGGGGCGCCGAAGTCTTCGCCCTGAGGATCAAGCAGAGCGCAACCCGCCTGCTCCAGAATCGCCCTAACTTCCGGAACTCGCGCTCCCTTACATAGTACTAGCTGATCAGGACGGCCCGTTCTTAGCCATGTTGTTGAAACCGGGTTGGCAAAACCGTGGCGTCCGCAGAGGACATAGATGTCGCGCCCGCTTAACCGCCAGCGGATCTGCTCACCTGCTGGCCCGCGCGCGGAGAACTCGAACCCATCAGAGAGCAATGCAGCGAGTTTCCCGCCCGCATGTATCTCGTACCAATTGTCGCCGAAGGCTGTCAACGCGAAGCTCTCCCTTTCTCCACGACCTTCTAATTCCGACTCACTTTCGTTTAGCCGCTCTCCGAATAAACGAAGCTCGCAAAATCCATAACCGTCAACAATCGCTTGAACACAAACTTCCAGCTGTTGATCGCGTGGTTCTGTGCTACCTAAATCCCGCGGCTCTGCTTTCGCTTTGGGGCGCCCCTTAGGGCCCACGCGGGGCACCTTATACTTCAATCGTTGTTTCTCATTACTTTTCTTGATGACCTCAGCAACTGGCTCTGTAGTTGCATTCGCGTTCGGCGTGATCGACGGGGCTTCAGCGATGGTTCGAACAGGCGCGTCACTCGAATCGTCGTCGCGCGCCGAGGAAACAGTTTCTGGTGCTAACTGGCCGGAGTTACTCTGATGGCCAGAATCTTTTGGACCAATTTCCTTGGACTCTTCTTTCGTAATGGATAAATTCAGCGGTGAACTGCCGTCGTCAGGTGTTTTGCTACTAATAGCAACTTGCTCAAAATCGAATGAACTTTTACGTAGATCGTTACGGCTCGGTTCGTGGGCCGGAGTCTCTAGGCGCGACGCTTCAGCAACTTCGCGAATAGTTTGGGCGGTTGCGGTTAAGGGCGATTCAGGTGGAGAAACCGGAGAATTTGGGTTCTCGACACCGCCGTTCAGACCAGGGCCGGCCTCGTTATCGGCAGGCTTTCTTTCTTCACCGCTTTCGGCCGACAGTGGGGAAGCCACAGGTCGCGAAAAGTATTTCTTCGGCTTGTGTGCGCGTGCAACCACTAGCCATATTCCTACTGCTATTCCAACGGCTGCAACAAAGAGAACAATTGCCAGCACGCGGTCCTTGCCCTCGATCAACCATATTGTTTGAATCAACGGAGCTGGTTCTTAAATACTTTCAATTTTCAGCCCAAACGTGCAAAAAAGAGCCGGTCGCACCCCTGAAATCGTATTACACCGGGATCACCAGGGACAGGGGTCTCTTGGGAGGAGAGGAAAAAAACGCAAGAAAGCATCCAATAGCAGGCGCGCAAGGACACTGTGATAGCGGGCGAAATTGATGAGGGAGGTATTGCACAAACGCGAGAACAAAAAACGCCGGCGGCATGAACCGCCGGCGTGTGCTGCGGTGATTACTCCGCCGCCGGCTCTTCTTGGCCTTCCGGTTTTTGCTTCGGCGGCAGGAAGACGATCTTGCCGTTGAGCGGAAACACCGCGAGTTCGGCGTTGAAACCGACCGTGTTGGTGTGCTTCCACGCTACACCGATGCGAGTCCAGAACTCGCCGGTTTCGGTCTTACGAACGCTGTACGCGATGAGGTCGGGTTTCTTACCGTTGGTGGCGTTTTTTGCCATGGTTGCTGCTCCTGTTTGGTTGATGGGGTGGCGCGGGATGCGCCGCCTTCAGAAATGAAACGTGCGGGCTTGCGGAGCGCGTGACGGGTTCCGCGTTTTATGCAGGTTCCGGCGCGCCGTCGAGGCAACGGCGTAGTGGCGCACGAGAGGCGGCGTTGACCGTGCTCATCAACCTGGAGAAGCGGCACCAGATCACCAACGACCGACCGCAACGCTCTACGTGCAGAGCGAATTGGGCTTAAGCGCGTTGAGGTGTTGAGTTCGGCAAACCGCTTTCACGGCGGCGGCGTTTCCGCTCATAGATTTCTTCGCGATCTACCACACCGGGCGGCGCATTGATCCCCATGCACACTTGATTGCCTTTTATCGCGAGCACGGTGACGGTAATGGCGTCACCGACTTTTAGCGATGCGGATGCGCCGAGTGAGAATCAGCATGATGTGCTCCGTGTCGAATAGACGAAAAAAGAAAGCCCCGTTCGTAAGGAGTACGAACGGGGCTTAGAGAGCGAGGAATAGACTGGCAGTCTATGAGCCGCGGGGAATATTTTTAGTTCCGCCTTATCCCAGCGCGGTTAAGAGGTTGTTACTAAAGGCCGGCAGTTATTTACATCTACCGACATTATGGAACACAGAACGTGATACGCCCTGAATCTATCGATTCAGACTATTCGCCTTTTTTTGAATCGAACGGCAGCGGTCAAGCACTCTTTCGAAGGTCTCTGCTTCATCAAACAAAAGACCGTCCTCCACCATCCGGGCGTAGTCGCTGGAGAGCGCGGTAAGCGCGGCACCGGTTGGCACAAGTTGAAGAGCCCCGGCGACGGCCGCCGGATAATCTATCACCGCGCCCCGTGTATCCTTTTCCGCGAAGAACATTGCCTTGTGCCGGGCTACGGCGTCGGCCAGTTCTCGATCGGCAATCGCCGCATCGGCAAAGCCGGCTTCGTCGAGTTTTGCGACGTCGTACCAGTGGCGCGCAAAGCGCTCGCTTCCGCGGAACTCGCCTTGCGCGCAGAAGACGTGTATCGCTGTCGCTTTTTCCCAGAACGTCCGCTCGGCGCGCATGACTCTTGGCTTCGCAGTCGGAAAAATGACGCCAGCCAGATGATAAGCTGCATCGCAACTTACTGGACGAATCTCGTAAGGCTCGCCGGTAGAACGAGCGCCGAATTCGACGATGATGGTCGGTCGAACGTAACCGGACCCGGTCGTGAGCGGTTCGTACTCAACATATATCTTGTCATTCTCCGCGCTCGCGCGCGCCGGCAAACTTTGTTTCGACAACGCATCCGCGATCAAAGGCAGTGCTTGGTGGGAAACCCACTCCGAAAGGCGGACGCGGATCTCGCGGGTCCAGCGCTTCTCCTGACTACGGGTTGGTGGCAAGGCCTCCGGCGCATCGCCGACAAGATCGGGGGCGAACGCGCGGATGTCGTAGGTGACATCGATATCTTCGGAGAACCGCCGGATGACACCATAAGCCTTGGAGAGCGAAGTACCGCCCTTGAAGACAAGTTTGTTTGCAAACGGCGCGCCGAAAAGAACATCGAGCGTCCAGACTACCCAGATGTCCTTTTCAAGCAAATGCACCGGACGGCCGGATTTTGTGGCAGCAACGCCGAGCGCCTCGCGGCGATCGGCCGCGGACAATCGGAGAAAGAGGTCAGACATTGTGCACTAGCGCGCTAATCTCCTGCGCCATCCAGGTCGGCAGGCGCCCGCGCACGGCGGCTATCTCTCGGAGCTCCGCCTTCGGCAGTTTACGTTCCAGCGTACGGATCGCTTCCTTCGATCCCTTGGGTCCGATCCACACCAGTGCGCGTACGGCTTCACCTGCCAAGCGACCCGGCAGCACCAACTGCCAGTTCGGGGCATGCCGCAGTTCAACCACCTGGGCACCGAACTTTAGCCGCCGGCTACGACCTGACGTTAGGTAGACTTCACGAACCGGTACTTGCGTGGTCAGGCCGAGAGCGTTGGCGGCCGCGGCGCCGTGCGAAACCACCGTCTCGCCTTTTTGTTCGGCAATCGCTTTGATGACTTCCGAGGGGGTAGGCGCGTGCGTGCCGAAACGGCTTTCAACCGGGCGCGCATAAACGCCACGGCCGACCCGCAGCAGTTTTCCCCGCTGGACCAAGCGGGACAACGCCTGGTCCACGGCGGCCCGATTCCCGAAGTGCAGCAACCCTCTAGCGGTCAAAGGGAAGCCCTCCGGTAGCCGGGCGGCGTAAGTCAGGACCTTTTTGGTGAGGACTTCCATGGCGTTATCCTAGTGTCAGAAGTATATATTACTTTCTGACACTCTGCATGACGCGTTCCAGCCCAACTGCGAATACCTTATATATGCGGCCCTTCGGAACGCTCAACCCGGACCACTATCCTTTCGCGACCTTCTATTCGATTGAGTCGTAGGCGGCTCGGCATCCAGCGCGCCCAGCACCGCGGCCAATTCGGTTTCATCGAGCGCCGCGCTCTTTATCTCTGCTGCCGGCATTGACGGTCTGCCGGCGATGCTCACCTTCGGCACTTGAACCGGCGGATAGAGCCGGTCCTTGAAACGCTTATCCTCGTGATAGCGAATCTTCTTCGCCTTCACCGGCGGATACCCTTCGACCAGAACGATTTCCTTCTTAGGGTTTAGCTGTAGCAGTTCCTGGGGCAGGAGCAGCGGGCGGGCGACTTCGCTTTCCGAGTCGCTGGTACTTCCGCTGCTGCTGCCCGTTAACCCTATCGGCCGCGACACGCTCTTGGAGCGGCGGATGATCGTTTGCGTCCCGAGCAGCTGACTGATCATCTCGGCGGTCTCGTAGTCGTTGGCGGCGTAAGCGACGCGGATCTTCGAGTTGGCGAAGAAGGTCCGCATCCCGGCTTTGCCGTAGTAGCTTTCGACTTGCGAAGGCGACTGGATAATCGTCATCAGCCGTACGCCGTAGCTCGCGAGAAACGCAATCGAGTCCTCGAACTGCTGCATCCGCTGCAGGCTCGTAAACTCGTCCATGAGTAAGAGGACTTTGTGCGGTTCGTCCGGACCGGGCTCGTTAGTCGTAAGAAAATCGAGCGCCTGCTGATAAAACACCTGCAGCAGCGGCTTCATGCGCCGCAGGTTATTCGGCGTCACACCGACATAGATGGTCGTGGGTTCCTTCTTCAAGGTGTGCAGATCGAAATCACTGCGCGACGTGGCGGCGTCGATGACCGGATTGGCCCATAACTCCAAGGCCGAACTCAGCGTCGAGAGCACGCCCGACTGCTCCTTCGGCGCCTTCTGCAGAAAGGCGTTCAACGCCATAAAGGCGTTCGGATCGAGTTGATCCCGATGCTGATCTAAAACCCCCTTCACGAACTCGACGAAGTTGGCGTGCGTGCGGGTGGTGCGCAGCACATTGCCCAACGTAGCCGGGTACGGTTTGATATCGAGCAGATAAAGTGCAAGGCCCACGAAAAGAGTACGCGCCTCCACCGGCCAGAAGTCTTTGGCATCGCCGGGCAGCAGCAGGTGGGCGATCTTCTGCGCATCATCCACGCGCCGCCCGGGCTCGGTCGAGACGAAATCGAGCGGGTTGTAGCTGTGCGTGTTTCCGTCAGGATCGGCCGGATTGAAGAAGAACACCTTCTGCCCGTGCGCCGCGCGAAAACCGCTCGTAATCCGAAAATTCTCCCCTTTGATGTCGTGACAGATGACCGACCCCGGCCAATGCAGCAGATTCGGCACGACAAACCCCACACCTTTGCCGCTGCGTGTGGGCGCGAAGACCAGCACGTGCAGCGGACCTTCCGCGCATAGATCGGTATTGAACCACTTGCCGATGAGGAGTCCGGCACTGCCGAGCAGGCCGGCTTCCTTCATCTCGTGCCGGCGCGCCCAGCGCGCATCGCCATAGGTGCTCGGCGATCTCGTTTTCACGAGCAGGTACAGCATCCCGCCCGCGACCATGAGTGCCGCGACACCGCTTAGGAGGAACGCCTTCGAGAGTTTCGGATCGTGGCCATAGTAGTAAAGATATTGAAAAATCGACCACGGGCGCGCTAAGTTGATGTCGATCCGCGCAAAGAACATGAACGCGAGCGAGGCCGCGTAGCCGGCCGCGACCGGCGCCAGTGCGGCCCCGAGGGCAACGTGAGTGTTGCGCATCGCTCACGCCCCCTCACCAGCCGCTCCCGCATAGTAAATCTCGGACACAAAACGCCGGCCACGCTCGCCGCGCTTCAACTGGACGACGATTTCCACGATGGAGCGGCAGTAGTCGAGAATCTGCTGGCGCGTAAGGCCCAGGTCCGCCTGGGTGACCATCAATACCAGTTGTTCGAAAGCCATCGCCGGCGTATCGGCATGCAGCGTGGCGATCGAACCGGGGTGGCCGGTGTTGACGGCGCGCAGAAACGAAAACGCTTCGGCGCCGCGCAGCTCGCCCATGATGATGCGATCCGGACGCAGGCGCAGACAGGCTTCGATCAACTGCGCCGGCGTGACCTTGGCCCGCCCCTGTCCGCCCCGGGAGGCAAGCAAATGCAACCGATTCGGTTGTTGCAACACAACTTCGCGCGCGTCCTCCACCGTGATGATGCGTTCGGCTTCCGGAACCTCCCGCAGCATCGCATTGAGAAACGTCGTCTTCCCCGTGCTCGTCCCGCCGCTCACGATGATGTTCTTGCGCGCCCGCACGGCGGTTCGAATGAATTCACCGAAGGCGCGCATTCGATAAAGTTGCCGCAGATCGTCCTGCATCGGATCGCGGTGCGCTTCGGTCTTGGTCTCGGCGAAGGCGCCGGTCTTCTCGTAGGTATCGAGATCGTATTGAAGCGTGGAGGGCTTGCGGATGGAGAACGCGACCGAGCCGACCTCGCAGGCGGGCGGGAACACCACCTGCACGCGATGTCCTTCCGGGAGCGTGGCGGAAAGCAGCGGGTTTTCCTCGGAGACCACCTGCTCGGTCGCCTGCGCCACCAGGCGGCCGAGCTGCAGCAGGGTGTCGATGTCGTATTCGGGTATCGCGACGCGCTCCAGGTCGCCGCGAACCTCGATCCACGCCTCGCCCGGACGGTTGATGGAAACCTCGCTCACGCCCTCCCGCGCGAGATACGCGTGGATCGGTTCGAGAAACGTCCGCAACGCTTCGCTCACCGGATCACCTGCGGCACCGAGCCCCGCTGCAACGACGGATCGAAGATCAAATCCTTCGAGACGAATATTTTGATAAGGCTTCCCTGATCCACCGTGATCGTCGGCTTGATGTCGATGTAGCGATCGAGCACCGAGCCGGCTCCGCGGTTGAAGCTCTCCGCCGTCCCCTGCCGGTACGAGGCGATCGAGTTGTTCTGATCCTGCGCGGGCCTGACACCGGCGGTCGCCGTCGCCGTGCCGATTACCGAGAGCAGCGTCGCCGAACCGAACATCTGCCAGAAGTGGTTGTCCACGTCGCCCGCCATCCCGGCGCGCCCGAGCGAATCGGCGCCCGGCGATTCGATGGCGAGATCCACGCCGTCCGGGCGCATCACCCGCTGCCAGACGATGAACACGCGTGTCTGGCCCTTCACGATCCCGGCGTCGTAACGACCGACGATGCGCGTGCCGCGCGGCAATAAGACCGCGCGCCCGGAGTCGCCGTAGATATCCACGTTCACGAGCGCCCGCACCATGCCGGGCTGATCGGAGTTGAGGGCGGTTTCGAGTACGCCGTCAATGAGCTTGCCCTGGCCGACGATGAAATCGCGGTTGCCCATGATCGTCGCGGATGCGCTCGGTGCGTTGGAGTACGCCACACCGGCGGCAGGCATCATCGTGCCGGCGCCCGGTACGCCGGCGGTTGTGCTGCTATTGGCTCCGGAACCCGCGGCCATCGTCGCCGGTGCGGCACCCGAGCCATTCTTACCGCCGGCGTTGGCGCGCTGGTTGTACACCACCGCCGGCGCATGCCGGCGGGCTTCCTCCAGCGCCTCCGCGGCATTCTCGATCGACCGTTCGCCGGCGCGAGGCGCGCTGCCCGGTCCCTGTAAGCCCTTGGCGAGCGCGTTCATCTTCTCGATCTTCTCCTGCAAATCCGCCGGCACGCCTTGAACGCCGGCGGCGCTTTCGAAGCGGGCGGCCTTCTGATCCTTCTTCTCGTCCTTGCCGGCCACCACGAAATAGACAAGCACGGCGAGGATGCCGAGGAACACGAACAAGAACGCTTTGTTCTTGGCCGGCCGTGCTGCGACCACGCTCGTAATTTCTTTCTCAATCCGCGGCGCGGCGCCGGCTGCCGGCAGCTCGCCGGTCTCTTTCGATTCGCTGCTCATGATTTACTCCTTGGTACGGCGAAGATGGTTGCGGCCGTGGGCGAAGGGCGATTCGACCTGCTGTTCCTGCGGGCGCACGGCCGCCTCGTCCCGGCGGTTGTTCTTCACGCAAACCACCGACTCGCCGCCTCGCAGCGTATAGGTCTCCCCGATGCGCTCGACCACCATGTATTCGCCCTCGATGCGGTAGTTCACCACCGACTCGTTGCCGTCCTGGTCCGCCAGAAAGATCGCCGGCAGCGCTTTGTTGCGCTTGTCGGCGAACTGGAAATAGGTAAAGACACCGTCGTCGAAGACGAAGGTCGGCATGATGTCCCTGTCGCCTTTCAGGCGGTAGTCGAAGTTGAAATCACCGGCACGGCGAGCGGAACCGATCACGCCGCGCGCCGTCGCGTCCGCCTTCGCGCCGGCGGCGGCCCCGGTGCTCATCACCCCGCTCGCTTCCGCGTACCGAAACTTGATGAGATACGTCTGCGCGCCCGGGCCCGGCTTCGCGCCCGCTTTCGCCTCGGCGGCATCGAGGTCGAAGGTATACGTGTACTTCGTCGTGACGACCGTCATGTTGGTGTGCGCGTCTTTCTCCATCGGCTTGATGAAAAGACGCCGGCCCGCCGGCACGATCTGCCAGGAAATGGCGTCGCCGGCGGACACCGTTTCAATCACTTCCTCGGCCCCGAACTCGATGGTCACGGTGTAGCCGTAGTCGGCGAGCACGCGGTAGACCTGAAATTCGTTGTAGGCGAGGAAGCGGATGCGGGCGTCGGCTGCCGCCGGCAGGGGACTTTTCTCGGCGCATACGGGCGCGGCGGATGCGAGCCATACGGCGGCGACACTACTATGAACGATGCGGGACAGCAGTCGATGTTGTTTCATGGCGTGACCTCCGGGTCGGTGCGATAACTGGTGACTTTGAAGCCGACGGGATTGATGAGCCGCTCTTCCTCGTCGGCCGAGTTTTGAACGAAACGGAACTGAAGGGTGGCGATCCAGTAGCTCGGGCGCTCGCTGGTATCTATTTTCTCGACGGCCGTGAAGCGCACTTGCGCGGTATCCGGCGCGAGGAACGCGATCGAGCGAATCGCGACGAGGCGCTTGATCCGCTTCGCGCCGTAGACGGCGACGGGCGATGCGGGATTGCCGGGATTGATCCAGCGGTCATACTCGCGCCCCGCGTCGATATCGCTCAGGAGCATGACGGTTTGGTACGCGTGTTGGATGTCGGCGGGGTCGAAGATCTCGCGCGCGCGGACGTACTGAACGGTAAAATATTTGCGCAGCGCCTCACCCGCCGTAATGCCCTCCTCCCGCATCGGCCGCAGCACCGTGACCAGCCCGGACTTGCTGTCCTCTTTCACGAGGTAGGGCTCGACCGTCTTGAGCGGCGTGAGACCGATCAAGGCGACGATGCACAGCAGCGCAAGCACGCTTGCAACAATCGCAGCGAGCAGCCAGCGATTGCGCGATGCGACCGCCGAGGCATACTTCTCCGCGTGCCAATCGTTCGCTGTATCGAAGTCGAGCGGATCACTCGGCTGCTTTTGCGCCGATCGGGAGGGAAACAATTTCATGGAGAGGTCCTGTTACTTGCCCATTACTTGCGGAGTCCGACCGTCGAACGGACGCGATCGCGCGCCTGGCCGACCGCCTGACCGAGCGGGCTTGCGCGCAGCCGCTGCGTGATGGCGTTGTTCCAGCCCGCGCGGCCGAAGGCGGTACCGAGCTTGGTGCCGGCGCCCGAGAACATCCCTCCGAGACGCGAAGTCATTCCGAGCGTCGCGAGCTGGATGCCGCCGCCCAGCCCGGCTGCGATGCCCATGACCTGACGCAGCAGCATCACGAGGATGAAGCCGATCAGCAGCAGGAACGTGACTTCACCGAGGCGGCTCGTGGTCGCGGTTTCCAAGCGCGTGAGCGAGGCATCGACAAACTTCAGCATGACCGCCGAGACGCCAAACACCAGGACCGGGATCAGCGCGAAGTTGAACAGCTGGCGCAGCCACTGTGCGAAGAAATCGCGCGTGGCGTTAAACAGCAGAAACAGCAGGAACAACGGCGCCAGCCCCAAGAGGATGGCGAGCGCGATCTTGGCGAGCACGATGAGGAAGAGCGAGTACCCGACCGTGATGACGGTGCCGGCCACCACCACCGCGCCGATGACCACCAGCCCCATATCGCTCCAGCCGCCCTCCTGCATCAGGCGGTAGCCGGCCCTAATACCTTTCTCGAACACCTGATCGAGCAGCGCGGAAGGGTCCACGGCGCCGTGCGTGACGGCGGCGATCATCTTCGCGGGCCCGGTCGTGAATACGTCGTAGCCGAATAGGGAGAAGTAAGACCATTGGGTCGCGAGCGTCACGACCACGACCAGGAACAGCACGCGCTTTACCGCATCGGTCAGTGTCGTTTCGATCCAGGCGTTCAACACCGCCCAGCCATAGAGCGCCACGTAGATCGTCAGCACCAGCAGAATTTCGGTCTGGTGCGAGGCGACGAGCGCGTCGTAGGTGGACTCGGTGAACCCGATTAACGTGCTATCCACGTAACGGATGAATTCGGCGACAACGCTCATAGTGTGCTCCGATTATTTGGGGACGCCGAAAAGATCGAGGCCCTTGTCGAGCTGCCTCTCCATCGTCTTGTGCAGCAACGGATCGCCGCCCGACAGCGCCCACAGTTGCCAACGGTTCTTGTCGAGCTGGTGCAGCTCGCACGTGGTGCGCGCGGTGTCGAGACCGTGCGACATCACGTTGTCGTGATAGCCGCTGCGGCGACAGGGATCGGTGCTTCGCGCCTCATTGTTGTCCATGGTCGCGGCGCGCGGATCGCTCGGGCCGCCATAACCGGGCGCACCCGCGTCGGTCGCCTGCCTCTCCCGCGGCGCGGTCCGCGGCGGCGAACGAACGCTGCTTGCGCCCCCCGATGAATCGGCGCCGGCTGCGCCGAGCGGCGCCGAGAGCGTGGCGCCGCCGGACTTCTTCTTTGAATCGGCGCCGCGAGCCTGGACCGGCGCCTTCATGCGAAACGGCTGGTGGTAGACCAGGATCGGCGAATGAATCTGAGCCGCCGACTTGCCGCCGAACGGCGAATCATCCAGAGCATCGCGGGGCGCAAGTCCCTTTGCGCTTGCGCCGCCGGCCGCCGCGGCCAGCGGCACCAGCAACGCGATTACCAGGACCGTACGCACGGCACGCCTATGCCTGCTGCTCGATGCGCGGCTGGATGGCATCGTCGCAACCGGCACAGGGGGATTTGAGATCCCGATGGGTCGTGCAAGCGGCGAGACCGGCGAACAGGACGGCGAGAAACAACGGACGGATGCGCTTCATAACGTTGACTCCTTCATGGGTGAAAAAAGAATGCGATCGAAAGACTGCTTCCGACCGACGTAACGACGGGCAGCCCGTTCTCCGGCCTTCGGCGCTCAGCTACGGCTTGGCGTGCTCGAGCGGCGAGGTGCCGAAGAACGTCGCCGACTGGGCGGTGTTGGTGAGGTTGCGATTCGCCTGGGCGTACTGGAGCTGCAGCTGATGCTGCACGAGCGCCAGCGTATCGGCCTGCATTTGCATCTGTAAGACCTGCATGCTCGCCTGCACGTCGAGAACGTCTTTAATATCGGAATCGCCGTCGGCGACGCCCTGGATTTGTGTTGCGAAAGCGTCGATCTGTTCGCGGTAGCCGCGCGTGCCGCGCTGCGGATCGCCGGCCAACGCGGCATAGGCGGCTTTCGACGCGCCGGCCGCCTTCGCCGCCGCGTCGTCTTCGAGCTCGTACTGCTTCACCCGGCGCGAAGCGGGGTCGCCTGAAATCAGCTTCGTCTCCACCTTCGGGAAGTTCGCGCCGTGCTCGACCACGGCGGCGTCGTAGGTGTTCGCATCCTTGGCATCGCCGGGATTAAGTCCTTGGGCCAACATGCCTTGCGTGCGGCGCCAATCGCGCGGCAACCAGTCGGGACGCCGGTCGATGAACGGCTTCCAATAGTTCGGGTGCCGCATCGCCTGGTACTGCTGCTTGGCGTACTCCAGTTGGTGGTACAGGGTGTCGAGCTGGTTGTAGGCGTTTCGCAGCTGCTCGATGGTAGTGTAGTACTGCTCCAGGTTGGCGTAAAAATTCGTGGGATCGAACACGACCATTCCCCGCGCCGAGGGAATCGACGCGATGAGCAGCGCGCCGGCCGCCAGTACCATAAACTTGCCCCGGCGGACGGTTTCGGAGGTGAGGAATCGTTTCATCATCGGCGTAACGCCTCCTTCTGGAAAATCGGCAACCACACGGATGGGTCGTCGCCGTGCTTGGCACGAATCTCATCGAGCCGGCGCACGCTTGCGGCCGTGCCCGAGAGCACCGCGACGATTTCCGGCAACCCCGAGAGATCGAGCTTCGCGACGACGGAATCGTGCGCGCCGTGTTTGATGAGGAAGCAGCGGCTCGACTTGTCGAGCTTGCGCATCAGGTCGAACTCGCGGTCGGTGAGCTTGAAGACCTTCTTATAAACATCGGTCGCCTTCGGGTTCGGCAGATAAATCTGGGTCGCCGCGCTCTGCACCAGCGTGTCGGCGATCGAGGAGTTCGCCGCGTCTTCCGGACTCTGAGTGGCGAAGATCACATGACCGTTAAGCTTCCGAATGGTCTTGAGCCAGTCCTTGAGCTTCGGCGCGAACACCGGGTTGTCCACCAGCGCCCAGCCTTCGTCGAGCTCGATCTGGGTGGGCGTGCCGTCCAACGCCTGACCGATGCGGTGAAAGAGATACAGCAATACGGGCGGCAATCCGTGCTTGTCCTCCAGGATTTCGCCCATCTCGAAGCCGAAGATGTTGCCGTCGTTAAGATCGAGAATGTCGTCAGCACCGCCGAAGAGATAGGCGCGCGTGCCGCGTCCGTACCATTGCGCGAGACGCCCGGCGAGCGTCCCCGGTCCGCCGATGCCGAAGAAGGGCGCGATGTTCTCCAACGTGCGCGCCTTACGCGGCAGCTTGTAGATGCCGTCGATGGCGTCGCTGATGACCGCCATATCGTGTGCCGCGAGCGGCTCCTTATGCGAAGTCACCAGCGCCGCCAGCCACTCGGCGAGGAAGGCGCGGTTCTCGTTGGTATCGGCCAGCTGCAGCGGATTGAACCCGCTCGGCTGCCCGCCGCCGAGGATACGGTACCTGCCCCCCATCGCGCGCAGGAACGGCTCGGCGCCGCGGTCCTTGTCGAAGGCGAACAGGCGCGCACTGAACTTGCGCGACTGCGTCATGAGGAAGTTCATCAGCACCGTCTTGCCGGTGCCGGTGGGGCCGATGATGGTCGTATGCCCCACGTCGCCGACGTGGAAGTTGTAGTAATAAGGAGTACCCGACACCGTTTCGAGCACGGTCACGGCAGGACCCCAGTGGTTCCCGGTCACCTTCCCACCCGGATAGTTGTGCAACGAGAGAAAGCCGGCAACGTTGCGCGTATTGATCGGCGCGCCCCGCGCGATGTACTCGAAGTTGCCCGGGAGCTGCGCCCAGAACGCCGGTTCGGTGTTGATGTCTTCCCGTACGGGCGTGATGCCGAGGTCGATCAGCGCCGACTCGACGGCGGTGATGGCTTTGTCGAGTTCCTTCAAGTCGCGTGCGATCGGCATGACCGTCAGGTGATGCTCGCCGTAGGCGACCTCGCCCCCGCTTGCGTCATCGAGCGCCTGATTGATGGCCTCGACCTGAGACAGCGCCAGGTCTTCGGTCTGCTGCAGGATGCGTTGCTGCTTCTGGATCTCGCTCAAGGCTTCGGAGCGGTTGCTGAACGCAAAGGACTGCGTCAGCACGAACTCGAACGGCAGCGTGAGGAAGCTATCGAGCATGCCGGCCGCGGTTTCCGGGCCGTACTCCTTGATCGAGAGCATGGCGCCCAAGCGCGTGCTCTCGGCCGTAGCGCCCAGTAGTTCAACGGCGCGCGCGCCGAAGAACGGCCGCTTGTAAGCGAGATAGCGCGATATATCCATCGAAGACAGCAGGATCGGCCGGTCTTCCAGATTCACCAGACGCGAGAGAAAGCGCAGCGGCTCCGACATCAGGCCGGCCTGCGTGTGTTCTATGCCAAGCCGCTTTGGGTGGTAGTCGCCAAGTGCGCGCATAAAACGCTCGACGATCTCCGTCAGCTCCTTGCACATGACCTTGTAGTGCGCGAGCTGCTGCGCTGCATCGGCCTTATGGCCGAGCGAGCGCAGCCAGTCCTGGACGCTGCCGATCTTGCCGCCGTGACCGCGGCGCAAGATCGTGAAATAGAGATCGTTCGCGAAATGCGCCTGCCCGCTGCTTCGCGCCCGCCACGCATCGTTCAGGTCACGCGCAAACCCCGGTGCGAAGTCCCCAGCGGGGTACACCGACTGTTTGTGCCGGATGACGTGCGACCACAGCGCGTACTGGTGGCTCGCTACGCTCTTGAAGAGGTTGTTGCGCAGCGCCTTGCGGATGTTCAGCGTATCGGTATCCGCCGTCTCGAACGCGAAGCCTTCGAGCTTGAGGATCTGCAACATCTGCCCGTTCTTGGTGAGCAGCGTGTGTTCGTTGTAGTGGTTCGTGTAGGGGATGTAGGCGGACGCGGGCGCTTCGCGCGAGGCGATGCGTTTGAACGTCGGGTTCGGTTTGCTTAAGGCCACGGTCTCACCACGGGTCGTAGCTGTTCGCGCGCCACAAGCGGCGGTTGCGCGATTTCAGGCACTTCATCTTGATGAACAGGATGTCGAAGACGCACGGGTCTTTGAGGCACATCAGAAAACCGATCGCATGAAAGAGCGGCCCGCCGGCGAACAGGATCAGGAACGACTTGGTCGCCAGAAACAGCATCGCGCAGCCGATGGTGTTGATGACGAAGAACGACTGTGTGACGCCGAGCTTCATCGGCGGGCGGGTTAAACCCACGAACAGCGGGTCGGTTTCGAGCGGGTCGCTCACGGCTTACGCGGCGAACCGGTTCACGATCTCGGCCGCGCCGAAGATGACGGCTATCCCTAAGATGATCGAGGCGCCCCAGCGCAGGCTGATGTGGCCGGTGTACATCGAGTAGCCGAAGGCGGCGACGGCGATGATGGCGGTCAGGCGCGCGGGGGTGCCGGTGAGAATATCCACCACCGTCTGAAGCGCACGTTCGAAAGGCGAGCCGCCGAGGCTGCCGAGCAATCCGGCGGCCTCCGCCGACCCCGACGATGCGATAACCCCAAGCAGACAAATGCCACAGGCAAATAGATAGCGATGACGAATCACGGGACTCCTCCGTAGCAAGTACAACCAACGTTGAATTGAAACGGCGCGCGATCCGCGCGCCGTATGACAACCGCGACGAACTAGCGCTCGCGGTCTTCCGACTTCTGTTTTGCGCGTGCGGTGAGCGCTTCGCGCAATTGCTGGCGCCGTGTCTTGGCCAACGGCATGCCCGCCGAAAATCTTTCGAGATCGGCCGCCGCGGCTTCCAGCTTGACGCGCGTTGACGGGGGCGACGTTTGCGCAGCGGCCTTCAGGTCGATTGCCGCCTGCTTGTAGGCACGGCGCTCCACGCCATTGCGCGCCCGGCAGAACTGTTCCCACGGCGTGTCCGTCGCTGCCTCGGCGGCGTCTTTGACGGCGAGCTTCGTCACGTTGGGCGTGATGCCCCGGCGCTGCAGGTGATAGATCGGCAACTTCTGTCCCCTTCGTCCAACGCCCCGCGCGGCGCGCGGGGAGCAGGCGAGTTCAATTCCGTGTGCACGAGCTTTCTCGGCCCACAACTCGCGCCAGCGATAGAGATCTTGCTTGCGCGGGTCGAGTTTCTTCGTCCGGCCTTTAAGCGCCACCGCGAAATGCACGTGAGGGTGACCTTTGTCCTCATGCAGTACGAAAACGTAGCGCTGTCCCTTAAAAGCCTCCTGCGCAAACGCCCGCGCGGCATTGCGTACCGCCTCGGCTGAAGTGCCGGGCGGCGCCGACGCCACGACGTTCACCTGATCGCGGGCATTCGCGCGCTTATCGAGTGGCCACGAATCAAGCGCGGCGCGTTGCGCTTCGCGATCCGCGAGCAGTTCGCCGGCTTCGGTTTCGAGCGGAAGCGCTCCCTTACGGCTGATGTACGTCCAGTGCCGCCGGCACGAGTCGGCGCCGCGTGAATAACTCGTCACTTTCACGACGGCCTGCGGGACACCGCGGGCGGCGCGTATGCGCTCTGCGACGCTTATCGACGAAGCCTTCGCGCCCCGCCCTCGCATCGAAGGCCGCACCATGCGATGCGGCCCAAGGAGATCCTTGTCGTCATGGCGATCCCCGTTCACCGGAAGACCCGGCGCAGACGGCTTTTCTCCGCGAGCTCGGCAACGCGGTTAGCAAGTTGCCCGACCACCTGCTTCAGCTCTTCCAAGAGCGCCGGGTTTATCCGACCATCCCTGAGTTCGCCGAGGTGCATCGCGCGCGTGATCTGATTCAAGTTTCGACCGATGGCCCGCAGCTGATAGACCGCCTCGTCCAGACCGGCGAGTTCCTTTTCGAGAAGGTCTGCCGGACGGTTGATGATTTCCCGTACAGCCCGGCGAAGTAGGTTCGAGCGGGTCTCACCCAGGCGCTTCGCCGCGGCGGCGAACGCGTCTCTCTCCGACGCCGCGAGCCGAACCCGAGTCACTTCGGACATGTCGTGACGTGGGCGAGTCATGGCGCCTCGATGAGATAAACAGTGAATAGCGAAAGCGGTAAGGCAGACCGAAGACGCCGCGCGTCAGCGGCGCCGGGTCGAACCCCGTGCCGATTTCTGGCCGGGGGCAGGATCGACGCACGGCGTCGCGGGGTTTGTACCACCAAACCCCTATCCTGCCTTACCAAGTTTCAAGACTTGCGTGCGTGGGTTGGCAGTTCTTGGCTGCGCTGTTCGTCCGGCGTGCTGTATTGCAGCGACACGCCGGACCGCGGGGCGCACAATCTGCGCACCGCGAAAATTTTTGAGTTGGAAATGGTGATTTGGTAAAACAGAAAAGAAAACGCCCGACACAAGAGTTCGAGCGCTGGGGTCACACGTATTGCAATCTATCTTTTCGGAGGTGAGTTTAGACGGGTTTTGTTACTGGCTCCAAGCGATTGTTACTATCTTACCGTTCGTCGCGGGATGTCAAATTATTGCGGCTGGTTTCGGTAGTAGTCTCAGTTCGGCCATAAGCGGTCACTCGCTGTCCCGATGCGGCGTGTCTGATTCCGTATTCGGAGCGCGGCGGGGAAAGACCTAACCCTAAGCCTCCCTGATCCTAGTCTTTCCCGACAGGTCTATTGATCCGGATTCCTCGGTGCGATGACCGCCAAAAGCCTGAAAGTTGCGGTCCGTGTCCGACACACATCTCTCTGAACGGGCTGTCTTTCCCCGCTCATCGACGGTCGGTGGCGTTAGGCGCCTGGGCAGCCCTAGCTAGGGACATTCCCCGGAGAGGACTGAGCGCATGGACTGCGTACATTGACACCCCGTATATATTTCTACTATTCTCGAAGTATGGAAAGCAAGCAGGCGGTCACTTCGCTCGGTGCCCTCGCTCAAGAAACACGTCTGGCGATTTATCGCTTGCTCGTCCAAGCGGGATCCGAGGGTGTGTCTGTGAGCGAAATCGGCGCCGAGGTAGAAGCGTCAGGTGCGACGCTGTCCTTTCATCTCAAAGAACTCACGCATGCTGGCCTCATCCAGGCCCGCCAAGAGGGCCGCTATATCTTTTATTCCGCGGACTACAACCAAATGCAGGGTCTCTTGTCCTTTCTCACGGAGAACTGCTGTGCTCAAAACGGGCCCGGGGGTGATGTCGATAGCAAGGTCTGTCGGCCGAAGCGCGCATCGCGGTCGGTAAAAACCAAAGTAGTAAGCATATCTCGCGTGGCTCAGCGTCGGCGCGCGACGGCGATGTTGACCGGACGACGATAGGTGCCGCATGAGCACCAAGACGTACACCGCGCTGTTTCTCTGCACCGGTAACTCCGCTCGCTCGATCATGGCCGAGGCGCTCATGAACCATCTCGCAAAGGGACGCTTCAAGGCCTATTCCGCCGGGAGCCACCCGACCGGTACTGTCAATCCGTTAGCGCTCGAGACGCTGTGGAGCATGCGCCTTCCCGTCGATGGTCTTCGTAGCAAGGCGTGGGATGAATTTGCTCAACCCAATTCTCCGCCGCTCGATTTCGTCTTTACTGTTTGCGACAACGCGGCCGGCAAGATTTGCCCGGTCTGGCCGGGAAAGCCGATGACCGCCCATTGGGGCGTCGAAGATCCGGCCGCTCACCAAAGCTCGGATGAGGAGAAGCGCAAGGCATTTCGTGACGTCGCCCTAACGCTGAAGCGGCGAATCGAGTTGTTTCTCGCCCTACCGATCGCGAAGCTCGATGCGATGACAATGCGCAAGCGCTTGCAAGAGATCGGGGGGACGAACTGATGGCCCCGCTTTCCAAGCGACTCGCGGCCGAGGCACTCGGAACCGCCTTCCTCCTTGCGGCAATTATCGGATCGGGAATCATGGGAGAGCGGCTTTCCGGCGGCAATGTTGCGATCGCGCTACTCGCCAATAGTGTCGCCACCGGCTGTGCGCTTGGTGCGCTGATTCTCGTATTCGGGCCCATCTCCGGTGCTCATTTCAATCCCGCCGTGACGCTTGCGATGGCAAGTCGCGGCGAAATGTCCTGGCGCGACGTCGTGCCTTACATTTGCGTACAGCTCGCCGCCGCCTTCGTTGGCGTTATGACTGCACATATGATGTTCAACGAACCGCTATTAATGTCGGCAGCACACGTCCGCACCGACTTCCCGCAATGGTGGAGTGAGTTCATCGCCACGTTTGGGTTGTTGTCAGTCATTTGGGGTTGTGCGCGGCGTCACTCGCTGCCGACAACGGCGCTTGCTATCGCTGGTTACATCACTGCTGCTTATTGGTTTACCGGTTCGACGTCGTTCGCTAACCCTGCAGTTACGATCGGCCGCGCGTTCAGCAATACGTTCGCTGGAATCCGGCCTGATGACGTCGTCGGGTTTTTAATCGCCCAGCTTCTGGGCGGAGCTGTCGCGACATTGGTTTGGTGGTGGTTTTCCTCGGAGATGGCGCAGCGTTCGGTGAACGCACAACGGACAGTCAAGGCTTCAACCGATGTCGGACGATAGGATCGTCGAGTCCTTTATGGGGTGCCTACATGAAAATCCGCTCAGAAGATCTGCCAGTCGCTGTTATCGGTGCGGGCCCGGTTGGCTTGGCTGCCGCCGCGCACTTCGTGCAACGCGGTCTTACTTTCATCGTACTCGAAGCCAGTGCTTCGGTTGGCGCGAGCTTTGACAGCGTTCGTCATATTCGCTTGTTCTCCCCTTGGCGCATCAATGTCGATCGCGCCGGGCGCGATCTGCTACATAGCCGAGATTGGCGCGAGCCCGAAGCCGATGCACTGCCGACCGCCGGCGAAATGCTCGATGACTATTTGCTGCCGCTGTCACAACTGCCGGAAATCGCCCCCCACATAAGACTGAACCACCGTGTCACGCAAATCACGCGTCAGGGATTCGATAAGAAAAAAACGGCCGGTCGCGACGACGCGCCGTTCTTACTTCGGGTCGACACGTTGGGAATTGAGCGCGAGGTCCTTGCGCGCGCCGTGATCGATGCCTCTGGCACATGGCTCGATCCCAACCCCCTCGGTGCGAACGGATTGCCCGCTATCGACGAAAAGACCTTCTCAACGCGTATTACATACGGCATGCCGGATATTCTCGGGCGTGAAAGGTCGCGGTACGCCGGCAAGCGCGTTCTCGTGATTGGCGCGGGACATTCGGCCGCCGGTAGTTTGCTTTCACTCGCGGAACTCGCCGAACAGATACCTAGTACGACGGCCTTGTGGGCTGTGCGTGGTACGAATCTGAATAGAACCTTTGGAGGCGGCGAAGCGGACGGTTTGCCGGCCCGTGGCGCCCTCGGGGTGCGGCTCAAGAATCTGCAAGCGTCCGGCCGATTGGAGGTGTGGACGGCGTTTCACGTTCATTCCGTACAGGCACAGCAGCAAAACATCCGGGTCATCGGCGAGCCAGTGGGTGGCGAGACACCCGTCATTAACAATATCGACGAAATCATCTGTGCTACGGGTTCGCGACCTGATCTAATCATGACGCGTGAACTTCGCTTAGCGCTCGATCCTTGGCTCGAAAGTCCCGAAGCGCTCGCTCCCCTTATCGATCCCAACGTACACAGTTGCGGAACTGTTCCCCCGCATGGGCATGCAGAACTAGCGCACCCCGAGGTCGGGTACTACGCGGTCGGCGCAAAGAGTTACGGCCGCGCGTCGAACTTTCTGATGGTAACCGGATACGAACAAGTTCGATCCGTCGTCGCGGCGATCGCC
The DNA here is from genome assembly GCA_041485885.1 of Sulfurifustaceae bacterium. Classification (GTDB taxonomy): domain Bacteria; phylum Pseudomonadota; class Gammaproteobacteria; order Acidiferrobacterales; family Sulfurifustaceae; genus JACQFZ01. The sequence continues at coordinate 27,835 of JBGPKL010000024.1, forward strand.
GGTGACATGGCGGCCGCGAACGACGTCCAGCTCGTGCTTCCGGAAACCGGCGTATGCAGCACCGACCTCGCCAGTGCGTGTTGCGAGGGTCCTGCGCCCCAGCAGACCGATGCATGCTGCACTAAAGATGCGGAGGAAAAGGTTAAGGGACAAGCGGGTTGTGGCTGCCCTACTGAAACTACCGAGGCGCGACCAACGAGCCGTTATCTCCATAGCTAGTCCGACGCGAGCCGCGTCACGACGTGACGCGGCTGTAGGCCAGCTTGCTAGGCGCCGGACCTTCGGTCCTTGAAGCTGATGGTCTCCGTAAACTCATCCATGAATGTCTGACCGCGTTTGATTTCGGGTTGCGAGTGCGCTACATAAAAGAAATGTGAGTAACGGCCGCGCAGGAACTGCCGTCCGGGAAAATCCATGTCGGTCCCTGAAGCGCCTCCAAGGCGATCGCGCCGTTCCGAAGTCGAAATGAACAGCGATGCGCGTATGCGATGGCAAAGCGCGAACTCGGGTTGGCAACGATAACCGTCCCATCGGCGGCGACGGCGTCGTCGACAAAGAATCGTCCGGTGGTGTCGAGCCGAGGACGTCGAATCCATTGAGCCACGGAGCCCACGGCGGGAGCCTGTTCGTTGAAGACATAACCGACGTAGTGCGTGTCGCTCGTCGGTACGTCGACGAGTCGTCCCGCATTCCAAATTTGGCGCGACCGGGAGGGATTCTCTGAATTCTCCAACGGCCGTTCCCACCGGTTTGTGAAGACGAACGAAACCTGCGTTATCGGGGTACGGCTCGGATAGAAGACGACGGCGCTCTGACGTTTGTCGTCCGAGTCAACGTCTTCGTAATCGATGCCGCACGGCGCTTCGAGGCAGAAAAAAGATTGACCAAGGGCAGGCGGCGGAACAGGTACGAGCAAACCGGTTGGGCGCCCTGCTCCGTTTGGGGACTTGATGCCAACGACGATTCGCGTCATCACGTGCCCTGCACTCGAACTAGCGCCGAGCGGCGAGGCGGGCTCGGGTTGACGGCCAAGCATCGTAGTTGCGGCTGGTTGAAGCGGTCGCTGCTGTGTCGTTAGTGCGGCCGTAGGCCAAGCCGCCAGACGTTCTGTCGATTCCATAGCCATGTGCGTCAGACTGCCGCAAGCGGTTCACGAACCGCCGCGCAGTAAGCCTCCAGTAGGTCTAAAAAGTAGTTGATGTCTTCCATATCAATTGTCCCGATCGTCGCGAGGCGCAGGTAGCGCACCTTCTCCAGCTTTCCCTGATAGATCGTGATTCCGTGGCTCTGGAAATAAGCGTCCATCACTTGGAAGTCGAAAGCCGGACCTTCCGGTGGAACGACCGACAGTATTAATCCCGCTTGATGGTCGGGATGTACCAGCGAAATAAAACCAAGTCGCTCGAGCCCATCAAGTAATGTGCGACTGCACGTTTGGTAGCGATTGCAACGGTTCGCTTGACCCTCGGCGCGGAAAGACGACAGCGCTTCGCGTAGCGCATATAACGTCTGAACCGGTGCGGTGAAACGCGTTTGCCCATGAGCGCGGAAGTAGGCGTTCTCCGCGTAGAGGTCGAGGTAGTATCCAGACGGACGATGATCCGCAAGAGCCTGGAGCTCGACCCGCTCACAGACGACGAAGGAAACCCCGGGCATGCCTTGCAAGTTCTTGTTGGCGCTGGCGGCGAGGAACGCGATATTCATCGCTTTCATATCGATCGGTAGCGCGGCGAAGGAGCTCATCGCGTCCACCAGCAGTCGCGCCCCGTGTCGACCGGCAAGTTCGCCGAGCGGTGTCAGGTCATTGAGTAGACCGGTCGTGGTTTCATGGTGCACTACCGCGAGCCGAGCGAACGGCTCGCCGTCAGCCCCTAAGGCGGCGTTCAGCTGGTCTAAGTCGATTGGCCGGCAGGGATTGGAGACGAATGTTTCGAAGTTGAGCTGGTGTGCTCGGGCGATTTCGGCCATGCGGTGGCCATAGGCGCCATTGTCGATGATGAGTATGCGTCGACCCGCCGCCCCCACGGAACTCAACATCGCCTCCACCGCTGCGGTGCCGCTGCCACTCAGGAGCACCGTATCGTGACTGTCGGAATCCGCCGCAATGGCCGTGATGGCGCGTGAGATCTCGACAAGTACCGTCTGAAACTCCGCCGTGCGGGGGCTGATGTCGGGGATCATCATCGCGCGCTTAACGCGATCCTCTGTACCGGCGGGTCCCGGAGTGAACAGGATTCGGCGCTCGCCGGCGATCAGCCGGTCGTTGTCGGAAATCGGGAGCGGCGCTTGACCGATGTAGGACATGAACCGGCGGGCCATGAAACTCGGGTGCTCGCTCGGTCGAGGAAGCGGTTCGTCATGCCCCGCGGCGATCCGGATGTGCGCCAGCGTCAAGCACGGTTCTGCGCGCCAGTGCTCAAAGATCTTACCGAGTTCTTCGCAAGAATGGACGTACACGCTGCGCGCGAAGCCGCACGATGCTGCAATTTCCGAAAAGCTTACGTGATGCGACGCCGTCAATTGTTCGCCGGTGGATTCATGCACGTTGTTGTCGAGCACCACGTGCAACATATTTGGGGGACTGTAGGCGGCGATTGTGGAAAGAGACCCCATCCGCATCAACAATGCGCCGTCGCCGTCGAGCGCGATGACTTCCAAATCCGGCCGCTGCATCGCGAGCCCGAGCGCAATCGATCCAATACAGCCCATCGAACCGACCATGTACAGATTGCCCGGAACGTTGGCGACCTTATAAAGCTCGCGCCCAGTCACGCCCGTGGTCGCCAAGAAAACCGTGTTGTTCCGACGGAGGTCGTTCAGATGGCGCAGCACAGCTTCGCGCCGCGGCATTTCATCATTGCCGCGCGGGGGCGTATGTAGTTCATTGCGCGGTTGCCGGCGCGGCTGGTTGCGCAACGGATACGGTCCGAAGACGTTCTTCCGAACAACGAAGAAAAATGGACGACCCCGCTCGATCATCGCATCCGCTTGGCGGAGCTGCGCGCGCGCCTTGGAAGGATCGACCGACAGATACGCCCAGGAAATCCGCATCTCTTCCAGCAAGCGCGTCGTGATCGTGCCCATTAACTCGTGTTGCGGCTCATCCTTCGTTCCTGGCTCGCCACGCAGCGACACGAAACCCAGCACCGGCACCCGGAATGGATAGTTAAGCGACGTCAGCGGCGATACCGCATTAGTCAGGCCGGAGTTCTGCATGAGCACGACGCTCTTTGCGCCGCCGAGTGTGGCGCCGAAACAGGTGGCAACCGCGTCACCCTCGTTTGCCGCCGCTACGTAGTTGGCCTTGGAGATAGCGTAGTTGATTAGACTTTTCAGAAACGAGCACGGGACACCGCTGTAAAAGTTGTAACCGAACTCGCGCAGAAATCGACCAAATTCGTTAGTGGTTAACATCGCCCTTCTCTCCTTATAAAGACGGTAAAGGCAGATCGGCACGCGGCCGATCGCCGATAGCGAATGCGGCCGTGGCGGACACGTCGCACGGATTGGCCGTGACATAGACGGTGCACTCCTCGGTGCGGCCGTCGCGCATCACCCATCGAGGTAAACCGAGATGGCTGACGCTAATCGCGCCGACGGCGGGCACAAGAAACTTAAGTCCCCTGCCGCTGCTCATCGCGAAGCGCATTCCAGGGATGGGATTGAGCGCTGGACGCACCGGCGCCAGTCGACGTTTGAGATGATGTGCGATGTCCCAGTCCTGCTGACCGGCCGGACCTAGCGTACTAACCCAGCAATGCCAGTCGTCGACCTCGAACGGAAAACCGGCCTCGAAAAAGTAGCCAATGTAGTAAGCGCAGGGAACGCCGGCGCGCGTCAGCAATTTCATCAAAGCGGTATTGATGTCGAGACAGTTGCCGGTCAGCGCATCGCAGCTGAGCGCCATCGGCTCATCGGTTCCGTCATAGGCGGAGTCGTAGCTGAAGCGCCCTTCGAGGCAGGCGACGATGCTCTGCACGCGCTGCGCTTCGTCCTGCCCTTCCAGCGCTAAGCCATGGAACAATTCGTCGACGTCCGAGGTGCAATCGGTGTAGCGATTGGCTGGGTCGTGGAAATGGGATGGGTCTGGGACTGCACCTGGAACGTCGACCTGCAGCTCGATCGGCGAATCGAACAGGCCCGCGGTACTCCTAATATAGAGCGCATCCTGACTAGCGCTTGCGGCCGTTAGCCGCTGTACTGGCCATCCAGCCGGACAGCACACATTTTGGAATTTCTGATACAGCGTATCAGGCGGCAGCGGTATCAAGAGACCATCGGCCCCTTTCGGCGCACGTGGCTGCGCCAAACAAAGCTCCAGCAGATACGAGTTCCGCTCCATGGTTAATCTCCCAGACCTAACTCATGTAGTGGGAGAAAATCGTGTAGATCCGGCTTTCGTCCTCGAGCAGCGACTGATCTCCCCGAGCCAACTTCACCATGCTGCTTTCTTGTAACCTAAACGGAATGCCACAGTCTTTGAGGAAGGTCGTGCACTTCGTCTCCTCCGCGTCCACCTGCCAAATTTCTTCCGGGCAACTCCGCGCGGCCGCCGCCAACACGCGCCGCGCGGCGCCGTCATCGACAGCCAAGAGCGGCCCGAGTGCGCGCGCGCGCGGAAGCAGCCGCACGAGCGTGAACGCCTCGACGCGATGGTCACTGCCGCGACTCACGAATCCTCGGGCGCCCCGAGCGAGAAAGTGCCGAATGAGTTGGCTTCGCGAGCTCCGGTAGACGTCCTTGGCGAAAGCGCAAACATCGTCGATATCTTCCGCCGTGATCTCGCGAGCGCCGACGCAGTCGAGCTTGACGTTATCGGCAGCGAAGATCGCCCGGCGGTACGTGCACAGCGCTTGAAAGCCATAGAGGCCGCAATACTTTTCGACGAGACGGGGGGCGGAATAAATCACCTCGAGGCGGCTCAAGCCGGCGATGTACTCCATGAACCGAATCCCTTCCTCGTAGTACTTGATCTTTTTTCGATAACGCTGGTCGATCAGCCGGCTGTTCGGGTAATAAACCCCCTCGGGGGTTGCCGTAGCGAATACCGTGCCGACGATCTTCCCGTCATACACGCTCTTGAAGGAACTCCGAGGCGACGACTCCAAAAGGAACTCCAGGTCATCCTTTCCGAACTCGATCCATCCTTCTTCGTAAAACAGGCGCAAAATCTCGTAGATATCTTCAGGCTTGGCGAGTTGCATCGACGCCATTCCTTCGCGCAGCGCTTCCTTCTCTTTCAACATCACCGCCCAATCGATGCTCATGTGTGTCCCCTTGTAGTCTATCGAGACGAAATTGAGGTGTTAGCGGCCCGGCCAGACTCGCTCATTGTGTCGTCGCGCCGGGACAGTTCCAGTCCTAACGTTCGAAGATAGACGCTTGCCACGGACACAAGCGAGCCATCTTGAGATTGCAGCCGCCGCGACGCACTTCCATGCTCGAGCACCAACAGCGGCACTGGATTGGGAGAGTGAGAACTCAACGGCCGGCCGTCCTGCGTCACCATACAGTCCGCATTGCCATGATCAGCGCTAATGACCAGCGACCAGCCGTTCGCGCGACACGCGTCAGCAATCTCGCTGAGCGTCGCATCGACCATTCGCGCCGCCTCTTCGGCGAGCGCCTTCTGGCCCGTGTGGCCGACTTGATCCAGATTCGGAATGTTCACGATCATCGCGCGATGCTTGCCCGACGCCAGCTCGGTCAACACCGCGGCGCGCAAAGCATCGAGCGACATTTCAGGATGATGCGCGATGTCGGATTCCGGAATGGACGGGATGCGTATCGTCGGCGTATCGTCGAACGTGCGTAGCCCGTTAACAAACCACGTCACATGTGGAAATTTGCAATCCTCGGCGATCCGTAGCGCCTCCAGACCGTGATGGCGCAGTGCATCGACCAACCCACCGGTGATCGGCTGCTGCTCGAAAAAGATCCGCTCAGCGGGAACCGCGTCACCTTTGAGATCGATCATCGCATACACCGGCCCATGTTCGGCCAAGACAGCGGCGAGTTGACTTGCGCGGTCGGCGCGGTGACTCGTAATCAGAACGGGTTCGCCGTTCGCCACAAAGCGCCCGCCCGGAACGAAGTGACACGGAAAGTCAGATTCGGCATCATGCCGCGCCAGATGCGCTTCCAATCGTTCCTGGCTAAACGCCTGCATCGGCAGCTCACCGCGCAAACCAGCGCGCGCCTGCTCACTTAGCTCGCGTTTGCCACTACGATCCAACGCCCAACGTCGGCCACTGATCGTTGCTAGGCGCACGCCCGGGACGTCGGCAACAGCGGCTTTAAGTTGTTGGAGTAACGCCGGCGCTGATCCAGCAGCGGAATCCACGCCATCGAGCAGTAGATGTAATAGTATTTCGGCGACTCTATGATGCGCGGCGAGCTGCGCGGCCTGCGCCACCGTGCTCCAGTGTGCGTGTACGCCGGCATCGGAGAGCAGACCGACGATGTGAAGACGCGGCGAGCTACGCACGGAACGCCAAGCGGGGTTGACTTTCCACGTGCCATTTCGGGAGGCGGCACGAACACGCTCAAGCGTACTCAGCACGCGTCGGCCGGCACCGATCGTCAAATGTCCTATCTCAGAATTGCCGACCTCTCCTTCCCCTAAACCGACCGCCGGCCCCGATGCTTCAAGGCGGGCACAACCATATTGTTCCGCCAGGGCGAAAAAGTTCGGCATCGTCGTCGGCGTTACCGCTGACCTGAGCTCATCTGCAGGCAGACCGAGGCCATCAAGAATCAGCAGCAAGCTCTTCCGGGTCGAGGCCATGGCCTAACCGATCTCCATGCGCAGAAACCGCCGGCTCGCTTCGGCCACCGGCTCGTAAAGCACTCGGGCCGTGGGACCGTTTTCGCACAGATAACCGTAGCCGTCCTTCATGCAGAAAACGGCTGCCACATTCGAGATTCGTCTTGCCTGACCGATGCTGTGGGTCACCAGGACCACGGATCGCTCGCGGCCCAAATCCAATATGATCTGCTCCACCTTTTCTGTTGCGATCGGGTCTAGCGCGGAAGTTGGCTCATCGAGCAACAACACATCGCTGTCCATGAGAAGACCGACGGCAATACACAGTCGCTGACGTTGACCGCCCGACAACTTGGTCGAGTTAGTCCAGCGCCACGCCGAGCCGAGTTCCGGCGCAAGACCGGTGCGCTCGAGCACTTCTTTCATTGCCGCCTGCCACTCGTGGCGCGGCACCTTTCGCTTGCGTAAAGGTATTTTTAGGTTGTCGTAGATACCGCACGGAAAAACGGTCGGGACCTGCCAAACCATGGCGTATTTAAGGTGCGCTGTATCTCCGCGAAGGTGTCCGTGTTCGACGATCTGACCGTTGTAAGTGATCGTCGGTCCATGGATGTTGGCGAGTACGCGTAGGAACGTGCTCTTTCCGCACCCCGAGGCACCCAGGACGGCAATCACGCCCCGCTCGGGAATAGCCAGGTGATCGATCGCGACGCGTTTGCGGGCATCGATATAAATTTCAAAGTTGCGGATCTCGATACCCTTCGAGATCGTCAGCGGCACGATCTTCATGCGTTCACCTCCTCAGTGTTGAACGGCACGCGTTGGCGCGCGCTTGTCCACAGATTGAAAATGAGTCTCGGTGCGAACAACAAAACGAATAGCCCCACGATCACGAGAAACGATAACGAACGCGCTTCGCGCATACCCCCTGGCACTTCCATCGCGAGCAAGTAAATGTGGTAGTTGAGTAAACGTACTGAATCGAAAACGGACTTCGGCATGTCTAGCAAAGTGCCACACGTCAGCATGACTGCCGCCGTGTCCCCGAGCGCGCGCGTCCAGCCGAAGATGAGCAGCTCACCCATTTCGGCGGCTTTGTACCGCGGAACCGATCGGAACATGAATTCCAACGGGCCGATAGAAAGCGAGCGCGCGAGCTCCTGATAGCGTCCGCTGATGGGTTTCAACAATTGCACGAAAGCGGCGATCAGGTTCGGAAACAACACGAGAACCAGCGTCAGGATCGCCGAGAGTAGCGACCAACCGAATCCTAACCAGTGGCAAAAAACGATGAATCCGATGACGCCGAGGATGATCGACGGCATTCCTGCGAGCACATAGCAAATCATTAAGGCGAAGCGTTCGACCCACGCCGGGACGCGGAAGACGCCAGCGAGAATTCCGGCCAAGAGATAAGCGGGAACCGTTGCGACTATCGTCGCACCGACGGTGGCGATCAGCGTCCCGACGAATACACCGGCCGTTGTGCGGCTGAAGACGAGTTTGCCCGTGAACGTCAGTACGAGACTAATCGTGAGCAGCGCATACAACACGATGAAGATGTGCCGGCTAAGCAGTTTCATGGCGGCGTCCCCGAGAAAACAGCAGCAGCCCGATTAACACGATCGTCCCGATGGCGGTGATGGCGTAGAGGGCGAGCTCGTGCGTCCCTGTCGCATAGGCGATTTCTAAGGCGACGGTCGCCGTCAATGTCCGGAAGCCGTCGAACGGCGAACCCGGAATCTGCAGCATGTTGCCGGAGAGCATCAGCACGATGAGCGTTTCGCCGAACAAGCGACAAAACGTGTAGTTCACGATGTGGGTGAGCTCACTGCCGCATCCCTTGACGAAGTAGACCGTCTTTTCCCAAGCGGTCAAATTCAGGGCGCGTTCCAGATCGCCGTGCGCGGCGCGGTATTCCCCATACGACTGCATCAACAACAATGCGCACGATGGCGCGATAAACACCGTGAGTGCGATGCTCGTCGCGAGCAGGCTGTAGCCACTGCCGCCGAGCTCACGGATTGCCGGCAACATCGTGCTGATCGCCCATACGCCAACGACCACGGATGGCAATGAGGCCCACGTCTGCATAAGCGCAATGGCAACCGCGCGCACGTTGGTGTTGGTTGTCTCGACCGTTTGAAAGGCCAAGACCCAACCAAGCGCCAGCGTGAGCGGCAAGGTCGCCACGATGAGCAGGGTGCTACCGATGAGCGGCACACCGAACCCATACACGTTGAGGTCCGGCGCCCATTGCATCGACATCCAGCTAAGCGCAGGCACTTGGAGAAAGAACTCCGCGCCATGCCATAGCGGAATCAGCAGCAGCGAGCCGAACACCAGACAGATCAGCACGATGACGGTTGACATGGTCAGCGCTGCGCGGTCGACAGCCCTGTCGTCGGGACAACGCCCGCATGTTGCATCCCTTGAATAGCGGCTGGGCTCTGCAACACCTTTATCACGCGCTCCATCTGCGCCTGGAAGGTCGGCTTGTACAGCAGATTGAGCGAGCGACCGAGTTTGTAGGATCCGTTCAGAACAAGCTTCGGTGTCGGTTCAACGCCGTCGAGGGCGAGGATGCGGATTGGCTCACCGTCAACCACGGCTTGATGGGCCGTCGCATAAGAAACGTACGCGATTGCATTCCTATCGTTCGCCACCGATGTGACGGTCTGGCCATTGGCGCCGACGATCGCGGCATCGGAGCGTATTTTCCCGATCAGGCCAAAGACCTCGTCGAACACGACCTTCGTGCCGCGGCCAGCTTCCTTGCTGATCACTCGGACAGTGCCGCCGTTCGGCCACGTCTTTTGCTCGCCGCTGTAGATCGCGCGCACTTCGTTGCTGGTAATGTTCTTCATGTTGTTTGCGCTATTCACGATCAGAACGACGATATCCTTCGCGGCCGTGTAGATGTGGAAGTCCTTGCTTTCGTCCGGTGTCGGATCACGGGAGATCATCGCAACCTGCGCCATTCCCATGCGCATACTGCTAACACCCGCGCTCGACCCGTTACCTTGAATCTGGATATGCATTCCTTGCGACTTAAACACGTCCTCGATCGGCTCAAGGACTTCCATGACCGTCGTACTACCCGCGAACTTGAGTTCCTCCGTTGCCATTCCCGTCGCGGGAACAACAGCAGTCAACGTACCAACGACGAGTAAACCTCCCACAAGCGATTTCATACATCCTCCTAGTTGATGTGAACTGCCAACGGTTGCTCGACTACCGTCCGATGGTGCGCGATGAAGCGCGTCATTTCGTTCCAGTAGTCGGGAAAGGATTTGCTGACGCACTCATAGTCGTCGAGCGTCAAGCCGTCGTAGAGGAGTCCGAGCAGCGAGAATGCCATTGCAACTCGATGATCGTCGTAGGTGTGAATTTCGGCGCGGCGTTTCGGCTGCCCCGGGTGAATCACCAACCAATCCGGCCCGTCTTCGACTTTTATACCGAGACGCCCGAGTTCGTTCGCGATCGCCGCGATGCGATCGCATTCCTTCACGCGGAGGTTGCCGATGTTACGGATGCGAGTGGGTGAGCGGGCCTGAGTTGCCGCGATCGCGAGGCTCAACACGACATCCGGCATCGTGTCCATGTCGATATCGATGCCCTGCAAGGAGCCGCCGGTCAGTATGATGCGGTCTTCCTCGAGCGTGGTTCTGCATCCCATGCGTCGATACGCTTCGACGAGCCCGACGTCGCCCTGCACCGAGTGTCGTCCAATGCCGGGGATAGTCACCGTGCTACCGGTGATCGCCGCCGCCGTGAGCGGATACGACATGCCGGACGCGTCCACTTCGATCGTGATCTGCGCGCTCTTCGGCCGCGCCGGCGTTATCTCGAAATGGCGATCTCCGTCGTGCGCCACTTCGATGCCGCAATCGCGCATCATGGCCACGGTCATACCGATGTAGGAGCGTGACACCATCTCGCCGGTGACTGTCACGTCCACCTGTGCGAGGTCCTGTTGTTGTGCGGCGAACAGCAACAGCGAGGTTACGAATTGACTGCTGACGCCGCCGTTGATGCTCCAGCGACTAGAGGTCGGGCGTCCGCCGGAAATCGTGACGGGAAGACAACCTGGGCGCGAAAGGCAACGGTACTTGATGCCAATCTGGTCAAAGGTATTCAACAAGTCGCCCATGGGTCGCTCGCACAGGCGTGTGTTGCCGGTAATCGTTGTTTCGCCGTTCGCTGTCACGGCAAAAGACAATAGGAGGCGTGCCGGAGTGCCGGCGCCACCAACAAATAGCGGCTCGTTTGGAGCGCCAAGATTCTGTGCCGAGCGCGTGACGACGAAGTCCCTGCCCTCACGACGCACGGTTAGACCATCAAACTTATCCAGCGCTTGTGCGAGATACAGCGTGTCGTCGCAGATTAGCGCATTCTTCACGACGGTCGTTCCGAGTCGTTGCGCGGCCAAGACCAACGCACGATTGGTATATGACTTGGAACCGGGAATCGTCGCGACGTACGGTTGCGAACTAACGCCGGCGAGAACACTAAAACTTTTCATCTGCACCTCCTTATGCGGTGGACCGTCTTCGGCCGATCTGCTGGCGCGTTATGCGCCAGCAGATCGGTCTGTTTTTCTAAACGCTACGAACAGCAAGATGACTTAGCAGTCTTAGCCAGCAGTGCCGAGAGTGATTCTTCCTCTTTCTTCGGTTGCTCCTGCTGCAGATCACGAACGTACTTTTTGATCCCTTCGAGTTGTTCGGCGGTGAAGCCATGTTTCACGGCGCCACTTACCGAGCAACCTTCGTCTGCTCTCCCCAGCGCCACATAGGTGACATAGCAAATCAAAGCCTTTTCGCGGGATGAAATTCTCGTGACTTCCGTTGTCGCAGTTTCATTCTTGGCCAAATTGACAGTTGCCATTGCTTAAACCCTCCTTTGAGAACAGAAAATTACTTCAAGGTCGCTACCACATCAGATACAGCTGAAACAAAGCAGCAGCGACCAGGGACGTCACAAAACCCATTAACACATACCAAAGGAATACCGATCGCTTGACGAGCACGAACACAGCCGACATCGCCGGGACGCTAGTGACCGAACCTCCCAGCAGGAAACCCATGGCAGCACCAGCGCTCATGCCCTTCGCCATGAGACCGTGTACCAGCGGCACCGCCGCTACCCCGTTGACATAGGCGGGAATGCCGATCGTTGTCGCGAGCAAGATGCCCCACCACTCGCTATCCGTGCCGACCCAATGCGCGACGGTTGCCGACGGTAGATAGCGAACGAGCACGCTCTCCAAGAGAAATGCGAACAACATCCACTTCAACAAGAAAACAGAGACGGTGATGAATTCTTGCTTAAAAGTCTGCACACGTTCGGGCTCTCGCCAGAATCTCCAAGCTGGTTGAATGGCCGCACCCATGGAAACGCGGCGCACCAGAGAGCCGTCGCGCATCGGGCTTTGCATACGGCCGGCCTTCTCCGCCCACAACGTCAGGAAGCCCGAGGCAAGTCCCATGAAGATTGCGGACAGCAACTTCGCGGTAGCGAACTCGTAGCCGAGCACCGACGCGGTAAGGACGTACATACCGGGGCTGATGATCGGTGAAGAAATCCAGAACGACATGACGGCCGACAGCGGCATACCCGATCGCAGCAGCACCGCTACGAGAGGAATAACGCCGCACGAACACAGCGGCGAGAGAGCGCCGAACGCTGCCGCGGCGATGATCATCATCGTCGTTCGGCCCTGGAAAACGCTCGTCAGCAACAGATCGACGCTGCTCGCCCGCAAGTACGCGCCGAGAACGAACGCAACCAGCAGGAAGGACCACAGACTGAGCAACGTTTCGCCGGCGAACACGATACTCTTACCAACCTGCGGCGGGTCATACAGCAGCAAGGCGATCAGCACGATTGCGCTACATGCGAGCGCCCCATCCAACTTGTTCAGAGATTGCTTCAACCAAGCCCAAAGGTCGGCCAAAGCGCCGGGGGCGGTTACGACTTGTTGCTTGCTTTCCATGTGTTCAGGTCTCCCAAAATTTCACTCAGTCGATGATCTAGGTTGGTGCAAAGGAAAAAGTGACGTCCTTGTCGACCATCGCATTCCGTTGCCTATCACATCAATTGTTACTAACAACTATTGCACCAAAAAAAAACAACCGCTTCAATTCTCAAATTTGACTATGGTCGGACACCTGCGCGCACCGACGTCTTCCCGTTGCCACACGCCTTATCGGTGCCACAGGCCTTATCCGTAACGCAGGTAGCAGCAGCCGTTCCTTCCTCGGCGACACGCGTCAACCGTTTGAGTAGCTCAATGGAGGCGCGCCGAACTTCGGGCGAAAGGTCCTCGATAAGCACTTTCTTTGCATCGACCATCGTTGCCCGAATTTTTTGATATAACGTGCTACCCTTCTTGGTCGCAGCTAGCCTTACGGCACGACGATCCTCGATACTGTGCACGCGACCAACCAGCCCTTTACGCACCAACGTGTCCACTACCCGACTCGTCGTGCTCTTGTCGATCATTAACACTTCGGCTACATCGCCAAGACGCATGGGGCCGCGTTCCACGATAGCTTGCAGTGCGTAACACTGCGTCACGGAAATGTCATGACAGCAGATCTGTTCCCGATCCCGAAACTGATAGACCCGCACCAGCTGGGTTAGCGCCTCGTATAGCTGCTCCGCATCGTTCTGCAGAGGCTTCGATATGTTGCGCTGTACAATAGTTGACATATACAACTATTATCACGCAGCTGGATTCCCCCGTCAATAGAAGTATGACCGTTCGTCGGATCGCGACATGACCGCAACGATGGATCCCCGTGAAATCACAATCCAGGCAAACGGCTTGCACCATCACTTGCTCGAGTGGGACTTCGTCCAGACAGATACGACCCTAGTCATAGTTCACGGCTTCTTGGACCTAGCATGGAGTTTCGAACTCGTCGCGCAAAAGCTCGCGCCGCACTTCCATGTGGTTGCACCGGACTTGCGGGGCCATGGCGATAGCAACTGGGTCGGCGCGGGCGGCTATTACTACTTGCCGGATTACACCGCGGATCTCGCACGACTCTTGCCACAACTGGCGCGCAGCCGTGTCTATTTGGTTGGTCACTCGATGGGCGCCACTATCGCCACTTACTATGCCGGCGCTTTTCCCGATCGTGTGCAAAAACTTGCTCTGCTCGAGGCGGCCGGGCCGGCGTCGGCCAAAGCGGATGAGGCGCCCACATTAATGCGAGAATACGTTCGGACGGTAGATAAGGTACGGAGTAAGTCGCCGTCCCCCGTGCCTTCGCTTGAGGCGGCAGCGGAGCGCCTGCGCAAGACATCTCCACGTCTCGATGTTCAATGGGCCGAACGCCTTGCCGACCGCGCAACACGCGAGGTGCGTGACGCTCCTCCGGGAAGTCGCCTCTGGAAATATGACCCGTTACTGCGTACTCGACCTCCGCTGATTTCCAGCCGCCAGCAGCACGAAGCGTTCGTCAGGTCCATTCAATGCCCGGTGCTACTCGTTGATGCGGCCGATTCAGGCTGGCGCTATCTAAGCGAGGCGGAGCGTTTCATGCTCTACCAAGACGTTAGGTCGCGCACGCTTGAGGCGTCCGGACACATGCTGCAATGGGATCAACCCGAACAGCTCGCAAAGATACTCCTCGAGTTCTCCGCAGACTGATCGGCTTGGCGAGTACTTATTTCTGACGAGACAGGGTCAACGAACCGTCGCCCGTCGAACCTTGACGGATCTCGTTGCAATGGCCTTCGCGCCTTGTTTCGGTGCGCGGTTCCCATCAGTGCTACAAAGGCTGCCCTCGCGCGCACAACAATTTTCGGTCAGGAACGCCAGCAGACGTTGCATTTCGCGGTAGTCAGCCGAGTAGTAAATAAATCGGCCGTCCTGCCGAGCGTCGACGAGACCCGCGTGTACGAGTTCTTTCAAATGGAAGGACAGAGTCGCGCCTGACGCATCGACTCTCGTCCCTATCTCGCCCACCGAGAGGCCCTCGCCGCCGGCCTGGATCAGCGCACGATAAATAGCCAATCGCGTTACTTGCGCCAGGGCGCCGAGCGACTTCACCGCTTGCGTTGCATCCATATTTCTATCATACTAGAAATGTAGTTCAATCTCAAGGAGGACGTCATGACACCAACCAGCTCGGGCACTCAAGATCGGTCAAGTTTAATTAAGACTGCGCTCTTTTGCGCGGCCTTTTTGGGATATATCGTTCCGCTGCTGATGCCGTTGTTCGTGCGCGATATAGCCCGCGAACTCGCCATCGACGTTTCGCAGGTCGGATTCTTGGCCGGTCTCCAAGGGCTTGTCGTCGGCTTGGCTTCGCTCGTCGTCGGTCCGATGTCAGATCGTCACGGGAGAAAGGTGATCCTATGGCGTGCTCTACTGCTAAACGGCATTGCCCTCATCGTTTTCGCCAATGCTTGGAACGTCTGGTCCCTGTATGCCTTTGGATTGCTGATCGCGGTCACTTTTAGCCCTCTCGTCTTCTGCTCGTTGGCCTATATTGCCGATTACTTTCCTGTCGAGAAGCGCGGTTCCATCGTTGGTCTCGTTGGTGCTTCTCTGTGGGGTGCGCTCATTATCGGTACGCCGATAGCGGTACTGCTGATGAAAGTGCCGGAGCTCGGCTGGCGTTCGGTATTTGTGACGATCGGAATCTTCTCGTTCATGGTGTCGCTCCTCATCGCGCTCGGACTTCGGAGCATCGCTAGCGCAAACGCGAAAAACGCAATTAGCCCGCGCGCGATTTTGACCCGGTATCTTTCGTTCCTGCGCACACCACGTCTTTCAGGTTTCTTGGCAATTATCTTCTTGCTACGAGTAGGTGCGGGGATGTATGTGATTTATGGCACTGCCTACCTCTTTGTCACACGATCGTTCCCACCGGAGGGCTTCATAACGGCCTACCCCATCGGCGGAGCCATCGCTATGGTGACTAGCATGTACGCTGGAAAACTGACCGATCGACTCGGAGCAAGGCCGCTGATCGTATTGGCGAGCTTCGGGATGATTGCCGCCATCTTGATGATGGTCCATCTTCCGACGACACCGATCAATATCATCTGGATCATGGGGCTGGTGTGGACGCTTTACATGATCAGCGAATCGTTCCGAATGACAGCGCTGCAAACTGAAGCAGTGTCAAAGGTGCCGATCGAGACGCGCGGCTCGTTCATGGGTGCGTTTAGCTTTCTGATGAATCTGGGCTATGCCGTCGGTGGTGTCATCGGCGGTATCGTCTTGGTGGCCTTCAAGGGTATCGGATCGGAAGCACAATACCTCGATGCCGGCTTTACCACCATCGTGTATATTACGGCGGTACTTTGGTTCCTCGGCATGCTGCTGGCTGTGTACTACACAGGATCCATCCGCTTCCGCGAGAGGACCGGTGGCGTGCAGGCAGTTTCATAATAAATGTTTCGGTAGTTGGAGATAGGCAGCGGGGCGCCAAGGGCACCCCGCTTTTTTCCAGCTCAATCATTGATACGGCACATTCACAGCGTTGCCAGAATTTGAATAATAAATTATAGATAAGGAGACGGGACCTCAGAATTTTGCTGGTAGCTGATGGGTACCCGCACGATACGGTTCCAAAAGTATCGGGTCCCGCGCCGATGCGAGGGCAGCTTAGGCCTTAGCGGTCTTCGCTCGGAGGCGCCGGAACTTCTTGTCGACGCGGTCATGCGGACGCGGTAGATGTACATCTGCTCGCTGACGCCGTAAACCACGATCGCATCCAATCGTTGACGTTGGATCTGAGTGTGGTTCGATGTTCATCGCAATTTTATGTTTCCGATATCGACCTTTGGTAGACTAATTGCTTCCACCGATCGCCGAAGCCGACTTCAAACTAAGACCCTAGCTCGCCTGATGCGCCGTCTCCAAGTAGATACCACTATCCTGTAATCCGCGCTCGATCATTGCATGCGTCTCGTGCAGCAACTTGCGGTAGTAACCGTGCTTGATCCCAAGCTTGCCGGCCTTCCACTCTTGGGTTTCGTATTTGTGGGAGACGTACTCGGACCACAGCACGTAGTAATGCTTTTCGGTCTTGGGGCTTTGGCGCAGTTCACACACGAGCCGATCCACGACCACCATCGTCTGGTCCTCCTGGCCCCGATACGTCGAGCGGATATAGGCCGGGTTGATCTTCTCCGGATCGGTCTTATCGAGCAGGACTCTTCCCTCGCCTTTGCAGGTGGGACAAACGAGCATCACCCTTGCGATCCGAAACCGCGCTGCGGGAATCTGCCCCTTGCCGTGACAGGTCGGACAGGTCGTGCCCGGCATGCCTTCCAGGAATTTTCCGGTGATCGTCTTCCGGGGCCAGCCCACCTCCGCACCCAGCCGCCCGCTGCGGCGCCACCACGCCCATTTTTCCAGAACCTGACGGACACCGGGTTCATACATTCTGACGATCGTGTGGCCGCTTTTAGTCGTTTGGTTAGTTTGTGCCATGGTTGACTCTTCTTTCCTGGGAACGGTGTATTCCGACTCGAGTGATCGCGCCGACGGCAATCAGTGGCTCGGCTATCTTCCACACCGTCGAGCGATCGAATCCGGTTTTCTTCGAGAGATGCGTCAACGACGGATAGCAGGTGTAGTCCTCGTCGTTGGCGTGATCGGCGAAAGCCAGCAGTAAATATTTATCCGTGGGAGGAAGGCTCTGCTTCCACGCCCAGATCAGGACGGCGATACTCATGGTGCGGGCGGTCGGAACAAGCTCCTTGGGGTGAACTTAGTGTAAGTATTACTTACCATATTGTAAAGTATTGCTTACCGCATCCGGTAAGTTATACTTACGCACCAGTCACTGGGAAACCCCCCGATGAAAACCGTCGCCGAACGCTTGCGCCACGCCTGGCAGCAGTCGGGCAAGACACAGACCGAGATCGCCGAGACCTGCGGCGTCGAGCGCCCGGCCGTCTCGCAGTGGATGCCGGAAGACCCGGAGCGAGCGACCGCGCCGACCAATGGGAACTTGGTGCGCTTTGCCTTCCTCACGGGGTTTGAGCTGCGCTGGCTCCTGACCGGCCAAGGGCCGCGGCGGCCGGGGGAACCGGGATCGAACTCTGGGCCTGCCGCCCCCACTAAGGAGCAGCTGACGCAGTGTTTTGAGTTGCTCGAGAAGACGCTGCCGGCGAAGAAATTCAACATTTCGGCGCGCGTGCGCGCGGAATTGACGATGCGAATGTTTGACGTACTAAAACCCGATGGCTCGATCGACGCGTCCAAAGTCGTCGAGGTCATCATCAACCCCTTTATGCAGAGACAAGAAACGAAGAAGAGGAGCGCCCATCATGAAAGAAGGCGCACGAAGCATTCTTGAAGCAGCCCTGACCAACGCCGTCGCCGGTCCCATGACGGAACTGCAGCGAAAGAACCAACGAGCGATGGGAGCGTTGCTCGCCTTGGGTGCGGCATGGATTGTCACCAGCGTCGCCCTCGTGCAGGCACGTGACCAATCCGCCCACCTGTCTGAAGCGATGGGTATTCTGGAGCAGGGTTACCGGGTCAAACCTTCGCCCTCCCCGTTGGAGTCGTTCGTGATGCCGTGGACGCTGGATGACGGCACCACGATGTACCTCAATGTCCCGCGACCGCTGTCGGCCGAGACTTCCGCTTAACTGATTACCCTGTGCTTGTGCGCGCAGGGCTTACTTCGTCTGCATTGGTAAGCATTACTTACAGTTGAATATGGATACTCGATACCGGCCTCCCTTAACGGTCGTGCGTTTCCGGACATGAAGACGCTCGATCTCCGGGAAGCCGCCCGGTTCCTCAAGATGCATCCGCAAACGGTTCGCCGGTTCGCCCTCACGGGCGTTCTACCCGCCGCGAAACCGGGTAAGTGTTGGGTGTTTCTGGAAGAGGACTTGGCGAACTGGTTGCGATCAAGGTACATTCCCCCGCGACGGATGCCGGAGGGAAAGGAGCAATCCCAATGGCACTCTATAAAAGGAACGACTCGCACCAGTGGTGGGTCCGATTCACGACCCCCGATGGACGCGAGGTACGCTGCTCTGCTGGGACTGACAACAAAAAGTTAGCCCGGGAGTTTGAAGACAAGCTCAAGGCGGAGCGCTGGCGTGTTTCGCGATTAGGTGAGCGAGCACGCCGGACGTGGCAGGAAGCGGTAGCGCGCTTTCTGTTGGAGCAGGAAAACCAGCCGTCTCTGAAAGATCAGAAGTTGCACTTGCGTGTCTTGGATCGTTGGTTGCACGACAAGTGGCTCGATCAAGTGACCAGAGACTTGCTGGATGAAGTCGCCAAGGCGCGAAAAGCGGAAGAGGTGTCAAACTCGACCGTGAATCGCATGCTCGAAATCGCGCGAGCGGTGTTACGACGAGCGACCCGTGAATGGGAGTGGATCGACAGAGCGCCGGCAATACGGATGCTGCCGGAGCCGAAACCGCGGATACGTTGGCTGACCAAGGAAGAGTCGGGAAAGCTGCTTTCGGTGCTGCCGCCGCATTTGGCGGAGATGATGCGATTCACGCTCGCTACCGGGTTGAGAGAGCGCAACGTCACGGGTTTGGCATGGTCGCAGGTGGATCTGGCAAGAAAAACCGCCTGGATTCATCCCGATCAGGCGAAGACGAAGAAGGCGATCGCCGTACCACTCAATGCCGAAGCGGTTGCGGTAATTCGGCGCCAACTCGGCAAACATCGGGAGCGCGTGTTCGTGTATCGCGGTCAGTCTATGGCGAGATGCAACAACAAAGGCTGGCGTGCGGCGCTCAAACGAGCGGGTATCGCCCACTTGCGGTGGCACGACTTGCGCCATACCTGGGCCTCGTGGCACGTGCAAGCCGGTACACCGTTGCATGTGCTACAGGAGCTTGGCGGCTGGAGTACGTTTGCGATGGTGCAGCGCTATGCGCATCTGTCTTCGGCGCATCTTGCCGAGCACGCCGAGAAGCTTCGCACGTTTTCCGGCACAGGTCATGTGGCTGCGGAAATTGTGTCGCCGTAAGTTGTTGAAACAATGGTGGGCCGTGCAGGAGTTGAACCTGCGACCAACTGGTTAAAAGCCAGCTGCTCTACCGACTGAGCTAACGGCCCGGGAGCGTGGGGAGAAAGGACGCGGGATTATCTAAGGGGTGGGCAGGACTGTCAAACCATCTTCGCCTTGGGTCGTCTGGGCATCAAGCGCACATCCGCCAGCGCAAGCCGCAAAGCACGCGGGAAGCCGACCTCGTCGAGCAAGTGGTATTGCACTTTCATGGTAAGGGCTGAGCCAAAGATGATGGCGACTAGAGTCAGCAGCGAGCCGAGGGCCAGCGTCGACATTCCGGTGATTCCCTGGCCGATCGTGCAGCCGAGCGCGCAGACGCCGCCGAAACCCATGAGCGCGCCGCCGGCGAGATGAGCGAGCAAGTCTTCGCGTGAGGCGAAACCCTCGATGCGGAAGTTGCCGGTGACGATCGCATAAAGAAACGACCCGAGCGCCACTCCGAACACGGCGGCGGCGCCAAAACCGATGGTCGATCCGGTGAAGGTCATCAGGTATTGCAGACTCTCGGCGACCGGCGCCACGAAGGAATACGATTCGAGGCGTACCGGTTCGAACTCATCGGCGCCGATCATTCCCGTGATGGTCCATCCGGCGACGACGAGCAGGCCGACGCTCGCACCAGCGAATATTTGATCGAAGCGGCGACGAAAGCTTGCGCTACTGAAGGCCCAGCCAACCAAACCCAACCCGAATAGCAACGTGACGCCCCAATGAAGCACGCGGTTAGTCTCCGCGTGCGCGATAATCGCGACGAAACTGGGGATGCTCTGATCCATCATCCCGTAAGCCGAGAGATCGGCGTTCGTCGCTTCAATGACGTGCAGGCGAACGAGCGCAAGCAGGCCGCGCAAGGTCATGTATGCCGTAACCGCCAGCACCAGCAGCACCACCAACGATTTGAGATTCCCTCCGCCGACAAGCACGAGCGAGCGTTGACCGCATCCCGAGGCGAGCGTCATGCCGATGCCGAACAACAACCCGCCGAAAAGATACCCGAGCCCGCCGAAATCGGTCGTGAGATAAATGGATTTGTGAAAATCGATCGGCGTCAACACCGTGAGGAATTGAGCACCGAGGATGGCGACCCCGATCGCCAAGAACCAGGCGCGTAGTCGCGCCGTGTCGCCGATGTTCACCCAATCACTGATCGCGCCCATGGTGCAAAAGCGCGTGCGGTGAGCGATCGCACCGAAGGCGACGGCGACCAAAAAACCGCCGAGCGCTACTTGATGTACCGTGGAAAGCTCCATCGAAGAACCGCCGCCGAGAAGATCGCGGTGGAGATTTTAGCGCACTCGTTGGTACGTGGTGGGATCCGGTATTCCGGCCGAACCGAAGCCTGTAGCACGCAGCCGACACGCGTCGCACACACCGCACGCCCGCCCAGCGGCGTCGGGATCGTAGCACGACAGCGTCAGCGCAAAATCGACGCCGAGACGCGCGCCGGTTTTGATGATCTCCGCCTTCGAAAGCGTGACCAGCGGCGCGCGAATGCGGGTCGGGTTACCTTCCACACCTGCGCGCGTCGCGAGCGCGGCCAGCCGTTCGAACGCCGCGAGATATTCCGGCCGGCAATCCGGGTAGCCCGAGTAATCGACGGCGTTGGCGCCGATATACACGGCTTCGGCACCCAGGACCTCGGCCCAACCCAACGCGAGCGCGAGAAAAATCGTGTTACGCGCGGGCACGTAGGTGACCGGAATACCGACGCTCGGCCGATCGGGAACCGGAATCCGCGCGTCGGTAAGTGCCGAACCGCCGATCCACGAAAGGTCGACACGCGCGACGCGATGCTCGACCGCGCTCAGCGCGCGAGCAACGCGTACCGCCGCATCGAGCTCGGCGCGGTGACGCTGCCCGTAGTCGATAGTAAGCGCGTAGCAGGCGTCGACGTCCGCGCGCGCGATAGCGAGCGTGGTCGCGGAATCGAGACCACCCGAGAGGAGAACCACGGCCTTGCGCATTTCAACGCCCGGGGACATCGCCCCACAAGATCTTGTGCAGCTGAACTTGTAGGCGCACGTTGAGACGATCGGCCAGTATCCAGTCGCCGAGCTCACCGGGATTCAACTGGCCCCACGCCGGAGAGAACAGCACTTCGCAGCGCTCGCTCAACCGATGTGCATCGAGCTTCGCGCGGCTCCACTCGTAATCCGCGCGATCGCAGATGACGAACTTCACTTGATCCTTCGCTTCGAGATGCGCGATGTTGTCGTAACGGTTGCGCGCTTCTTCCCCCGACCCCGGCGTCTTCAAGTCCATGACGATGCTGACGCGCCGATCGATGCCGGCAATGTCGATCGCTCCGCTCGTTTCGAGCGATACGCCGTACCCACGGCACGCCAGGCGCTTGAGCAACTCGCGGCAACCCGGCTGCGCGAGCGGCTCGCCGCCGGTGACCGTGACGTAGCGCGGGGCGTATTGCGCGATACGTCGCTCGATGTCATCGAGCCCGAACGATTCGCCCCCGTGAAACGCGTAAGTCGTGTCGCAGTAGTGGCAGCGCAGCGGACAGCCCGTGAGGCGCACGAACACCGTCGGCCAACCAACGGTCCGCGCTTCGCCTTGGAGCGAATAGAAAATTTCCGTGACGCGCAGACGCGATAGCGATGACGGCACGTCTTGCCGGTCGGCGGTGATATCGATAGCGGAGGTCGAGGTCATGATGTTTACAGATAATTCCGGGCGATTATACCGGAGCAGGAGGATCGAGCGCCCTTTGGGCGCCTCTGTCGATGTAATAACTGTACTTGTGGGTGGTTGACCCACAAGTATATTTATTACAGCTCGACAAGCGCGCCGAACAGGCGCTCGACTAAGAACCCTCACCCTGCCCTCTCCCTAGATAAGGAGAGGGTAATAAAAATGGGTCTTCGTGAAATCGTGTGGGTGATTTCGATCATTTTAGAGCACCGGCAACATGCATGTCAGTATCTTGAGCCGCAGGTATTCCTCGTCGCGCAGACCGTATGCACGACGCTGCAGGACGCGGATCTTGTTGTTGAGC
>JBGPKL010000025.1:0-49187 GCA_041485885.1 Sulfurifustaceae bacterium
AATCATCCGCGCGCCAGATAAACCCATTGTCATAACCATCGATCGCATACGCGAGGCTGAACGCGCGCGGGCCGACGTAGATGCCGGCGGTCGGACTCATGACCGATAGCAAGAGCTTGATGCCGCGCGGTTTGGCCATCTGGGCGAATCGCTTGTAACCGGCGGTGTCGGTGACTTCTTTCGGGTTGCCGCCGTAGCTCATGACGACCGCAGGGAGCTTCAAGCCTGCTTCGACGTCAGCTGCCGCTTGGTTGAACACCTTTTGCACCGTCTGTTCGAACCCGCGCCCCTTGTTGATCGCCTGGGTCTCGGTGCGGCAGGCTTCGATGATCGGTTTTATGTCGAGCGCGGTCCCCACCAGATAGCGCAGCAGGCTGACGGATTTGTCGCCGCGCTTGCTGGCGCGACTGCGCAAATAATAAAGATCCCGCGGCACGAGGTAGCCGTGTACTTTGGGAATGAGCTCCTGCACGCTGCTGACGATGCTGGCGTATGACATGCCTTCCTCTGTGCTGCGAAGCGCCGCGTACACCAGGACGCCTTGACCGGTAAATAGCGAATCGCTATCGAGGATGCGGATGGAGAACTGTTCGTTGAGCGTCACGGGGGCGTTGCCGGTCCGGCGGAATTCGCGCAACTGCTGCAGGACGGCATACGATGCGTTGGTGGCGTGCTCATAAATCTTGCTGCGACTTGCGGCGACGACGATGCAAAGCACCTTATCGTATTTGGG
Source organism: Sulfurifustaceae bacterium (assembly GCA_041485885.1). Taxonomy (GTDB): domain Bacteria; phylum Pseudomonadota; class Gammaproteobacteria; order Acidiferrobacterales; family Sulfurifustaceae; genus JACQFZ01. The sequence goes on from JBGPKL010000025.1 coordinate 734, forward strand.
CAGCAGCGTTTTGAAGACATTGGTCGTCTCATCGACGCTCAACGGCGAGGTCTCCGCCTGCAGGTTCTTGTTTCCCATGTACGAGCGATAGAACTGGAGGGTGAGAGAAACGTCGCGGATGTCGAGGACGCTTCGGTCGCCGAACGCTAAGTTTATCGGCAGCACCTCGACGTTGTGCTGTTGCAGAAAATGCGACGGCAAATCACACGCCGCATCGGTCATCAATCCGATTCTCATGGCGCTACCCCCTTGGGCACTTGGCCTCTTATAGGGAGTAAGCATAGACCACGAGCGTCGACGCGACGGATTTGCGTTACGCGACGATGCGTTACCGCCGTGCCGTTGTGCGTCACTGTGGAGGCGCGCGCGAGCGGCGTTATTCTCGGCGTCGGAAGATTCCGGGTTAGAATGGCGCCGCGCAGCTGGATCGAACGCCCTGGAGGCGAGCTGGCGCGACCAATTGCGATTGAACCATTGCTTGGAAACCTATGGCACAGAAGATAAGAAAAGTCGTCTTGGCATACTCTGGCGGGCTCGACACTTCCGTCATCCTCAAATGGCTCCAAGAAACCTACGACTGCGAAGTCGTGACGTTCACCGCCGACATCGGTCAAGGTGAAGAGTTGGAGCCCGCGCGCGCCAAGGCGAAGAAGATGGGCGTGAAGGAGATCTTCATCGAGGATCTCAAGGAGGAATTCGTCTGCGATTTCGTCTACCCGATGTTCCGCGCGAACGCGCTGTACGAAGGCGAATACCTGCTCGGCACGTCGATCGCGCGGCCGTTGATTGCAAAGGGGCAGATCGAAGTTGCTAAAAAAACTGGCGCCGATGCGGTCGCGCACGGGGCGACGGGGAAGGGGAACGATCAGGTACGGTTCGAACTGACGTATTACAGCCTCAATCCGAACGTGAAGATCATCGCGCCGTGGCGCGAGTGGAATCTCACCTCGCGCGAGTCGCTGCTCAAGTATGCCGCGAAGCACGGCATTCCGGTCGAGATGAAGCGCGGGACGAAATCGCCGTACTCGATGGACGCGAACCTACTGCATATTTCCTACGAGGGCGGCGAGCTGGAGGATCCGTGGGTCGAGCCGAAGGCGGACATGTGGCGCTGGACGGTGGCGCCGGAGAAGGCACCTAACAAGCCGACGTACATCGAACTGACGTACAAGAAGGGCGACGTCGTCGCGGTGAACGGAAAGGCGCTGAGCCCGGCGCGGGTGCTGGCGAAGCTGAACGAAGTCGGCGGCGCGAACGGGATCGGCCGCACCGACATCGTGGAGAATCGCTACGTCGGCATGAAGTCGCGCGGCGCGTACGAGACGCCGGGCGGGACGATCATGCAGAAGGCGCATCGGGCGATCGAGTCGATCACGCTCGACCGCGAAGTCGCGCATCTCAAAGACGAGCTGATGCCGCGCTATGCGAGCCTGGTTTATTACGGCTACTGGTTCAGCCCGGAGCGCCGTATGATGCAGACGATGATCGACGCATCGCAGGAGACCGTGAACGGCGTGGTGCGCCTGAAATTGTACCGGGGCAACGTCATGGTCGTCGGACGGAAGTCCGAGACCGACGACCTCTTTGATCCCGCGGTCGTCACTTTCGAGGAGGACCGCGGTGCGTACAATCAGAAAGACGCGGAAGGTTTCATCCGGTTGAACGCGCTGCGTATACGCATCGCCGCGCGCAAACGCAGAAAGAAATAAAGGAAAGACCATGAGCTTCAAGAACGTCGAGGTGAAAAAGAAGGCGAACGTTTTTCACGACGGTCGCGTCACGAGCCGAACGGTGACTACGGTATCCGGTCAACGCAAGACGCTCGGTATCATGCTGCCGGGACGCTATCGATTTACCCCGGACGAGCCGGAGCGAATCGACGTCACGCAAGGGCGCTGCCGCGTGCGTATCGCCGGCGGTTCCGCGAGCGAATACAGTGCGGGCGCAAGCTTTACGGTGCCGCCAAAGAAAGAGTTCGAGATCGAAGTACTGGAGCTGCTGGACTACGTGTGTCATTTCGGGTGAGGCGAGACGGCGCGTAAGTCCGACGGTCCAGAATAGAAAGCGAGCGACTACAATGCGCATACTCCATACCATGCTCCGGGTGGGCGATCTTGAACGATCGCTCAAGTTCTATACCGACGTGCTCGGCATGCATGTGCTGCGCCGGCAGGATTATCCGGACGGGCGGTTCACGCTCGCTTTTGTCGGCTACGGGCCGGAGTCAGAAGAGGCGGCGATCGAGCTGACGCACAACTGGGACACGCCGAAGTACGATCTCGGCGGCGGTTACGGGCACATCGCGCTCGAAGTCGACGACGCGTATCAGGCGTGCGCCGACATCGAACGGCGCGGCGGCCGCGTCGTTCGTCCGGCTGGGCCCATGAAGCACGGCACCACGGTGATTGCATTTGTCGAAGATCCCGACGGCTATCGCATCGAGCTCATACAAAAGGGTTCTCAGCGCGGCCATTGAGTCGTTGAATCCGTTGCGTTGGCTCGATTATTTGCCGATCGTGCCGCTTGCGATCGCGGCGGTGTTGCTCGGTCTGTCACCGCCGTTCGCGGAGCCGCATCTGTGGCAGAAGCTCAAGTTGCTCGCGTCCGGTCAGCTTGATCAGTCGATCGATATCCTCGATTTCTTCCTTCACGCAAGCCTGATCGTTATTCTGGCGCTGAAGCTCGTACGGTTGCGCGAGCTGCAGCGCATGAAACCGAACTAACGCTGGCGGCGCCCGTGCCGACACTGGCGATCATCGTTCCGGTTTTCATCGAGCCGGACGTGGAGCGGCAGCTCGATCGCTGCCGGGCGCTCGCGCCGGACGAGCTGATCGTGGTCGAGGCGGGCGATCCGGTGACGGGCGAGCGGCTGCGGGCGGGGCTTGTTCGGAGCGAGGCTCGGCTGCTCCGTGCCGAGCGTGGCCGAGCGACGCAGATGAACGCCGGCGCGCGCGCGGCGCGCTCCGACATCTTGTTGTTTCTCCACGCCGACACCGTGTTGCCGAGGGAAGCAACCGCGCTTGTTCGCGATGCGGTCGTACACGGCGCCGCGTGGGGGCGGTTCGACGTGCGCTTGTCCGGAACGCGCGCGGTATTTCGCGTGATCGCATGGCTCATGAACGCGCGATCCGCGTTGACCGGCATCGCGACCGGAGATCAAGCAATGTTCGTGCGTCGCGATATATTTACGTCGCTCAGCGGCTTCGCGCCGATAGAGCTTATGGAGGACATCGAGCTGTCGCGACGCTTGAAGCGAATCGGCCGCCCGCATCGAATCCGCGTGCGCGCCATCGCGTCCAGCCGGCGTTGGGAGCGGGACGGCATCGTTCGCACGATTCTGCGCATGTGGATGCTGCGCGCGCTCTACGCGCTCGGCGTCGCGCCGCGATGGCTCGCGCGGTGGTATAAATAGTCATGGCTCAACCGGCGCTCATGATTTTTGCCAAGCAGCCCCGACCGGGGCAAGTCAAAACGCGCCTGCAACCGGAGTACACGTCCGAACAAGCGGCGGAGATCGCCGCGTTTCTGATCCGAGAAACTGTCGAGCTGGCGGTGGCAAGCTGGCCGGGGGCGGCCTATCTGTGCGCGGCCCCCGACGCGGATTACCCGTTGTTTCACGATCTCGCGAAGCTCGGGGTCGTGTTGATCGAACAAGGTGAAGGCGATCTTGGCGCGCGCATGCACCGCGCCATCGCCTTCGGTATCGAGCGCCACGGCGCGGCGGCGGCGTTCGGGTGCGACGTGCCGCACTGTCCGTGGGAAATTCTCGACGACGCGAATAGCGCGCTTGCGCGCGGAGACAACGTACTCGGACCGACGGACGACGGCGGCTACTACCTGATCGGCTTGAGCCGAGCGCGCGAGGAGCTGTTCGCGGGCATCGCGTGGGGCGGTCCGTGCGTGTTGTCGGCGACGCTCGAACGCGCGCAAGCGATCGGCATCGACTTCACGTTGCTTCCTTCCTTGCGTGACATCGACACGGCTGCGGACCTTTGGCTAGTCGCTCGAGATCATCCGTCCCTGCGGCGTTTTCTATAGTTCAATGGTCTGCAATACGCTTGCAGACGCGCCAAGTCGCTTGCGCGCCCACCCCCTTTTTGCGCGAGGGCGGGCTCTCAGGATTTGACGCTTGCCGCCGCCAGCAGTATCCACGAGACGATGAAAGCCACGCCGCCCAGTGGCGCGACCACGCTAGCGCCGCGCAGATCCGTGATTGCGCCGACGTATAAACTCCCACAGAAAAGCACGATCCCGACAAACATCAGCGCACCCGCCCATGCGAGCAACGCCGACGGCGGGCGAAGGGCCGCGACCACACCGATGACGAGCAGGCCGGCGGCATGGAACATGTGATACTGAATGGCTGTTTGGAACAACGCGGGTTGACCGACGGAGAGTTGTTCCTTGAGAGCATGCGAGCCGAGCGCTCCCGCAACGACCGCGATCAGCGCATTCACGGCACCGAGAAAAAGAAATACTCTGGCTAGTTTCATATCCATCGGATGGCTGTGGCGAGTGCGTGGACCGGTCGCGGGAACGTCGCGTGCCGCCACTCTGTAGCCGAACTAAACGGCGCTAGCCGCTAGATTGCCGCCGAAAAAATGCCGCCGCAATACCATCGCGGCGGTGAGACAAGTTCTTCTAGTACTTTGCAGAGAGTACCGCGGATGAAGCGGCGGTTTTCGTTGACGCGACATCGACTTTCGCTTGAGTCGACGCCATTTTGATGATCGGAACGTGCGGCGCCTTGTCGCCCATCAGCCGTTGTATCCACTCGGGCGACACCGACCAGTAATTGAGATCGGCGGTGATAGTTAGCGGGCCTTTGGTGCCCGGCTCGACGAAGAACGTGTACTCGAGCTCGCTGAAGCCCTTGGCGGGAATGCGTGTGTCGTACAGGATGCGGTCGGCCTCGAGCAGCTCCAAGTCAACGATGTTTCCGTTCTTGTCGCCGAGCACGACCTTGAACGATTTCGTTTCGGGCTCGGTCTTGCCGTCCTTGACGTCACCGAGCCGGTAAACGGTTTTACCTCTCGCGTCGGTCACTTTGAAGTCGAGCCACATTTCTCGACCTTCGGGGAAACCGGTCGGAAGCTTATGGCCCGCGCCGGTATTCGTGACCTTCACGCGCACGGTCGCCGACCTGCCGATTTCGAGCGATTTCGGGGGCGTGATCTCGACGGTGGCGCAGTTCTGTAGTTGCTTGACCGCCATGTCCGAGTGGGTGTCGCTGCCGAGCAGCTTCGGCACGATCGCGTTGCCGCCGACGAAGTAATGCGAATAAATCTTCTCCCGCTCCTTGCTGAACGCCGTCGCCTTGCCGGGAGCCGGCTTCATGTGGCAATCCTGGCATTGCACGCCCATGCCGGCATAGACGCTGTCTTTCCACTCTGTATACGTGCGCTCGATCGGCAGTTGGTTGAACGGGTGGCTCACGTCGTGACATTGGCCGCAAAATTCCGACTTCGTGTGCAACACGGAATACGCGGTATCGTGATAGGGAGATTGTGCATCCTTGAGCGAGCCGAACTTGAGCGGCCGGCCGTTCAGCTTCGGCGTCAACACGTAGGCGCCGTTGCCGATGCCGTTGGTCTCGGAGATGTTGTGGCATACCTCGCATTGGACGCCGCGATCGGCGACTTCGCTCATGCCTTTCCCGGCCGGGTTCGCTTCCCCGGTGACGACGCCGATCGGCGTGTGGCAACCCATGCACAGATTATCGACCGAGCCGCCGGAGCTTTTGCTGACGTGATCGAGTGCCGCGCGGTAGATAGGATCGGTCCATGCGTTCGAGTGCATCGATCCTTTCCACTGCTTGTAGATTTCCGTGTGACAGCCGCCGCAGACCTCGGGCGCGTCGAACATCGATGACGTGACCTTGCGCCCGCCCGATGACGCGCGCGAAGGGTAGAAGGGAGATTGTTCTTTGTTTACCGCGATGCCGGGATCGTACGGGCCGGTGTTAACTTTGTGGTCAACCATGCCGTACGGTTGCGGAGCGGCCTCCGTCCCCGCCTTGCGAGACGTATCGGATTCTGCGCGTCCGAAAAACAAGACGGACGCGAGAAGTACTAGCGCGACAGCTACTATCCTAAATGTTTTCTGTACGCGATCGTCCATGATCCTGGCGCCCCGTGTAGTCCATAAGAACATGTCGTGGTGGTAGTCATTTTTGAAATTTGGACGTTAGTTTTTGTTTTAACGTGTACTTGTCGCGGCAATTATATTTGTTTTGCCACAAGAATGTCACGAATGATTAACAGAGATTTTTCGGCAAGTCAACGATGATGATCCATAGCGACTCGAAGATTCTCTCTTGACACGAATGGATCGAGCGATCGGAAAGCGTCGAATCGAGTCAGAATGAAGGTAAATTGAATTCAGTTTACGTAGACGTATTCTAAATCGACGTACTCATTCCTCTGCGACGCGGCCAGTCTTAACTGCATTAGTCTCGTAAAGCTCTCCGCGTCGCACTGCCGAGCTCACTATTAAGCATGCCAAGTCTCAATATTGAATTGAGCAATATCGACGTGCAGGCGTGATAACTGTGTACAAGCCGGAAAGAAAGAGAAAAGACCGCTTGTCGTTTGGTCGTTAGCGGGTTCGACGTTGTCATCGAATGTGCGTCAACGCACCACCGCAACTGCTGCCCTCGCCGGCGGTGCAACCGAAGCAGTGCGGGCCGGTAGCGATGCGGTTATCGATCAAGCCATCGACATCGATGTCCCAGACATAACGCGGCGCGCCACCCGCGAGCGGCAGGTCGAGCATTTGATTGAAGTCGCAGTCGTAAACGTGCCCGAGCCAATCCACGCTCACCAGATGCCGACACATCAATTCCGACACTGTCGCCGGGTTGAAGTTGGCTTCGAGCATCTGCACGTACTTGTCGTACTGACCGGTGCGCTCGAGAAAATGCGCAAAGCGGTTGATGGGTAGGTTCGTCAGCGTCAGCAGGCGATTGAACGCAATTCCGAAATCGGCCATCAGGCGCTGCTTATAGTCAGCCTCCAGTTTCTCCTGACTGCCCGGTAGAAACGGGCCGCCGGGATTGTAAACCAGATCGAGCACAAGCTCGGCTGCATGCCCATAGCCCATTTCGTTTAGCCGGCGCAGCGCGAGAATACTCTTATCGAACACGCCGTCGCCGCGCTGCGCATCGACGTTGGCACGCGTATAGCAGGGCAGCGAAGCAACCACCCGCACATTGCGCGCGGCGTACCATACCGCCAACTCCTCTTGCCCCGGTTCGAGCAGCACGGTCAGGTTGCAACGAGCGGTAATGCCGGCTCCCATCGCGATGAAGGCGTCCGCGAATCGACGGAAATTTGGATTAAGTTCCGGTGCTCCCCCGGTGATGTCGACGCGCTTGATTCGCACCGCGTGTGCCCACGCGAGAATTTTCTGCATCGTTTCCCACGTCATGATCTCCGTGCGCTTCGGTCCGGCATCCACGTGACAGTGGTTGCACGCCTGGTTACACAGTCGTCCGACGTTCACTTGCAGCTCGCGCAGTGTCGAGCGTGACAAGTCGCCCATGCCATGGCGAGCGAGCGCGGTACGGAAAGAAGGAGCAGGCGAGTGCATCCTCGCAGTGGTCGGCGACTGGTCCTCGGGTATCATGGATGATTGTTGAGGGGCGATGTCGTAGGGCATTGCGCACACTTTACAGACGAGGCGTTCGCTTTCCAATGTGTACGCTTATTGTGCTCTTTCGGCCCGAGCACCCCTGGCCGGTACTGATGGCGGCCAATCGAGACGAAATGCTCGACCGCCCGTGGCGCCCGCCGGGTCGTCATTGGCCCGACCGCTCGAACGTCGTCGCAGGACTCGATGAGCTTGGCGGAGGAACCTGGTTCGGGTTGAACGACGACGGCGTGGCCGCCGGCATCATGAATCGTCCGGGTACGCTCGGCCCGGCGAGCGGAAAGCGCAGTCGCGGCGAGCTCGTGTTGGAGGCGCTGGATCACGCCGAGGCGAAAACCGCCGCCGAAGCGCTCGCGCATGTGAACCCGGCCGCCTATCGCGCGTTCAATCTGGTCATCGCCGATAACAACGGCGTCTATTGGCTTCGACACACCGAGCAAGCCGATTCTCCCCACGTCGAAGCGATGGCGCTGGCGCCGGGGGTGTCCATGCTCACGGCGCATGATTGCAACGATTTGTCTTCCCCGCGCATTCGCCGTTACCTGCCGCGCGTGCGCGAGGCGCGCGTGCCCGATCCCGAGAGCGGCGATTGGTCGGAATGGGAGCAACTGCTCGCCAGCCGCGAGTCGGACGCCGATGCCGCGCGCGAAGGCGCGATGAACGTAGTAACCGACGTTGGATTCGGTACCGTCTCGAGTCTGCTGTTGGCGCTTCCTGCGCGCGGAAGATTCGAGGTCAAACCGGTCAAACCACGGTTTCGGTTCGCGGCTGGACGACCGGATGTGGCGGCGTTTCAGGACATCGTGCTTTAATTTTCCTTCTTCCTTTTGCCTACCCGATATAGCGCCGCCGAATAAAATAGTCGACCGAAATTTTTCCGGGGCCACCCAGTAGCGGCAACAATAGAAGCGTGCCGTAGAGCTGATGCTGCGCGATCCCAAACTCTTCCAGGCCCGGGTAGGAAACGACTGCGACGATATTGAAGACGAACAACACCGCGGCCGCGAACCTTCCGCCGAGACCGATCGCGAGCATCACCGGAAAGATTAACTCCACCGCCGTGCCGAGATAAGCGGCCACCATCGGCGAGAGTACCGGAACGTGGTACTCCGTCTGAAACAACGTGATCGTCGTCGGGTTTACGTGTATGAACGGGAAAGCGCCATCCGCGTAAATTTTGCTGAGCCCCGAATCCCAGAAGAATTTCGCGATCCACAGGCGTATGCCGAGATCGGCGAGCGGCGCCAGGAATTCCAAAACGCCGATCACGGGTTTAGCGAAACGAGCAATGGCGGATGACACGATATGCTCCTTGTGGTGACTATTCGAAACGGAACCCGGTGATCGTGCCCGATTGGACATATCGATGCAGCGACCGCATGAGGTCGAAGTTCGCGTCGGCGTTGATAGCGGCGTCGCTTGCCGCCACCAGCGGCGTCGATGCCGCAAGCGCGCGTAGCAGCTCGTACTCGCCCGAACCAAGCGGCGCCATCGTAACGACCAAACCGGAACGCGAAACCAACACGTGTTCCGACCCTTGATCAAGATTGACGGTCGTCTCGCCTTGCGCGTCGGGTTGATTGACCCGCCAAATTGCTAGCACGGGATACGCGGACGCGAGCACGCGTACCGAAGGATGTAGCTCGAATATCAGGGCGCTGTATTTCTCCGGCGGCACGGCGGCAAGCGCATCCACGTCGAGCGAGGCCACATCGGCGGCGTGATAGGCTTCTTGGCGCGCCCATTCCAGGCGCGCGACATCGGGTAGATAGGCGAGGGATTGCGCTGGTGGGAACGCCGCGAGGAACTCGGGGAACGCGCCGCCGAAATCGTGCAGATTACCGCTGCCGGGCGGATGGCGCCGGACGTAGCCATCGGCGGCGTAGTCGAAGAAGCCATCGCCCACGAGTCGTCGCACGACGGGATAGTCGGCCGCCAACGCATCCGTCAGAGTCGCGAACGTATTGCGGCGATAGATCTGGATATGCCGCGCCGCGGGAAAAATCCCATCAGACACATGCGCGAGTACGGCCGCGTCGTCCGCGTAGACGGCGGCGGCGAACGCCTGCTGCAAGTCACGCAGCGACGGTGTCACGCGCATAGGCCATAAGATCGGAAGCAAGGCGCGCCTCGTCGATCAGCACCGCGAGCTCCGGCAGATCGGTATCCCACTCGATCAGTGTCGGTCGCGCCCCGAGATGCGACAGGGTATATCGATACAACGCCCATACGTCCGCGCTCACGCGGGCGTTGTGCGTATCGATCAGAATATCGCCATCGTCGAAACGCTTGATCATGTGGCCGGCGAGATGGATTTCCTGCACGCGCGCCGACGGTATCGCGCGTAGATAAAGCAGCGGATCGAAGCGATGATTGCGCGCGCTCACGTAGATGTTGTTGACGTCGAGCAGAATCCCGCAGTCGGCGCGCGCGGCGATCGTGGCGAGAAATTCCCATTCGGGGATCGTCGAATGCGCGTATTGCAAGTAGCTCGAAAGATTTTCGATGAGTATTTGCCGCCCGAGAAATTCTTGCGCCTCCTCGATGCGGACCACGAGGTGCGCCGCCGCTTCCTCCGTGTACGGCAACGGCAGCAGATCGTTCAGGTAGCGGCCGTCCACCGAGGACCAGCACAGATGCTCCGAAACGAGGCCCGGCTCGATGCGCGCGATCAGTCGCTTCAATCGACGCAGATGCTCGCGGTTGAGCGGGTCGGTCGAGCCGAGCGACAGCCCGACGCCGTGCAAGCTTACGGGATATAGCTCCCGCGCGCGCTCGAGATAGTCGAGGGGCGAGCCGCCGTCGCCGAAATAATTTTCGCTGTGGACTTCGAGCCAGCCGACGTCCGGCCGGGTCTCGATCACTTGTTGATGGTGCGGCGCGCGCAGCCCGATCCCGGCGCGAGCCGGGATCGCGATCGCCGTTCGAGTCGCAACCGCCGGCACGCGATTACTTCTTCGCTGCTTGCAACGAGCCGCCGACAATTTTTTCGCACGTGCCCTTTGGCACGGAGATCCAGGCGTCCTTCTGGGCGTCCTGCTTAGAGGTGCCGGCGCATGAACTCATCTTCGTCTGGCAGTCGTTCTTCCCGGCCTTGGCGACGCCGTAGCACTTTTCCACGGCCGGCGCTTCATCCTTCGCGGCTTGAGCGCTCGGCGAAAGTGTCGCAAGCATGAGTAACCCGGCTACCGCGCTGGCGACTGTGGCTTCGGAACGTTTCATTGCAATGACTCCTAGTGAGTGAATAAGAAGAGTGAATCGAGGTGGATCACTTTGTCTCGGCCCCGCTCTTCGCGACGCTCGGTGGCTTTGCGGTGCCGCCGAGTTTCGCGCAAGTGCCCTTCGGCAAGTAAACCCACGCGTCCTTCTGGTAGTCCTGCTTCGCCGTGCCGGCGCAAGAAGACGACGCCGTGGCGCAATCGTTGTTGCCGGCCTTCACGACGCCATAACAACGCTCCCGTTCGAAGCAGTGCACGATCGGTTTATCGGCCGCGATGGCGCCAGCCGGCAGGGCGAGCAAGCCGGCGATGGCGCTGGCGATCATGGCTTCAGTTTTCTTCATGTTCGTTTCTCCGCTGTCGGTTGGAAATGCACTGTTAATAATAGTAGTGCACTCTCAAGCGCCTCGCGGTGTCATCGTTCTCGCGCCAGCGCTTGACGGATCCGATCGCGAGCGACCACGGACAGTCCCAACCGGTGCGCCGCCCGCAGACCTTCATCCGCGTACTGACGCGTCGCCTTATGCAAAAACTCTACGTGCCGTTTGAAGCGCCTACACGCCGTGCAAATGAGCAAGTGCGTACGGGCTCGCCACCGCTCGCGCCAGGACAATCGTCGATCGATCGATTGCGATATCAACACACTGACGTCCTTGCAGCTCAACATGCCGGCATCACCCCTTCGACGCGCGCCCAAACCAATGGTTCTCCAGGCATTGTCGCAGACGCAATCGCGCTCGGTGCAGTATGACCCAGAGGTTAGTCGGCGCGACCTCCAGTACCTTACACGCCTCCTCTCCCGTCACACCGTCGATCTCCCAGAGACTGAAGGCCTGTGCCTGCGCCGGTGGCAACGCCGCAAGGCAGTCGGCGAAGACGCGCCAGAACTGTTGTTGTTCGAGCGCGGCGTCGGGGTCTCGCCATGCGGAAGGGGCGTTGCGCCAATGATCGTTCGCGGCGGCGTCGAATAGTCGGGTTAGCAAATCGTCCTGCTCGGCATCGCCACCGTCCGGCGGTTCGAACGCCTTCGACTCGCGCGCGCGCCGGCGCCAGTGATCGGCGAGCTTGTGCTTCAAGATGCCGACGAGCCAGGTACGCTCCGACGAGTTGCCGGCGAACTGGTGGCGCGTGCGCCAGGCTGCCAGAAGGGTTTCCTGCACCAGATCCTCGGCCGCGTGATCGTCACGCAACCGCAAATACGCGTAGCGGAACAACGCATCGCCGTGTTCTTCGAGCCATCGTTCGGGAGCGGAAGACGACGCCATCGCGCGTTAGCTCCGGTTTGTCCGGGCAGCGTTAAAAAAGAGAACCACGGTCTCAGCGCGAATCGTTTAGTAGGATCTTCGAATCGAGCGGCCGAGCCGTGGTATGTATCAACGCACCTTGGCGGTCGCCGCGTGCACGTTAGTTCGACGGCGCGCCGAAGAGCCCGAGCACCGTCGAGTATTGATACAAATGGTTCGTGTCGTCGAGCGGTCCGATCTCGCCGTTGCCGTACATACCGATGATGGGAAGGCGCGGGAAGCGGGCGGTGAGCGCGTCGAGATCGCGGTCGCGGTTGCCGTAGAAGTGCGGGCCGCGGCCCATGCAGGGGAAGAGCAGCGCGAAGCTCGGCGCCGCGCGTAACGTCGTCGCCGCATGCTCGATGATCTGGCGCATGTCGCGTTCCGCGGTGAGCGCGTCGCGCATCGCCCAGAACAGGCGCTCGCCGCGACTCAGTGCTTGCGACAGCGTGATCGATTGATCGCGCAAATTCGCCGACACGATATGATTGAGCCGGTAGCGTCCCTCGCGAATCGCGGTCACCGGATCGCCGAACGTCACACCGCCCATGATGAGATGCAGCGGGATGCGCTCCATCTCGCGGATACCGGCCGGCAGCGACTTGACGAGCACGTTGAGCGCCGGATAGTTGCCGAGTCGTTTGACATCGTAACCCTGCACCTCGGCGACTTCGATCGGCGAGGTCAGCGCACGCACGCCTTGCGAGGCGCCGATCACGCCGTTCGCGCCGCGGATGCGCACGTCCGCGCGCCCGCTGTCGGCGACGCGTCCGCTCGCCCATACCTTGAACGGCCCGTGCCCGAAGAGATCGCCCGAAATCGCGCCGATGCGATGCGCCGGTACGTCCAGCCAATCGGCGGTCAAGCCCGAGGGCGTGCAAAGACTCAAGAGCACCGCCTCATCGTCGGCGGTCTCCATGCCCGCGGGCGCAAGCGAGATGGGATCGGCGAACACCATCGCCGCGGCGCCCGGACTATCGAGCACCCATTCCTCTTCGGTAAGAATGCCGGCCGCGGTCGCGCCGATGACTTGCAAGCAGCCGGCGGCGCGAGCGGCGGCGCGAACCGAGGGTTCCGGATTCGGTGCGTAGTGCGGAGTGAGAAAGAGCAGCACGCCGCCCGCGCGCGTGAGCCGCGCGCGCTCGAGCGCCTGGGTCACTGCGCGAACCGCATGATCGGCTTGCGCTCGCCCACCGTAGCTGAGCCCCGTACTCGCCACCAGACTTCCCATGGTTTTTACTCTATCGCGCTACCCCTCCAAATCATAGATCGGCGGTCCCGCCGGAGAGATCGAAACCTTGCGGGAAAACCGCGCGAACGCCCGTGTCTAGGCGGTTTTAGCCGTGTATTCGCACAGGCCGTAGATCGGGCACATCGCGCAGCGGGGGGAGCGGGCGGTACACGTGTAGCGGCCGTGGAGGATCAGCCAATGGTGCGCATCGTGCAGATACGCCCGTGGCACCGCTTTGAGGAGCTTGTCTTCGACGTCGCGGACATTGCGACCGGGCGCGAGCCCGGTGCGATTCGCCACGCGAAAGATATGCGTATCGACCGCGATCGTCGGCTCGCCGAAGGCGGTATTTAGAATGACATTGGCGGTCTTGCGCCCGACGCCCGCAAGCGCCTGCAGCGCTTCGCGCGTTCGCGGCACTTGGCTGCCGTGCCGCTCAACGAGAATTTTCGACGTCTTGAGAATATTCGCCGCCTTCGTGTTGTAGAGGCCGATCGATTTGATGTAGCGCTTGAGCCCGCGCAATCCGAGCTTCCGTATCGCTTGCGGCGTGTTCGCGACTTTGAAAAGTTTCTCGGTCGCCTTGTTGACGCTTTTGTCCGTCGCCTGTGCCGACAGAATCACCGCAACCAAAAGCTCGAAGGGTGAGCGATAACGCAGTTCTGTTGTCGGCTTCGGATTAGCCCGCTTCAATCGGGCGAACAGCGCGCGGCGTTTGGCGGCATCCATGATTTGCGACGATGAAGAGCAGGCCGCAGAATTATTTGCGCGACGTTCGCGACGAAGCGGCGGCGCGCTTTCGTTTTACGCGTTCGATCGCGGCTTGGATCTCGGTGCGCATTTGTTCCCGCGACGGAGTTTCGTGCGCCAGCTCATCGCGCGCTCGCGCCGCGCCGCGTCGGCTGGCTCGCTTGTCGCGAGGGCGCGCGAGTCGCGCGAGACGGTTTTCGGCTTTGACGCGCCATGCGTCGACCTCCGCGCGCGCATATTCGGACCACGGCGCCGCTTGCTCGCTCGCCGCCGGAACCGGAATCATCGCGATGCAATCGACCGGGCACGGCGCGAGGCACAGCTCGCAGCCGGTGCACTGCACGGCGATCACGCTATGCAGCCACTGATGCGCCCCGACGATCGCATCCACCGGGCAGACGTCCAGACACTTGCGGCACCCAATGCAGCGCGACTCCTCGATCAGCGCGCGGCGCCGCGGTTCGTGCCGGCCGTAATTGGGATCGAGCGGTTTCGACGGAACGCCGCACACCCGCGCGAGCCCGCGTAGCGTCACGTCGCCGCCCGGCGGGCAGCGGTTGATATCCGCTTCGCCGCGCGCGATCGCTTCGGCGTAGGCGCGACAACGCGGGTAGCCGCAGCGCGTGCACTGCGTCTGCGGCAAACACTCGTCGAGCCGTTCGACGAGCGCGCGCGGGTTTGCGGCGAAAGGCATCCACGAAGTATGGCGAGCGCGAGGCAGCGCGGCAATGATTCCTTCGCATTTGCCGATAAGAGATATCAACTTTCCGGTTTTGATGCAGGGCCGCGTAGGACACGCTTGACGTATTCAGGCTCTTGCGCATCTTGGTTATTCTTGAGCCAAGCCGAGTGTATGCTTGTGTGGTATTCAAAAATGCGAACCCACTCGTAAGGAATATTTCCTTTCGATAAGTCGAATATCGTTTCCATAATCGTGTGTACAGTCATCGCAAAGTAGTGGTAGCGCGTCGCGTCGTCATTCTTGTAGCTGTTGACGTAATCGTTTGTACGGGTCGGGTCGCAGAACTGTGGATTTTCGAAACACCGTCGCAGTAGATCGGTGTAGGCCTGATCCAAATATCGGTATTGCTCCAGGCGATGCTTCCTTTCGTTCCAAATCCACGCGACGAGTATCCCGCCGATGATTGCTACGACTAGCTGGAGGCATTCGATCACCGTCTTCGCGTCCATTTCTATAGTTGCGGTGTTCATGGCAGTGGAAGTGGGGCTCCTCTATGTTGGCTTCGAGGTCTTGCGTCGTTTCGGTGCGCTGTTGGCGCTCGCGTCTTGCGCGATTCTGACCAGGCGCGGCGACGACGCGAGTGTGACGCCATGATCTTTGAATCGGCGCCAAATCTTGCGGTTCAGGCGCGAGCGCAGTTCCAATACGCCTTTCTCCGGATCGTTGACCCAGACCGCGAGCTCGAGATGAATGCCATTGTCGCCGAAGCTGGTAACGAACGCCTGCGGTGACGGCGTCGATAGCACTCGACTTTCAGATTTTGCGATTTCCTCGAGCAACGTCAGTGCCTGCTCGAGGTTGTCGTCGTGGGTGATTTGCACGGGAATGCGCAAACGCACGTCGCGATTGCCGTACGACCAGCTGGTGATGCGTTGCGTCACCAGGTCTTCGTTCGGGATGAGCACATCCAGGCCATCGCCGGTGCGAACGACGACGTGCCGCGAGTTGAGCGCCTGCACGACGCCAAACGTTTCGCCGACGGTGATAACGTCCCCGGGGCGCACGGACTCCTCGAATATCAGTACGAAACCGCTGACGTAATTGCTCACGGTCTTTTGCAGGCCGAGGCCCACGCCCACGGCGAGCGCGCCGCCGAGCACCGTCAGCGTGGTGAGATCGATACCCGAGGTGATCAACGCGGCTAGGACCACGGCAGCGAGCAATGCCAGCTTCACGAGCTTGATCAATGCCGCCTTCATGCTGACATCGAGGCTTTGCGCGCGTTTGATGCGCACGTCGAGCGCCTTGACGATCCAGAGATACAGAATCAGCAGCAGCGCGATCGACAGCACGAAAGTCGTCGCGGTAAGGAGTGACACGCGCGCCTCGCCCACCTCGACCGCGTAGTCGTCCAACACGTCGCTCACGAGCGGCAGCCAACCGACTAGGTGCAGCGCGAGCAGCGTCCAAATCGTCAGCGTCAGCGCACCTTCCCACGCCTTGAGACGACTACCCGGGCTGAAGCTATGGCGCAGCACGAACACGCCCATGCGCACCAAGGTGAAGGCGCCGGCCGCGAGAATGACGTAGTGCAGCAGATCAGTGCGAGTCTTCAGCCAATGCCGCAACAACGCGCTGCCGGCGAGCAGCCACAACCAAAATAAAAACGGCACGCTCACCAGCGCGCCGGTGCGCATTGCCACGCGTCGAAGTCCGTCCGTGGTCGGCGGGCCGATCGCGCGTTGCAGCCGAAGACTTAGATGGTGCCCCACCCACAGTGCCAGCAGTCCACCGCTCGCGAGCACCGCGAGCTGCCACCAGGTGATTGGCTCTTGGAGCAACGGCCAGAACGACTGCAATAGTTCCGTGAACGGGATGGGTTCGCGGTCGAGCGGAGAATCCAGTGAGGCCATAGGCCGAGTATAGCCGGGCGTATTCAGACGCCCGTTCGCGCGACGCGGCGTCGGCGGGCGCATCGACGCCCGAACACGAGTCTCACTTCACGCGCATGCCCGGCGTCGCGCCGCTATCCGGCGACAGCAAGTAAAGGCCTGGGGTCTTGCCCTCGGCGTCGGAGGCCGCCAGCACCATGCCCTCGGATAAACCGAACTTCATCTTGCGCGGCGCGAGGTTTGCAACCATCACCGTGAGCCGGCCGAGAAGCGCGGCAGGATCGTAAGCGGACTTGATCCCGGCGTACACCGTGCGATGCCGCGACTCGCCGATGTCGAGCGTGAGCTTCAATAGCTTCTCCGCCCCCTCGACGTGCTCGGCCGCCACGATGCGCGCGATGCGCAGATCGACTTTGCCGAAGTCCTCGATCGAAATCGAATTGTCCCTCCCCTCTTCTTTCGGTGAAGGAGAGGGGGGTTGCAAGCTTTCCCTATTCGCCTCGACCAGCGCGTCGATCTGCTTGAGGTCGATGCGGATCAGTAGATGCGAGTACGCGTTGATACGACTCGGCAAGCTCTTGAGATCGTCCCAGACGAAGTCGCGATTCATGCCGAAGAATTCCCGCGCCACGCGGCGCGCGGTTTGCGGGAGGATGGCGGCGAGCCAGATTGATAACGCATAGAAACCGTGTATGGCCGTGGAGCAGACCGCGTGGAGCTGCTGGCGCTTGGTCTCATCGCGCGCGAGATCCCACGGTTTAGCGTCGTTGATCGCAACGTTGATCCGATCGGCCGCTCCCATGATGTCGCGGACGGCTCTTCCGAAATCGCGCGCTGCATAAGCCTCTTTCACGACCATACCGGTGGTGGTCGCGCCGTTGATTAGATTCTTCCCGTCATGGGAAGACGCGTCCGGTAGCGCCAACTTTCCGTCGAAATATTTCGAGAGAAATCCGGCGCAGCGACTCGCGATGTTGACGTACTTGCCGATCAGATCGCTGTTCACCCGCGCAATGAAATCGTCGAGGTTGAGATCGATGTCCTCCATCGTCCCGTTCGACTTCGCGGCGTAGTAGTAGCGTAACCACTCCGGATTCAAGCCGAGCGTGAGATAGCTCTCGGCGGTGATGAAAGTGCCGCGCGACTTCGACATCTTCTCGCCGTTGACGGTGAGAAAGCCGTTGACGGCGAGTTTCGTCGGCGTGCGGTAACCGGCGTGTTCGAGCACGGCGGGCCAGAAGAGCGCGTGAAAGTAGAGGATGTCCTTGCCGATGAAGTGATGCAGTTCGGTTTTTGCGTTCTTGTTCCAGAATTCGTCGAAGTTGAGCCCGCTCTTGGCGCACAGGTTCTTGAAGCTCGCCATGTAGCCGATCGGCGCATCGAACCAGGTATAGAAGAATTTCTTGCCGCCGGTTCCGGGTATCGGGAAGCCGAAGTAGGGCGCGTCGCGCGAGATGTCCCAGTCCTGGAGTCCGGTGGCGAACCACTCGTCCATTTTGTTCGCCGCCTCCGATTGCAAGGTTCCGGAGCGTGTCCATTGTTTTAGAAACTCGACACAGCGCTTATCCGAAAGTTTGAAGAAATAGTGCTCCGAGGATTTGCGTATCGGCTTTTCGCCGGAGACGGCGGAGTAGGGGTTTTTCAAATCGGTCGGTGCGTATGTCGAGCCGCAGACTTCGCAGGAATCGCCGTATTGATCCTTGGCGCCGCACTTAGGGCATTCACCTTTTATATAGCGATCCGGCAGAAACATCTGCTTGGCCGGGTCGTAGAACTGCTCGACCGGACGAACCGTGATCAGGTCGTTGGCCTTGAGCCTGGTGTAAATGGTCTCGCACAGCTCTTGGTTTTCGGGCGCGTCGGTACTGTGATAGTTGTCGAATTCGACGTGGAAACCCTTGAAGTCGCGCACGTGCTCTTGGTGCACGCGTGCAATCAATTGTTTCGGCGTTACGCCGTCTTTTTCCGCACGCAGCATGATCGGCGTCCCGTGCGTGTCGTCTGCACAGACGTAGTGCACGCTGTCGCCGTGCATCCGCTGATGGCGTACCCAGATATCTCCCTGGACGTATCCCACCAAGTGGCCGATATGGATCGCGCCGTTCGCGTAGGGCAGGGCGTTCGTGACCAGGAGGCGACGTTGCGGATCAGGCATAAGCGATTCGAATCAGACGGCAGTGGCGCACGGCCCGACGAGTAATAAAACGCGGGGATGTTTCCAACTTACCGGACGGTTATCATGATGCGCCATTGTATCAGCCCGAGCGCGCTGGGTCGCAGCCGCGGCCTTGGCCCATTGAAGGAGTCAACATGCATATAAAAGGTATGGCCGCCGTTTTGTGGGCGGTGGGTGTGGCGGTTTCGTTAACCGCTCATTCGGCGGGCGCCGCTGGTCCCAAGGAAGAGGCGAACAAGAAGATCGTCCGCGAATTTTATGAGAAGGGATTGAACCAGAAAGACGGGGAGGCGGCGGCGACGTATTTCGGTTCGCGCTACACGCAACACAACCCGCTCGCCGCCGACGGTCCCGAGGGTTTCAAGCGCTTCATTCAGTTTTTGAAGGAAAAATATCCGAACTCCCGCAGCGAAATCAAACGGGCGTTCGCCGACGGCGACTATGTGATCCTGCACGTGCACGCGGTGCGCGAGCCGGGTAGCCGCGGGAGCGCCATCGTCGACGTCTTCAAGCTCGAGGACGGAAAAATCGTCGAGCATTGGGACGTCATCCAAGAGATACCCGAAAAGGCCGCTAATTCAAACGGGATGTTCTAGCCGTCCCGATCGATCCGTCACCCTAACAAGGAAAGAGGAGCAGAACATGCCATACGCAATTCGCATTCATGAAACCGGTGGCCCGGAAAAAATGCGTTGGGAAGAAGTAGCCGTTCCGAGTCCGGGCCCGGGCGAAGTGCTCGTGCGCAATACCGCGGTCGGTCTCAACTACATCGACACGTATCAACGCGCCGGCCTCTATCCGCTGCCGCTGCCGCTCACGCTCGGCAACGAGGGCGCGGGCGTGATCGAAGCGCTCGGACCGAAGGTGAAGGAATTCAAGAAAGGCGATCGCGTCGCGTACGCCGGGCCGGTCGGTTCGTACGGGGAAGTGGTCATTCGCCCGGCCGCGCGGCTCGTAAAGATTCCCGCCGGCATCGACGATAAGACGGCCGCTGCGATGATGCTGAAGGGTATGACGGCGCAGTATCTGCTGCGCCGTACTTATAAGGTGAAGAAGGGTGACACCATACTAGTACATGCGGCGGCGGGTGGCGTCGGGCAGATCATGTGCCAGTGGGCGAAATACCTTGGCGCGACCGTGATTGGCACTGTCGGGAGCGATGAGAAAGTCGCGCTGGCGAAAAAGGCCGGAAGTAAGCACGTCATCGTGTTGACGAGAGAAAAATTTCCCGAACGCGTCAAAGAAATCACCAAGGGTAAGGGTGTTCCCGTGGTTTACGACGGTATCGGCAAGGACACGTTTGCCGATTCGCTCGACTGCTTGGCGCCGCTCGGCCTGATGGTGAGCTACGGTAACGCCTCCGGTCCGGTTGGGCAGTTCAATCCCGCGATCCTGTCGCAAAAGGGCTCGCTCTTCTTGACGCGCCCGACGCTGGCGACGTATACCGCTACACGCGAGGACCTGTTGCGGACGGCGCGCGAATTGTTCGATATGGTAAAAAAGAAAATCGTGAAGATTCCGATCAATCAAACGTACCAGTTGCGAGAAGCCGCGCAAGCGCATCGCGACCTCGAAGGCCGCAAGACCACAGGATCGACGGTGCTGTTGCCGTGAGCAAGGCCATCCGTACGGAATCGCATCAGCGAACTTACCTTCTCCCGGTCGGTCGTAGTGTCGGTAGGAGACGGTAGGAATAGAGTGGGGGCGAATTCGGTAAGGCACTAAGGACTATTTAATAATCATCGAGGGAAAACTCATGCATATTTACCTGCGTTTTTTCATCATCGTTATTGGCTGTGTCGCGGCCACCGTCATCCCCTCGGTCGGTCTCACGGCGGGTGGAGGAGGAGGTGGTGGGGGTGGTGGTGGGATGGAGATCGACATCAAGCCCGTCGACCCGGACTACGCGAAGGCCGAAAAAGCAATCAAGGCGCAAAAGTGGGACGAAGCCATCGAGTCGCTCAACCGTGCCGCGACGCGCGACGAAAAAAATCCGGATATCTACAACTATCTCGGCTACGCCGAACGCCACCGCGGCAACATGGACGCCGCGTTCAAGAATTACGATAAGGCGCTCGCGCTCAACCCCAAGCACCGCGGTGCGCACGAGTACCTCGGCGAGGCTTACCTAATGACCGGCAACGTCGCGAAGGCGGAAGAGCATCTCGCCGTGCTCGATAAGCTCTGCTTCTTCTCGTGCAGCGAGTTCCGCGAGCTGAGAGCGAAGATCGCGGAGTTCAAGCAGAAGCAGGCGCGGCAGTAGCGGTTGCGACCTGAACCTGGTGAGAGTACCCGCGATCGCGATCCTCGCCGTGTTTTCCATCGGCACGTGGGCACGTGACGCGTCGCCGGCGAGTCCCTACGCCGGTGAGGAGCAGCGGGCGCTGAAAGCTGTTTCGCCGAAGGAGGCGGAGGATCTCACCGTCGGGCGCGGCATGGGTTTCTCCAAGGTTGCCGAGCTGAACCACTATCCAGGTCCCAAGCATGTACTGGAATTGGCCGGAACGCTGCAGTTGACGGACGCGCAGGTTCGAAGCGTCACGCAAGTTCACGCCGCCATGGAACAAGAGGCACAGCGATTGGGCAAACAGATCCTTGAGAAGGAAACCGAGCTGGAAACGCTTTTCGCTTCTCGCCATGTGGAAGACGGGCAGGCTCGTGCGCTCGTCGTCGAGTTGGGGCGACTGCAGGGCGAGCTGCGGTATGTCCACATCGGCGCGCACCTTTCGACGGGCCGTCTGCTATCCGCGGCGCAGATCGCATCCTACGACCGGCTTCGCGGGTACGCGGAGGGAGCAGCGCCGGTTCACCGCCACCACGATTAATCGGCGAGTTTCCGCGGCCGACTCCGCGACAGCCGTCGCGCGGTTCCTTCGATAGAATGAATCCCCTTCTGCTCCGTAGATCGCGCCGTCCATGCTGCGTCTAAGCGAGGTCAAGCTTCCGCTCGATCACACCGAGAGAGATATCGAAGCGGCCATTCTGACGCGACTTCGAATCGCCGCGGAGGAGCTGATTCGCTATTCGATTTTTCGCCGCGCGGTCGATGCCCGCAAGTCCGCCGCTATCGTTTTCATCTACACGCTCGACATCGAAGTGAAAAACGAAGCGGCGTTGCTCGGGCGGCTGCGAGGGGACCGGCATGTCTCAACGGCGCCGGATACCGGTTATGACTTCGTCGCCAAAGCGCCGTCCAATTTCCCGCATCGGCCGATCGTGATCGGTCTCGGTCCGTGCGGGCTCTTCGCGGGCTTGATACTCGCGCAGATGGGATTCCGCCCGATCATTCTCGAGCGCGGCAAGCCGGTGCGCGAGCGGACGACAGACACGTGGGGCTTCTGGCGCAAGTCGGCGCTCGATCCGGAATCGAACGTGCAGTTCGGCGAAGGCGGCGCCGGGACTTTTTCCGACGGCAAGCTGCACAGCCAGATCCGCGATCCGCGTCACTACGGGCGCAAAGCACTCATGGAGTTCGTCAACGCCGGCGCGCCGCCGGAAATTCTCTACGTGAGCAAGCCGCACATCGGCACGTTCCGGCTGGTGGCGGTGGTGGAGCGCATGCGCGCGACGATTCAATCGCTCGGCGGTGAAATCCGTTTTCAGAGCCGTGTCGAGGATATCGATATCGAGCGAGGCGGCGGCGGCGAACGCAGCGTGCGCGGTGTGATGCTTGCCGGCGGCGGATACCTTGCCACCGATCACGTCGTGCTCGCCGTCGGCCACAGCGCGCGCGACACGTTTCGGATGCTGCACGAGCGCCGCGTCTACCTCGAAGCGAAGCCATTCTCCATCGGTTTTCGCATCGAGCATCCGCAATCGCTCATCGACCGCGCGCGCCACGGCAAGAACGCCGGGCACCCGTTGCTCGGCGCTGCGGATTATAAATTGGTGCACCATGGTAAGAACGGTCGCTCGGTCTACAGCTTCTGCATGTGTCCGGGCGGCACGGTCGTCGCGGCCGCGTCGGAACCGGGACGCGTCGTCACGAACGGCATGTCGCAGTATTCGCGCAACGAGCGCAACGCCAATGCCGGTATCGTCGTCGGCGTCACGCCCGACGATTATCCCGGGCATCCGCTCGCCGGCGTGGATTTTCAGCGACACTGGGAAGAACGGGCGTTCGAGGCGGGCGGAAGAAATTATTGCGCGCCGGCGCAATTGCTCGGCGATTTCCTCGACCGTCGTCCGTCGACGGAGTTGGGGTCGGTGCTGCCGTCTTATATGCCCGGCGTCCGGCCGACCGACCTCGGTTGCTGTGTCCCGGATTACGTGGCCGAGGCGATCCGCGAAGCGTTGCCCGCGTTCGAAAAGCAGATTAAAGGCTTCGCGATGCGCGACGCCGTGTTGACCGGCGTCGAGACGCGCACGTCATCCCCGATCCGCATCAAACGCAATGCGCAGTATCAGAGCCTGAATACGTGTGGGCTTTACCCGGCGGGAGAGGGCGCCGGTTACGCCGGGGGGATTCTGTCCGCTGCCGTGGATGGGATCGAGGTGGCGGAAGCCGTGGCGTTGAGCATGGTCGGAAGGGTCAAGGCGGAAGTGGCGTAGCGATTCCGCTCATCGCACTCGACGTTAGGCGGTTCGCTAGATACGATTTCACCCGGCGTCATCCAAGCGGACACAACATGCAGGCGTCCGGCCTGAATTTCCATCTCGGTGAAACCTTAAATGCGTTGCGCGACAGCGTGCGCGACTTCGCGGTGAACGAAATCGCTCCGCGCGCGGCGGACATCGATCGCGACAACGCATTTCCGATGGACCTCTGGCGCAAGCTCGGCGACCTCGGCGCGCTCGGCATCACCGTCGAGGAAAGCTATGGCGGACTCGGCCTCGGCTACCTGGCGCACGTGATTGCGATGGAAGAAATCAGCCGCACTTCCGCCGCCGTCGGGTTGTCCTACGGCGCGCACTCCAATCTTTGCGTCAATCAAATCCGCCGCAACGGCACCGAAGCGCAACGGAAAAAATATCTGCCGAAGTTGATTTCCGGCGAGCACGTCGGCGCGCTCGCGATGAGCGAGTCGAACGCCGGCTCGGACGTGGTGTCGATGCGGTTGCGGGCGGACAAGAACGGCGACCGCTACGTGCTGAACGGCAGCAAGATGTGGATCACGAACGGACCCGACGCGCACAAGCTGGTGGTTTACGCGAAGACCGATGCGGCGAGCGGACCGCGCGGCATCACCGCGTTCATCGTCGAGAAAGGATTCAAAGGGTTCTCCACCGCGCAGAAGCTCGACAAGCTCGGCATGCGCGGCTCGAACACGTGCGAGCTGGTGTTTCAGGATTGCGAAGTCCCCGAGGGGAACATTCTCGGCGACGTCAACGGCGGCGTGCGCGTGCTCATGAGCGGTCTCGATTACGAGCGTCTCGTGCTCGCCGGCGGACCGCTCGGCATCATGCAAGCGTGCCTGGACGTCGTGCTCCCGTATGTGCACGAGCGCGAGCAATTCGGCCAGCCGATCGGCCAGTTCCAACTCATGCAAGGCATCCTGGCCGATATGTATACGACCTTGAACGCCTGCCGCGCGTACGTGTACGCCGTCGCGCAGGCGTGCGATCGCGGCGAGACCGCGCGCAAAGACGCGGCCGGCGCGATACTCTACGCGTCGGAAAAGGCGACGTGGATGGCGGGCGAAGCGATCCGTTGTCTCGGCGCCAACGGCTACATCAACGAGTTTCCGACCGGGCGTCTCTGGCGCGATGCGAAGTTGTACGAGATCGGCGCGGGAACCTCGGAGATCCGCCGCATGTTGATCGGTCGCGAGCTGTTCGATGAGACTAAGTAAGGTAACTCGATGACCGTCATCAAATCGAAGCTCGACGTCCGCAGCGAAGAATTTCGCGCCAATGCCGACGCGATGCGCGCTCTGCTGGCGGATCTGCGCGAGAAAGCGCAGAAAGTTTCGCAGGGCGGCAGCGCCGAGGCACAGCAAAAACATGTCGCGCGCGGCAAGCTGCTGGTGCGCGATCGCGTCAACGCGCTGCTCGATCCCGGCGCGCCGTTTCTCGAGCTGTCGGCGCTCGCGGCGTACGGCATGTACGGCGATGAAGTGCCGGCGGGCGGCATCGTCACCGGCATCGGCGTCGTCATGGGTCAGGAGTGCGTCGTCGTCGCGAACGACGCGACGGTCAAGGGTGGGACGTATTATCCGATCACGGTGAAAAAACATCTGCGCGCGCAAGAGATCGCGCGCGAGAATCGTCTGCCGTGTATTTATTTGGTCGACTCCGGCGGCGCGTTCTTGCCGGCGCAAGACGACGTGTTTCCGGATCGCGATCATTTCGGCCGGATCTTTTACAACCAAGCCAACATGTCGGCGGCTGGAATTCCGCAGATCGCCGTCGTCATGGGCTCGTGCACCGCCGGCGGCGCGTACGTGCCGGCGATGTCGGATGAGACTGTCATCGTCAAGAACCAGGGCACGATCTTCCTCGGCGGCCCGCCGCTCGTGAAAGCCGCGACCGGCGAAGTGGTGACGGCGGAGGACTTGGGCGGGGGCGACGTGCACACCAAACTTTCCGGCGTCGCCGATCACTTGGCCGACGACGACGCGCACGCGTTGCATTTGGCGCGGCGCATCGTCGCGAACTTGAATCGCCGCAAGACGATCGCGCTCGCGGTGGAAACGCCGGAGGACCCCGCGTACGACCCGGAAGAAATCTACGGCATCATCCCGCGCGACACGCGCAAGCCCTACGATGTGCGCGAAGTGATCGCGCGTCTCGTCGACGCCAGCCGGCTGGATGAATTCAAGAGCCGCTACGGCGCGACGCTCGTCACCGGCTTCGCGCATCTCCACGGTTATCCGGTCGGGATCATCGCCAACAACGGCATCCTCTTTTCCGAATCGGCGTTGAAGGGCGCGCATTTCATCGAGCTGTGCGCGCAACGCGGCATTCCGCTCGTGTTCCTGCAGAACATCACCGGCTTCATGGTTGGCCGCAAGTACGAAACCGAAGGCATCGCGAAGCACGGCGCGAAGATGGTGACGGCGGTCGCGTGCGCGCGGGTGCCGAAGTTCACCGTGCTGATCGGCGGCAGTTTCGGCGCCGGGAACTACGGCATGAGCGGGCGCGCGTACTCGCCGCGTTTATTATGGACGTGGCCGAACGCGCGCATCTCGGTGATGGGCGGCGAGCAGGCGGCGTCGGTGCTGGCGCAGATCAAGCGCGATAGTTTGGAAGCGGCGGGGAACGCGTGGAGCAAAGACGAGGAAGAGGCATTCAAGGCGCCGATTCGCGCGCAGTACGAAACGCAGGGCCATCCTTATTACGCGACCGCGCGGTTGTGGGACGACGGCATTCTCGATCCGGCGCAGACGCGGCGGGCGTTGACACTCGGAATTTCCACGGCGCTCAATGCGCCGATCGAGAAAACGGAATTCGGTGTGTTTCGGATGTAGCAAGCCCGCAAGAACGTCACACTCGCGAAAGCGGGAATCGAAAAATGTAGGGTGGGTGGAGCGAAGCGCAACCCACCGAAGTACTATTTTGTTGGGTTGCGCCGCTTACGCGGCTTCACCCAACCTACATCGCTTCGGTGCGTTACGATGTAGCAAAGTTCCAGGCCATGTCATTCCCGCGAAAGCGGGAATTCGGAGTAATACAAAGCACACGGACAAAGGCACCGACTCATGAGTTCTCAAACCCTCGAGCTGGAAAATCGCGACCGCGTCGCGACCCTATGGATGAACCGCGCCGACGCGCACAACGCCTTCAACGAAGCGTTGATCAAGGAGCTGACGGAGGCGTTCGAGCGTCTCGACGAGGACGCGACGGTTCGGGTCGTGGTGCTCGCCGGGCGCGGCAAGAGCTTCAGCGCCGGCGCGGATCTCGATTGGATGAAGCGCGCCGCGGCCTACGCCGCCGAAGACAACCGGCGCGATGCGCGCCTGCTCGCGAAGATGTTCAAGACGATTCATCGGCTGACGAAGCCGACGGTCGCGCGCGTGCACGGCGCGGCGCTCGGCGGCGGCGTCGGGCTCGCCGCGGTGTGCGATGTCGTGGTCGCGTCGACGCAAGCGTCGTTCGCGACGACCGAAGTGAAGCTCGGCATCATTCCCGCCGTCATCAGCCCGTATGTGATCGTCGCGATCGGCGAGCGTCAGGCGCGCCGCTACTTTCTAACCGGCGAGCGCATGGACGCGCAAGAAGCGCAGCGCATCGGGCTGGCGCATCTGGTCGTCAAGCCCGACGACCTGGATGCAAAAGTGGCGGAGCTCGCCGACGCGTTGGCCGCGAACGGACCGGCCGCGCAAGCGGCGGTCAAGGACCTCCTCGCCCGCGTCGCCGGCTATCCGATCGACGACAAGCTGATCGAAGACACGGCGCAGCGCATCGCCATCACGCGGGCGACGCCGGAAGCGAAGGAGGGCATCGCCGCTTTTCTCGAGCGGCGTAAGCCGCGCTGGCAGGACTGACCGGCGCCGGGGCGATGTTCGACAAGATCCTCATCGCCAACCGCGGCGAGATCGCCTGTCGCGTGATCAAGACCGCGCGCCGACTCGGCGTGCGCACCGTCGCCGTGTGCTCCGAAGCGGATGCACGCGCCCGCCACGTGCGACTCGCCGATGAAACAGTGGCAATCGGCCCGCCCGCCGCGCGCGACAGTTACCTTAATAGTGAACGCATCCTCGACGCGGCGCGCCGAACCGGCGCACAGGCGATTCATCCCGGTTACGGATTTCTTTCGGAGAACGCGGATTTCGCCGACGCGTGCGCGCGGGCGGGCGTCGTGTTCATCGGCCCGCCGGCCTCGGCGATTCGCGCGATGGGCTCGAAATCCGCCGCGAAACAGTTGATGGAAGCGGCCGGCGTGCCGCTGGTGCCGGGATACCACGGCGAGCGACTAGAGCCCGCGTACCTGCAGCAGATGGCGGAGAAAATCGGGTATCCGATTCTGATCAAGGCCTCTGCCGGCGGCGGCGGTAAGGGCATGCGCGCGGTGACGAACGCCGCCGACTTCGGCGCCGCTCTCACTGCGTGCAAACGCGAAGCGGCGGCGAGCTTCGGCGACGATCGGATGCTCGTCGAAAAATATCTCGTGCGCCCGCGCCATATCGAGATTCAAGTGTTCGCCGATACCCACGGCAACACGATCCATCTCTTCGAGCGCGATTGCTCGATCCAACGCCGGCACCAAAAAGTTATCGAAGAAGCGCCGGCCCCGGGAATGACCGGCGCGCGCCGCCGGCAAATGGGCGACGCCGCGGTCGCCGCCGCGCGCGCCGTCGGTTACGTCGGTGCCGGCACCGTGGAGTTCATCGCCGATGAAACCGGCGCGTTCTACTTCATCGAGATGAACACCCGGCTGCAGGTCGAACATCCGGTGACGGAAATGATCACCGGCGTCGATCTCGTCGAGTGGCAATTGCGCGTCGCCGCCGGCGAGCGACTCCCGCTCGCGCAGGAGCAGCTTACGATCCGCGGCCACGCGCTGGAGGCGCGTATCTACGCCGAAGATCCGGCCAAAGGTTTTTTGCCATCGCCCGGCAAGCTGATCCATTTATCCGCGCCGGCAGAATCCGCGCACGTGCGCGTCGACACCGGTGTCGAGCAGGGCGACGACATTACGCCTTATTACGATCCCATGATCGCGAAGCTCATCGTGTGGGACGAGAACCGCGAGAGCGCGCGGGAGCGGATGCGGCAAGCGCTCGCGCAGTATCGCGTGGTCGGCGTTGCGAACAACGTCGAGTTTCTCCGCCGCTTAATCGAAAGCCGCTCGTTCGTCGACGCCGCGCTCGACACCGGTCTTATCGAGCGCGAGCGCGCCGCTCTCTTCGCTGAGCGCGAAACGCCGGTCGAAGCGTATCTGATCGCCGCCCTCGCCACGTTGCTGCATGAGGACGAAGCCGCGCGCCAACGCGCGGCGCGATTCGACGATCCACGCTCGCCATGGGCTCGGCGTGACGGTTGGCGGCTCAATTTTCCGGGCGAGCGGTTACTGAACTTCCGGCATCGCGAGGGCGAGCAAGCGGTCCATGTCGTCTACGATTCGAGCGGTTACAAGTTACGCATCGACGATACGACGACCTCCGCGCGCGGCGTGCTCGGGCCGAACGCGACGCTGCACGCCGAATTCTCCGGCAAGAAACGGGACGCCGCTGTCGTGAGCGTTGGCGATACGCTGCACGTGTTCTTCGACGGCGACCGCCATGTAATCGTTCGCATCGATCCCTTGCACAGCAACGATGAAAGAGGAGAGGACGAAGCCGGCCTCAAGGCGCCGATGTCCGGGAAGATCGTCGCGCTGCTGGTTAGCGCCGGGGCGACCGTCGCGAAAGGCACGCCGCTCCTCGTGTTGGAAGCGATGAAAATGGAGCACACTATCACCGCGCCCGCGGCGGGCAAGGTCCGCGGGTTCCCGTTTGCGGTTGGGGAGCAGGTGAGCGAAGGCGCCGAACTCGTCGATTTTGAAATCGCCAAGGGACAAATGTTGAAACCGCAGATGAACGCAGATGAACGCGGATAAGAACAACAGAAAAACTCGACTTCTGTTTATTTCATCTGCGTTCATCCGCGTTTATCTGCGGTTGCAAAATTCTTATACCCGCGAAGTCGAGCGACATGATGTTGCCCGGTAACGTCAAAATCGTCGAAGTCGGCGCGCGCGACGGGCTGCAAAACGAAAATCAGTCGGTACCGACGTCGGTCAAGATCGAGCTGATCAATCGTTTGGCCGATGCCGGTTTGCAAACGATCGAAGCGGCGTCGTTCGTTTCGCCGAAATGGATGCCGCAAATGGCGGACGGCGCGCAAGTGATGGCGGGCATACGCCGCAAGTCCGGCGTCGCTTACCCGGTGCTCGTTCCCAACATGCAGGGATTCGAAGCGGCGGTCGCCGCCGGCGCCGAGGAGATCGCCGTCTTCGCCGCCGCGTCGGAAGCTTTCTCGCAAAAAAATATCAATTGCTCTATCGCCGAAAGTCTCGAGCGTTTTCTACCGGTGACACAAGCGGCGAGTGCGCAGCATATCCGCGTGCGCGGTTACCTCTCGTGCGTGCTGGGTTGCCCGTATGAAGGGGAGGTCGCGCCATCGGCGGTGGCGGACGTGGCGGCGCAAATGATGGATCTCGGCTGTTACGAAATTTCGCTCGGCGACACCATCGGCGTCGGCACGCCCGGAAAAGCAAAGGCGATGATCGACGCGGTCGCGAAGCGGGTTCCGGTCGCGCAGCTCGCCGGCCATTATCACGACACCTACGGCCAAGCGCTCGCCAACGTTTACGCCTCGCTCGAATGCGGGATTACGGTGTTCGATGCATCGGTCGCCGGCCTCGGCGGTTGTCCGTATGCCCCGGGCGCCACCGGCAACGTCGCAACCGAGGACCTCGTTTACATGTTCGACGGCCTGGGGATTCAAACCGGCATCGACCTCGACAAGCTCATCGACGCCGGTGATTACATCTGCACGTCGCTCGGACGTCAAACGACATCTAAAGTTGCGCGCGCGATTCTTGCGAAAAGATCGAAGCGCCCGGTTTGAATCAGGCGACGGCGCGACGGCGTCCTATTTTACGCCGGCAAGCAGCGCGCGGATCGCATTTTCCATTTCATCGTAGTTGCCCTCGCCGAAGTGTTTGAGCACGATCCTGCCGTTCGGATCGATCAAGTACGCCGCCGGCCAGAACTTGTTGTCGTACGCGTTCCATGTCGCGTAGCGGTTGTCCTGCGCGACCGGATACTTAATGCCGTGGCGCTGGATGGCCGCTTGCACATTCCGCGTCTGGCGCTCGTAAGCGAATTCCGGCGTGTGAACGCCGACGACCCTGAGCCCCTTGTCCTTATACGTGTCGTACCACTTGCTGATATGCGGGAGTGTACGCAGGCAGTTGATGCAGGAGTACGTCCAGAAATCGACGAGCACGACCTTTCCGCGCAGGCTGGCGATCGTGAGGGGGTTCGAGTTGAGCCAATGCTCGATGCCAGCGAGCTCCGGCGCCGCGCCGTAGTCGTACCGTCCTTTTGCGCCGGCGGAGACGACGCCGCCATCTCCGGACGCGAGCAGGGCGACAAGGACCGCGCTCGCGAGCGCGGGTGTGCGTCGTAGTAGAGTCATCATCGTCAGAGTCCGAGTTGTGCGTTGGGGTAAAAGTCAGACAGCCACAGCGTGATCAAGGCGTCGTATTGGTAATACATCGTTACGGCGATCAGTATCGTCACGACGCCGAACACCTGCTGCAAGCGATGCGCGTGCGGCGCGATTCGGCGCGCGCGCGTGGACAGGTACTGGCCGCCGTACGCGATCCCGAGCATCGGTACCGCCGCGCCGAGCGCGTAGCAGGCGAGCAGCACGGCCGCGCGCGTGAGATCCTGCGCCGTCGCGACTAACGTCAGGATCGAGCCGAGCACGGGACCGGCGCAGGGTGTCCACAAAATACCGAGCGTCGTACCGAGCACGAAGCCGCCCGCGTTTCCGGTTCCGGCACGCTCGCCGATCGCGTTCGCACGGTTCAGGATGCCGCCGAGCTTCGCCGTCAACAGCTCGAACGGTCGCGGCCATACCATGAGCAAGCCGAACGCCATGAGCAGGACGATCGCGATGTCGCGCAGCGTGTCTTGCGACAGACCGAGCGCGTGCGAAAAAGCGCTGAACAGCAGCGCGGTGCCGGCGAACGCGAACGTAAAGCCAGCCGCGATGAAGATCGGGCGCGCTCGACTCGTTTGCCCCACCGACGTGCCGAAAAGAATCGGCAGCATCGGCAATATGCAAGGCGCGGCAACGGTGAGCACGCCGGCGAGTAGTGCCAGAACGATATCGATCATGGGCGCGTGACGTCGTATGTGCCGCGGCGGGAAGAAACGGCGTGGAAGTTATTTTTGTTCGGCCGCGCCGGAAACGCGTCGCCAGATTTGCGTCTTGCCGAACAACCGCAAGCCTTTGTACGCGCGCACCTTGAGTTGATCCGAATCGATGAGCGCGATGACGCAGCTGTAGGTCTTGTCGTTCTCGCGATTGTATATCCGCCCTTCCCACTCGCCGTCGCCCGCGGGTGTGAAGTCCTTCAATATCGTCATCCCGAGCGCCGGCGTCGAATCGACCGCCTGCATCTCGTTGCCCGGGGCGCTCATCGACCGGTTCGCCAGCACTTTCGCGACGATGCCGCAGAGCGCCTGACCGCAGGGCGCTACGTCAACTTCGAGATTGCCGCTCTCGGTCAACCATCGGCCGTGGATTTGCTCGGCGCCGCTCGGCGCCGGTTCGGACGCGTGAATGGACGGCGCGAGCGCCATCAAAGCGATGAAGCCGGCGGTCATGATGGTTGTGAGTTGCATAGCACGTTTCTCCAAGGGTCGCGTTTAATATCGGCGCCGGTGCGGCGCGCAACTGGCGCAGATCGAGATAAAACTTGCGAGGATGAAATATCACGGTGCGCCGTAGCTAATCTATGTTTGCCGGCCTCCGGTTCATGTCCTTCCGAAGAGTCCCTGGCGCATGAATTTAACGTCACGGAGTTATCGGGCGTGTGTCGGAACGAGGCGTTTTTGCGTGCGGATGTGTCGGACCGGGCGCAAGATACATTGAGATACAAAAAGGCGAACGATATCGCACTACAATTCCATGCAGGCGCACCATGGAACGAGCCGATCACATCCTCGTCGTCGATGACGACCGCGAAATTCGCGCGCTGCTGGCTGAGTACTTGCAGAAGAACGGCTTGCGGGTCAGCGTGGCCGCGAACGGGCGCGAGATGCGCGCCGCGCTCGCGCACGGGCCGGTCGATCTGATCGTGCTCGATCTCATGCTGCCGGGGGAAGATGGGCTCGTGCTCTGCCGCGATCTGCGCGCGCACGAATCGACGTCCGTGCCGATCCTCATGCTCACGGCGCGGGGCGATGAGACCGACCGGATCGTCGGGCTCGAAATGGGAGCCGATGATTATCTGGCGAAGCCGTTCGCCGCGCGCGAGCTGCTGGCGCGTATCCGCGCGGTGCTGCGGCGCGCGCGCCTGCTGCCGCCCAACTTGCGCTCGAGTGAGCCCGCGCGCGCTCTCGCCTTCGGCGACTGGATACTGGACACGACGGCGCGCCATCTGATCGACGCCACCGGCACGATGGTCTCGTTGAGCGGCGCCGAGTATCGCTTGCTGCGCGCGTTCCTCGATCATCC
Source organism: Sulfurifustaceae bacterium (assembly GCA_041485885.1). GTDB lineage: Bacteria > Pseudomonadota > Gammaproteobacteria > Acidiferrobacterales > Sulfurifustaceae > JACQFZ01. The sequence goes on from JBGPKL010000025.1 coordinate 33,734, forward strand.
GCAGAAAGTGTTGAGCCGCGATCAGTTGCTCAACCTGACGCAGGGGCGCGACGCGGAAGTTTTCGACCGCTCGATCGATCTCCTGGTAAGCCGCCTGCGCCAGCGTCTGGGCGACGGCGCGCGCGAGCCGCGTTACATCAAGACCGTGCGCAACGAAGGTTACGTCTTTTCCGCCGCCATCGACGCGCGCAAGGACATCCCGTGACGCGCCTTCGGTTCCGCGTGTTGCAATATCTTTGGCCGCGTTCGTTGTTCGGGCGGCTCGCTCTTATCTTATTCGTCGGGCTCGCCGCGGCACACGTGCTCTCCTTTGGCCTGATTCTGTACGAGCGCGCGGAGGTCGGGCGGACCATGATGGCGTCCTACTTCGCCAAAGACGTCGCGACCGCCATCGCCATCCTCGATCGCGTGCCGGCCGTAGAGCGCGCCGCGTGGCTCGGCCGGCTGGCGCGCGCGAATTACCGGTACCGCTTGGGCGAAGTTCCGGACGGCGCGCCGGGCGGCTCGGAGCTGATGCAGGCGCTGGTTGCCGCGCTCACGCAGACGCTCGATCCGGCGTACGCGATTGCCGTCACGACGGTGTCGGCCGGTGCGGACGCGGGCCGCATGCGTTTGCATCTGCGTCTATCCGACGGCACTCCGCTCACGGTCGCGCTGGCGCCGCCGCGCCTGGAGATCTCGCCATGGGTGCTGCTGGTGTTGTCGACGCAGCTCGCGCTGCTCGCGGTTTTCACGTGGATCGCGGTGCGGCTCGCGACGCGTCCGCTCGCGCAGTTCGCGCGTGCGGCCGACGCGCTCGGGCACACCCTGCTCGCGCGCCCGCTCGCGGAAGAAGGACCTCTGGAAGTCGCGCAAGCGGCGGTCGCTTTCAACGCCATGCAGCGCCGCATCGCCGAGCAAGTCGCCGAGCGAATCCAAATTCTCGCGGCGGTCTCGCACGATTTGCAAACGCCGATCACGCGCATGCGCCTGCGCACCGACTTATTGGACGACGCGGCGTTGCGCGAGAAACTGCACGGCGACTTGCGGGTGATGCAGGCGCTGGTGGAAGAAGGCATTGCCTACGCGCGCAGCGCCCAAGCGGTGAATGAACCGGCGTGCCGTGTCGATCTCTATGCGTTGCTCGATAGCTTGGCATGTGACTATGCCGACGCCGGCCGGCCGATCCGCCTCATCGGAGGCTATGACGGCTCACTCACGACGCGACCGCATACGCTGCGGCGAGTCCTCGTGAACCTGCTGGACAACGCGCTCAAGTTTGGGACGGAGGCTGAAATCGCGATCGAGACCGAGACGCCGGATCGCGTGGCTATCACGGTGCGCGACCGTGGCTCGGGCATTCCGCCCGCCGAGCTGCAAGCCGTGCTCCAGCCGTTCTACCGCGTCGAGAGCTCGCGCAATCGCGAAACCGGCGGCACCGGTCTCGGACTCGCCATCGCGCAGCAATTGACGCTGGCACTCGGTGGAACCTTGAGTCTCTCAAACCGTAGCGGCGGCGGGCTCGAAGCGCGCTTGGCCTTACCGGTGGCGGTTTGATCTCCACGCAACGCCGACCGTCGTCGGCGGCGCCGTGAAGGGCGGCGACGTCTACGGCAACTGGAACAACATCAGCGGCACCGGCGGTTTGTTGTCGACATTCCCGATCGTGAAAATCGGCGGGCCGAAGGACGTCGGCCAAGGCCGGTTGCTGTCGACCACCGCGGTCGATCAGTACGCCGTACGCCGTGGTGTTCGCGCGCTGGTTCGGCGTCGCCGATTTAGATCTCCCGCAAGTGCTGCCGAAGATCGGACGCTTCCCGACACCGACGCCGACGCAAAGTGTTATTTAGCTTCTCGGGTGAGCGGTTCGGGTGGCAACGGCTCGGATTCGAGCGGACGGTTTTTTCCGTCTGTGGGTTGTTCCGGTTTTTTCTCGAACATGCTTTCGACTCGCCGATCCAGATTCAGTAGCGTGACCAAGTCCATGGTGTCCTCGTTCTTGGATAATAAGTTATGTGCCGACGGCCCATAGAGTCTAAGCCGCTGCGCGTCATCAAATAGCCCACAAAGAGTGAGCCAAGGAACTTCCCTGGTCGCTAAGGAAAAATGGAAGGAGAGCGATAATGCGCGGAGAAGGGGCCGCGGGCGGGTTTCGCCGGGATACTCAGCGAATCGGCACACGGCGTACCGTGGTGTCAGCCAGCCTGTTTGTGAAGATGGCGCTTCGCTCCGCGTAAAATTCCGCCGCAGTAACGTCCAAGCTAGGAGAAAGTACATGGCCATTCGGTTGTACGGTAGCTGGTTCAGCACATTCGCCCGCAAGGTCGCTCTGGGTCTGGAGCTGAAAGGGCTTCCCTATGAACCTGTCGACGCCCTTACGCGCGAGTTTCGCCAAGAATTGTTGCGGCTCAATCCGCGTGCGGAAGTACCGGTGCTCACGGACGACGAACTCAGCGTCGTGAATTCGAGCGACATTCTGCAATATCTCGAACTGCGCTATCCGCAGCCGCCGCTCTATCCGGCGGCGATTCCAGAACGCGTAGCGGCACGCGCGCTTGAACGGCTGGCGGATCATCGGTTCGATCCCATCGTCGTCGATTGTTCGTTCTGGCACTGGGCTGATCGGAACGATAAGCCGCCCGCGGGGCTGTTGGAGGTTGGGCAGCGAGACCTCGACGCCGTGTTCACGCGGCTCGAAAGCGAACTCGCAAAGCGCCCGACGCCTTGGCCGTTCGGCGCTCCCGGCGTCGTCGAGTGCGCGTGGTTCCCTAATCTCATCGCCGCACGTCCGCTCGGATTCAAAATCGACGAAGCTCGCTTCCCCGCGGTCGATGGCTGGCTGCGGGCGATGCGCGCGCATCCGGTGTTCAGCGCCGACGCCAAACGCACCGCCGCCTTCCTCAAGACGCTGAAGGAATCCTCACACGAGCGGCAACGGCTCTTCTGGAGCGGCGACCGCATCGAATGGCTGCTCGCTCGCGGCTTTCACCGCTGGTTCAGTGCCGAAATCGAAGCGGGCCGCACGGCGTTTCCGGATTGACGACGCTCGAATGTCTCGGGCCGTGCACCCGAGACCGCGCGGCTCGATCCGCGCCGCCCTCGGTAGGTCTCTCGCGCGGTTCGGACTACACTCAACGAGCGCATTTTCGTAAAAGCGTCGAGCTTGGCCCGTTTAATCTGGCCCGTTTTAATCTTTTGCTGTGGAGATGACACTTGAAACGCGCTGCCGGCATTCTCATCGTAATCGCGGCCGCCGCCGTCGCGTTGTATTTCTTCTTCCCCAAGTTCCCCGACATCAATCCCTTTCCCGGGCCCGAACAGCTTCACGTCAGCGTCACGCGGCCGGATATTCCCAAGAACATCACGATCGTCAACAAAGCCAGGGTGAAGGTCAGGGTGCTGGTGTTCGACCCCAACGACGCGGCGTTCGAAACGTTCGCGGCGATCGCGAAGGACAACTTTCTCCTCGACCCGGGGCAATCCAAAAAGTACCCGCGCGACAATTACCGTTTCAAACTGTTCAAGGCGGCGACGAAATTCCTCGAGGTCGATCAGCACAGAAAGAACAGCGAGGTCATCGGTTCCGACGCCACTATCACCGGCAACGCCAACAAGCTCGACATCGCCGGCGCGCCCAAGCCACCTGTCGTCTTCGTCAATTCCGCCGGCGAGCAGCTGAAGATCGGCGTCTACCGTCACGGCGACGGTGTTTATCTGGCACCCGCGCGGCCGTTTTTCGAGCTGAGCGACGGCGAGAAAATAGAATGGAACGACGCACCGGAAGTTTTCAATCTGCGCGTCTTCCGCCCGCAATTCTCCGACAAGATTCTCGCCACCCGCACGGATGTCCGCGATCAGTCGCAGATCACCATCAGCCGAGAGAATTGACCCGAACGCGACATCGCGACCCGCATCCGCCCGGCAAAGGCTTGTCCGGTCCGAAGCCCGCGTTCTTTTTCGCCCCGGAGCGAAGACGCCAGCGCATTCAGGATTGGGGACGCGACGACTACGCCGCGCGCTTCGGCAGGGAATGGAGCGCTTTTGTGCCGGTGGCCGGGCGTTGGCTGAAGGTCGCGCGCGGCAGCGGACGCGAAGCGGTCGAGCGAATCTACCTCGATACCCTCAACGGCAAAGTTGCGCCGGATTGCGGGAATATTCTTTCGCTGTAGTTCATGCTAATTGGAATGAGAGTCTGCGAAGCCTATAGGGCTCCTCCAGTCAATCTTGCGTGTTAGGATTCGCGGTGGTTTCGCGCTTCCTCGGCCTCCGTGAACTCGATCGATGAACTTCTAACAGCGCACGCAACCGCGATCTTGTTTGAATGCATCGCGGGAAGCCGTGCGTACGGGACGACCACGGATGCAAGCGATGAAGATATACGTGGCCTCTTTGCACTTCCCGCTGCGGCGTACTTAAATCTCGTCCGTCCTCCGGACCAAGTGTCCGACGCGCGAGGGAATGTCGTTTACTACAGCCTGCGCAGAGTTATCGAGCTATTGGCGCAGGCGAATCCGAATATCCTTGAGCTGCTCTACATGCCAGAAGACTGCGTCCGGAAAATCACGCCGGAGATGCAGTTGCTACTAGAGAGCCGACATCTATTCATTTCAAAGCAGTGTGCCGACACGCATGCGGGCTACGCGATGTCACAGATCAAGAAGGCGCGCGGACAGAACAAGTGGATTAACAACCCGAAGTCAGAGACTCCGCCGTGCAAAGAAGACTTTTGCTACGTGATACCGCGTGAGAATGTCATCGCTGATTCCTCACCGCCGTCGCGCCCCATCCCACTGAGAAGTATTGGCTGGGATCTCGACAACTACCACGCGGCTAAGTTGGAGCATGCGCGCGATATGTATCGCCTGTACAACTATGGTAAGGATGCGAAAGGCGTGTTTCGGGGCGACGTAATCGCGTGTGAGTCGATACCGGTGGGCGACGAACGCACGCGGTTCGCAGGACTCTTGCTGTACAACGAGCAAGCGTGGAAACAGGCTGTGGTGGATCATCAAAATTACTGGAACTGGCGACGTGAACGCAACGAAGCACGTTGGCAACAGCAAGAACGGGGCGAGCTAGATTTCGATGCGAAGAACATGATGCATACCGTGCGCCTGCTGCTTTCCGGTCGATCTTTGATGGAATCTGGTCGGCCAATCGTACGGTTTGAAGGCGAACAGCTTGAACTTCTCATGGCGATCCGAGCGGGACATCGCACGTTCGACGAAATCATGACGATCGCAGAGGACATTCTTGCCGATTGCGAGCGGCTGAAGGACATCGCCGATTTACCGGACAGTTGCGATGCAACGCGAGCGTCCGCGTTGCTGCAAACAATCACCGAGAAATGGGAGCGGCGGGCATGAAGAATCGCATCTTGCTCGAGCTGCAACGCATAGAGCGCGAGTTCAGTGTTCGCGTTCTGTTTGCGGTGGAGTCTGGTAGCCGCGCCTGGGGTTTCGCATCGCCGGATAGCGATTACGACGTCCGTTTCATTTATTGCCATCCTAAGGATTGGTACCTATCGGTCTTTGAAAACCGGGATGTTATCGAGCAGATGTTGCCAGATGCTTTGGATGTCAGCGGCTGGGATCTTAGAAAGGCGTTACGTCTTTTCCCGAAGTGTAATCTGGCGCTAAACGAGTGGTTCGGCTCACCCATCGTTTACTCGGAGATTCCAGAATTCCGGGCGCAAATAGCGCCTCTAGTTCCGCAGTACTTCAACCCTATCGCGGGCATGCATCACTACAGAAGGATGGCGGAGAGTTCGCTCACGGATAATCTTGTGGATAATCGCATCCGTATCAAGAAGCTTTTCTATGTGCTTCGACCGCTGCTTGCGTGCCGCTGGATCGAGAAGACAGACACTCAGCCACCTACAGAGTTCGGGAAGCTAGTTGCGGCGAGTTGGGTGTCGGATTCGGATCGCGCCTGGATCGGTGACTTGCAACGAAAGAAGACCGACGCAGCGGAAGCTGAACCTGTAGAGGTGTCCAACGAGCGCATTGCCGACATTCAAGCGGAGTTAGAACGCTACAAGGCTGCGGCGGAGCTTGTCCGTCACCCCGAACGCATTGATACGTCGACGCTGGATGAGGTCCTGCGTCGTTGGGTTGCGTAGCGATTTAAATAAATCTGTCCCGTTTTGGCTATGCCCAACTATCGTTAAATCGACTAAAGAGTGCATCTCTCCACCGAACCGGTAACAAGTGTCGCTTCGCTATTGCGCGTAAGGTCGACTGATAAGGCGCTCGCACCAAACGTAAGGAACACTGACGTCGAATCATCGCTAATGATGGCTTAGGTCGGAGCGCAAAATCTTCCTCAACCATGTATCAAACTCATCCGCTACTTAAAGAACCGCCAGATGCCACGATGTTGTGGCGTTATCTGGATTTAACCAAGTTTCTCTATCTTCTCGAAACGAGAGCTCTATTTTTCGCACGGCTTTCGGCTCTCAAGGACCCCTTCGAGGGTCATCCGCCAAGACGCGTTGTAGAGGCTTTCAAAAATATACCGGCTGGCCTCTTGCCCGACGAACATCAAAAGCGCGTGGCGGTGGCCAAGCAAACACTTCATACGTTCAAGAATTCTCGTCGCCTCATTTGCGCGTCCTGCTGGCACGCAAACGACACAGAGTCGGCGGCGATGTGGAATCTCTACCTCAAAAGCGGCGAAGGCATTGCGATTCGAACTACCTTCGAACGAATGAAGGCAGCATTCGTAGGGGGAGAACCAAGCGTCAGCGCCGGAGTAGTGCAATACGTCGATTATGAAAGCTACGATCCCGGCCATATGAACATACTTGTGTGGGCGATGCTTAAAAGGCTTAGCTTCGCCCATGAGAGAGAGTTCCGGGCAGTTATCCTGACAGGAAGTAGCGACAACAACGGTATAGCGCTACCGATCGATCTAGAAACTTTAGTCGCCGATGTTTTTGTGTCCCCGGTTACGGCCGAATGGATAGTCGAGCTGATGCAAAAGATGATGAACCGGTATGGCTTAGCTCGAATCATACAAAAGTCAAAAATGGACGAGGGACCCCTTTATTACGTTTTGGACGACCGTTGACGCGATTTGGCCATCGATGGTCGCTACCTCAAAAGCGTTGTGCGACAATGCCCGCCCCGTGCTCGCTATCTGCTAAGCCCTCCAGTCTGGCCTCTCGGCTCCACTAGGTTGCCTCAGCAATAACCGGCATTTCGACTACAGTTCTCGGCAGCGATGGTTACTGCAATCGCTGTCTGGAAGTTTTTTGTGCATTGCTACTCGGGACCCGTACTTTGATCTCAACCGCCAACATCACCATGCAGTTCGGGGCGAAGCCTCTGTTTGAGAATGTCTCGGTCAAATTCGGCAATGGCAATCGCTATGGCCTGATCGGGGCGAACGGGTGTGGGAAGTTGATGTTTGCGCGACGGTAAAGGTGACGCTACCCGTTTTTCTTCTCTTCCACCGGCCTTTCAAGGAAAAAGCAATCGGGCAGAAATGCCGGCGCTATATACTCGACATCTTTCGCCGATACGCCGCAGGCGCGGAAATGGTCCCGCCAGGTTTGGAGCGTTCCGATTATCTTTTCGATTTCCTTCTTCGCCGATTCCGTCGTCAGTCCGAACCGCTCGCATTGCGAGAGCAGGTTGTAAACGCTGGCCGTGCGGCCGTGGGCGCCGATCGTCATCGCGAGATCGCGACGCTCCAGGCTGACTAGTGGCGCGGGCACCAGGTCGTATGCCGGCGTCAGGCGCCAGCCGCGCGCGGTGCGGCGCACCGCATGGTTGCGGGGATGGTCGTCGTTGTTGGTGACCGCGGCGTTGAAGACAATGCGCCGGAATAGCTCGACGCGATCTTCGTCGGGCTTTTCGGACCAGCGACGAAGCTCGTCGGCGAGCAGGGGATAGGACCAGCGCTCGCGGTCGAGATAGTTCTCGTCGCAGTCGAGCAGGGTGAGCCCGCTGACAAGTCCGAAGCGAAGATAGCCGCTCTCGATGTGCTCGCGATCGAAGCGCTCCACCATCAGCACATCGCGCCCACCGATCGGCTCGATGCGCGCGTTGCAGGCGGCGATGCCGCAGCGCCGGGCAAGTTCGATGGTCGCGTATTCGATCCGCTGCACGTTGCAGCGGTCGGCTTTTTCCGGAAATTTTCCGACCCAGAGGCGATTGTCGTCCTCGATGGTGGCCTTCGGTCGCGCGCCGCCCATCGACGTGCCGGGCTCGAGCTGCTCGAGGAGGTGCACGGGTACTCGCTTTCCTTCTTCGATCGCCTCCGCGACCTCGACCAGGTCCGCAAGTTGGTGGGTTCGGTTGTAGCGGCGCTTCGGCGCGGGCGGCTCGAGCTTCAGGCCGAAGCTCAGATAGCCCGCGCCGTCCTGGGGGCCGTTCAGAAGGTAATCGATTTCTTCCAAGTCGCCGGGACTGCGTTCGAGCTTGTGCTCGATCACACGGCGTCCCCACGCGTCGGGGCCGGCGTCGCGCACGGCCCCGGGGATGCCCTTTAGTTTGGTGAACTCGTGCACGACGCTCCCGAGCGGAAGCTTGAAGGGGTCGAACGCGATTGCGTCCTTGCGCTCCAGGTAGCGATCGCCGTAGCGGAAACGCCCGACGAAAGTTCCGTCGCGCAGCTTCTCGACCTTCAACAGCGCCGCCGGCACGGTGTCGAGCGTGCCGGGAAGCTGGACGTAGATGTAGGCTTGGCGCTCAGAAGTCATATTCGTTCTTCGACTTCTGCAGCGACTTGCGCACGCGCGCGGGTCGACGCGAGGCTTCCAGCGTCTTGCCGTGAATGTCGGCGTCGGGATGGGCGACGGCATCGAGCGTCTTGTCGAGGCCTAGCACCCACAGAACGGTGACGTAGGCTCCGAGCGCGACGCCGGGCTTGCCAAGCTCCAGCGCATTGAGCGTGTTTCGGTTGATGCCGGCCTTGGCCGCCACTTCCGCAATGGACATCCCGCGGCGGGTCCGGGCCAGACGTACACGGTAGCCAAGCTCCTTGGTGCGTTCGGCGGTTTGAGCAGGGTGCGTCTTTTTTATGCCCATAATGTTAGGCTTTAAGTAATTTAGTGCCTAATATATTAGGCGAAAAGGCAGACTGATGCCAATAAGGATTTTAAAAACGACACTTCCTTAACTAGGCCCTAAGCCGGATAACGCCGGAAGAATTGGGCATAGGTGGCTCGCCCCAATAGATATGATCAACAACACGGCCACCCTATGCCCCCGGCCAACCGACTGGAAGCACTGCATGGCGAGTCGCGAGGGCCCGGCATATCTGCTTTGTCTGGGAGGACGGCGACGCGCACGACGTGGAGATCGTGGATTATCACTAAGGTGATCGTATGAAGAAGTTAGCAAATGTACATCCCGGCGAGATTCTGATTGAGGAATTTTTGCAGCCGATGGGAATCAGTCAGAATAAGATTTCCCGTGAAATAGGCGTGCCGCCGCGCCGCATCAACGAGATTGTGCAGGGCAAGCGCGCGATCACTGCTGACACAGCCTTGCGGTTAGCTAAGTACTTCGGTACATCGGAGTCCTTCTGGATGGGGCTGCAGGCCGACTATGATCTCGAGGAAGTACGCAAAGGTCTGGGGAAACGGCTGGAGCGTATTCGTCATCACGCCGCGTGAGTGCTTTTGTGCGACAATGCCCGCCCTCTGTGCTCGGTACTGCTAGGCCCTCCGGTCTGGCCCCACGGCTCTACTAGGTCGCCTCAGCGATAACTGGCATTTCGACTACAGTTCGTGCAGCGATGGCTGACGCTATCGCGGCAATAAAACTTTTGCGCATCACTATCTGGGACCCGTGCTTTGATCTCTACCGCCAACATCACCATGCAGTTCGGGGCGAAGCCTCTGTTCGAGAACGTTTCCGTCAAATTCGGCAATGGCAATCGCTATGGCCTGATCGGGGCGAACGGGTGTGGGAAGTCCACGTTCGTGAAGATCTTGGGCGGGGATTTGGAGCCGACATCGGGGAACGTCATGATCGATGTCGGCGAGCGGGTGGGCAAGCTGCGGCAGGACCAATTCGCGTTCGAGGATTTCACCGTCGTCGACACCGTGATCATGGGACATGCGCAGCTCTGGCAGGTGAAGATGGAGCGCGATCGGATCTACTCGCTGGCGGAGATGAGCGAGGAAGACGGGATGAAAGTCGCCGAGCTCGAAACGCAGTTTGCCGAGCTCGACGGCTACACGGCGGAAGCGCGAGCCGGAGGGCTACTGATCGGCATCGGTATTCCGATCGAGCTGCACAGCGGTTTGATGAGCGCGGTCGCGCCGGGGTGGAAGCTGCGTGTGTTGTTGGCGCAGGCGCTCTTCGCCGATCCGGACATTCTGCTGCTCGATGAGCCGACCAACAACCTCGACATCAACACCATCCGCTGGCTCGAAGGCGTGCTCAACGCGCGCAAGAGCACGATGGTCATCGTCTCGCACGATCGCCATTTCCTGAACAGCGTGTGCACGCACATGGCGGATGTGGACTACGGCGAGATTCGTGTTTATCCCGGCAACTACGACGACTACATGATCGCGTCCACGCAAGTGCGCGAGCGGTTGCTGTCCGACAACGCCAAGAAGAAAACGCAGATCGCCGAGCTGCAAACGTTCGTCAGCCGCTTCTCGGCGAACGCGTCGAAGGCGAGGCAGGCGACCTCGCGCGCGCGGCAGATTGAGAAGATCAAGCTCGAAGACGTGATACCGACTAGCCGCGTGAGCCCGTTCATTCGCTTCGATCAGGAGAAGAAGCTCTATCGCCAGGCGTTGGAGGCGGAGAACCTGAGCAAGGGCTACGGTGCAACGCCGCTGTTCAAAAAGTTGAAGCTGACGATCGAAGTCGGCGAGCGCGTGGCGGTGATCGGGCCGAACGGCATCGGTAAATCTACGCTCCTGCGCACGCTGGTCGGCGATCTCGCGCCCGATGGCGGGCGCGTGAAGATGTCGGAGAGCGCGAGCATCGGTTACTTCGCGCAGGATCATGCGGCGGACTATGCGGTCGAGATGAGCCTGTTCGACTGGATGAGCCAGTGGGCGAAGCCCGAGGACAACGAGCAGTCGATCCGCGCGGTGCTCGGGCGGATGCTCTTTTCGCGCGACGAGAGCGCCAAGTCGGTGAAGGTGCTCTCCGGCGGCGAGCAGGCGCGCATGCTGTTCGGCAAGCTTATGCTGCAGCGCCCGAATATCCTGGTGCTGGACGAGCCGACCAACCATTTGGATATGGAATCGATCGAGGCGCTCAACCTCGCGCTCGACAACTATCCGGGCACCTTGATATTCGTCAGCCACGATCGGGAGTTCGTCTCGTCGCTGGCGACGCGTATCGTCGAGCTGACGTCGCAAGGGGTTGTTTATTACGGTGGCAGCTACGATGAGTACTTGCTCAGCCAGGGTGTAGAGCTGGAATCGGCGCCGATGCAGCGGCAGGTTTACTGAGCGGGACCACGTCGGAGTAATCATTCGATGGTTGTTGCCGGGGTGCAACGAAATCGGTTGCACCCGCTCGCCGGCGCGAATGCACGTTGGTGCATTCGCGAGAACTCCGTCTCGCCGCTTCGCTCTACCCATCCTACATTCACCACACTCACGACATCACTGTTCAGCTAGGGTTGACGTCGTCGTGCGTCGCGCACGTGCGCGCTCTAAATAAATCGCAGCAGGCATTGGCTAGTGGTATTCTTCGGCGTCACAATTAACCGTCGAACTATAAGGAGCGAACATCATGAGCAAGGGCTTGGACAGTAAGAAGCAAACCAAGAAAGAACCGCAGAAGACCATGAAAGAGAAACGCGCCGCGAAGAGGGCCAAGAAGGACGAGCGCGGGCTCTTCAAAACGTCATAGCGTCCTGCCGTTTCGCTCTGAAGCGGCCCAAAGCCGCTTTAGGGATTCAAGAGGTCGTTCGATAGCCGCCGACCCTGACTGGCGGTTTTCATTTGTGCGCGGCGTCCTGTGTCCTTCGATGCAGCGCATCTATATGAGTACGCTTCGGCAACGCCGCGATCGCATCCGCCACCAAATGCGAGATGCCTTCCATGTCGAAGCGCGGCCAGTCTTGCGTGACGCTGAGGCGCACGACGACGAGCCGTTCCGACGGAACCACGATGATGGGACATGCCGCGCGAAGCGTTCTTCGCCAACGGCACTAACCAGGCGGCGGTGACAACGCCCGAAGAGACAGAAGACGAAGAGCGCTCGGGGGAGTATGTTTACCTAAACGCGAGTCTTCAATCGCTAACTGCCGTTTCATTCGCGCACCGTCTTCCGAAGATCGCGCCTTCACTGAGCTGAGCGAGGTTAACTCATATGCGAGAGCAATCGCCATTCACGCGGCGCCGGTTCATCGGTTGCCTTGCCCTAGGTACGGTTGCGTTGCGAACGAGCTGGGCGTTTGCCGAGGAGCTGTTACGGACACCGCCGCAAACCGAAGGCCCGTTCTATCCCGATAAGCTTCCGCTCGACACCGACAACGATCTGTTGATCGTCAACGATCGGCTGACGCCCGCGATGGGGCAGGTCACGCATTTGGGCGGGAAAATTCTCGACGCGCGCGGACACCCGATACGGAACGCGCTCGTGGAGATTTGGCAGGTGGACAACAACGGCGTGTATCTGCATAGCGGCGACGGCCATGCGAAGCGCGACGCGAACTTTCAAGGCTTCGGGCGCTTCCTCACTGGATCGTCCGGCGAATACTACTTTCGTACGATCAAACCGGTTCCATACCCCGGCCGCACGCCGCACATTCACTTTGCCGTGAAGGTGAAGGGACAGGAGCCGTTCACGACGCAATGTTACGTGAAGGGCGAGCCGTTGAACGGGCGCGATGGCGTGCTGAACAGTATTCGCGACGCCAAAGCGCGCGAGTCGGTGATCGTTCCGTTCGCGCCGATCGCGAATTCGCGCGCGGGCGATCTGAGCGCGCAGTTCGATATCGTTCTTGGGTTTACGCCCGTCGGCTAAAGGTCGTCAGAAGTCGAAAGCGGCACGAAACGCACAAATTTTCCGTGCCTTTCTCAACATGGGATTGTTTCCATTGACTGTGTACTACATAAAACACCCGAGCGATTCTTTTTGGTTAGTGCCGTATTATCTGTGGCGCTCGTGCCGTAACGACTAACTCCGACCATGGCTAGCGGATGCCGGCTCAATGGATGGTCGTTGGGGAGACAATAAAAAATAAAGTCGTTTACGCCTTTGAGGTCGCCTAGGTCCCTCAAAGGTTTATAAGGAGTCTGGGTTGGACGCAACCCGCCGGTGTTTCGACTCGGCGGTTTTTTCATTTTTGGAAAGCGCGTTCCTCTCGCGCCGTTACTTCCCGCGCTTCGCATCTCCTGCGGTGACGCAACGCTAAGGGCGAACCCTATGCGGGAGGATGATAGGCCGTAGTGATCGTTGGAGGGGCGATATCGTATGTTACGGTGATTCCTTTCGGGAGACGACGGGGTGTCGCCGCTGCACAGAAAAATCCTGCCACGAGGAGTCGAGTCATGGATAGACGCATCGGTTTTGCCGGCATCATTTTGATCGTCGTTGTGATCGTCGGCTGCGCCAACACGCCGGTCGAGCGCCAGGACAAGACGGCGCAATCGCTCGCCGATCTGCGCGACTCGATGAAGGAGACGCGTGCACAGATCGATAAGACGCTCGCCTCACTCAACACCCTGCAGCGTGCGTCCGAGGGACAACTTCGCGAGGCGTACACGCCGTTCGCGAAGGACGTCGACACCATGGCGAAACAGGCGGCGACGCTCGACAAGGAATCGAGTCAGATGAAGCGCCGCAGCGAGGCGTGGCTCGCGGCGTGGAAGGACACGTACGGAGAAGTAAAGAACGCAGAGCTCAAGGAGCTTACCGATAAGCGCCGCGAACAGGTGCTGCTGAACTTCTACCAAATCGACGGATCGCTCGCGGCCGCGCGCGAAGCGTTCGCTCCGTTTATCGCCAATCTGCAAGATGTGAAGAAAGTGATCGGCATCGATTTGACCCCGCAAAATGTCGCGGCGGTGTCGAATACCGCCGTGGTGCAGAATGCGAATCAAAACGGCGCCGCCGCCGCCCGCGCGCTGGACGTTGCGATTACCGACCTTCAGGCGCTGATCGACTCGCTCACGCCGGCACCAACACGGTAACTCTGCGGCCCGCACGGGTCTGCCGGTTTTATTTCCGCGACGGGCGCCGGCGGTCGTCATATTGCCTATGATCGCCTGCAGCCGATCCGGTCTGATTGGCTTCAACAGGTGTCTCGGAGCAGAAGCAGCGGTCGAAAGTGAGCTAACTTCCATCGAATCGCGAAACGCGCCGGTTCACAACGCGACGATCAAATTCGCGTAGTACGCGAGCACCCTTCCGATCCGGGTGCGAGCGGTAGGTATCACCATTTTCGAGCGCGAGCCGCCACCGTTGTGTCGGCTTCCGCGTCCAACAAAAATCCGGCGCATTCCCCCCGCAATGGGTGGGGTTACCGATACGCTCTGCTTTTTGGCTCGGCTTGCTTTGATGTCTGGACTATGGCGATTTCGCTTAATCCCCAATTGCATTGGACCAACTACCGCCTGAAAATACAGAAAGCGCCGAGACCTCCCGTTCGAAACGCCCTGTCTATACTAAGCTCTACTAGGGAAAACCCTTAGGGTGCGCAGCGTCTTCTTCCCCCGTCGGGAATTGTGTAATTTCTAAAGCGTTGCGATTGTTCAATTTTCGCGCGATGACCGGCGCGACATATGGGAGTTAGCCGCCAAGGTTTGTAACGTCGTCATCTAAATAAAAGCTGTCATCGCGCAAAGACGCCGCGCAGGAACGCCGCTTCGGCGATCCCGTTCATTTCCATCCCCGGTCGTCCCCTTTTTGAAGTGACAGTTATACAGCCTCGAAAACTTCGGGGGGGAGCATTTTGTCTGGTAAATCGCATGGGTTTGGGTAAGAACAAAAAGAGAACGCCGACATCGGAGGTTACAATCGGTCGCCTAGCCAGGATGGCAGGGGTCAGCGTCGAGACGATACGCTACTACGAGCGCTTCGGACTGCTCACGCGCCCGCCGCGGGCCGGACGCGGTTATCGCCGCTACCCTATGGAAACGCTGGAACACGTCGGCTTTATCAAGCAGGTGCAAAGCCTCGGATTTAGTCTGGGTGAAATCGCGGAATTGATCAGTTTGGACAAGAAGAGCAAAGCCGACGGGAAAGCAATCGCTGTCCCGCTCTTGGCCGAGGTCCAGCGTCGGCTGCGCGATTTGAAGGCGATAGAGAACGTGTTGCGTTATCGCGCGCACTCAGGTCGGGTGTCGAAAGCCACGACTCCATCGATCGTCGTCACGTTGTCAAAAAGCACTCGTAAGAAGAATGGGTCATCGCGTACTCGTGTGGGTAAAAACAGAGCGTGAACCTCGCTTCTGTCCTGTAATTCCCGGCGTAGAACGCATTTGACGTATCGCGGAGATTCGCCATGATGCTCCGATGCCTACTCTCAAACGTAAACATCG
>JBGPKL010000026.1:0-49165 GCA_041485885.1 Sulfurifustaceae bacterium
ACTATAGTGGAGCGACAAGCGCGCGAGCCCGTGGCCGCGGGAAGGATCGCGCGAGCGCGCATGCGGAGCCGGCCGACGGTATCCGACCAAATCGGTAAAGGAAGTCGTGGCCGCCCCGTCTCAGGGCTGCTAGAATTCATTCACCGATGAGATCCAAATTCCGACGCCGTATTTCCGCATGGATCACGCTCGCGGCCCTGCTGTCGATGCAGCTCGCGGTGGCCGTCTATGCCTGCCCCTCGCTGACCCGCGCGGACGCCAGCACGGGGTCCGGCTGCATGGGCACCATGGACCTCGAGCAGGCCGGTCTTTGCCAAGCGCATGACGACGCTCAGCATCAGCTCGGCGACAAAGCCGCGTCGTTGCCGGCGCCAACCGCCACGCTCATCACGGTCGGGCTACTGCCCGCGCCGCTTCGCGTCCCGAGCGGTTCAGCGCAATCGCGACTCGACTCTTATTACCTCTCCCGGCTGGCGCACGACGGCTCGCCGCCGCTTTTTCTCCGCTTCCAAGTTCTCCGGACCTAGACCGTAGCGCGCGCGGTGGCGCCGCGGATGCCCGCGGTCGTGTGCATTCTTACGGTCTATACGGGAGAATCAATCGTGTCCAAATCGTTTCCGATCCGCGGCGAGCGCGGTTACTTCAACGCCCGCGCCGCCCTAGCCCTTTGGGTCGGCATGAGCCTTCCGGGGGCCCCCGCCCTCGCCGGGCTGTCGTTCGACGATACGCTCGCGGCCGCCGAAGCGCGCGCGCCGGAGTTGATCGCGCGCCGCCAGGCCATCGACGGCGCGGAACATCTGCGCACCGCCGCCGCGAGTCTGCCCGACCCAAAGCTCGTGCTCGGCCTCGATAACGTTCCTATCAACGGCTCCGACGCATGGACGCTCGATCGCGATTTCATGACGATGACGCGCGTCGGCGTGATGCAGGAGTTGCCCAATTCCACCAAGCGTCGGGCGCGTGCGGACGCTGCGACGGCGTCGGCCGAACGCGAGCGCGCCACCCTAACCGTCGAGCGGCTGATGATACGGCGCGAAGCGGCGCTCGCTTGGCTCAATCGCTATTACCTGGAACGTCGACTCGCGCTGCTCGATGAGTTGGAGCGCGAGAATGAATTGCTGATCAAGACGACGCAAGCGCAGCTAGCCGGTGGACAAGGCGCGCCGGCGGATACGACGATGGCGCGCCAAGAAGCCGTGCTGCTGGCCGAGCGACGCGATGAGCTGACTCGTCAGCTCGCGCGAGCGCGGGCGACGCTGACGCGGTTCGTGGGCGCCGCCGATGCGGCCGACACGCTCGCGGGCGATCCGCCCGCGCTGGCGATCAATTCGGAAAATCTGCGCACGCACTTGCACCGTCATCCCGAGCTCGCCGTGTTCGAACCGATGGCGGCGCAAGCGGCCGCCGAAACGCGCGTGACTGAAGCCGAGCGCCGGCCCGACTGGGGTGTCGAGCTGGCGTATCAAAAGCGCGGCGCGACGTTCAGCGACATGGCGTCGCTGCAATTCACGGTCGATCTGCCGTTCTTTACCGGCGCGCGCCAAGCCCCGCGGATCGCCGCGAAGCGCCTCGACGAAGCGCGTGTCGCCGCGGAGCGCGAGGCAATGTTGCGCAAGCATACCGAGGAGCTGGAAGGCTGGCTGTCGGACTACACGGCGCTTTCGCGGAAGCTCACGCGCACGCGCGACACGGCCGTGGCGCTCGCGCGCGAGAAAACGGAGCTGCTGCTCGCGAGCTATCGCGCGGGCAAGGGCGCTCTCACACCGATGCTCAGCGCGCGTCGCGAATTGATCGAGACGCGCCTGAAAGCAGTCGATCTCGACGCGGAGCTGCACGCGGTGGCGGCGCGACTCGCGTACCTCTATACGGAAGATTCGCCATGAAACGAAATGCGCTCCCATGGATCGCGATCGCGCTCGCGCTGCTAATCGTCGGCGGCGCCGGCTACTGGTTCGGACATGCCGGCCAAAACGAAGCCGCGACAACGATCGCCACGGACGCGGACAAAAAGAAATCGTCCGACGGCGATCGCAAAGTACTCTACTGGTACGATCCGATGTACCCGCAGCGCCGCTTCGACAAACCCGGCAAGTCGCCGTTCATGGACATGGCGCTCATGCCGAAGTACGCCGACGAGGACAGCGGCGCCGGCGTGCGCATCGACCCGGTGCTCGCACAAAACCTCGGGGTCCGGCTCGCCACCGTTGAAGCGGGGCGATTCGCCCCGTCGATCGAAGCGGTCGCGAATGTCGGCTTCAACGAACGCGACGTCGCGATCATTCAGGCGCGCACCGGCGGCTTCGTCGAGCGTGTGTACCATCTCGCGCCCGGCGACATCGTGCCCGAAGGCGGGCCGATCGCCGACGTTCTCGTGCCGGAGTGGAGCGCGGCTCAGCGCGAATTCTTGGCGCTGCGAAACACCGGCGACATCGATCTCACGGCGGCCGCGCGCGAGCGGCTGAAACTGCTCGGCATGTCGAGCGCGCTCATCGAGCGCGTCGAGCGCACCAACGAACCGCATGCCGTGGTGACCATCACCGCGCCGACCGCCGGCGTCATTCAAGCGCTCGAGATCAGAACCGGCATGACCGTCGCGCCGGGCATGACGCTCGCGCGCATCAACGGATTGTCGACCGTGTGGCTCGAGGCGGCGGTGCCCGAGGCACAAGCCGGCGCGCTCGCGCCCGGCGCCGTCGTCGAAGCGCGGTTGTCGGCGTTTCCGGGGGAAACCTTCAAGGGCCGGATCGCGGCGATTTTGCCCGAGGCCAATGCGCAAACGCGCACGCTGCGCGTGCGCGCCGAATTTCCCAACCGCGGCGGTCGATTGAAGCCCGGGCTCTACGCGCAAATGCGGATCGCCCTCGCGGCGCAACGCGATACGCTCCTCGTCCCGAGCGAAGCGCTCATCCGCACCGGCAAACGCGCGCTCGTCATCGTCGCGGATGCCGACAACCGCTTCCAGCCGGTCGAGATCGAGCCCGGCGCCGAGGCCGACGGCAAGACGGCGGTATTGAAGGGATTGAGCGCGGGCCAGAAGGTAGTGGTGTCCGGGCAGTTTCTGATCGATTCGGAAGCAAGCCTCAAGGGCGCGATCGGGCGGATGGAGGAAGTCGGCGCGGACGCGATGACGCCGGCGAAGGAAGAAACCAAATGATCGAGCGCCTGATTCGTTGGTCGGTCGGCAACCGCTTCTTTGTATTGCTCGCGACGGTGATCGTTACAGTGTGGGGCGTGTGGGCGGTGCGAACGACGCCGGTCGATGCGCTGCCCGATCTTTCCGACGTGCAGGTCATCATCCGCACGACCTACCCCGGCCAGGCGCCGCCGATCGTGGAGAAGCAGATCACCTATCCGCTCGCGACCACCATGATGTCGGTGCCGGGCGCGAAGACCGTGCGCGCCTTTTCATTCTTCGGCGATTCGTTCGTGTACGTGTTGTTCGAGGACGGCACCGATCTCTATTGGGCGCGCTCGCGCGTCCTCGAATACCTGAACCAGGTTCAAGGACGGCTGCCGGCGGGCGCCAAGACGTCGCTCGGGCCGGATGCGACCGGCGTCGGCTGGATCTTCGAATACGCATTGATCGACCGCACCGGGCGGCAAGATCTCGCGCAACTGCGCGCGCTGCAAGATTGGTTCTTGAAGTTCGAGCTGAAGAGCTTGCCCAATGTCGCCGAAGTCGCCTCGATCGGCGGCATGGTGAAGCAATACCAAGTCGTGCTCGATCCGGTGAAGCTCGCGAGCTACCGCGTCCCGCACGCGAAAGTCGTGCAGGCAATCCGCATGGCGAACCAGGAATCGGGCGGCTCCGTGATCGAGCTCGGCGAAGCGGAGTATATGGTGCGCACCTCGGGGTATTTGCGATCCCTCGAGGATTTTCGCGTGATCCCCCTGGGCGTGTCGGCCAGCGGCGTGCCGATTCGCTTGGGCGACGTCGCGACCATTCAGCTCGGTCCGGAGATGCGCCGCGGCATCGCCGAGCTCGACGGCGAGGGTGAAGTCGCGGGCGGCGTGGTGATTTTGCGCTCCGGCAAGAACGCGCGCGAGACGATCGCCGCGGTCAAGACCCGGCTCGCGGAGCTAAAGTCCAGCTTGCCGGAAGGTGTGGAGATCGTGACGACGTACGACCGATCGCAACTGATCGATCGGGCGGTGGAGAACTTGAACCACAAGCTCATCGAGGAGTTTCTCGTCGTCGCGCTGGTATGCGCCGCGTTTCTCTGGCATCTGCGCTCGGCGCTGGTCGCGATCATCGCGCTCCCGCTCGGCGTCCTGATCGCGTTCATCGTCATACGTCATCAAGGCATCAACGCCAACATCATGTCGTTGGGCGGGATCGCGATCGCCGTAGGTGCGATGGTGGACGCCGCGGTGGTCATGATCGAGAACGCGCACAAGAAGCTCGAGGCGTGGGATCACGCGCATCCGAACCAAGCACTGACCGGCGAAGCGCGCTGGCAGGTGTTGACCGAAGCGGCGGTGGAAGTCGGCCCCGCGTTATTCTTCTGCCTGCTCATCATCACTCTCTCCTTCATTCCGGTTTTCACGTTGCAAGCGCAGGAGGGCCGGCTCTTCGGGCCGCTCGCTTACACGAAAACTTACGCGATGGCCGGGGCCGCCGTGCTCTCGGTGACGTTGATCCCGGTGCTCATGGGTTATTGGATACGCGGCCGCATTCCGCAGGAATCGCGCAACCCGCTCAATCGCTGGCTGATCGGCGCCTACCGCCCACTGCTCGATCGCGTGCTCGAGCGGCCGAAGGCGACGCTCGTGATCGCGGCGCTCGTCTTCGCGACGTCGCTGTTCCCGCTCGCGCGACTGGGCGGGGAATTCATGCCGCCGCTCGATGAGGGCGATCTTCTCTACATGCCGTCCGCCCTACCCGGCCTGTCCGCGCAGAAAGCGTCCGAGCTCTTGCAGCTCACCGACCGCATGATTCGCACCGTGCCCGAAGTGGCGACCGTGTTCGGCAAGGCCGGCCGAGCCGAAACCGCGACCGATCCGGCGCCGATCGAAATGTTCGAAACGACCATTCAGTTCAAGCCGCGCGAGCAATGGCGGCCCGGCATGACGCCCGAGAAGCTGATGGAAGAAATGGATCGCGTGGTTCGAGTGCCGGGCTTGACCAACATCTGGATTCCGCCGATTCGCAATCGCATCGATATGCTCGCGACCGGCATCAAGAGCCCCATCGGCGTCAAAGTCGCGGGCAGCGATCTCGCCGCGATCGATCGCGTGACGCAACAAATCGAGCGCGTCGCGAAAAACGTGCCCGGCGTGAGCTCGGCCTTGGCCGAGCGATTGACCGGCGGACGTTACATCGACATCGACATCGACCGCGTCGCCGCGACTCGCTACGGGTTGAACATCGCCGACGTACAATCGGTCGTCGCCGCCGCCGTCGGCGGCGAAACGATCGGCGAGACGGTCGAGGGCTTGGCGCGCTTCCCGATCAACACGCGCTACCCGCGGGAGCTGCGCGACTCGCTCGACGGATTGCGTAGCCTGCCGATCTACACCGAGCTGGGCCAACAGATCACGCTCGGCACCGTGGCGCGGATCACTGTCGCCGAAGGCCCGCCAATGTTGCGCAGCGAAAACGCGCGGCTCGCGGGCTGGGTTTACGTGGATGCGCGCGGGCGCGATCTCGCCTCGACGGTGGCCGATTTGCGCGCGGCGATCGCGCGCGACGTGAAGCTCGAGGCGGGGATGAGCGTGACGTACTCCGGCCAGTTCGAGTTCCTCGAACGCGCGAACGCGCGCCTGAAGCTCGTCGTGCCGGCGACGCTCGTCATTATCTTCGTCCTGCTATACGTCACGTTCCGCCGGTTCGATGAAGCCGCGCTTCTCATGGGAACGCTCCCATTCGCGCTCACCGGCGGCGTGTGGTTTCTCTATTTGCTCGACTACAACTTATCCGTCGCGACCGGCGTCGGCTTCATCGCCGCCGCCGGCGTCGCCGCCGAGTTCGGCGTCGTCATGCTGCTCTACCTCAAACACGCGCTTGCCGATCGAGAAAAACGGGGGGCCGCGCTCACCCCGGCACTGCTCGACGACGCCATCCGCGAAGGCGCGGTGCTGCGCGTGCGCCCGAAGGCAATGACGGTCGCGGTGATACTCGCAGGGTTGCTGCCGATTCTGCTCGGCGCGGGCACCGGCTCCGAGGTCATGAGCCGCATCGCCGCACCGATGGTGGGCGGCATGGTGACGGCGCCGTTGTTGTCGATGCTGGTCATTCCCGCGGCTTACAAGCTGATGCGCGGCCGCGGCGCGAGTCGCCAGGAGACGTAACGACGTGCGCGACGCCGCCTGAGCGCGCGACGCGTCACCGCGAACCGTAAAAGAACTCCGCGAATCCCCTCGTCGAGCTACACTTAACGCCAACAATAAATCGAACGACTCACCGGTTTGCATGCGCGCACATCGCTGGCTCATCCCCGCCCTCTGTATCACGCTGATCGCTTCTTACGGTTCGCTCTTCTACGCCTTCGCGGTACTCGCGCGCCCGATTCAAACGGAGCTCGGCTGGAGCGCCAACGCGACCGTCGGCGCCTACTCGGTCGCGCTGCTGATTTCGGGGCTGAGCGCGTACTGGATCGGCAAGATCATCGACCAAAGCGGCGGTCGCCGCCTGATGACGTGGGGATCGGTGGTTGCGGGCGTGCTGCTGCTCGCGTTGAGCCAGGTGAAATCGCTTCTTCTCTTCTACTTGCTTTGGGCCGGGCTCGGCGTCGCGATGGCGCTCACGCAATACGAAGCGGCCTTCGCTGTCGTCGTCGCCGTCTACCCGCAAGCCTATCGCAATCGGATCGGAATCCTGACGCTCGCCGGCGGCCTCGCGAGCACGGTCTTTTGGCCGCTGACGCACGTGCTCGTCGAGACGATCGGTTGGCGCGGCGCGGCGGCGGCACTCGGCGCGTTTACGCTGGCGGTTTGCGTGCCGCTGCATGGGTACGCGGTCCCGCGTCTAGCGCCGCATGAGCATCATGCCTCGACCGTCACGCCCGAGCTGCCGAGCCACCTGACACCGGGCTTGCGCAAAATACTTCACCAGCCGACCTTCTGGTTGATGGTCTGCTGCTTCATTGCGTTCGGCTTCGTCAACGCCGCGATGGCGATGCACTCGATCCCCATTCTCGAATCGCGCGGGATCGATGCTCTCGCCGCCGTCTCGTTGGCGGCGCTCGTGGGGCCGATGCAAGTCACTTCTCGCTTCACGGAGCTGCTGTCGAACGAACGGCTGCCGCCACTGTTGCTTGGTTCGGTTACGGTGCTGCTGATTCCGCTCGGGCTCGCCATGCTCGTGCCGGCATCGGGGGCCTCATGGCTGATCTATGTATTCGTTCTGATATACGGCGCGGGCCTGGGACTCATCACCATGACCCGCGCAACCGCCACCGCGGAATTTTTCGGACGTCAGCGCTACGGTTCCATCAGCGGCATCATCTCCGCGCCCTCCGCCGTTGCCCGCGCGCTCGGGCCGGTGACGGCGGCGGCGGTGCTGACGGCGTTTCATAGTTACAGCAGCGTGTTGCTGATGCTGATCGCGGTCTCCATAGGGGGCGCGATTTGCTATTGGACCGCGGTCTTCCTCCATCGGCGACGCCAAGAAACGCCGCCCGGGTCGCTACGCTCCTCGCATACGACCGGCGACGCGAGTTAGGCCGCGCTATAGATGTCCTCGTAACTGCAGTAGAGCATGGCGACCGACCATGGCACCAACACCAGCCAGCCGAGACCAAATGGTAGAGTCGCCACGATCGCGGCGGCCAGATAGATCAAGCTGAACACGAAAAGCGAAAGCACATTGCGCAGGCACGCGCGCAGGCTGCTCTGCATCGCGGCGCCGGCGGGAACCCCGGCGAACATCACGAGCGGAACGGCGAAGTAGACGAGCGCGGTCGCAACCAGTTGCACCGTGAAGATGAGCAACAACGCCACCAAGCCGGCCGCACCGAGGCGCATGATCGCCAACGCCGCATCATCCGAAGCTCCGGTCATCAACACCCCACCGATGAACACGACGCCGATCAGCAGACTGAGTAAGCCGGCTGCGAGTATCACGGCACCCAACACCAGCAAGGGCGTGAACTTCGTCTGATCGCGAAATCCTTGTAGCAGATGGTTCAACTCGAGCGGCCGTCCGGCCTTGACTTGCGCGGCGCCGTACAAGAGACCGCCGGCAAGCGCCGGGCCGAACAACGTCAACACGAAGCCGCCGAAGGGAACCGACCCGAGCACGAGCACGAACGCAATCACGAGGACCCCGACGACGACCCACATTCCCGGGTTCTTGGCGAAAATCTGCCAGCCGCACGAAAACCATGCGACGCCGCGACCGGCCTCGACTGACTTCGGATCCATAGCGCATCTCCTTTAGACTTGTTGTTGGGGAGGTAGCCGTTGGTGTCGCGGTGGTGCGCCAGAATCATCGAACTCTATAATGGCGCGCGCCACGGCCGGCGCGGGTCAGTATATCGTAGCGCGCGCAATGATCGCAGCCGACGCTGCAAGCGGCGCCGAGGAGAATCATTGAACGGCATCAAGGACGCGGCGCGTCCGCTTCCACGCACGATCGTCATGATCGGGGTCGTGAGTCTGCTCAACGATTTCGCAAGCGAGATGGTCGTGCCCCTCATTCCGCTGCTACTGGCGACAGTGCTGGCCGCGGGCCCGTTGGCGCTCGGGGCGATCGAGGGTACCGCCGACGCCGTGTCGAACTTGCTCAAGCTCTGGGCCGGCCGGCGCTCGGATCGCTACGGCCGGCGGCGTAAACCCTACGTCGTCTTCGGCTATCTCTTGTCCAACATCGCGCGCCCGCTCATTGCGCTTTCCGGTTCGTGGCTCACGGTGCTCGGGATCCGCGTGATGGATCGGATCGGCAAGGGCGTGCGCACGGCCCCGCGCGATGCGCTGATCGCCGACGCGGTGAACGACGCGCAGGCGGGTCAAGCGTTCGGTCTTGCGCGCGCGCTCGATCATGCGGGCGCCGTGCTCGGCGCGGTTGCGGCCGCGGCGATCGTCTACTTCGGCACCGCGCGACTCGACGTCGTGATCGCGCTCTCGGCCATCCCAGGCATTGCGACCGTCGCGCTCATCGCCTTCGGAGTCAGAGAAGCACCGCGCGCGGCACAAGCGGCGCTGGTATCGGTATCGGCGCCGCTCGCATGGACGATCCTCTCGCCGTCGACGCGCGCTTATCTGCTCGCCGTCGGACTCTTCACGCTCGGAAAAATTCCGGAGACCTTCCTGCTGCTGCGCGGCTACGAGCTTCGGATGTCGACGGTGGAGCTGCTGCTCTTCTGGGCCGCCATGCATGTCGTGAAGGTCGCGGTTTCCGAGCAGGCGGGCCGCTACACCGATCGCGTCGGCCGGCGCCCTTTTATTCTGACGGGATGGATGCTGTACGCCGTCACGCTATTCGCGCTCGCGTTCGCTGCTACGCCGATGATGTTGTGGGCGTGGGGTCTTGCGCTCGGCTTTTACTTCGGCCTCACCGAGGGCGCGGAGCGCGCGCTCGTGCGCGACCTCGCCGTGCCGGCCGAGCGCGGCACCGCGTTCGGCTGGTTTCATATGATCGTCGGGCTCGCCGCGATCCCCGCCGGGCTCCTGCTCGGCGGCCTCTGGAGCGTGTATGGCGTCCAGATTGCGTTCCTCGTCTCAAGCGGCCTCGCGCTCGTCGGCGTTTTTGGATTCTGGCGATGGGTGCGTTGAACTCGCCCGTATAATAATCGCGAACAATGGCACCACCGTACATCGTCTGCGCATTGGCGCGAAAGGAAACTCTCATGCGGCTTCGCACAATCGGATTGATACTCCTGCTTGCGGCATGCAGCCACGACGACAGCGACATGGCGACGTCGTCGTCCTCGGCTCCACCTCCGTTGCCGTCCGGTGCGCTGGCTTCGTTACAAGCGGAAGTAGCTTTCCCGAACCTGACGTTCTCCAGTCCCCTCTTCATTACGCACGCGGGCGACGGCACCGATCGCCTGTTCGTGGTGGAACAGGCGGGCCGCATTCTGGTGTTTCCGAACGATCCCTCCGTGCAGATGACGGACGTCAAAGTATTCTTGGACATCACGGCGCAGGTGCTGACCGACGGCGAACAGGGACTACTTGGGCTTGCGTTCGATCCTGACTACAAAGTCAACGGACATTTTTATGTCTATTACTCGATCGCATCACCGCATCGATCGATCATTTCGCGCTTCACGGTGAGCGCGGATGCGCACAGTGCCGATGCGAGTTCGGAAACCGTGCTGCTTAGCGTAGATCAGCCGAACTTTTCCAATCACAAGGCCGGAATGATCGCCTTCGGTCCTGACGGCAAGCTCTATATCGCGACCGGTGACGGCGGCAGCGCCAACGATCCGGACAGCAACGCGCAGAACTTAGGAGTGCTGCTCGGCAAAATACTGCGAATCAATGCCGACGGGTCGATTCCGAACGACAATCCTTTCGCCAGTACCGCCGGCGCGCGCGCAGAAATTTGGGCTTACGGCTTGCGCAATCCGTTCCGGTGGAGCTTCGATCGCGCGACCGGACAACTCTGGGCCGGCGACGTCGGCCAAAGCGCGCGCGAGGAAGTCGACATTATCGCGAAGGGCGGCAACTATGGATGGCGGGTTTACGAGGGCACGCTATTCACCAACAATGATCCGATGGGTACTGTGCTCAATGATCTCATTGCGCCGATCCTCGACTACGATCGCGCCGCCGGACAAACCGTGATCGGAGGCTACGTATACCGCGGCCCCGGGCTGCCCGGGTACGACGGTATCTACGTCTACGCGGACTTCGGCAGTGGGCGAGTCTGGGCGTTGGTCTACGACGCTACGACTAATACCGCGGTGAGCAATACCGAAGTCGCGAACGTCAGCTTGATCAGTTCTTTCGGCGAAGATGAAGCGGGCGAGTTGTACGTCACCTGCTTCGACGGAAAGATTCGCCGCTTCCGGCAAATGTAAACTGTGAGGTCGCCGCGATCGTAGATTTCCGCGCTCGCGCTTACCCCGAGGACGTTCGCGCGCTGTCGGTATTCGAGAAGCTCGAGTCGGTGCCGTCCGTGGCGTTGGTTGCGCGCACGCGGTAGAAGAAATTCGTCGCCGGAGTGAGACCGGTGGTGTCGCTGAAGGTCGTCGCCCCCGCCGCCGTTATCGCAATCTGCGTGAAACCCGTGGTAGCCGACGTACTGCGCTCGATTTTGAATCCGGTTTCGTTGTTGGAATTATCCGTCCAACGCAGATCGATGCGGCTGCTCGATACCGCGGTCGCGATCAAATTCGTCGGCGCCGCGGGTGGCACGGGGGGCGGCGACAAGGTCGTCGCATTGGCGGTGTTGGAAAACGCCGAGTCGGTGCCGTCGGTGGCGTTGGTTGCGCGTACGCGGTAAAAGAAAGTTGTCGCCGGGGTGAGACCGGTGGTGTCGCTGAAGGTTGCCACCCCGGTCGTCGTCGTCCCGATCTGCACGAAACCCGTGGTAGCCGACGTACTGCGCTCGATTTTGAAGCCGGTTTCGTTGCTGGAATTGTCCGTCCAACCCAGATCGATGCGGCCGCTCGATACCGCGGTCGCGGTCAAATTCGTCGGCGCCGCGGGTGGCACCGGCGGCGACAAGGTTGTCGCGTTGGCGGTGTTGGAAAATGCCGAGTCGGTGCCGTCCGTGGCGTTGGTTGCGCGCACGCGGTAGAAAAAATTTGTCGCCGGGGTGAGACCGATGGTGTCGCTGAAGGTCGTGACCCCCGCCGCCGTTGTCGCAATCTGCGTGAAACCCGTGGTAGCCGACGTACTGCGTTCGATTTTGAAGCCGGTTTCGTTGTTCGAATTATCCGTCCAACGCAGATCGAGGCGGCTGGTCGACATTGCGGTCGCGATCAGGTTCGTCGGCGCTGCGGGTGCGATGATCAGAGGCAACGTGGTCGCGTTCGCCGTGTCCGAGTACGCCGAGTTGCCACTGCTATTCGACGCCCGCACCCGATAGAAGAAGTGCGTGGCGGCGGCGAGCCCGGTGTCGGTAAAGGACGTTACGTTAGCGGCTACCGTAGCGATCTCGCTGAAACTCGTGTCGGCGCTCAGGCTACGCTCAATCCTAAAGGCGCTCTCGTTGGCCGAGTTGTCGGTCCAGCGTAGCGTGATGCTGCTCGACGAATTCACCGTGAGCGTCAGCACGGAAGGTGGAAGCGGCGCCGGCACCGGCGCGGCGAGTGTGGTCACGGCGAAGACGTTGGAGTACGCGGAATCCCCGGCGGTGTTATACGCGCGTAACCGATACTCGTAGGCGGTTAGCGCGTTCAACCCGGTGTCGGTGAAACTCGTCGCATCGGTCACGATCAGCGCCACTTGGGCGAACGCGGCGGACGGGTTGGCGAGCCGGCGCTCCAGTTTGAAACCGATCTCGTTGGTCGAGTTGTCGTTCCACACTAACGCGATCGCGGAGGCCGACTGCGGCGTCGCGGAGAGCGCGCTCGGGGATTGCGGCGGTACGCCTGCCCCCGGAAGGCGCGTGGCGTTGATCGATTGCGACGTGCCGGAGCAGCTACTCGTGCTATCCGCCCAGGTCCAAGTCGCCGAGCCGCTGAACGCGTTGCCGGTGGCGGCGACGATGAGCTGCATCGAGGTGAGCGTCACTCTGCCGCTGCCGGAGGGGTAACTGCCGCTCCAAGACGCCTTGTCCCCGTCGATGATGCCGGGGAAGTTTCCACCGGGCGCCGCGACGGTGAAGCTGTTGCCGCTTTGGATAATCGTGATTTGAAACGGCTCGTTGGTGTAAGTCGCGAGGTCGGGACAATTGCTCACGCCGCTTTCCGCGACCGTCCAGGTCCCGGTTAGGTCCGCGATCGGCGGCGCCAGCGTCCCGCCGGTACCTCCCGTGGCTCCGCCCGCGTCGCTGCTACCCCCACCGTTTCCGCACGCACATAAACCGACGAGAACCAGAACCGTCGTCATCCAACGAATCGTAGTCGTGACTTCCATGGCAAAGCTGTCCCTAGCGATCGGCTACCGGTTTCTTAATATAGTCGTTCGAGCCCTCGATACACGGCGCCGCTGGCATCGAACCGAACCCACCAACGGCGAAATCTTATCACCGGCGAATGGCGCACGAACGATTCGTGGTGCTCTATAGGTGAAACTCCGTACTATCGCGATAAGTGGTGACATTCGCGTATCCGAAGACATGACCCTATCCGCGGCAAGCGTTCGCCACAAACTGCGCTATCGACCGCTGACTACCCTCTCAAAGCGCAAGCCAATAGACTACGCCGCCGAAGACGTCGAGCAAGGAACGACGCGATACCACTACGGAGTCGCGCGTTCATTTGTTGTCTCTACTCGGCAAGGATGAAACTCACAGTGGCTCTCGCGACGTTGCGCCTCAACAAGAACGAAGACCGCCGTTTGCGCGCGGGGCATGTCTGGGTTTTCAGCAACGAGGTAAATACCAAGGCCACGCCGCTCGACGCCTTTGAGCCCGGTCAGCCGGTGGTAATTGAGGACGCGGCCGGTCAAGCGCTCGGCAGCGGTTACGTCAACCCGCACGCGCTCATTTGTGCGCGGCTCGTGTCGCGCGATCCACGCCTCGTGCTCGATCAATCGCTTCTGACGCACCGGCTGAACGTCGCGCTTTCGCTGCGCGAGCGGCTTCACGACGCGCCGTATTATCGCGCCGTCTTCAGCGATTCGGACGCGCTGCCGGGTCTCGTCGTCGATCGCTACGGCGACGTTTGCGTCGCACAGATCACAACCGCCGGCATGGAGCGCGTAAAGCCTGAGATCATCGCGGCGCTCGAAAAGGTTTTGCGGCCGCGCGCCATTCTGCTGCGTAACGACTCCTCGATACGCGCTCTCGAAGGCCTGCCGAGCTATACCGAAACGGCGCTCGGCGACGTACCGTCGACGGTAACGCTCGAAGAACATGGCGTACGCTTCGAGGTGCCGCTCGCGGCCGGTCAGAAGACCGGTTGGTTCTACGACCAGCGCATGAATCGCGCGCGCTTGCGCGCGTACGCGAACGGCGCGCGCGTGCTGGACGTGTTCAGTTACCTCGGCGGCTTCGGCTTGCAAGCCGCGGCGGCCGGCGCGGCGTCGGTCCTCTGTGTGGACACCTCAGCCGCCGCGGTCGAGGGGATCCGCCGAAACGCCGAGCTAAACGGATTCACCGAGCGCGTCGGCGTCGAGCAGGAAGATGCGTTCGAGATGTTGCGGCGGCTGCGCGCGGCGCGCGAGCACTTCGACGTTGTCGTGCTCGATCCACCCGCCTTCATCAAGCGCAAGAAGGACGCTAAGGAAGGCACCGACGCCTATCGGCGACTGAACCAAATGGCGATGCAGGTGCTCGCCAAGGACGGCATCCTGGTAGCCTGCTCGTGCTCGTATCATCTTTCGCGCGAAACATTGCGCGACCTGTTACTGCGCGCGAGTCGCCACCTCGATCGATCTCTCGAGTTGCTCGAAGAAGGCCACCAGGGACCCGATCATCCGGTACATCCCGCCATCCCGGAAACCGCGTACCTCAAAGTCTTCATTGCGCGCGTGCTCCCCAGCTGATTCGGGGCGATCTGGCGCGATTCGTAAGCGTCGCGCCGCGATTCCTCCCTAGTAAGCGCGCGCCGGAAAGTCGTCGCGGGCGTCGGGACTCCGGCGCCGGTGTCGACTTACCGGCGCGACGGCAGGCCTTCAAAAAGACAAGCGCGTTGTTTTTGCTTGATGTTTTTCGAAGACCGTCGCGGCATGCCGTTTGCAACTATGACAGCGTGGTCTTCATTAGCGCGGATGACGCGAGATCACGGAAGGTCTCGGACAAGGATGTCTCTACGCGGTGGAACGGATTCCCCGCGAAGCTCGGCAGGGAAGCGGAGTGAAAGGGACTTCACGGGAAATGGAGGAGCGTCGATTGCCGCAAGGCTCGGCGCTGAGCTTCCCGAGGCGTGCAGCCTAAAGGGCGTCATCCGTGCAACGACCGCGCACCGATTTCAGCGGTACTGTGTTCCTCCTCGCCTCCCCCTGAGCGAGATTGCCCCGTCCGAAGGGACGGGGCACTTTTTTTGCCGCGCGTACTTCGACGAATTACTAAATCTTCGGCAACGTCACACCCTGCTGTCCCTGATACTTCCCGCCACGGTCCTTGTACGACGTTTCGCAGACTTCGTCCGACTCCAAAAAAATCACTTGCGCGATGCCTTCGTTCGCATAGATGCGTGCCGGCAACGGCGTCGTGTTGGAGAATTCGAGCGTCACATGACCTTCCCACTCAGGCTCGAGCGGCGTGACGTTCACGATGATGCCACAGCGGGCGTACGTACTTTTGCCGAGACAGAGCGTAAGCACGTTGCGCGGAATGCGAAAGTACTCGACCGTGCGCGCCAGCGCGAACGAGTTCGGCGGGATGATGCAAACCTCGCCGCGGAAGTCGACGAAGCTGTTCACGGCGAAGTGCTTCGGATCGACGACGGCGGAATTGATGTTGGTGAAGATTTTGAATTCGTTCGAGCAACGAATGTCGTAGCCGTAGCTCGACGTCCCGTAAGATACGATGGGCCCGGTGCCGTTGGTTTTAACTTGTTTCGGCTCGAACGGCTCGATCATGCGGTGTTGCTCCGCCATGCGGCGGATCCATTTGTCGGATTTGATGGTCATTGAGTGGGCGGGCGCGTCATTTCGGATGCATGAAGTTTAAAGGCGCTTTGTTTCGCGGCAAATGGTTTGCGCCGCGCGCCTACGTATTCTGTATGACGATATTGGGAAACTTCCCCGCGTAATCGCGCTTCTGCAGCGACAACTTGGCGGCGACACGGCGGGCAATGTCCCGATAGATTAGCGCGATGCGGCTCTCGGGCTCCGCGACCACCGTCGGCTTGCCGCCATCGGTCTCCTCGCGGATGCGGATGTCGAGCGGCAGCGCGCCGAGGAACGTCACGCCGCTCTCGCGCGCCAAGCGGCTCCCGCCACCCTCGCCGAAAATGTGTTCTTCGTGCCCGCACTGCGAGCAGATGTGCGTGCTCATGTTTTCCACGACACCGAGCACCGGCACGTCGACCTTCTCGAACATCTTGAGTCCTTTGCGTGCATCGAGGAGCGCGATCTCTTGCGGCGTGGTGACGATAATCGCGCCGGCGACCGGCACTTTCTGCGCGAGCGTCAGCTGTATGTCTCCGGTACCGGGGGGCAAATCGATCACCAGGTAGTCGAGATCATTCCAGTTCGTGTCTTTGAGGAGCTGCTCGAGCGCCTGCGTCACCATCGGCCCGCGCCACACCATCGGCGTCTCTTCATCGACGAGAAAACCGATCGACATCGCTTGCAGTCCGTGCACTTCGATCGGCTCTATCGAACGACCGTCTTTCGATTCCGGCTTGCGCTTGACGCCGAGCATGCGCGGCTGGCTCGGCCCATAAATGTCGGCGTCGAGTATTCCGACCTTCGCGCCCTCGATCGCGAGCGCCAATGCGAGATTCACCGCGACCGTCGACTTGCCGACGCCGCCTTTGCCGGAGGCGACCGCGATGATGTTCTTGATGCCGGGGATCGGCTTCAAGCCTTTTTGCACGCTATGCGAGTCAAGCTTGAAGGAGATCGTGACCTGAACATCACTCACCCCAGGGATCGCGGCGATCCGCTCTTTGATCGTCGCCGCCAGCGCTCCCTTCGATCCTTGGGCCGGGTAACCGAGGGCGACCTCGACCGCCACCCGACCGCCGTCGATCGCGATCTGCTTCACGGCTTTCGCGGTGACGAGATCCTGCTCCAGGTACGGATCCGTCACTTGCTGGAGCGCCGCTTCCACGTCGGCGCGAGCCACGTCACTCATCGAAACTCCGTGCGTAAAAGGGGCGACATGGTATACCGGCGATATACAAATGTCATACGCGCAAGAGTGCGTTGAATTTGCACCGCCGCTCGGCTATTAGTTAGTATACTAACTAATTCCGGATCAATGTCGTGGCCGAGATCAGCGAAAGTTTTGGCATGCTCGTCGGTGAAACCGCGCGATTGTGGCGCTACGCGCTCGATCAGCGACTACAGCCGCTCGGGCTCACGCAAGCGAAGTGGCTGGTGTTGTTGCACCTTTCCCGCGAGAACGGGTTGATCCAGAAAAATTTGGCGATACGGGTTGGCGTCGAAGCGCCGACCTTGGTCGTGATGCTCGATCGCATGGCCGAGGACGGCTGGATTACGCGGCGCGAATCGAGCGACGATAGGCGCAGCAAGACCGTGCACCTCACCACGAAGGCGCAGGAAGTGCTCAAGCAAATTCGCGCGACCGCCACGCAATTGCGTCGCGAGCTGCTCGCCGGCATCGCGCCCAAGGACATCGAGCGCTGCACGGATATCCTCGCGCAGATTAAACGCGCGGTCGAAAATCTCTCGCCTTAAACCGCCGACACGGAGACATGCGGTTGTCTAAACGCCTCAGATGGCTGCTGTTATCGTTCGCGACGCTCGCGGTCGTGATCGGCGGCTATTTCTATTGGCGCCACGAGCGGCTTTACCCTTCCACTGACGATGCGTACGTCGAGGCGAATGTCGTGCAGGTCGCCGCCCAGATCACCGGTCGCATCACTGACGTACATGTGCACGATAACGAATTCGTGCGAGCGGACCAGCCGCTCTTCGACATCGACCGGCGTCCGTTCGAGTTCGCCGCCGCGCAGGCGCGAGCGCGGGTGCAAATGGCGAAGCAAACGATGGGCTCGGACGTCGCCGCGATCCGCGCCGCCGAGGCGGAAGTCGAGAACCAGAAGGTGCAGCTCGACAAGGCCCGAAAGAACGCCAATCGCATCGCCGATCTGCGCGCGCAGGGTTTCGTGTCGGCGCAGGCGTACGATGACGCCGTGGCGACGGCGGACGTCGCGCGGGCACAGCTATCAGTCGCCGAAGCGCGGCTCAATCAAGCGCGGCTCAATCTCGGACGCGAAGGCGATCAAAACGAGCGCATACGCGAAGCGGAAGCGGCGCTCAAGCAATCGGAACTCGATCTCGCGCACACGCACGTCACTGCCGCCTGCGAGGGACAGATCGCGCAATTGTCGCTGCAGCCGGGCAACACGGCGCGCTTGGGCACCGCGCTGTTCGCGCTCGTTTGCACCGATAAGTTTTGGGTGAACGCCAACTTCAAGGAAACGCAACTCGAGCGCATCCGTACCGGCCAATCGGTCGATGTCGAGATCGATATGTATTCCGACCGCCATTTCGAAGGACGCGTGGAGAACATCAGCCGCGCGAGCGGCGGCGCCTTCTCGCTCTTGCCACCGCAAAACGCGACCGGCAATTGGGTAAAAGTCACTCAGCGCGTGCCGGTGCGCATCGCCGTGCTCGTCCAGGACCCGAACTACCCGCTGCGCGTCGGAACCAGCGCCACCGTCACGGTGAACACGACGATCGCGCCGAGCACGCTCGCGACGTCGAAGTAACCCGCCCATGCCTGTGACGTCGACTCCCAGCCGCGCGCTAATGACGATCGCGGTGATGTCCGCGACGTTCCTGCAAGTGCTCGACACGACGATCGTCAACGTCGCGCTGCCGCACATGGCGGGCGAATTGAGCGCGACGCCGGATCAAATCAGCTGGGTGCTGACGAGTTACCTCGTCGCGACCGCGGTATGCATGCCGCTGACAGGATACTTCACCGATCGCTGGGGCCAACGAAAACTTCTCCTCGTCAGCATTTTCGGCTTCGTCGTCGCGTCGGCTCTCTGCGGTGTGGCGACCAATCTTACGGAGATCGTGAGCTTTCGCGTGCTCCAAGGCGTGTTCGGCGCCTCGCTCATTCCGCTCTCTCAGTCGATTATGTTGCAGGCGTTCACGGCCGAGGAGCGCGGGCGCGCGATGGCGATCTGGGGGATGGGCATCATGATCGGTCCCATCATCGGACCGACGCTCGGCGGCTACCTCACGGAGACGCTCAGCTGGCGTTGGACGTTTTTCATCAACGTCCCGGCCGGCGCGCTGTCGCTGCTGCTCGCCTGGCGCACGGTGCCGGATACGCCGAAACGCGAGCGTCCGCTCGATTGGCGCGGCCTCGCACTCATGTTCTGCGCGATCGGCGGATTGCAATTCATCATCGATCGCGGCAACCGCGAGGATTGGTTCAACTCCGAGCTGATACAGGTTGTCGCGGTCGCGGCAACGGTCGGGATGATCGGGTTCATTTATCACAGTTTCACGCATACCCGCGAGGCGCTGCTCGATCTGCGCATTTTTCGCGACCGCAACTTCACGAGTGCGTGTTTGCTGCTGTCGATATTCTCGCTCGGCTTGTTCAGCGCGATCATGCTGCAACCGCTGATGCTCGAGAGCCTGTTCGGCTACCCGGCCTCCGTCGCGGGCTGGATCATGGCGCCGCGGGGCGTGGCGAGTCTGATCAGCATGATCGTGGTGGGCCGCTTGATCAATCACATCGCGCCGCGCAACCTGGTACTCGCCGGCATCGCCCTGGGGATCGTCGGCGCCGTGGCGATGACGCGTTATAGCTTGGAGGTCAACCACTGGTTCTTGATCTGGCCCGCGCTCCTGCAAGGACTCGCGGTGGGTTTCGTCTTCGTTCCACTCGCGACGATCGCGTACGCAACGCTGCCGAGTACTTCCCACGCCGAGGCGGCGGGTCTTTACAATTTGATCCGCACGCTCGGCACGTCGATCGGCATCTCGATCGCCGCCACCATCATGGTGCGGCAAACCCAAGTCGCTTGGAGCGAGGCCGGATCGAACATCCAGCCGTTCAATTCCGCGCTCCAGCAATACCTCGATCGGCTCGGCCTTAGCATTTCCGATCCGCAAGCGGCGCGGCTGCTCGCGCGCGAGCTCGGCCGCCAGGC
The DNA here is from genome assembly GCA_041485885.1 of Sulfurifustaceae bacterium. GTDB lineage: Bacteria > Pseudomonadota > Gammaproteobacteria > Acidiferrobacterales > Sulfurifustaceae > JACQFZ01. The sequence goes on from JBGPKL010000026.1 coordinate 19,812, forward strand.
ACAGATGATCGGCATCGTCGACGCGTTTGCGGCGATCGCCTGGAGCTTTCTTTTGATGCTGCCGCTGGTCTTCTTTCTGCAACGCGGATTTCCCCACCGCGACGCCGCCCGGCCTGCCATCGTCGTCGAGTAGTATCGCGACACCCGCTTTCGGTTCGTCGTACGAACCGCTTTCGTGCTCGTCCCATCGACGAATCTACTCGTGCGGACACGGTTGCCCCGCACGTAGAATGCACGTTTCGCCCCATGCATCAGGAGATCTCACATGCCCACCACCCTTCGTCGCGTCGCCGTCATCGGCGGTGTGCGTATACCGTTTGCGCGCCAGAATACGGCCTATGCAGAAATCGGGAACCTTGAATTACTAACCGCCGCGTTGAAGGCGCTGATCGAGAAGTTCCAATTGAAAAACCAGCTAATCGGCGAGGTCGCCGCCGGCGCCGTGATTAAACACTCGCGCGATTGGAACTTGACGCGCGAGGCGGTGCTCGCCACCGATCTCAATCCGCACACATCCGGCTACGACTTGCAGCGCGCGTGCGGCACGAGCCTCACGACGACGGCGCAACTGGCGCATCGGATCGCGATCGGTGAAATCGAATCGGCCATCGCGGGCGGCACGGATACGGCGAGCGATCCCCCCGTAACCTACGGCGACCAACTCCGGCGTATTCTGCTGCGCAGCGCGCGCGGCAAAACGATCGGCCAGCGCGTCGCCCCGTGGCTGAAACTGCGCCCGAGTCAGTTCAAGCCCGGCGTGCCGAACGCCGGCGAGCCGCGCACCGGCCTATCGATGGGCGAGCACTGCGAACTGATGGCAAAGGAATGGAAAATCACCCGACGCGAGCAAGACGAGCTTGCTTGTGCGAGCCATAAAAAATCCGCTGCCGCGTGGAAAGAAGGTTTCTACAGCGATCTCGTGACGCCCTTCGCCGGACTGTCGACCGACAACAACGTCCGTCCCGACACCAGCCTTGAGAAGCTCGCCGCTCTAAAGACGTCGTTCGACAAAAGCCTGAACGGTACGCTCACCGCCGGCAACAGCACGCCACTCACCGACGGAGCCGCGTGCGTGTTGCTCGCGTCGGAAGCCTGGGCGAAGTCCCGCGGCTTGCCGATCCAGGCGTACATCACTTACTCCGACGTAGCGGCGGTCGATTTCGCCGGCCTCAAAGGTCCGCGCGAGGGTTTGCTCATGGCGCCGACCTATGCCGTGGCGAAGATGCTCGATCGCGCCGGCTTGAAGCTGCAAGATTTCGACATCTACGAAATTCACGAAGCATTCGCTGCGCAAGTGCTCTGTAATCTCAAAGCCTGGGAATCCGCGGACTACTGCCGCACGCGCCTCGGGCGAGATGAGCCGCTCGGGTCGATCGACCGTACTAAATTGAATCCGAAAGGCAGCAGCGTCGCGCTCGGCCATCCGTTCGCCGCGACCGGCGCGCGGATCGTCGCGACGTTGGCGAAACAACTCGCCGCCCGCGGCTCGGGCCGCGGTTTGATCTCCATTTGCACCGCGGGCGGAATGGGCGTCACCGCGATATTGGAACGCTAGTTCGGCGGCCCGCGCCGGTAACCCGCGGGACGCGCAACTAGCAAAGGCCGAAGCGTGGCCTACACTAGTTATCATGGTGCAAGTGAAAGGAACCTCCATCTCCGGGCGGCGGCAGTACATGCTGAAATATCACGGCCAAGAGAAGCTGTTCGCCGTGCTCGCTCAGCTCAAGGATCGCGACACCGCGAAGCGGCTCGAAACCGGCATACTGAAATCCGCGTGGTACCCCTTCGACTTGCTGATCGACTTCACTCAAACGATCGATCGCGTCGTCGGCAAGGGCGATGGGAAACTCTATCGCGCGATGGCCGCACAAACAGCCGAGGACGATCTGTCGACCGTCTATAAGGTCTTCTTCAAGTTTCTGCAACCGATGTATATCGTGCAGAAGGCGGCGCAGCTGTGGAGCGCGTACTACACCTCCGGCAAGATGCTCGCCACGAAACTCGCGCCGGGCACGATCGAGTTTGAGATTGCCGACTTCGAAACGCCGAATTGGGTGCATTGCGAATCCGTGCTCGGCTGGGCGGAGCGCAGCATCCAGTTGACCGGCGTCAAAGGCGTGCGCGCCGAGCACGTCGAGTGCCGCAGCAAGGGCGCGCCGCGCTGCCGCATGCGCGTCTTCTGGAAGGAATAAGCCCCGGCTATAGCTCCGCGAGATAACGCGCCATGCGTTCACGCGTGGCGTTGTCGGGAAGCGGCCCGACGCCAGCCTGTAGGTTGTCCACCAAATGCTCGGCCTTGCTCGTCGCCGGAATAGCGCACGTGACCGCCGGATGCGCCACGATGAACTTCAAAAAGAACTGCGCCCAGCTCGCGCACCCGATCTCACCGGCCCACGGCGGCAACGGCTTGCCGCGCACTCTGCTGAATAGCCCCGCCTGCGCGAATGGACGATTGACGATCACGGCGACGCGCCGCTCCTGCGCGAGCGGCAGCATGCGGCGCTCCGCCTCGCGCTCGACGATGGAATAGTTGAGCTGCACGAAATCGATCTCTTCCGCGCGCAGCACGCGCGCCAGTTCATCGTAAGCGCTTTCGGTGTAATGCGTCACGCCGACGTAGCGCACCTTCCCTTGCTCCTTCCAGCCGCGCAGCGTCGCGAGGTGCGTGCGCCAATCGAGCAGATTGTGCACCTGCATCAAGTCCATCCGTTCAGTGCGCATGCGCCGAAACGATTGGTCCATTTGCCGGATACCGGCGTCGCGCCCGCTGGTCCACACTTTCGTCGCGAGAAAGAGTTTCGGGCGCACGCCGAGCTCGGCCGCGAGATCGCCGATGACGCCTTCGGATTTTCCGTACATCGGCGAGGAATCGACGACGCTCCCGCCGAGCCGGACGAGCTCGCCTAGCACGTTGCGCAGCGGCGCGCGTTCGGCGTCGCTGGCGCCGACGTCGAAAGTCTGAAACGTTCCGAGCCCCACAACCGGCAGTAACTCGCCGCTCTTCGGGATCGGCCGGCGCAGCAACGTCGGCGCCGCCAGCGTCACGCCGCTCGCCATTATCACACCGGCGCCGAACGCGCGCCGCAACCACTCGCGGCGCGATATCGCATTCGTCGAGTCAGGTGTCTTCGCCATACTTGTCCCCTCATCATGCCTGCTGCTGTCCCATCGCCTCCGCCGCGCGCCGGTGCTCGACACGGCCGAGCCAAAGCGCGAGCACGAAGCAAACCGCAGCGATCGCCACGCCCAGATAAGCAAGCCCCGAAAGACCGAAGCCGATCGCGGTGACCCCCGCGAAAATCCAACCACCGACCGCATCGCCGGCGCGATACACGACGGTGTCGATCACGTTCTTTACTTTGTACTTCTCCGTGCGCCCGACGACGGTGAAAAGCACTTCGCGAGCAGGCCGCGTCAGCGCGTATTCGCCCGCACGGCGCACCACCTGAACGCCGGCGAGCACACCGAGGATCGGCATCCCGCCGAGGAGCGCGAGACCCCCAACCGTCACGAGCGGCACCGACGCGAGCACCGCCGTCAATCCGAACCAGCGCACCAGCCGGCTGGTTCCGAAAAGCTGCAACGATACCGCGATAACGTTGACCACAAGATCGATCGACGCGAAGAAGCGCGTACGGCTAGCGGAGTCGCTGAAAGTCTGCGACACGATGTGGGCCTGCTCGAAGTACACGAACGTGCCGGCAACAGTAAGCGTGATAATAAAGAGCGCGACGCCGATCAGATAGCGCGAGCGCACGAGCGCCGTCAGCCCCTCCAGCAGTCCCCCACCCAAACTCGCCCGCACGTCCTCGCGCCGATCCGTCGCCGGCGCGAGACGCAGAAGCAACCGAATGCAAACCAATGTCGCGACGAGAAACACCGCCGAGACGAGCAGCAAATTCACCGGCCCGATCGGCCGCGCCAGCGTCGCCGTCAGCGTCGGACCCACGATCGCGCCGATACTGCCGCCGGCCGCGATGAACCCAAAGAGGCGCCGGCTCTGCTCGTTCGTGTACAGATCGACCATGAAACTCCAAAACACCGACACGACGAATAGATTGAACACGCTGATCCAGACGAAGAAGACGCGCGCCGTCCAGGGACGCGCCGCTTCCCACTGGAACGCGCCGAAGAAGAGCAAAAGATTCGCGATGAAGAAGATGTAAACGAGCGGCAAGAATTTATCGCGCGGGAATTTCGCCGTGACCCAACCGAACAACGGCACCAGCGCAAGCATCGCGATAAATGTCGCGCTGAAGAGCCATTGCAATTGTCCAACACCCGCGACGATGCCCATCTCCTCGCGGAGTGGACGTAATATGTAGTAGCCGCAGAGGAGACAGAAGAAATAGGCGAACGATAGGAACAGCGCGCGCAGCTCGTCGGGGCGGGCATCGACTAGTCGGCTCGTCCAACCTTTGATTGATAGCTGGTGCGTGGACATTTGGTCTTGGATTATGTCGGGCGCGGTGTCATTGCGCTACTACGGGACAACGCCGTCATTCCCGCGAAACGGCCGGGAATTCAATCTGCGAAACTAGCAAACGTAACCCGGACTCCGCTTCGCTTCGTCCGGCTACAGGTACCGGAAATCGTTGGTCCTGCGTGGCGGGCTGGTCGGGCTAACGTGCAACACGAGCCGCAGACAACGGCGTCAGCCGTTGGCTGTCGGTTAGGCATCATCCGGCACTGTGCTTGGTGGTGTCATTGGCTGATCGGGCGGCGGAGGAAGACTGCCGAACTGCGACCGACCAGGCTGTGTTGCAACCATGACTTGTTGGGCCCGCATGATGAATGCCGTCCCGTTCTGGTTCTCGATGATCTTGAATGCGGGCGTACTTGAGAGTGTGTGGAAGTAGATGTGATGAACCGACAGCACCTTCTCCTGTAGTTTCTGGTCGGATTCAAGGTCAAAAATCTCTAGCCCGATCTCTTTGCACTTGGCGGCCGAGAGATGTCGGTTATGAGCAAGGCTGACGGAATGATCGCTGAGCTCTCGGAGGATCGACGTAACGCGTTCGTCTTTGTGCTCGCTCGACGCTAGCATGTTGCGCCGTAGCCAAGCTTCGGCAAGGCTGTTAGACCAGTCAATCGCTTTCTTGCATTCACCGATGAAAGCGGGTGGGTACTTCGCGATAACGGCCTGCCAGACCGGCACGGTACGAGGATCATCCACGATTTCCTTATACGCGCGTTCAAACTCCTCGAGCACGCCATGGGCCGGTATTGAACCGAACTGCGGATCGATTGGACCCAGGGACGAGTGCTTGCCCATCCAGATCTCGCGACACGCGCAAGCGATCATGGTTCCGGCAGACATGGCCATCTGTGGGACGAAGCAGCGAATATTTTTTTGGAACTTACTCCACAGATAGTCGACAATCGACTCCGTCGCAGCTGTATCGCCGCCAGGGGTATGAAGGACGAGGTCTAGACCCTTGGATACGTCAAGGCCGTTGATGGTAGTCATCAGTCCATTCTTGTCCGTATCGTTTACTGCCGCAGCCGCCCCGAGTTCAGGCTTCTGGAGCCAGCCGCTGTAGTAGCAGATGACGTTTCGCTTGGTATACCGAGCGAGATCCTTAATATACTTGCGACGGAGAATGTCAAATGGGCTGCCGAGTTGTCCAATCTCTTTGATAAGTTCCGACCAGTTAGCCACCCCGCTCCTCCCTTTCGATGACCGTTCGATCACCATGTTGAACGACGACGATCTCCACAACAACGCGGTTAGTCATGTCCTTACCCAACGCGTGGAGCTGTGCCAGTTGAACAAGGCGCTTGCGCATATCCTCGGTGAGCGCGAAGAGCGCGTACTTGTCTTCAAGGTCGCTCATGTACGTAGCGTACTACGCGTAAGGTCTACGGCTGAAGGTCGATCTCGAGCACAACGAGTGGCCAGTCGGCCGGAGCGCATTGTTGGATAGCCTCACTCTTCGCCCTTGAGATCTTTGATGGTAGAGGTCAGCTCTTGAATCAGCTCTCCGAAACCTGCAAGTTGTTCGTCAAGAGTGTCACCGTTTGCTACGTATAACGAATTTCTACGCTCCATCTCCAACACCTTTGCTGCTTCAATAACCTCCGCAACAGAGACGTTGCACTTCTTCGCCACTTTCGACGCGTTGTTGAGAAATGCAACTACGTCATTTGGCGAGACGATGCGGAAGTCACGTTCTTTCTGGCTAAAAAGCGTTCCCATAACCCTCTCCTTGCGATCTAACGATAACTATACCGCCCGTCCGTAGGGTATTGGATATCAGGCAGCTGAACTGTGAAAGAAATATTCATCGATCAACCGGACAGCACAACCGTCGTTCGTACTTTTGCGAAACAGTATATACCGCACTGGTACTAATCGCGGAATTGACCGGCCTGAATATTCACGACCGCACGTAGGACGTGAGCGAAGAGAAACTGTAACCGCGGTTTCTTTTGTAGTTGCTGTTGTTCCTCCCCGTAGAGCAAGCCGAGCACCAGAGCCGACGCCGAGGGAATTCGCGAGACGATGTTCGAGCCCGAGCGGGTGTGCTTTTCATCCGCCGGCGAGTTCGGCTCGCGCTCGGTGTTGGCGAGGAGCGCAGGGCACCGTGCGTGATTCTCGCGCGGCGCAGCGACCGGAGTGCCCTTCTCTTTGGTGACTTTCTCTTGGGCAAGCAAGAGAAAGTCACTTGCCGTGGGTCAACCACCCACAAGTTTAATTTATTACATCGACTGCGCGCCGACGGGCGCTCGACCATCCACCCTCACCCTAGCCCTCTCCCTAAGAGGGAGAGGGAATGTAAGAGTCTGTTGCTGCCCAGGGTGCAACAGACGTCGTTGCACCCGTTCGACGGCGTGAATGCACGTTAAGTGCATTCACGAAGACCCCGCCTCACCCCGCTTTCGCGGGAATGACGGAAACTCGAATCGCGTGCCAGCGCGATCACCCAATCCCCGGAACGGGAAACCTCACACACATTTCTTTGACACGTTTCGCCGCATCGAAGAGAAAACTCTCGTCGTCCGCGTTACGCAGCGCCTCGACCATCGCGCGCGCGATGAATTCCATCTCCGCTTCGCGCATTCCGCGCGTGGTACACGCGGGCGTACCCAAACGAATACCGCTCGGCCGCAACGGTGGGCGCGGGTCGTCGGGGATCACTTGTTTGTTCGTTGCGATGCCGATGCGGTCGAGCACTTCCTCGGCGCGCTTGCCGTCGAGGCCGAAGCTTGTAACCGTATCGATGACGAGTAAGTGATTGTCGGTGCCGCCGGTGATGAGTGTGACTTTCTCGGATAAGAAAACTTCGGCGAGTTTCTTGGCGTTCTTGAGCACCTGCTCGGCGTACGCGCGGAATTCCGGTTCCGCGGCTTTCTTGAGCGTGAACGCGGCGGCGGCGACGTTGTTCATGTGCGGGCCGCCTTGCAGGCCGGGGAAAACCGACGCGTCGATCGTCGTGGCGTGCGCTTTGCGGCAGAGGATCAAGCCGCCGCGCGGGCCGCGCAGGGATTTGTGCGTGGTGGTCGTGACGAAATCGAAACCGGCATCGAGCGGATTGCGCATGACGTTGGCGGCGACTAAGCCGCCGATGTGGGCGATGTCCGCCATCGTGAGCGCGCCGACTTCATCGGCGATAGCTTTGAACGAGCGGTAGTCGTAGTCGCGCGGATACGAGCTGTAGCCACACAACACGATCTTCGGTCGCGCTTCCTTCGCGAGGCGGCGCACCTCATCGAAGTCGATCGCGCCTTGCCGGTCGGTGCGCGTCTTGTAGCGCACGAAGTTGAAAATTTTCCCCACGTGCGACACCGGCGCGCCGTGGGTCAGGTGACCGCCGTGCGAGAGATCCATGCCGAGCACGGTATCGCCGGGTTTGAGATAGGCGAAGTAAACCGCTTGATTCATCGGCGAGCCGGAGAGCGGCTGCACGTTCGCGTGCTCGGCGCGGAACAGCGCGCAAGCGCGTTCGCGCGCGAGCGTTTCGATTTGATCGGTATAGGTTTGCCCGGCGTAGTAGCGCCGCCCGGGATAGCCTTCGGAGTACTTATTGGTGAATACCGAACCGAGCAGAGCCAAGACTTCGGGGTAGGTGTAATTCTCCGAGGGGATCAGCTCCACGCCTTCGCGCTGGCGGTTCTCTTCGCCGATGAGCGCCGCGTAGACCGCGGGGTCGGTTTTCGATAAGAGCGTGCGGAATTCCTGCATGGCAACCTCCCGTTCAACGTCGAGTACGGTTCAGAAGTTGCCCAGGCGAGCGGCGTGGCTGCTCTCCTCCGTTCCCTCGTGGTTAGTTCCACTGTCGCCAGTCGCGGAGGAACGCGCATGGTAGGACGAAGCCGGGAACGGATCAACGTTCTCAAAATCCCATGTAGGGTGGGTGGAGCTAAGCGTAACCCACCAAAATATTACTTTGTTGGTTGTTGCCGGGGTGCGATGAAATCGCTCGCACCCGTTCAGCGGCGCGAATGCACTTTTAAGTGCATTCGCGACAACCCCGCTTCACCGCCGCTCTCGCGGCTGCACCCAACCTACATTAGGCCGGCTCTACACTTGTAGTAACATTCGCCGCAACCGCGCGACAAACACGCGATCGATAAATGGCCGCTCAGATCGTCGACATTCCAAGTCCGCCGCAATTACCGTGGGTGGGGCACCTGCTGCAAATGCCGAAGTCGCGGCTGTCGCAACATGTGCTCGAACTAAGCCGGCAATTCGACGGCATTTTTCAATTGAACTTCGCCGGGCTGCGCGTGCCGTTCGTCTACTCGGCGGACTTGGTCGCGGAGGTGTGCGATGAAACGCGCTTTCGCAAGATCATCCGCCCGCCGCTTCTAACTCTGCGCGAACTCGCGAAGGACGGTCTGTTCACTGCGCACAGCGACGAGCCGAACTGGGGCAAGGCGCATCGCATTCTCATGTCGGCGTTCAGCCAGCGCGCGATGAAAGGATACTTCGACCCGATGCTGCACGTCGCGCAGCAGCTCGTGCGCAAATGGGACGCGCACGCGGGCGGCGACGTACTCGTCGCAGATGACATGACGCGCCTAACGCTCGACACGATTTCGCTGACCGGATTCGATTACCGCTTCAATTCTTTCGAAAGTGAAAAGTTGCACCCGTTCTTGGAAGCGATGGTGCGGGTGTTGACGAACGCGATGAACCGGCTGACCCGGCTGCCGATCCAGAATCGTTTCACCCCGCAACAGCAGTACCACGCCGACATCGCAGCGATGAATCAACTCGTCGATAAGGTGATACGCACCCGCCGCGAGCACCCGACCGACGCGAATGATTTATTGAACTTGATGTTGAATGCAGTCGACCCCGAAACCAACGAGAAGCTCGACGACATCAATATCCGCTATCAGGTCATCACGTTCTTGATCGCCGGCCACGAAACCACGAGCGGCCTGCTCACCTTCGCGCTCTATTTGTTGCTCCGTCATCCGCACGTGCTCGCGCAGGCTTACGCCGAGGTCGATCGCGTGTTGCCCGGCGATACCGTTCCGGTGTACGCCCATCTGAGCCAACTGGAGGTGATCGAGCGCGTGCTGAAGGAAACGCTACGGCTCTGGCCGACGGCGCCCGCTTTCACCGTGGCGCCGTACGAGACGACCATCATCGGCGGGCGGTATCGGATCGAGAAAGACCAAACCGTCTCGGTGCCGCTCCCGGCGTTGCATCGCGACAAAAACGTGTGGGCCGATCCGGAAACGTTCGACATCGATCGCTTTTTACCGGAAGCGGAGGCGAAGCTCCACCGGCACGCGTACAAACCGTTCGGCAACGGCGAGCGTGCCTGCATCGGCCGGCAGTTCGCGCTGACCGAAGCCAAGCTCGCGCTCGCGGTCATCTTGCAGCATTTCGCGTTGAGCGATCCGCACGATTACCGGCTGCACATCAAGGAGACGCTGACGTTGAAACCCGACGCGTTTTATATTCGGACGAAACGCCGTCAGCCGCACGAACGAATCGTGACGACGCCGAACGTCGCGGCAAAACCGGCGCCGCAAACCGAAACCGCCGTGCGCGGGGAAGGCAAACCGTTCACCGTGCTGTACGGAACGAGCCTCGGTACCTCGCGCGAAGTCGCGGAGCAAGTGAGCGAGCGCGCCCGCAACGCCGGCTTCGCCGCGGCTGCGGCGCCGCTCGATGACTACGCCGAGCGGCTACCGCAAGACGGCGTGCTGATCGTCGTCACCGCCACGTACAACGGCAAGGCGCCCGATACCGCGCGCAAAACCGCGGCGCTGATCGAGCAAGGCGCGTTCGGCGCGTTGAAGCGGCCGAACCTTAAGTATGCCGTGCTCGGTTGCGGCAACTCGCAGTGGCCGACGTTCCAGGGATTCCCGAAACTGATCGACGGCGTGCTGGCGCAAACGGGCGCGACGCGTGTGCTGGCGCGCGCCGAGGCCGACGGTAACGGCGACTTCGACGGCGCGGTCGAGCGCTGGATGAGCCGGCTGTGGAAGGCGTTGGGCGGCGCGGAAGCGACGCTCGACAAGCCGCGCGTCACCGTCAAGTACGCTTCCGAACCGGATGCGCGTACCGGCGTGTTGCCCGAGCTCGCTTACGCCTTGTCCGTGGTACGAAACGAGGAGCTGGTCCGCGACCCAACGGGTCTGTGGGACTTCCGCGTGGAAGCGCCGCGCGCGTCGACGCGCCATGTCACACTGCGACTTCCGGACGGTGTCGAATATCACACCGGCGATCACCTCGCCGTTTACCCGCGCAATCGTCCGGAAGCGGTTCATGCCGTCGCCGATCGGCTCGGGATCAACCCGAGCGCCGTCGTCATCCTCGAGGGCGACGCGGCGCGCCTGAAACATTTGCCGATCGGCAAGCCAGTGAGCGTCGCGCAACTGCTCGCCGACTTCGTCGAGCTGCAAGATCCGGCGACGCGAAATCATGTCCGGCGATTGGTCGCTTACACGTCCTGCCCGCACACGCGCACAAAGTTGGAAGCGCTCATCGCCGAGGACGACGCCGCAGCGACGCATTTCCAAGACGAAATCACGAACAAGCGCGTGACGCTGCACGACCTGCTGCTGCGTTTCCCGGCGATTCGACTGCCGTTCGACGCGTTTCTCGATTCGTGCGCGCCGATCCGCCAGCGGCTCTACTCGATCTCGTCGTCCGCGCTGGTTTCGCCGCGCGAAGTCTCGCTTACGGTCGGCACCGTCGTCGGCCGCGCGTGGTCGGGCGACGGTGATTATCGCGGCGTCGCGTCGGCGTACTTACAGAACCTCGCCCCGGGCGCCGACGTCATCGGCCTCGTGCGCCGGCCCGATCCGCCGTTCGCGCCCGCCGATGACCCGAGTCAATCGATGATACTGGTCGGGCCCGGCACCGGCTTCGCACCGTTTCGAGGATTCCTCGAAGAACGCGCGGCGCAACAAGCGCGCGGCTTGAAGATTGCGCCGAGCCTCGTGTTCTACGGTTGTCGTCATCCCGAGCACGATTGGTTCTATGTGGAGGAAATGCAGCGCTGGGAAGCAAGCGGCGTCGCGAAGCTGCACCTGGCGTTCTCCGTCGTTCCTTCCCATCCGCATCGTTTCGTGCAGGACGCGCTGTGGGCCGAGCGCGATGCCGTATGGTCTCTGCTCGAGGGCGGGTCGACGATCTACGTCTGCGGCGATGGACGTTTCATGGCGCCCGCGGTGCGCGATACGTTGATCCGCATCGGCATGGAGCGACGCCGCCACACCCACGCGGACGCGTCGAATTGGCTACAGACAATGATAAAAACCGGACACTACCGGCAAGACGTATTCGGCAACGTGGGTGAGACGTAGATTCCATCCCCAGTGCCTTCTTACAAGAAGTGAGGTAACGTCGCATCGTTTCAAACTACGGAGCGGGAACGCACCCGGGACCCCATGATCGATCTCTATTACTGGACTACGCCGAACGGGCACAAGATCACGATCTTCCTCGAGGAAACCGGATTGCCGTACCGGATCGTGCCGATCCACATCGGCAAGGGCGAGCAGTTCACCGCCGAGTTCCTGAAGATTTCGCCGAACAACAAGATTCCCGCGATAGTCGATCACGAACCCGCCGGTGGCGGCGAACCGATCTCCGTTTTTGAATCCGGCGCGATTCTGCTTTATCTCGCCGAAAAGACCGGACGCTTGCTCCCGCAGGATGCGCGCCGGCGTATCGACGTAGTCCAGTGGCTGTTTTGGCAAATGGCAAATCTCGGTCCGTTCGCCGGGCAGAATCATCATTTCCGTCTTTACGCGCCCGAGCGCATTCCTTACGCGATCGACCGTTACGTCAAGGAGACTTCGCGCTTGTACGCGGTGCTCGACGTGCAGCTGGCGGATCGCGAATTCATCGTGGGGGATTATTCGATTGCTGACATCGCCTGTTATCCCTGGGTCGTGCCGCATGAACGCCAAGGCCAGAAGATCGATGATTTCCCCAATCTGGCGCGTTGGCTTCGCGCGATCGCTGCACGCGACGCGGTGATCCGCGCCTACGCGCGCGCCAAAACCGTCAACACCAGCGCCGTCGTTTCCGAAGAGGCGAAACGCGTTCTCTTCGGTCAGGACGCATCGACGGTGCGCCGAGTGAAGTAAAGGAATCTGTAATTAATTACCCCTCTTCCGGAGGGAGAGGGAACTGAACGACCCTCGCCTGCAAGGCGAGGGGTTCGATGCGGTCGGCTGGTGGAAGCCGACCAAAAAATATTCCCCTCTCCCCCGCGAACGTGGGGGAGAGGGTGAGGGTGAGGGGGCGCCGGAAGTAACGCCATTCTCTCCGACAACCCCTCACCCTAAAACCCTCTCCCCGCAAGCGGGGAGAGGGAACCATATCTTTGCTTCGCCTGGAGGCGAGGGATTTCAACCATCCCCGGGTGGGACATTAATCAGAGGTTCCTAAAAGTCAATCACCCAGGCGCAACTGCTATTCGCACGCGCGGCACGCGCTCGGGACGCCACTGTGCGATCGCAAAACGCCAAAAGCTGTCGAGATCGGCGGCTTCGGATTCAGGAGGCGTTCGCTGTCCAAGGAATTCAAGCACGCGTCGCAGTAACGGCAACGCCGGCTCTTGCGCAACCGAGCGAGCGCCGGTCTGCTTCGAAAGCTTCTCGCCCGTCGCGTCGACCGCGATCGGCAGATGAGCGTAACGCGGGGTCGGAAGGCCGAGCCGTTGCTGAAGGTGAAGCTGGCGCGGAGTCGATAGCAGCAGATCCGCGCCGCGCACGACTTCGGTAATTCCCTGCGCGGCGTCATCCACCACGACCGCGAGCTGGTAGGCGATGAATCCATCGGCGCGACGCACCACGAAGTCCCCGATCTCTCGCTCGAGCGCACAGGTAACACGCCCCTGCCAGCGGTCTTCGAAAACAATCGGCGCGCCGTCGGTGCGCATGCGAAGCGCGCGCTCGGTCCGACCGAGCGGTAAACCGTGACGACACGTGCCCGGATAAATCGGCCCGTCGATTCCCCGCAGGCTCGAATCGGCCACTTCCTGTCGGCTGCAACCGCACGGGTAGATCGAGCCGCCTACGCGCAACCGTTCGATCGCCTCGTCATACGCGCGCCGGCGCGTGCTCTGGCGCATGACCGGCCCGTCCCAATGCAAACCCAGTTGCTCGAGCGTGCGCAGAATATCGTCCGCGGCGCCGCTCGTTTCGCGCGGCGGATCGATATCCTCGATGCGCACCAGCCACTCGCCGTTGCTCGCGCGCGCCTGCAAAAAACTGCCGACGGCGGCCACCACCGATCCGAAGTGCAGCGCCCCGGTCGGCGACGGTGCGAAGCGCCCGCGGTAGCGTTGCGCGTGGGTAGCGGACATGAGCGTTATTTGCGCGCGGTTTTGACGGCGCGGATGCGCGCCGGCGCGCGGCGCATGATCTTACTCACGCCCTGGACGTATTCGATACGATAACTGTGGCGCAGTGTCAGCGGCTTCGTCAGCAGTGCCTTGTCATGAATGAGCGTCATACCGGCGCCGCGATCGCTTTGCAGCACGTAATATTTCCCGACGGTCGTGATCGGGCCTTCGGCGGCGCTCGCAAAAAGATTCGGCACCGTCAGCGCGGCCAGATCGAACTCCTGGAGCTCCACGGTTCGGCCATTGCACTTCTCGATGAGATCCGCGACCCAGCGTGCCGGGTGCTCCACCGTTGGTTGCAGCGCCGGACCGTTCAATACCGCTTGCAGCTGCTGTGCGCCGGTCGAGCCCCAAGCGGTGTTGTCGTAAATGTAGCCGTGGGCGGCGAACGCGAGCGCGGTCGGGGCGAGAGCGATGCTGCGGCGATGACGCGCGCGGATGCGGTCCTTCGGGACGTCATGCCCGCCGTCGGCGACGCGTAGCGCTACGCGCTCGATGTTGATCTGAGGATTGTCGGTCGCGATAAAAATAATGGTCGTCGAGTAACCGGTGCGCGCCGCCGCCTGGAGCTCGGCAATCTTGCTCGGGTGGGACATCACGGTTTCGTACATCAGGCTGCGCCCTTGCGCGATCGCCTCGAGCCGCATGGCTGCAACAAGCTTCTGCGCCGCGGGCGCATCGATACCGCGGCTGTGCTGCAGGTCGTCGGCGTTGATGTAGAGGGCGGGTAACGTCAGTTCACCGGAAGCGCGCAGCGTTCGGATGAGAGTGGTTTTGCCGGACCCGTTCGGTCCGGCGACCATCACGAGCGCGGGTGCGGACCCCGGCACTGCTTAGCGGTTACGGCCGGCCCGCGCTGTCGGTACGGGGCGCAGTCGGCGCCGGCCCGATTTGTCGTGCCCGCGCGCGGCCTCGGCAAATCCGGCGCTCGAAATTTGCGCGAGCCGGCCGACGCTGACCCCGAAAGGGGTGGCCTGCTCGGCCGGTACCGCGTGCGCCTTGGTGGGCGCCTTCATGTCGAACGGAAAGCCGCGCTCGGCGACGAACCGTTTGAACATGACTTTCATGACCGTGTTGGCATCCATGCCGATGCTCGCGGCGATTTCATCCGCCGCGGCTTTCTCCGCCGGGTCCACGCGGAATTTGATTTCCGCGGGGGTCTTGCGTGCTGGAGCACTCATGCCAGGTCTCCCAGTTTGGGCGAGTTAGGGAGATTATAGGACATTTTGGACCAACGCATCGAGTCAGCCATCCTCGCGGCGGTCACGGGCTTTGTCGTCTATCCGCCCGCCGAGTTGCCGCGGTTCAGCGCCCGGATGAGGCGCATCGCGACATAGCCGAGCACGGCGACGCCGAACAGTAACACGGTCCACAGGACCCATTGCTTCCAATCCCCGCGATACCAGGAGAGCGTCAGCGCCGCCTCTCCACGTAGGGTCGTGCGGGCGCCCAACCGCGCTGGGGCGATACTAACCTTCTGCTGATCGGCCAGGGTTACCGAGCGGACCAGCGCGTCGACCCCGAACTCGACGGGTTGAGCGCGCGCGTTGCCGTACGCCAACGTAAACGGTGCGTTGCCGCGAGCGACAAAGATCAGCTCGTCCGGCACCCATCCTAATTCCAGTCGCGGGCCATCTGCACCTAAACCGCCGCCGTGCCGTTCCAACCGTAGGAGCCACTGGCGCGCGCCGGCGCGGCCGACGTCGATTTCGTCCTCGCGTATCGTCCGCTCACCTTCGCTCACGTTAAAGACGACTTTCTGTCCGCGAAGTCGCCACGCATCGCCATCCTTGTCACGCGAAAGAATCGCGACCCGCGCGACACTATTGGCCGGCAACACGACCCTGGTGCGATCGATCGGCATGCGGCCTTTCGCGTCGAAGCGATATTCGCCGGCATCCGGTTTCGCGTCGGCGACCGCGGCCGTGAGCCAATCGCGTTGCGGCTCCGCGCGCGTTCGCAACTCGCCGCGCGCTTGTGTCAGTCGAACGGCGGGCGTCGGCTCGAGCCATGACAGCCGCAAATATTTTGCACGACGCGGCGCAAACTCGATGCGTCGCTGCGCAAGCGCGTGGCCGTCGCGCGCCAGCGAGGCAATCGCGCCGCGCCCTATCGATTGCCACGTTTTCAGATCCTCGCTTTGTTCCGCTTGCAGCGTGCCGATAAAGTCGCTTGCATTCTTTTCGTCCCAGTCGACTTCAATCGCGCCTAATGGGTCTTTCGTTGCACTGGCGTCGATCAGATAGAAAATCTGCGCACCGGCGCGCGTCGGCTGCGCGCGCACGCTGACGATGGATCCGCTCTTCCCGCGCGTGACTTGAAGCGAGATGTCGTCCGCGGTCGTCGACGATACGGCCGTGACGACGAACAACGGAAGATCGACGAGGGTTTTCGCCGACTGAACTTCCGGCCGCGTGATCGCATGGGGCACGACTTCTTGCGCGCCGTTGTATACGCGGACATCACCGAGATCCGCGCGAGTCACGTCCTGATAAATCACGCCGGTGAGCGGTACGCGGTACACGCTTGCGGCGCCGTCGAGCGTTATCTCGACCGCATAGGCAAAATCATCGCGCGCGAGCTCGGCGCCGTAGGCGATGCCCGTCACCAACCCAATCGCTGCCATAGCGCGCGCGATCATGGCGATACCTCCGCACGCTTGTTGACTCTGGGCGGCACCGGAGCGACGTAACCGATAACGAGGAGCAACAATCCGACGCCGACGAAAGATACGATGCGCTCGACCGCACCGGTGCTGGAAAGATCGACCAGGAAAAGCTTGATCACCACCACCGCGAGCAACGCACCTCCCGCGAGCCACAGGTAACGAATCGTCAATCGATTCGCCATCACCATCGCGGCAAGCGCGATCGCCGACCAGAAGATGGAAATCGCCGACTGTGCGACTACGGAGCCGAGCATCGCGTTGAGCGTGTACGGAACGTCGGCCAGGTGATGAATCGCGCGAAACAGCACGGCGTTGAGCCAGATAAATGCGATCGCGCCGTAAGCGACCAGTAGCGGCTCGATTTTCTGACCGAGCGCTCGGATCGCCAACACCCAGCTCAGTAAGCTCAAGAACAAGATAAGCGACGCGAGCTCGAGCGGATTCATCACCGGCACGTACGTAAGCGGCGCGGCGTTGCCCGGTTGCGCCAGTCCCTGCAACAGCCAGACAAGCGCGGCCACGGCGAACAGGGTGGCGGCTAGAAAAATATATGCCGGTTCGTTTCCTCGTATCGGCCAAGCGCGCCCGCGCAGCGCCACGGGCGTCGTCAACATCGCGCTGAGCACGACCGCAACGGCGGCAAGCGACCAATCGCTTTGCGGCAATAGCCGGTCAACCGCCCACGCGACTTCTACCGCCAACAGCCCACCCAGCACCCAAAAGCCGAGCGCGTGGCGCGGACCCAGGGCCACGTTGAGGCCCGTGGTCTCGTGCGCGCGCAAGACCTTATACTGCGCGGCGAACGCGAGCACCCAGCCGATAGCGCCGTATCCGATGAAGGGATGCGCGACGCTAACGGTCGCCGACGCCAGCGTCAGCGCGACAAGCACCGTATTCGTTCCCGCGGCATATCGCAGCGCCGGCCAAGCGAGGCGACGCCCGATTTCCTCTTGCGCCATCGTCGCCGCCGCAACAACGAGCAGCCATGCGAATATTTCGTGCGCATCGGCGACGGAAAGATGAATCTCGTTCAACGTACCGGCGTAAAACCAAACGAGCCCCCACGCGAGCGCGATCGTGCCGATCGGCCGCTCGAATTCTTTTAAGCGTTCGCGATAGCGAAAGAGCAAGTAGCCGCTCGTTACACCGCCGAGCGCCACGAGCAACACGCCGACGTAGGTACTATTAAGGATGGCGACATCCGCTGACGGCGTCGCGTGCGTGAAAAAGAAAATGCCGCCTCCGACTTGCACCAGGAGCCCGAACGCGCGCGCGAGCCATTGCGATTGCCGCAGTCCGATCCAAAGAACGCCCGCCCCTTCGATTGCCCACGCCGCCGCCGTCCAATGGCCGTCGAGCGCGAGCGGTATTGTAAGCGTCGCGAAGATCATGCCGAGCGCAACGAAGACTTCCGAAAGCAATCGCATGGAGGCGCGCTTGAGCACCATCGATGCGAGAATGAGATAAAACGCGGCGAGCGCGAACGCCGACCAGGCTAAACCGTAGGGATACGCTTTGACGATCGCGGCCTGGAGGAGAAACGCCACGATCGGCACGCCGAAGACGAGCGTGCCATCGACCGGGTTCGCGAGCGACGGCGCCTGCCGCCACGCGTACAGCATGACCGTGGCGACGTAGAGCAGAAAGAAGAAGACGAGAAACGGTTCGACGGAACCGAAGAACTCGGGCTGGTAGTAGCGGTAACCCCACGCCGTGCCGATAACGAAGGTGAAGGCAAAACCGGTCAGATTGAGCGGACGCCACGCCTTGAACCAACTGATGGCGAGAATGCCGAGGTTCAGCACCGCATAGTAGCTGAACAGCATCACGTGGCTGCCCTGTCCGGTCGAGGCGAGAATGGGCGCGAGGAAACCGCCGGTCACGCCCAGCACCGCGAGCGCGAGCGAATTTTGCGCTATCGCGAGCAGCGCCGCCAAAGCACAAATCGCGACGAGCAGCGCGAACGCAAACGCTGCCGGTAAGAGCGTATAGAGCCGCAAGGCGGCGAAGACGACCAGATACAGCATGCCGATGGCGCCACCTTCGAGCGTCAACCCGTACGCCTCGCGCTTTTTGCGCAACCACGCGCCCAACACCAGCAACGCGATCGCCGCCACCGCCGCGAGACTCAGTCGCAGCTCGATCGGAAGCCGCGCGTGCTCGGCGGCGTATTTCAGAAAAAACGCGACGCCGAAGAAAAGCACGACGATGCCGATACGGACCACGGTATTGCCGCCGAGGAAGAAATCTTTCACGCGCTGGAAAACGACGTCCTCGATGTTCGGTTCGATTGAGCGAGCTCCTTGCTGAGCGCGCGGCGGCGAAGCGGGACGAACGTCAAGCGGTGCGATCGGCGCGGTTGCCGCCGTCGCAGAAGGCGGACGTGCGGATGCGACAGGGGCAGGAGGCGGCGTCGGAGGGGAAACCGTACCAGCCGCCTGCGGCGGAGTCGCCGCTTGCTTCGAGCCGCTTTCGAGCGACGCGAGACGGGATTTCAGCTGAGTGACCTCGGCGATCATGTAACCCAACAAGCCGCCCACGACCACGCCGGAAAAATCGCGAAAGAGCACGCCGCCGATAATCGCGCCCACTGCTATGGCAAGTAAAATCATTCGTTCCCCCTGTTGAGCCCTGGGAGCGGGCGCCCTGTCCACCCACTTTCCGCGACCTCCCGGGTCGACCTGTCCCACACCTATTAAAGCAGAAGTAGTGTGGGTGAAAGATATCGCGACGTTCCACGCGAGGCCGAAACAGCCGACGACGGGAGCCCGAACGACGCTGATCCGTTGTAGGCTAGCGTGATGGATACGACGGTGTTGCTCTGGATACTCGCGATAGCGCTCGTTGCAGTAGGGCTCGCCGGGCTGGTGCTGCCGCTACTTCCGGGCGCGCCGCTGCTCTTTGGTGGGCTCTTCCTCGCGGCCTGGATCGAGGACTTCACACGCGTGGGTGCGGGCACGCTGGTCGTGCTGGGCGTCATGGCGGCGCTGACGTTCGTGTGCGACGCCGCCGGCACGGCGTTCGGCGCAAAACGCTACGGCGCTTCGGGTCGTGCTATCGCGGGCGCGGCCATCGGCGGCGTTGTCGGGATTTTCTTCGGCTTGGTCGGGATTTTGGTCGGACCCTTTGTCGGCGCGGTGATCGGCGAGCTGTGGAGCCGGCCCAATATACTCGCCGCGACGCGCGCCGGTATCGGCGCTTCCCTCGGCCTCGTCCTCGCGACTGCGGCCAAGCTCACGCTCGGCGTCGCGATGATCGGGGTCTATTTGCTCGCGCGTTTTTTCTGATCCCGCGGGCGGCAAGCGCGCTCGTTGAACTTTCTCGGGCTGATTGCCGTCGAATGCGTTGGCGCCGAGGAGTTCGCGACACGCGTAGCGGCTAAGGAAGGTCTGATTAATTCACGCCTGTCATGCCCGCGAAAGCGGGCATCCAGGTATTACGGCAGTTTTTCTGTTGCTGCCCAGGGTGCAACGAACTTCGTCGCACCCGTTCGGCGGCACGAATGCACGTTGCGTGCATTCGCAACTTCCCAACCTCGCCCCCGCACCTTTCTCGATTGATGCTGTTCCGATAGCAAGGCGGAAGAAGAGAAAGGCGCGGGGGGTCTGATGGTGAGTCAAATCCCTTCGCGATGAGCACGCTGCCAATGTTCGGCGCCCGCTACGCGCACGACTGCGTCGCCCACGCCGCACGCCACAAACCGATACCCGGCGTTCACGTTTGGTCGCGCGCTACAGCGGTTAATCCCTACCGGCGGCGCTTTGTCGCATCGCATTGCCGCGCGCGCGCGCGCGGCTTAGATTAGCGGAACATCACTGGGACACACGCTACCTATGGATTCCGTTACTCTCAAAGCCGTCAACAAGACCTATCACCTGGACGCGGTCGGCGTGCCCGCGCTGAGCGACATCGACCTGGAGATACGCCCGAGCCGTTTTACGGTCATCTCCGGTCCCTCGGGCAGCGGCAAGACGACGCTGCTCAACTTGATCGGCTGCATCGATCGGCCGGACGGCGGCGAGATCGTCGTCGCGGGGCAGGCGGTACGAACACTATCCGACAATGCGCTCTCCGATTTTCGCGCGCGCCATATTGGTTTCATTTTTCAGAACTTCAATCTGCTTCCGGTACTGACCGCCTATGAAAACGTCGAGTATCCGCTGCTGCTGACGCGCACGCCGCCCGCGAAGCGTCGCGAGCGCGTCGAAGCGTTGCTCGCCGCCGTCGGGCTCGCCGACAAAACGCGCCACCGCCCCGGCCAGCTGTCCGGCGGCGAGCGCCAGCGCGTCGCGATCGCGCGCGCCTTGGCGCCGGCGCCGCAGCTGGTCTTGGCCGATGAGCCGACCGCGAACCTCGACAGCCATACCGGGCAAACCATCATCGAGCTGATGCGTAAGATGCAGCGCGAGCATCGCGTGTCCTTCATCATCTCCTCGCACGATCCGCAAGTGCAGGCGGAAGCCGACGACGCCGTAAAGATCCGCGACGGCCGCATCGTCGCGATCGAACGCGAAGAAGACCGCCCGAGGACGCGCCAATGAAAACTTTCTCGATCGCCGCACGCAATCTACTGCGCAACCGCCGCCGCTCGCTCACCACGTTGTTCGCCATGATCCTCGGCGCGCTGACGGTGCTGCTCTTCGGCGGCTATAGCCGCAACATTACCTACGGCTTGCAGACCGGCTACGTGCAGTTCGGCGGACACTTGCAGATTCAACGCGACGGCTATTTTCTGTACGGCGCGGGCAACCCGTCGGTGTACGGCATCGCCGACTACCAGAAAATTATCGACGCGGTGAAACGCGATTCCGTGCTCGCGCCGATGGTCACGATCGTCACACCGACCTTGCAACTCGGCGGCATTGCCGGCAATTTCTCCGCGGGCGTTTCCCGCACGGTGTTCGCGCGCGGCACGGTCGTGGACGATCAGAATTACATGCGGATGTGGAACGACTATGGTTTTCCCAGCCGTCCACGGCCGCTCGCGCTGAGCAACACGGCGGCTGACGCCGGCGTCATCGGCACCGGCGTCGCGCGCGTACTGCAGTTGTGTGCTCCGCTGGACGTTAAGAACTGCCCGCAACCGCCGGCCGCGGAGGAGCGCGCGGGCAAGGCGCTGCCGAACGACATCGCCGCGCTCGCGGCCGGCGAGAAATCGACGACCAAGACCGGCGACACGCGCATTGAGCTACTCGCCGCAAGCGCGCGTGGGGCGCCGAACGTCGCGGCGTTGAACATCGTCAAGGCGGAAAACCAAGGCATCAAAGAATTCGACGACGTCTATGTCGGACTGCATCTTGCGCAAGCACAACGGTTGGTCTACGGCGCGAGCGCGCCGCGTGCAACCGCGATCGTGGTGCAGTTGAAGCACACGAACCAGATCCCGGTGGCGAAAGCGCGCCTCGAGCAGCTGCTGGCGTCGTCGTTCAAGGATCAACCGCTCGAAGTGCTCGACTACGAAACGCTGAATCCGTTTTACGGCCAGACGATCGGTTTGTTCGCGACCATTTTCGGTTTCATCGCGGTTCTGATCGGCTCGATCGTACTGTTCACCGTCGGCAACACCATGAGCATGGCGGTGTTCGAACGCACGGTTGAGATCGGAACGTTGCGCGCCATGGGCTTGCGCCGCGGCGGAGTGCGCTGGCTCTTCGTTAGTGAAGGGCTTCTGCTCGGTGTGATCGGCGCGGTGCTCGGCATCGCGATGGCGATCGCGATCGCGAGCGCGATCAATCACAGCGGTCTCACGTGGACGCCGCCCGGGCGCGACCCGGTTCCGCTGTCCATTTACGTCTGGGGCGAGACCCGATTGATCGTCGGTACCGTGCTCGGCTTGATCTTAGTCGCGGTCGTCTCGGCGTGGTGGCCGGCGCGGCGCGCGGCACGAATGAATATCGTCGAGGCGTTGCGCCATGTTTAGAACGCAGAGTTCGGTCAAAGCTGTGCTCGGGGGTCTCGCAACACTGGCGATTCTCAATGTTGCTCACGCCGCGCCCGACGCGCAGGCGATCCTCGCCGCGAGCGACGCGGTCCGCAATCCCGGCAAACCGTTCGCGCTGACGACGACGCTCGTCGAGTATCGCGACGGCAAGCAGACCGACAGCAACACGCTCACGGTTTACTCCAAGGCCAACGAGAATAGCGGCCAGTTCCGCAGCCTCATCCGCTTCGTCGCGCCGGCGCGCGAGACCAACAAGCTGCTGCTGAAAAGCGGGAACGACTTGTGGTTCTACGATCCGTCGAGCAAAGCGAGCATCCGCATCTCACCGCAACAGCGCCTGCTCGGCCAAGCGGCGAACGGCGACGTCGTGACGGTGAATCTCGCGAAAGATTACCGAGCCGAGCTCGCCGCCGAGGAAGACACGCAGGACGGCGATCGCAAGACGCGCCATTCCTACAAGCTCGTGCTCGCCGCGACCTCGCCCGATGTGACCTATCACCGCATCGAAATGTGGATAGACACGGCGAACAATCGTCCGGTGAAGGCGCGCTTCTATAGCGAGAGCGGGCGCCATTTGAAGACCGCGTACTACCGCCGCTACCAATCGGAGCTCGGTACGGATCGGCCGACCGAGACCGTCATCATCGACGGCCTCAATCCCAATTGGGTGACGGTGATGCGCTTCAGCGACTACGCCTGGCGCGAGGTGCCGGAGTCGTGGCTGCAGCGCGATTATCTCCCGCGCTTCAAACCCGAGTGATCCGTGCGGTCCGCTGCGCTGACATTGCTGCTCTGCCTCGGTACCGCGTACGCGCAAGACGCCGACGAAGCCGCCCTCGCGCTCGCCGATAAAACCGAAACGCAGGCGGCGCGAACGAGCGACTGGCGCGTGCTCACCGAAGGCGCGCTCATCGAATCGATTCCGCGCAACGGAGGTTCCCCGACGCGCGCACAGCGCTTGTCGCTCGATGCGCTCTACGACACGCGGCTCGCAGCAAACTGGCGGGCGGTCGTCGCCGACCGGCTCGATCTCGCCTGGCGCGGCGAGCCGACGTACGACGATCTCATCAACACGCTCAAGGAAGCGTATGTCAGTTGGCAACCGAACGCGGACAACATCGCCGACGCCGGCCGCATCAATCTGCGCTACGGTGTGGCGACCGGTTACAACCCGACGGATTATTTTCGCGCGAACGCGCTGCGCTCGGTGGTTTCAGTCGCGCCGACGAGCCTGCGGGAAAATCGGCTGGGCACCGCGATGCTTCGCGGGCAAACGCTTTGGGCCGGCGGTTCGCTGGCCGCGCTCTATGCGCCGAAGTTGGCCGACCCATCCAACGGCAGCCCATTCAGCCCGGACTTCGGCGCGACCAACAATCAAGACCGCTGGCTGATCGCGTTGAGCCAGAAGCTCGCGGACGATTTCAATCCGCAGATGCTGCTCTATAGCGACGAACGCAATCCGCCTCAACTCGGCGTCAATCTCACGCGCCTGCTGAACGACGCGACCGTCGCTTACCTGGAATATTCCGGCGGACGGAGCGCTTCGCTCCTCGCGCAAGCGCAGAGGCGGTCCGATAACGTCGAGTTTCGTTCGCGCGCCTCCGCCGGCCTCACGTACACCGCGCCGAGCAAGCTTTCGGTCACGCTCGAATACGAATACAACGCCGCGGGACTCGACAGAAACGACTGGAACGCTTTGCGTCGCGGGGCGCCGGGCGCCTATCTCCAATACCGCGGCTTCGTGCAAGCGTTGCAAGATCTGCCGACGACGCAGAGCGTGTTCGTCGCCGCACGCTGGCAGGACGCGCTGTTCGTCCATTTCGATTTGAGCGGCTTTCAGCGCATCGACGTCATCGATTACAGCCGCTTGTCGTTTCTCGAAGCGCGTTACCACTGGGACCATGCCGATCTCGCGTTGCAGTGGCAGCACAACAGCGGCGAGGCGACGAGCGAGTTCGGTGCGTCACCGCAACGAACGGTATGGCAAGCCGTGGTGACTTACTTTTTCTGACTTTTACTATGAGAGGAAGTCTATGTTGCTCGAAATCTTGAAGCGCACGCCCGCGTGGGTTTTCGTTCTGTTCGTCGTACTGCTCGCGCTCGGCTACTGGCAGAGCCGACCGCGCACCGTGTCGCGCGGACGCGTGGCAATTCTTCCCGTGGCGATGATCGCGCTCTCGATTTATGGCGTGCTGTCCGCGTTTCAGTATTCGGTCGTTGGCATCGCCGCGTGGTTCGTCGGCGTGGCGCTCGCCGTTCTCGTCAACCGGATTGTGGGATTTCCACGCGGCGCTACCTACTCGACCGCAATACAATCGTACACGCTGCCGGGAAGCTGGGTGCCGCTGGCGCTCATGATGACGATCTTCTTCACGCGCTACGCGGTCACGGTGACGATCGTGCGCAACCCGCTCATCCTCGCCGCGACGGATTTCGTCATGAGCATATGTCTCTGGTACGGTTTCCTGAGTGGAATGTTTTTCTCGAGTGCGTTGTCACTGCGGCGCGTCGCCAATCGCTCGCTTGCCGCTTCCCCGACAACGCCTTGATCCCATAAATTCGGCGATTGCCGGCGCGAATCCAGTCTCTTAAATTACCCTCCCTCTTCTTCTCCTTACATCCTTCTGCCGTCCAAAAGGCTGATATATTCTACGTTCGTTCGTGCAGACCGCTTGCCGGAAGCCAGGTCCGCACAGAGCCGTGAGGGTGAGAATGGAAGCGATCGCCGTACCGTCGTGGCTGCTCGTGCTGCTAGTGGCGCTCAGCGCCTTGTCGCTCCTCGATCGGCTGCTGATCCCGAGCGTGCGCTGGTACCTGCGCCGGCGCGTGAACCGCGTGATCGATGAGATCAACACCCGCCTCAATATTCACATCCGGCCGTTTCAATTCACCAAGCGCCAGGTCCTGATCGACCGCCTCGTCTACGACCCCAAAGTCGTCGACGCCATGCGCGAGTACGCCGAGGAGCGCAAACTCCCGCGCGAAGTCGCGCAAGCCGAGGCGCTGCACTTCGCGCGCGAGATCGTGCCGGCGTTCAACGTCTACGCGTATTTTCGCGTCGGCTACTGGCTCGCGCGGCGCATCGCGCGCCTGCTCTACCGCGTGCGCGCGAGCTTCGCCGATCCCACGCGCCTTGCGACTGTCGATCCGCGTGCGACGGTGGTGTTCGTCATGAATCACCGCTCGAACATGGATTACATCCTCGCCGCGTTCCTCGCCGCCGAGCACAGCGCGCTCTCCTATGCGGTCGGCGAATGGGCGCGTATCTGGCCGTTGCAGCAACTGATCCGCTCGATGGGCGCGTATTTCGTGCGACGCAAATCGAACAACTCGCTCTACCGGCGCGTGCTCGAGCGCTACGTGCACATGGCGACGGAGGAAGGCGTGTGCCAAGCGGTGTTCCTCGAAGGCGGCCTGTCGCGCGACGGGCGACTGCAAGCGCCGCGCCTGGGCATCCTCGACTACATGCTGCGCGATCACGACGCCGAATCGCGGCGCGACATCGTGTTCGTGCCGGTCGGCATCAACTACGACCGCGTGCTCGAGGATCGCAGCCTGGTGCGCAGCCTCGATCCGGGCGCGCAGCGGCGTTCGGGCTGGTTCGTGATCCGCACGACGCTCGGCTTCGCGTTCCATAATTTCTGGCTCATGGCGCGCAGCCGCTGGCAGCGCTTCGGCTACGCGGCGGTGCATTTCGGCCGGCCGGTATCGGTGCACGCCTATGCGCGCGAGCGCGGTCTCGATTTCCGGCGTATGACACTCGAGCAGCGTCACGCGGAAATCGAGAAGCTCGGACGCTACCTCATGGACACTATCGCGCAATTGGTACCGGCGTTACCGATCCCCATCGCCGCCAACGCGCTGCTGCACGCCGGTCCGGAAGGCGTGAGTGAGACCGACTGGAAAACCGCTTTCTATCGGCTGGCGGGCGAACTGCGCGAGCGCAACGCCTTTGTGGTGGTCCCGAGCTTGACGCGCGAGCACACCTTCGAAACCGCGGTCAACATGCTGCGACTGCGACGGCTCATTATCAAAAACGGCGATAGGTATCGTGCGGCGCCCGGATCGGAAGACGTGCTCACCTATTATGCGAACTCCATGACCGGAGAGTCAGCAACGCGCGCGCGCCGGTAAGCGCACCTCAACGTGGCGCGCACCCGGACTCGCCCGGGTCAATGCGTGTCGATCCTCTCTCCTGGGTCCGGTCGAGAGCCGCCGGTGCCGCCGTTCGACGGCGACTGCTTAGCCGGTAGCACCCGGTGCGCTGGCGATGATCGCGATCAGCTCATTCATGTCGGGCGGTTTGAGCAGATGATGATCGAAACCCGCCGCCCGCGCCCGTTCACGATCCGGCTCCCGCCCATGACCGCTCATCGCGACGATGACGGTCCTCTGCAGATGCGGTTCCTGCCGAAACAGACGACTCAGCTCATGGCCGGTAACGGTCGGGAGGTCAATATCGAGAATCGCGATGTCGGGCAGGAACTCGATCGCGTTCCTTAGCGCGTTACCGCCGTCGTAGACGGTCCGCACGTCATGGCCCAAATCCTTCAGCAGCAATGCGAGCGAATCGGCGGCATCGCGGTAGTCTTCGACGATCAATACGCGCCGAGGTGCGCTCGCCGATTCGCGGCGCTCCTCGTTCGAGGCGGCGTTATCGCTTTGCGTCAACGCGGCGATCAACGGAAGTCTTACGGAGAACTCCGTCCCCCGCCCCGGTCCATCGCTCTTAACGCTCACCTGTCCGTGATGCAACTGGACGAGGCTTTTGACCAGCGACAGACCGATGCCCAGGCCGCCCTCGGAACCCGTCCGGTTTTGTTCGCCTTGAACGAACAAATCGAAAATGCGCGGCAGAAGCTCCGGCGCAATGCCGACACCGGTATCGTCGACCTGGATCAGCACGTGCGCGTCTTCGCTCCGCATGGAGATGCGGATAGTACCTTTGGGTGGCGTGTATTTAACCGCGTTGTCAATAAGATTGGACACGAGCTGGATCAGCCGCGCGGCGTCGCCGAGAACAAACCGCTCTTCCGGCGGCAAATCGATCCGTAGCTCGTGCGCTTTCGCCTCGATGCCGCGCCGGGTCATTTCGACCGCCCGCGTCACGATCGTCCGGACGTCGCATCGCCGCAAGTCGAGGGTCATCTTACCTTGTGCAATGCGCGAGACATCGAGCAGATCGTCGACGAGATGACTCACATGACTGACTTGCCGCGCAATTACGTCGCCGGCGTATCGCAACCGCGCATTGTCACCCGCGTTCGTCTTGACGATATTGGCGGCATTCTCGATGGGCATGAGCGGATTGCGCAATTCGTGAGCGAGCGTCGCGAGAAAGTTGTCCTTTTGACGATCCGCCTCTCTCAGCGCCTGCTCCGCGCGCTTCTGATCGTCAATGTCGGTGCAGGTACCGCCCCACTTTACGACCGCCCCATCTGCGTTTCGAATCGGTGCGCATCTGACTTGAAACCAGCGATACACGCCGTCATGCCGGCGAATACGCGCCTCGAGGTCATACGCACGTTCTTCTTGCGGCCGACCGTTCTCCACCCGCTGCGCCAAAAGCCGCGGTTGATCCTCCGGGTGGTAGCACTGAAACCAGTCTTGCGCGTCCCGGGTCCCTGGTCGCTGGCCGGTATAGTCAAACCATACCTGGTTCAGGTACACCGATTCTCCTTGCAGTCCGCGTTCCCAGAGGATGCTCGGGATGCCGTTCGCGAAGGTTCGAAACCGCTCTTCACTTTCCCGCAACGCGTCTTCGGCGCGCTTACGCTGCGTAACGTCGACGGAGACACCGGTAAGGTAGTCGGGGCGCCCCGCTTCGTCGAGAAACGACTTACCTTTGTTCGCGACCCATCGCACGCCGCCGCTACTCAACATAATACGATGCTCCAAATCGAAGTCGCCGCCCTCCTGGGCACACCGGTGGATCGCGGATACAAACCGCGCGCGGTCGTCGGGATAAATCCGGTCCAACGCCGCTGTGACATCGGCGAGCTCGCTTACGCCGGAAAGATCCCATAAACGCGCCAATGCGTCATCGTACTCGAACGCCGTCGTCCGCAGATCGAAGCGGAAAGCGCCGGCGCCCGAGGCAGTGAGCGCGAGCTGTAAACGCCGCCGCTGCTCAGGCAGCGCGACGTCAATTCGCGGCGCCGTCCCGCGCTCGGGCACAGTAATAGCGACATCGCGCGCGATTCGGAATGCGCCGATGACATTATTTTTGTCGTCACAAACGGGCGATATGCTCAGCGAAATATCGACCGGACGGCGATCTTTGCGGACGCGCACTGTTTGGAAATGGTCGATCGACTGACCTTGCTTGAGCCGTTGCCATATCGCGCGTTCTTCGTCTTGGCGATCGGCGGGGACCAGAATAGAGATCGGCCGACGCAGTACTTCGTCGGCCGAATAGCCATAGACGCGTTGCGCGCCGTCATTCCAGCACCGGATCGCCCCATCGACGGTTTCGATGGTGATTGCATCCGCGGTCGAGCGAATGAGGTAAGCAAGATCGGCCTGCGAGCGATCCGCGGACCGACGACCGCCAAAAGTGTCACGTCGATTTGGCCCCCCGTCCATGGCCCCCGGCAAAGACATTAGCGATGCAATTCCGGTGTGTCTAGGATATACGCGCTGTTCTCGTATTATCCAATCGGCAAGCGCCTTGCAAAACCAGACGCTCGATACAGTATCGAAAGTATCGTACTAGAGGTACGGAATGGTTACAACGAGATCGCAACGGCGTGCGTCCGCCGGCGCCGCTTAATTCTTCTGGGTCTTCGTGAAATCGTGTGGGTGATTTCGATCATTTTAGAGCACCGGCAACATGCATGTCAGTATCTTGAGCCGCAGGTATTCCTCGTCGCGCAGACCGTATGCACGACGCTGCAGGACGCGGATCTTGTTGTTGAGC
>JBGPKL010000027.1:0-47637 GCA_041485885.1 Sulfurifustaceae bacterium
CAAGAGCAGCGGGATCAGGAGGCTGATATGAATCGACGGCTTGCCCATCTTCGTGACCGACGCGGGCTGGTGCAGCGTGTTCCACCATTCGACCGAGAAATGAATGATCGGAATGTTCACGACGCCGACCAGCGCGAGGATCGCCGCCGCGCGCGCCGCGCGCTTGGGATCGTCGATCGAGGCTTGCAGCGCCATGAAGCCGATGTAGAGGAAAAGCAGAATCAGTTCCGAGGTAATGCGCGCATCCCACGCCCACCAAGTGCCCCACATCGGTTTGCCCCAGAGCGAGCCGGTCACGAGCGCAAGGGCGGTGAACGACGCGCCGATCGGGGCGCACGAGCGCGCCATGACTTCGGCGATCTTCACGTTCCAGATAAGGCCCGTCGCGCCGGCGACGGCCATGACGACGTAGATGAACATCGACATCCATGCGGCGGGGACGTGAATGAACATGATGCGCACGCTGTCGCCCTGCTGGTAGTCGGGCGGCGCGACAAAAAGTCCCTGGTACAACCCGACCGCGAGGAGCACGGCGGTGACGCCCGCAAACCACGGAATCAAACGGCCGGCGAGGGGGTAGAAGGTTTTCGGCGATGCGTACTTGTGGATGTACTTATTTATGTCCATGACTTTTCTAATCGAGTGACACGCGCAGTGCGGCCGCCGTGGCCCACGGCGCGAACGTCAACGTCAAAACGAGAAACGCCCCTAGCAACGAATTATAGGCTTCAGTGTCGATACCCGTGACGGCCGCCGCGACGCTGCCGGCGCCAAAAATCAGCACCGGAGTATACAGCGGGAGCACGAGCAACGAAATCAGCACGCCGCCGCCGCGCAACCCGAGCGTCAGGGCCGCTCCGATCGCCCCGAGCAGGCTCAAGACGGGCGTGCCGAGGAGTAGGGACAACACGAGCGTCGGCACCGCGTTGGCGGGGAGCTGGAGCTGCAGGGCGAAGAGCGGTGAAAGCACGACGAGCGGTAGTCCCGTCAGCAACCAATGCGCCGATATTTTCCCGAGGACCAGCACCGCGAGCGGCTGGGGCGCGAGCAGGAGTTGCTCGAGCGTGCCGTCGGCGTAGTCGTTGGCGAACATGCGCGGCAACGAGAGCATGGTCGCCAACAGCGCCGCGACCCAGAGCACGCCGGGCGCGAGTGCGGCGAGCATGCCGGGCTCGGGTCCGACGCCGAGCGGGAACAGGGCGACGATGATTGCGAAGAAGATCACCGGCGTCAGCACATCCTGCACGCGCCGCAGAGCGACCGTGAGATCGCGGCGCACTACGCACAACGTGGCGGACAGCAACGTCGTGCTCACGCCGTATCTCGTCCCGCGGCGTACCGGCGCGCTGTCGCTGGCTCGGCGACGTCATCGAAGGCACGCGCGCTAGCGTCGTCCAAGTTGACATGCTTGATCGCGGCGCCGGGAATTTCGAGTCCCTGATGAGATGAGAGCACTACAATGCCGCCGCGCCCGAGATGTTCCGCGAGCAGCTCGTTCATCAAGCGGCACGACTTCACATCGAGCGCCGTAAACGGCTCGTCCAAAATCCACAGCGGTTTTTGCGCGACCAGCAACCGCGCGAGGGCGAGGCGGCGCTTCTGGCCTTGGGAAAGAACTTTGGACGGGAGCGAGCGGCGCGATGTTAGTCCCATGCGGTCGAGCGCACCATCTGTCCCACTTTCAGACTCCGTCTCCCCCTGGGAGAGGGAAGGGGTGAGCGTGCTTTCGGTTCCGACGAGACAACTAAGCGCGTTCAAATTCTCGACCGGCGTCAGTTCACCTTGCACGCCATCCTGATGTCCGACGTAGGCGAGGCATTGGCGATACTCATCGCTCAGCGTCCGGATCGATTGTCCCTGCCAGCGCACATCGCCCGCCGCCGGACGCGAGAGGCCACAAAGCGAGCGAATGAGCGTCGTTTTGCCGCTGCCGTTGCTCCCCACCACATGCAGCAGCTCGCCGCCATTCACTTGTTGGTCGAGCCCGCTAAAAAGCGGCCGATCCCCTCGAGCGCAGCTCAACCGGACAATTTCCAGGCGATACGTCACAGCGATTTCTCTGGGTCGTCGGCTAACACAATTGTAGGGGGCGGCGAATGGTTTGATTCTAGCAGTTTCGATCGGCATGCTGGACATGCGTCGGCGGGATAAGCGTTGGGCAGAGGGAGTTTCGAGACGGCCGCTGCCCAGTTCGATCGCATACGTAGCCACTGCCGACATGACGGGCAGCGATGTTAGAGTTACGCGTTTTCCGGTATTAGCGACTATGCAAACTAAAACGAATAAACGTGATCGCGGTGCGTCCGGCGGGCGGCTGCGCATCGGCGATGATTGGAACGCCATCGCGATCATCGCGCTGTCGCAGAGCAATCCGCTTAAGGCGGTGGCGGAGTTGGTCGAGAACAGTATCGATGCGCAGGCGCGCCACATCGTGATCACCCGCGGGAAGGAGCACGGCGAGCACTATCTTGCGATCAGCGACGATGGCGAGGGCGTCCCGCGAAACCCCGATGGCATCCCCGACTTTCGCTATGTGGCGACGCATATCTGCGATTCCGTGAAGCGGCGGCTCAAGGCCGAAGGTACGCGCGGCTTACAAGGCGAATTCGGCATCGGCCTGTTGTCGTTTTGGACCGTGGGGGAAGAACTAACGCTCGGCTGCGCAGGCGCCGACGGCAAGACCTATCAGATGCGCATGCGCAGGAACGACCCGGGTTATGAGGTGAGCACGCGCCACACGCTCTTCGCCAAGTGCGGGACAGAGCTGAAGATCAAGCCGCTGCTTGCGGGCTTACGCCAGATGAGCGGGGAGAAGATCCAGTGGTATCTCGCCGCGGAGTTGCGTGACCGCATTCGCCAATCGGGCGTCGAGATACGTGTGGTCGATCGCCACTCGCGCAAGGAATACCGCGTCGAGCCGCGCGCGTATACCGGCCGGCTTCTGCACGCGCTGCCGCCGGCCTCCACGCCCTACGGCGATGTTTACCTCGAGCTTTATCTGGCCGAGCCGCAGCCTACCCACAGCGTGGCGCTTTCTCGATCGGGCACGCGCGTGCTGGCGAATCTAACGGAACTCGACGCGTTTGCCGGCGCGCCGTGGAATACGGGTTATCTGCAAGGGATCGTCGACGCGGCGTTTTTAAATCTCACACCCGGCACTCGTCTTGGCGTCATCCGCGACGAACGTTATGAGGCGCTCTGCGCCGCGCTCGCGCCAGTTGCCGAGCAACTTGCAGGTATTATCGAGGAGCAGCAGCGTGCCGAGGAGGAGCGCGCGAGCCGCGACGTACTGCACGCGATCCGTCGAGCGTTGCAAGAAGCGTTGCTCGCGCTACCGGCCGAGGAGTATGACTGGTTCGACGTGCGCGTGCGCACGTCATCGGCGCTATCGACCGCGTCGGGGGCGATG
This sequence comes from Sulfurifustaceae bacterium, assembly GCA_041485885.1. Taxonomy (GTDB): domain Bacteria; phylum Pseudomonadota; class Gammaproteobacteria; order Acidiferrobacterales; family Sulfurifustaceae; genus JACQFZ01. The sequence goes on from JBGPKL010000027.1 coordinate 3,410, forward strand.
ACGAACGCGGACGTGCCGACCGGCGAAGCGGTGGAAACCGACCCGCTCGAGACAGAGCCTGCGCAAAAACGCTTCTTCGAGTTTGCCGGCCCGCTCTTCAGTGTGCGGGTGTTGCCGGCCGCGTGTACCGTGTCGGTAAACCAATCGCGCCGTTTGAGCGCGCTCGCGCGGGATCGCGCGCGCCATCGGGTCGAGGAGAATCTCACGTTCCGATGGGAGATCATCGAGGGCGGCGGACGTCTAGAGAATGCCGAAGGCGAGATCGCCACCTTCCATGCGCCGGCCGAACCCGGTCTCGTTCGCGTGCGCGCGACGGCCACTCAGGGTGAGGTCGTGTGCAGCGGTGAGGGCATGATGACGATCACCGACTCGCTGCTGCCCGAAACCAAAGAGAGCGCCGCAACCCGTCAGGGATTGCCCGACTACACCTTCGAGCGCGCACCGGGCGCGCTCTGGCGCTCGCGGTACGATCTCGAACGCAACGTCATCGTCGTCAACAACGGCCACCGCGACTTCGTGTACGCCTCGCGCTCGCGCGCGCTGAAGCTTCGTTACTTGGCGCGGCTCTTCGCCAAAGAACTCGTGCTGCGAAATTTCCCCGGGCAGCCGGCCGAGAGCTTGCTCGAGCGGATGATCGAGTTGTCGCTCTATACGGAAGAAAACCTGCGGTAGCGAGATGCTAGTACGCGCGCACGGCTATGCTTTATGTACCAGCTCAGACGAGATCGACGAAACGTACAAGCGGGAGCCGCCACGTCGGCTGTTGCGAGATGCTTCCGCTGAGAGCGAACGACGCCTCGCGAACCACACGCATTCGATCGTGGTTGCGAAGCCGGCCGCGGCGCGCTTGTCCGTGAAGCGAACCGGTGCGCCGTCGATAACGGACGCCGATAGGTCAGCGGCGATACGTCAAAGCCCACCAGCCCGATCAACTGGTGCCCCGAACACGAATCGAACGTGCGACCTGCCGCTTAGGAGGCGGCTGCTCTATCCACTGAGCTACCGGGGCCTGCCGCTATTCTAGCTAAATAACGACTTGCTGAAATGCAAAATGGTCGGCAATGCCGGCCATTTGAAGGATTTGGTGGAGCGGAGGAGGATCGAACTCCCGACCTCTGCATTGCGAACGCAGCGCTCTCCCAGCTGAGCTACCGCCCCAATGGTCGCGTAGTTTAACGAGTCTAACTGGCTTTATGAAGGTCTCGCGGCCGATCTTATTCCTGCTGACACTCTGTCGAAGTGCCAACCTGTTTTTCCGCTTCCTGCCATAGGGATTGCACTTCTTCTACCGGCGTTGATTTCCACCCGCAGGCGTATTTCGGAAAGTCCAATGGATAGACGATGAATGCCTTTTTTAGCAGTGCCGATGCCTCGGTCGATTCGCCGGCGAGCGCTAGATAGACGATTTGCCGGTTGACGTTAATTGGATTCGGAAGATATCGCATAACGCGTGTCGTCATGAGCAGCTGTTGCTGGATTATATTTTTGTCCGGTATTCCATTTTGTGCGATGGATACCTCTGCCCACGGTGTTAAAAGCGGATTCTTCGATATCGCCTGCAGTGTTACAAACGCCTGCTGTGGTGTCGTGGCGGCGACAAGTCGATGGACGTGAATGAGGTCTTGGAAGCCTAAAAAGGTAATTCCGAGCATGGCACCAGCAAAGACCAAGGTAATGCCAGACGTAAATTGACCCAGACCGGGGGTGAACTGAATTCTTAACGAACGCTCGCTCCCGAGCCCGAGCAAGACAGCAGCAATCCCTAAAAAATAGCTATACCAGAGCGGATATTCGACATTGCTATGGATCAACAGCACGATCAGCGACGTAAAGATCAGCCAATACGATGGGTTGTTCCAAAAGGGCAAAGCGTGGCGGAGCCACGAAGTAACCATCAATATCAGAAGGAGCAGGCCAACTATGCCGAGCTCAGCAAGCACCTGCATCACCAGGTTATGAGAGTGGTTGAAGAGATCTCCTTTTTGTACAGCGGCAAATTCGGGGAGTGCCTGATAGCCAAAGCTATGCCAGCCATAGTTACCGATACCGATTCCCCAGATGGGGGACTCCAAGAACATCAGCCAAGCTTTGTGCCATTCTGACGTGCGCAAATCGATGCCGTCAGTTGCATTTCGCTGGAATGCTACCAGTGTATCGAAACCGCTTACTTCGAATCCCATGGCACTAAGCAAAAGTTTTAACCAACCACCAAAGAGCGGCAATAGATACTGAAATAGTAGAAATAGCAGCAGCAGAAGTCCGACCGCATGTAACAATCGACGGTGGACGGAAGTCCTAGTCGCACGATAAAAAACAAGTGACAAAAGAAAACCGGCGGTGATGTAAACAGCGGCTGCGCGTGAACTCGATATGGTCAGAACGAGCGCAAACAAAACTGACAACGCTATCGTGAGCGTACGGTTAGCGCGATCGGTTGCGTATAGGTAAATAAGAGCAAAGCCAGCAAGCGTAATCTGTGTGGCGAAGTGATTTCGTTGGCCGGTATTCCCATTGATGCTGGTCGACTGTCTTGTATCGACGATCGAAGCCAACTCGCCAGCGACGTCAAAATATTGTATGAGGCCGATCACTGCTTGTATTGTCCCGCCAATGAGAATCATCCATGCCAGTACGACAACTGCTCGATCGAGTCCAAGTTGTTCTCGGACCCAAGCGCAGAGAATGATTAAAATTGTTGCCCAAACGAGATAAATTCCAGGTAGTAGGGCTTGCGTAACATAAACGTGGTTGACTAAATAAGCCTGCAGGACAATGAGAAGGATGAGCGCAAGCAGCCAAATCGCCGTATGTGGAATCTCGAGGCGAGACCAAAATGCTTTAAGTAGCAGCGGAAAGCAGGCGGCCATACCGAGAGCAACAGCAACCCACTCGCTATAAAAAGCGGTCGCCTGACGATGTGGTAGTAAGAATGGGACGACAGCGATCAATCCCGCCAATGCAAGGCTCACTAGCGCCGCCCTGGGGTGGAGCGGAGTGGAAGAATCGTTCATATCTGACAAGCATATGCGATAAAAAAAAAGGCCCGTCTGAAAGACGGGCCTTTAGTCACATTGATGGATTATCTCTAGGGTTTAGGCGCCCACTTGTTCAATACGTTGGTTCCATCCGCAGCCACAAGCCACGTCATTCCAGTCGTACTACAGCTACCAGTGTACGTCACGGTACCTGCAGCAAGCATTGAACCGAATTTCTTGTAGGGTATGGTAAGAACAGCCGTGGTAACAACTGGCGGACCAGCCGCTTGGGTCGGAGCTGCGAGGGTAATACCCGTGTTGCCATCAACGTACTTCCAATCTGCGGCAGCAGGAGGCGCAAATTTAGTAACGCCGCTTGCAACAACATTCATGGATTCAAGTGTAGTGGTGTTGTCCAGTGTTGCGTCGCTACATGCTATTCCGAGGGCAGTCAAGATCGGAGCCGCGACGGCTGGTCCCTCACTGATCTTGGCCTTCATGGTGTAATCCTGATACGCCGGAATCGCAATCGCCGCCAAGATGCCGATGATCGCTACAACAATCATCAGCTCGATCAACGTAAAACCTTTTTGCAGTGTCTTCATCGGAAAAGTCTCCAGGTTAAAAACCTCAAATTGCGAGGGCGTCCCGGAAAAAACCGGCCCACTCACTGTGGCACCGTTGGTTATCTTGAGCATTTGGCCCCTCATGGATCCCTCCTGGGCCGATGCTTTCCGGTACATCCTCATGTTGGTAGTAATTAGCAGCGACCGGCCCGATGTCAATGATGGGTTCCCGACGCTTCCTAGATGCCTATGGCATCCATATAAAATTCTGCATGAAATATGCCATTGGGTAGAAGCGACGGGTTATTGGCAGTTAGCGGCGTCTATCGTCTGTACACCGTTGTCTGTCGGTTGCCGAAGGGTTATCAGCAGCTCGCTAGTGACCGGCAATCTGACAAATTTTGTCACCTCCTGACGCTGTAGGGCGGCGATTCGGGAGAATAGCCGCCCCGATTTATCCCATACCCAGTTTTTCCAGCTTATAGCGAAGGGCGCGAAAACTAATCCCGAGTAATTTTGCCGCCGCCGTCTTGTTTTGGCTGGTTTTCGCCAGTGCGTTTTCGATAGCGACGCGCTCGATCCGCTCCAAGTAGTCGTCCAGCGACTCTTCTCCATCGAGCAAAACCGCCGTCTCTGCGGCCTCTTTCGACACTTCGGGTAGCTGCAGGTCCTCGGGCGTTACTTCGTTGCCGTTGCAGAGCGTCAGCGCCCGCTCCAGGATATTTTCGAGTTCCCGGACGTTACCGGGGAAGGAATAGTGCCGCAGCGCTTCCTGGGCTTCCGCGGCGAGATGCGGGGACTTGATGCCCAACGTTTCCGCGAGTCGGCCGCAGAGCAAGTCGGCGAGGGGAGGTATGTCTTCACCTCGGTCGCGTAAGCTCGGCATGTGAAGCTGGATGACGTTTAGCCGGTAGTACAGATCTTGCCGAAACCGGCCTTCCTTGACGAGCTCGTGCAGGTCTCTGTGAGTCGCGCACAGCACGCGCACGTCCACCTTCAGCTCGGATTGCGAACCCACTTGGCGAACCGAGCGTTCCTGAATGGCTCGCAAGAGTTTAACTTGCATTGGCAACGGCAGGTCGCCCACTTCATCGAGGAATAAAGTCCCTCCGTCGGCTGCCTTGAAGAGGCCTTCTTTGTCTTGCACGGCACCGGTGAAACTGCCTTTCTTGTGGCCGAAAAACTCGCTTTCCATGAGCTGCTCGGGGATCGCGCCGCAGTTAACCGGCACGAACGGCTTATCCGCCCGCGGGCCGAGCTCATGAATCAGTCGCGCCGCCAGCTCCTTACCCGTGCCGGACTCACCGCTGATGTAAACCGGAGCTTGCCCGCGTGCAAAGCGTTCGATCATTCCGCGCACCTTTTGGATTGCGGGCGATTCACCGAACAGCTTGCGCGTGGCTGTGCTCGCGACCGACGGTCCGGTCGGCGCCGCCGCTGGTCCCGGCGACTGCGCCACGCGTAACGCCGAGCGAACGATATTTCGTAAGTCGTTTAGGTCGAGAGGTTTGGACACGAAATCGAAAGCGCCGGCCTTCAAGGCCGCGATGGCGGTCTCCATGTTGCCGAACGCGGTAATCATGGCGACCGGAAGATACGGAAATTTATCCTGAATGTGGCGCACCAGCTCGATCCCATTGCCGTCCGGAAGCCGCATGTCGGTGAGGCAAAGGTCGAATTTGAATTCCGCGAGGAGGTAACGCGCTTCCTCAAGCGTGGACGCGGTACGCGTCTCGAGATTCATGCGGCCGAGGGTCAGCTCCAAGACCTCCCGGATGTCCGGTTCGTCATCAACGACCAGAATCTGATGTTTTTGCTTGTTCATTACGATCCAGTCTCACTACCTTCCTCTGCGCGGACCAGGGTGACGCGAAACCGGCTACCTACCCCGCCGTCGCCCGGGTGGTAATCGATAGAACCACCGTTCCCTTCACATAGCTCTTTAGCAATATATAGGCCAAGTCCGGTGCCTTTGGGGGTGGTGGTAAAGAACGGATCGAAAATGTTGTCCACGATGGCCGGCGCTATTCCGCTGCCCCAATCAATCACATCCAGGAATGGCCGGTCTTCGGCGTCCTTGCCAAGCAAGAACTTAATGATTGGAGTACCGGTGAACGGCGGGCTGTGGCGCAGCGAATTTTGACAAAGGTTTGTCACCACCTGATTGAGCTGGTCGGGGTCGAACATAATTTCGATGTCGTTCCCAACGCGAGCAAACGCGTCGGCCGGTAAGTGAACCGTTTCGCAGTACTGCGAAACGAAGTCGGCGAGCCAAGCGTTCAGTGAAAGGTGTGTCTGGTTTACGCGATCGCGGCGGCTCAACTGCGTGACGTTTTGGATGATGGCATTCATGCGCCGGCCCTGTTCTTCGATGATCTTCGTGAGCCGTTTGTGTTCCGTGTTCTCCGCAACGGATTCGCCGAGAAGTTGCGCCGCATTCGTAATCGCGCCGAGCGGGTTGCGTATCTCGTGCGCGATGCTTGCGGTTAAGCGCGCTAGCGCCGCCATCTTAAGTTGCTGCGCTTGTTGCTTGAGCGCCGCCATGTCCTCCAAGAAAATCAGCGTTCCGGTCTCTTTTGACATCCCCAACGTCACGAAGCGTGGTAGCAGTGTGTAGTTTGAACGCGTGGTAAACGCCTTTCGCGAGCGCTGAGCAGGGGAGTTGCCGAGCCACTGAAACAGCTGGATGGCGAGGTCCGGCGAAACTTCGCTTAAGGAGGCGCTCTTCGCGAGACCCACGCGCGCACCCAAGAATCGCTGCGCCGCTTGGTTCATGAAGCGGATATGACCGGTATGATCGCAAGCGAGCACGCCGGACTGCATGCGTTGAATGATGATCTCGTTGATCTGCGCGAGGTTCGCGAGATCCATTCCGCGCCGCTCCGCCAGCACCTCGGTGGCGCGCAGTCGCGAAGCCAACGTGTAGCCGAGGAAAGCGGTGGCGAAGAGACCGATACCGAGTATCGCTACCTGCGGGTATCCTTGAATCATCTCGTCGTTGACCAGATCGCCGACGAGAAGCCCCCAGGAGTGTTGGAGCATCGCCGCGATGGTAGCGAGCGAGGCATAGAAAATACTTACTCGTCGCCCGAGCATCAAACTGCTACCCGCAATAGCAACGATCAACAGCAAACCCAGGCCGCTCGAAAGCCCGCCACTTGCATGCATCAGAAGCGTGAGGAGCGCAACGTCGGCAAACGCGAGCATGCTCACTTGCGTGTCGAAGTCGGGTTGCCGCCAGCGCGAGGCAAACAACGCCGCCACTGCCAACACGAAATAAATCGCGCTCGCGAAGCCGAAGAGGTCCGGTGCGGAGGTTCCGAATGGCGGGAGCTGGTGAACGGTGAGGCTTATGGCCAGCGCCGTCACCGCTAACGCGAGGCGGTAGACGTTAAATAGGCCGAGTAATCTCCAGTTTTGGCTGGGAGCGATTTTCCCTTGCAGCGATGTTAGACCAAACGAGGGGATCGTCCGAGATGTCGCCTGCATGCTACGGGATTAGCACACTTTTCCCTACTAGGCAAAGAATGTCGTTGCCTGCACGAGATGTCACGAGTTAGGCGGAAGGTGTTCCTTCGAGCAGTAGATTTTGCCGGCTCGCGTAATCACCTGCGACTCGGGGACATGCACGCCGCAGTGAGAGCATGCCAGCATTCGGGGAGAGGGCGGTGGGGGTGCGGCGCGCTGGTTCGAGGAACGATGCGTTGTTAGGGCGCGCTTTATCAACTGGAAAGCGAGCCATATCATGATGGCAATAATAAGTAAGCGAAGGACTGGACCCATGTGCTCAGGGTGCAGCCGCAATCAGGAAATGTCCAGCCGGTGCGTGCATGCACCGCCCCAGAACAACATTTGCCCGGGCAAGATGCCCTAAAAGCGAACGATGTCGCGCCACGGACGGTATGTATTGGTCGGGGTGAGAGGATTTGAACCTCCGGCCCCTTGCTCCCGAAGCAAGTGCTCTACCAGGCTGAGCTACACCCCGATACTGTCCGGCGCTGGGTCTACCGGCGCGCTGCGTTAATGATTGCGGTAAACGGAAAAGAACGTCAGGTCCACGAGTGCTTGTTTGTAAGGTGAATCGGGAAGCGCGCCCACCGCCTCCTTGGCACGTGCCGCTTCCGCTTCCGCTTGCTGGGCAGTGTATGCGATGGAACCTGTCGATTCAATCGTATCGACCACGGCTTCGATCTGGCTATGGTCGCCCTGTTCGATGGCGCCCCGCAGTAGCTTGCGCTGCTCGGCGTTGCCGGTGCGCAGCGCATGAATGAGCGGGAGGGTCGGTTTCCCCTCCGCCAAGTCGTCGCCGACGTTCTTTCCCAACGCCGGGTTGTTGCGGCCGTAATCCAGCGCGTCGTCTATCAATTGAAAGGCGGTGCCGAGGTGCAGGCCATAGCGGCCCATCGCGGCCTCCATCGCGTCGTCGGTGCCGCTGATGATCGCCGCGAGCTTAGCCGCTGCCTCGAACAGCTTCGCGGTCTTGCTGCGAATGACGTCCACGTAGCGCTCTTCGGTCGTATCCGGGTCATGGCAGTTCAGCAATTGCAGCACTTCGCCGCGGGCAATGGTGTTCGTCGTATGCGCCAAGATTTCCATCACCCGCATGTGATTCACTTCGACCATCATTTCGAACGCGCGAGAGTAGAGGAAGTCGCCGACCAGCACGCTCGCCTCGTTGCCCCAAATCGTGTTGGCGGTGGATTGACCGCGGCGCAGCTCCGAGGCGTCCACTACGTCGTCATGCAATAGCGTGGCGGTATGAATGAACTCGATGATCGTTGCGAGCTGTACGTGCGTCTCACCTCGATACCCGAGCGCCTTGGCGCCGAGGAGCACGATGATCGGGCGCATGCGCTTGCCCCCGCTGTTCACGATGTAGGCGGCGAGCTGGTTGATGAGGACTACATCCGACTGAAGGCGGATGCCGATCTCGCGGTTGACGGCCTTGAGGTCGTCGCCCACGAGCGACTTGATGGCTTCAAAGTCCATGCGGGATTGGGAGCGGCGCAGTAACGGCCGGGGATCGTAGGGACGGCGTCCGACCCTGTCAAGAAATCCCCCGATTCGTTTGACCTCGCCCCATCGCGCCGTTAGAATTCCGGGCCTTTTCGTCGTTACGTCTTGAGGATCGATATGTACGCGGTCATAGAAAGCGGTGGCAAACAATATCGAGTCGCGCCGGGCGATGTCATCCGGGTCGAGCGGCTGGAAGTGCCGGCCGGCGAATCGGTGGATCTCAAGCGCATACTGTTGATCGCCGATGGGCAGGACGTGCGCGTCGGTGTCCCCGCGATCGACGGCGTTTCGGTAACCGCGAAGGTCCGCGCTCACGGCCGCGGCGACAAGATTCGAATTTTCAAATTGCGCCGGCGCAAGAACTATCGTCGCCACGCCGGACATCGGCAGAATTATACCGAGCTCGAGATTACCCAAGTCGCGGGTGTGTCGAGCAAGGCGCAGGAAAAATCGGCGCCAGAGTAACAGGAGCGCACGTCATGGCACACAAAAAGGCGGGCGGCAGCTCGCGCAACGGCAGAGATTCTCACGCTCAACGATTGGGCGTTAAACGGTTCGGCGGCGAACACGTGTTGTCCGGCAATATTTTGGTCCGCCAGCGCGGCACGCGTTTTCATCCGGGCGTCAACGTCGGCATCGGCAAGGACGACACGCTGTTCGCGAAGATCGACGGGCAGGTGTGTTTCGACGTGAAGGGGCCGCGCAACCGCAGGACCGTGAGCGTATTGCCAAAATAGACGCTCGGTTTCCGTACGCAGAAACCCCGCCCTGGCGACAGCGCGGGGTTTTTTATTTCTTGCGGGCGCTGGCATCGTTAATCGGACTTTCATCATGAAATTCGTCGACGAAGCAACTATCCGTGTTGGAGCCGGGAACGGCGGCGCCGGCGTCATGAGCTTTCGGCGCGAAAAATTCGTCCCCATGGGCGGACCGGATGGCGGCGACGGAGGCGATGGGGGCAATGTTTATCTCGTCGGACAAGCAGGACTTAACACGCTCGCGGATTTCCGCCACACCCGGCATTTCGAGGCCGAGCACGGCGCGAAGGGCGGTGGGGGCGATCGCACCGGTCGCTCCGGCGCGGATCGTATTATTCGCGTGCCGCTCGGAACGAGGGTCGAGGACGTGGTTGCCGGCGATCTGATCGGCGAGATCACGCGCGACGGCGAGCAACTGCTCGTCGCGCGCGGCGGCAAACGCGGCGCCGGTAATACGCGCTTCAAGTCGAGTACTAACCGTGCGCCGCGCAAGACGACGCCGGGAACGCCCGGCGAGCGCCGGGAGCTTCGCCTCGAACTACAGGTACTCGCCGACGTCGGCTTGCTCGGTTTGCCGAATGCCGGTAAATCCACGTTGCTGCGCCAGGTCACCCAAGCGCGTCCCAAGGTCGCGGATTATCCTTTTACTACGCTCTATCCGAATCTCGGCGTCGTGCGCGTAGGTGCCGATCAAAGTTTCGTGATCGCCGACATCCCGGGATTGATCGAGGGCGCGGCCGAAGGGGCGGGGCTCGGCATTCAGTTTCTCAAGCATTTGAATCGCACGCGTATAATGCTGCATCTGGTCGATGTCGCCGACCCTGAAGGTGAAACGGCGATTGCGCGTTCGGTGAGCGCGATCGTCAACGAGCTCGCTAAGTTCAGTCAGGATCTCGCCGCGCGCGAACGCTGGCTTGTGTTCAACAAAATCGATTTACTGTCCGACGACGAGCGCGATGCGTGCCGGCAGGCGGTGCTCGCGCGCCTCGGTTGGAAAGGCGCGGTGCACAGTATTTCCGCCGCGACGGGAGCAGGCTGCCGCGCGTTGACCGGGGATTTGTGTCGTCGGCTCGAAGAACTAAAAAAGGAATCCGTTTAAATGTCGAACGTCGCCGTCAGAGAGGCGCTCAAGCGTGCACGCCGCTGCGTGATCAAGATCGGCAGTGCCTTGATTACGGGCGCGGAGCAGGGGCTGGACCGAGAGGCGATCGCGGATTGGGCGGCGCAGATCGCGCGGCTGCGCGAACGTTCGGTCGAATGCGTCGTGGTGACGTCCGGCGCCGTTGCCGCCGGCATGCAGCGCCTCGGCCGCACGCAGCGCCCACACGCGCTGCATGAGCTGCAAGCAATGGCGGCGGTCGGGCAAATGGGGCTCGTGCAGGTTTACGAAACGGCGTTTCAACGCTATGGATTGCACGCCGCGCAAGTGCTGCTGATTCACGACGACTTCACCGATCGCCAGCGCTACTTGAACGCGCGCAGCACGCTGCGCACGCTGCTCGATTACGGCGTGATCCCGGTGATCAACGAGAACGACACGGTCGCCACCGAGGAGATTCGTTTCAGCGACAACGATACGCTGGCGGCAATGGTGGCGAATCTCATCGAAGCCGATTTGTTACTGATTCTGACGGACCAACACGGGCTTTATGAGCGCGATCCGCGCCTTCATCCCGATGCCGCGCTCGTTACCGAAGGGAATGCCGGCGATGCGAAGCTGCTTGAGATGGCGGGCGGCTCCGGGACGTTCGGCCGCGGCGGAATGCGTAGCAAGTTGCTCGCGGCGGAAAAAGCGGCGCATTCCGGCGCCGCGACGGTGATCGCCGGCGGAAGATCGCCGGACGTGATATCGCGCGTGCTTTCCGGGGCTGTGGTTGGAACCTATTTGAAGCCGGCGCAAGAGCGCCTCGCGGCGCGCAAGCAATGGCTGGCGGGGCAGCTGCAAGTGCGGGGTCAACTTAGGCTCGACGCCGGCGCGGCGAAAGCGATCATGACGGCGGGCAAAAGCTTGTTGCCGATCGGTGTGACGGCAGTCGAGGGCGCATTCCATCGCGGCGAGATCGTCGCGTGTCTCGATCCGGCGGGGCGGGAAATCGCGCGTGGACTCGTGAACTACGACGCCGAAGAAGCCCGGCGCATCATCGGCCAACCGAGCGAGCGCATCGAATCGATCCTGGGTTACGTCGACGAGCCGGAGTTAATTAACCGCGATAACTTGGTTTTGATTTAAGGAAGCTCTGATTAATCCCCGCCGTTCGTGGTGAGCTTGTCGAACCATGAACGGTGGGCCACGGAAATCAATGCCTTGTACTACTCGTCCTTCGACAAGCTCAGGACGAACGGAATTATTCGAACATTTCTTAGGGGCGTTAAGCGGAAACGAGCGCGCGCAGGCGGTTGTTCAGGCGGCTTATGTAGCGGCTCGCGGTGTTGCGGTGGAGCATGCCCTTGGCGGCAAGACGGTCGATGATCGACGCCGCGCGACGATAAGCCGTTTGAGCGTTCGCCTGGTCCTTCGATTCGATCGCCTTCAGCGCGTTCTTGATTTCCGTGCGCATCATGGAACGCCGTGCGGTGTTGTGCGCGCGGTGCTTCTCGGCTTGACGCGCTCGTTTCTTCGCTTGTGCGGTATTGGCCACGGAGGGACTCGGGACTGTTGAAGGCGCGCACTATGCGGATTCAGCAGGTTCTTGTCAATCGGTGGCGGGCTTTCGTCATGCAGCCATCGGTGCGATGCCGTATCATCGCCTCGCTTTTGATCCTGAGGTAACGACGTTGGCGACTCGTAAGCTGCTGGCATCGATCGCGCTCACGGGCGGGATGACCCTGATATCTCGAATTTCCGGGCTGGTGCGCGATATGGTCTTCGCCAGCCTAATCGGCGCCGGCGCCAGTGTCGCCGCCGACGCGTTCTACGTCGCTTTCCGCATCCCGAACTTTTTGCGCCGCATCTTCGGCGAGGGTGCTCTCTCGCAGGCGTTCGTTCCCGTATTCGCGGAGTACCGCGCGCGCAGCAGTGCGGATGAAACGCGTGCGTTTGTAAACCACATAACGGGGGTGCTCGCCCTCATTCTTTTCATCGTTACGTTGATTGGGATCATCGCCGCACCGATTCTGGTTATGGTTCTCGCGCCGGGATTCTACGCAGATCCCTCCAAGTTCGATCTCACCGTCACGATGCTGCGCATCGTGTTCCCGTATCTTTTATTTATTTCTCTTGTCGCGTTGGCCGCCGGGATATTGAATACATACGGTCGTTTCGCCGCCGCCGCTTTTACCCCGGTGCTGTTGAACCTGAGCCTGATCGGCGCGGCGGTGTGGCTCGCGCCGCGACTCGATCAACCGGTGATGGGCCTGGCGTGGGGCGTATTCATCGCGGGTGTCGCACAGCTTTTATTCCAGATACCTTTTCTTCAGCGCATCGGCATGTTGCCTCGCCCACGCTTCGTGGGACGGCACGACGGTGTGAAGCGGGTAGCACGTTTGATGCTCCCCGGTATCTTCGGCGTGTCCGTGGCGCAGATTAATCTGCTGGTCAATACGCTACTCGCATCGTTTCTGGTGACCGGCAGTGTTTCTTGGCTTTACTACGCTGACCGGCTGATGGAATTCCCCCTCGGCGTCTTCGGCATTGCGCTCGCGACCGTCATTCTTCCGAGCCTTTCGCAAAAGCACGCGGCGGCATCGCCCGAAGAGTTCTCGCACTTACTCGACTGGGGCCTGCGGTGGGTACTTATTATAAGTATCCCGGCGTCGGCGGCGCTCGTCGTCCTCTCGGGCCCGATGCTCGCGACGCTCTTTCACTTCGGCGCCTTCGCCGCGCGCGATGTCGAAATGAGCGCGCAGGCGTTGACGGCGTTCGCGCTGGGGCTGGTGGGATTTACGTTGGTGAAAGTGCTGGCACCGGGTTTTTACGCACGCCAAGACACGAAAACCCCGGTGCAGGTGGGGGCGATCTCGCTCGCGGCGAATATCGCGTTAAGTTTAGCGTTGGTTTATCCGCTCGCACACACGGGACTCGCGCTCGCCATTTCTATCGCCGCATTCGTGAACGCAGCGCTGCTCTTTATCCAGCTGCGCCGCCTCGGCATTTATCGCGCGCTGCCGGGTTGGCCGGTATTTCTTATGCGTGTTGGTTTAGCCACGTTGGTTATGGCGGGTCTACTAGTTTGGGGCACGGATCGGCTGGCAGTGTGGTTGTCCGCGCCGCCGCTGGTGCGCGCCGGGCGCCTGGCATTCTGGATTGTGGCTGGAATTATAGTGTATGGTGCCGTATTGTTTTTGGCCGGAATGCGACCGCAACATCTGAAGCTCAACGCTCATCCGTCTCCGTAGCGACCGATGACCATCACCGACATTCACCAAATTGCCGCCTGTGACGATCCGCGCGTGTTCACGCTCACGGAAGCGGAGGCGTTGTTTCCTCTGGTGCGCAAGATCACGCGGGAGGCGCACCAAGAGCTCGAGCCGGTGCGGCGTATGCTCGAAGCCATGGTGCCGACCAATCCCGCGATTCAAGAAATCGAACGGCAGTACGAGGCGGTCGTCAAGCGCTGGGTCGGCAAGATGGAGCGGCTTGGGTTGGTGATCAAAGGTTTGTGGCTCGTCGACTTTGATACCGGCGATGGTTACTTGTGTTGGAAATTCCCGGAGCTTCGCATCGGGTACTATCACGGCTATCACGAAGGCTACTCCAGCCGTGTTCCGTTGCGGCAAGTCGTGGAGGAGTTCGATCCCGATTGGGCGCATGGTTGAGTCAGGCTAACGACGCCTAACGGCGCGTCGGTCGAAGCGAATCGGCGGCCGGCCGCTCGCGGTCTCTGCGACTTCCCTTTAGAATCAAATCCATGGAGTTCGTGCGCGGTCTGCATAATCTACGACCCGAGCACCGGGGTTGCGCCGTTACGATCGGCAACTTCGACGGTGTGCATCTGGGTCATCGAGCGGTCATCGATCAGCTGACCGCGCGCGCTCGCTCGTTGCGGGTTCCGTCGGTCGTGATGTTGTTCGAGCCGCAGCCGCAGGAATACTTTCGGCCCGACGTGGCGCCTGCGCGGCTCACTCGTTTGCGCGAGAAGATCACAACGCTTGCGAGTTTGCCGGTCGATCGGGTCTTATGCGTGCGGTTCGACCAACGCGTCGCCAACATGGAGCCGCAAGCTTTCATCGCGCGGATATTACGAGAGAGCCTGGATGTGCGTTACCTGATCGTGGGCGCGGATTTTCGCTTCGGCCACAATCGCGCAGGCGATATCGAAACGCTCGATCGCGCGGGTCGCGAGCATGGCTTCGAGGTAGCGACGGCGCCGACCGTCACGATGGATGGGGAACGTGTGAGCAGCACCCGCGTTCGCGCCGCGCTCGCCGCCGGTGATATGAAGACCGCGGAGAAGCTGCTCGGCCGCGCCTACCGGATGTGTGGTCGAGTGTCCCATGGTGCGCAGATCGGGAGGCGGATCGGTATACCGACGGCGAATATCGAGCTGCGACGTCGCCGAGCGTCCGTCGCCGGAATTTTTGTGGTAGAGGTTACGATAGCCAAGGAACCGCGTCCCGCCGTCGCTTCGGTCGGTACGCGGCCCACGATCGGTGGGACACGCTCGTTGCTCGAGGTGCATGTGTTGGACTTCGATCGGGAAATATACGGCGCGCACGTGGCGGTCGACTTTTTGCACCGGCTGCGCGACGAGCGCCGCTTCGACTCGATGGAAGAAATGCGCGCGCATATCGTCCAAGACATCGAAGCCGCGCGACAATATTTCAACCGCCGGCCGCGTATCGCCGCCGGCCGACGGTAGATGCGACGCCCGTGAAAGACGCCAGCGACTACAAAAGCACGCTGAACCTTCCGCGTACCGACTTTCCGATGAAGGCGAATCTCGCCACGCGCGAGCCGGAAATATTGAAACGCTGGGAGGCGATGGATCTTTACGGACGTTTGCGCGCCGCCCGCCAAGGCCGGCCCAAATATGTCCTGCACGACGGTCCGCCGTACGCGAACGGCGATCTTCACATCGGCCATGCGCTGAACAAAATTCTGAAGGACATCATCGTCAAGTCGAAGAGCCTGAGCGGTTTCGACGCGCCCTACGTTCCGGGTTGGGACTGTCATGGGTTGCCGGTCGAACACGCGGTCGAGAAGAAAATCGGCAAAGCCGGTTTGCAAGTCGATCCCCACCAATTCCGCGCGGCGTGTCGAGAGTACGCCGCCACGCAAATCGACCGGCAGCGCGCGGATTTTATCCGTCTTGGTGTGATCGGCGATTGGAAGAATCCGTATTTGACGATGGATTACCGTTTCGAAGCCGACACTATTCGTTCGCTCGGCCGCATCGTCGCGGGCGGCTATGTGTACCAAGGGTACAAGCCGGTGCATTGGTGCATCGACTGCGGTTCCGCGCTCGCGGAGGCGGAGGTGGAGTATCAGGACCGTACTTCGCCCGCGATCGACGTGCGTTTTACCGTCGTCGATCCGGCCGATCTGCTCTCGCGTCTCGACGTCGGCCGTGAAGGAGAGGGGTCGATCAGCGTCGTCATCTGGACCACGACGCCGTGGACGCTGCCCGCGAACCAGGCCGTCGCGGTGCACCCGAAACTGGACTACGTACTGGTGCAATACGTCGGTAACGCCGGACACGAGCGGCTCGTGATCGCCGACGCGCTTCTCAAGGACGTCATGCTGCGCTACGGCGTGGGCGAATACCGCGTCATCGCTCGCGGCGGCGGCGGCGCTCTCGAAGGCGTTAAGCTCAAGCATCCGTTCTATGATCGCGAAGTGCCGATCGTTCTCGGCGATCATGTGACGACGGATGCGGGTACCGGAGCGGTGCACACGGCGCCGGGCCACGGGTTGGAGGACTACATCGTCGGACGCAAATACGATCTGCGCGTCGAGAACCCGGTCGGTGGCGACGGCAAGTTTTTGCCGAGCACGGATCTCTTCGCCGGCGAGCACGTATTCAAAGCGAACGATCACGTGATCGAAGTTCTCAAGGCCAACGGCAAGCTCGTGCATGCGGCGGCGCTCAATCACAGCTACCCGCACTGCTGGCGACACAAGACGCCGATTATTTTCCGCGCGACGTCGCAATGGTTCATCAACATGGAGCATCTGCGCGGGCAAGCGATCAAAGCGATACATGAGACACGCTGGATCCCGAGCTGGGGCCAAGCTCGCATCGAAGGCATGGTGGAGAGCCGCCCCGACTGGTGTATCTCGCGCCAGCGCGCCTGGGGCGTGCCGATCGCGCTGTTCGTGCACAAGGAGAGCGGCAAGTTACATCCGGAGACTCCGCGTCTGGTCGAAGCGGTCGCGCAGCGAGTCGAGCAAAAAGGGATCGATGCGTGGTTCGATCTCAAAACGGAAGAGCTGCTCGGCGCCGACGCGACGCACTACGAAAAACTCAGCGATACGCTCGACGTGTGGTTCGACTCCGGCGTATCGCACGTTTGCGTGATCGAGCGCAGACCCGAGCTGCAATTTCCAGCGAACATGTACCTCGAGGGATCGGATCAACATCGCGGTTGGTTTCAATCGTCGCTGCTGACGTCGGTCGCGATGAAAGGGCGCGCGCCCTACCGGGAAGTGCTGACGCACGGTTTCACGATCGACAACAAGGGCGGCAAGATGTCGAAGTCGCTCGGCAACGACATGGGCGGACCGCAGAAAGTTATCAAGACGCTCGGCGCCGACGTCCTACGACTTTGGGTGGCGGCGACGGATTATCGATCGGAGATGACGATTTCCGACGAGATCCTGACGCGTGTGGCCGACTCGTACCGACGAATTCGCAATACCGCACGTTATCTGCTCGCGAACCTAGACGGCTTCGATCCGTCGCAGCGGCTGCCGAGCGAGCAATTGCTGGCGCTCGACCGATGGTTGTTGCAGAAAACTTCCCGGCTGCAAGCGGAAGTCATCGAAGCGTACGAGTCCTACAATTTCCACTTGATCTATCAGAAGGTGCATCAGTTCTGTGTCGTCGAGCTGAGCGCCTTCTATCTCGACGTGATTAAGGATCGCGTTTACACGATGCCGCGCGCCTCGCGCGGCCGGCGCTCGGCGCAGACGGCGATGTACCATCTGCTCGAAGCCGTCGTCCGTTGGATTGCGCCGATCTTGAGCTTTACCGCGGAGGAAATCTGGTCTTACCTGCCGGGTTCACGAACCGAATCGGTCTTGCTCGAGACATGGTATTCATTGCCCGCGCTCGGAGAGAGCGACGAGACCGGGCGGATTACATCGGAACTGTGGGATCGCGTGCTCGAGGTGCGCCAAGCGGTCAGTCGCGAGTTGGAAAAATTACGAGTCGACGAACAGATCGGCTCCTCGCTCGACGCCGAAGTCGATCTTTACGGCAGCGATGAGTGGCTGCAACGACTGCGCCCGCTGGGAGACGAGCTGCGCTTCGTTTTCATCTGCTCCTACGCGCGCCTACACCCGCTGGATCGGCGGCCGAATGACAGCGTGCCGGCCGACGCGACCGGTCTTTATGTGCGCGTCGCGCCGTCCAAGTACGCAAAGTGTGTACGCTGTTGGCACCACCGAGAAGATGTCGGCTCGCATCCCGAGCATCCCTTGATCTGCGGTCGCTGTGTTGCGAATCTAGGCGCGGGCGAAGCCAGGAAAGTAGCATGATGCGGCGCGTGCTTTGGATCAGCGCGGCGGTGGTGGTGTTGGACCAGCTCACAAAATGGGCCGCCGTCCGCTATCTCACGCGTCATGTGGAGATTCCCGTCGTGCCGTTCCTCAATCTCACGCTGATCCACAACCGCGGCGCCGCGTTCGGTTTCTTGAACGATGCCGCCGGCTGGCAGAACGCATTTTTTATCGGCGTCGCGCTCGTCGCCTGCGCCGCCATCGTCTACCTTCTATATCGGCTGGAACGAGGAAACGTGATGGCCGCCGTAGGCTTCGTGCTCATCCTCGGCGGAGCAGCCGGGAACTTGATTGACCGATTAGTGTATGGTTACGTCATCGATTTCATTGACGTGTACTACCATGCTGCGCACTGGCCGGCGTTTAATGTGGCGGACTCGGCGATTACCGTCGGTGCGTCCTTGCTGATTCTGGACGCTCTCGGTGTCCGTCTCGGAAAGCGTCGTCATGCTTCGTAAGCATGAGATGCATGCCCTATGACACGAAACATTTTCGCTTATGCAAGTTTACTTAGCTAACCCACGGGGGTTCTGTGCCGGCGTCGATCGGGCGATCGAGATGGTCGAACGCGCTTTGGAACTCTTTGGCGCGCCGGTGTATGTGCGCCATGAGGTCGTGCACAATCGTTTCGTGGTCGAGGGCCTGCGCGCGAAGGGCGCGATCTTCGTCGACAACCTCGCCGATGTACCTCGTGGTGCCACGGTAATTTTCAGCGCGCATGGCGTGTCTCAGGCCGTGCGCCAGGAAGCCGAGCGACGGGGGCTGAGCGTATATGACGCGACGTGTCCCCTAGTCACCAAGGTGCACGTCGAAGTGGAGCGCTATCGCAGGAGCGGTACCGAATGTGTATTGATCGGGCACGCGGGACACCCGGAAGTAGAAGGCACGATGGGCCAAGCGGCAGACGGCATCTACTTGGTCGAAACCATGGAGGATCTCGCGCGATTACAAGTGAAAGATCCTGAGAATCTCGCCTATGTGACACAGACGACGTTGTCCGTCGACGATACCAACAAACTTGTCGCGGCACTGCGAGCTCGGTTTCCTTCCGTCCGTGGACCGAAGAAGGACGATATTTGTTACGCGACTCAGAACCGTCAAGATGCCGTGAAACGCTTGGCGGCGGTCTGCGATGTGATCTTGGTGGTTGGTTCGCTCAACAGCTCTAATTCTAATCGGTTACGAGAAGTCGCCGAGGCGTACGGGGCACGTGCCTACATGATCGACGGTCCTGAGGACATCCAACGAGAGTGGTTGAAGGGCGTAAAGAAGATGGGGGTTACAGCAGGCGCGTCGGCGCCGGAGGAACTGGTTCAGCGCGTCATCGAGCAATTGCGGTCTTGGGGGGCCGATCTCATGGCGGAAACGTCACAGATCACGGAGAACGTGATTTTTCCGATCCCGCGGTCATTACAACGGCGCCCCTAGGCAAGAGCTACTTATCTGTCCACTTATACGCGTAGGTTACGCCGTCCTTCGCCCACGTCTTCGGACCACGGGAGTCGATTCGGAGATTTCCGTTACCTACCTGTTGCGCCGTTCCGCCTTGCGCGGCGGTCGCCGGGGTTGCCTGCAAAACAAAACATGACCCAATCGGACAGCTCGCCGTCACTGCTACCAAGCTAACTACGTAATGCCCCCCATCGGACAAGATCGGGGCAGCTGGCTTGTAGCCCAGGATACCCCCACATGCCCCCGGCGGTGCGCGTACGCCCTCTAGCGTATCGGCGTAGGTACTGCAGTCGGTGAAGTATTTCTCCTGTTGTGCGACGACTTTGGTCAACGCAATCTGGCCGTCCGATCGTCGCGTCTGCCTCATATAGTTGGAATAGCTCGGATAGACGACCGCGGCGAGTATGCCGACGATCGTGACTACGATCATCAGCTCGATAAGCGTAATGCCGCGGTTTCGGTCCCTTCCCATTCGAATGCCTCGTTCCATTGTCGCGCTGTGTTTACCGTTCATACCAATACGTCTGATATCTCGGCAGGGACAGGTTGACGTTCGGTCGCGAGGCGCCGCCGCTGGTTCCAACCAGCGTCGTTACACCACCTTCGCGGATTACTACTACCGCTTCCGACGGGATGCCTCCCCCGACGGTATATTGGCGATCCAGCGTGCCATCACCATTGAAGTCATAAATCGGCGTTGCGTCTAGGTAGTTCATCACGTAGAGCCTGCCGATTCCTTCAGATAAGGGCTGACAAGTTGACGTCGAAGAGCTAGTCGATGAGGCTGCAGTCGGCACAAACGTCGTAACGAAAAGCTGACCGCCGAATATTACCGGCTTAGCGAGCACCTTCTCACCTATCCAGTTTGGCGTTGTCAATTCCTTAAGCCTGATAAACCATCCCGTCTTGGTTATTACGTTCGTGCTAATTTCTGTCGCTCGCGCCGCGCCCGATAACGTTCCGAGATTGTTGTTCGTTGCGTCGTATAACATGGTCTCGGTTAGCGTGGTAGGTGCCGTACTACCGGTAAATGGACCAGGCTTGAAGTTGTAGTCACGGAACGCGTAGATGCGATTATGAACCGGCTCCGTGGATGTCGCGGGTGGCGTTGGAGGTATAGCCGCAGTCAACTTATCCAGTGGATCTTCGCGGTTTCCGGTGCCGATTGCTACGAGATCGTAGTCCGGCGTTGAGGAATAGACGTTGTCCACAACTTCCGCGACATCAGGCGGGTAAAAGAACATGTGGTGTTGCTGAGCGCTTGTGGCGCTGCAGTCGTTGCTGCGTGTTCCTCCTCCTGAGCACCCAACATCCGCAAACACATACATTTTGCTGCCGCCGCTGCCCGCTTGGCCCGGGTCGATCTGATCGCCTAGGTCGATGCGCCACACTTGTCCGCGCGTGTCACCGACGAATATCCGATCCGTCGCTCCATCTCCGTTCGTGTCCATCAGCGCGAGATCGGACGGAATGGCATATTTCATGTTGTCATGCGTGAGATTGGCACCCGATCCTGTTACGCCCGCGCTCCACACGAGCGATCCGTCGAGAGGATCGACGATATATATGGCGTTACCCATCGTGTCGGCCCCGGGAGGCACTACTTTGTTTGTCCCTGGAGCGTCGAGTGTCGTGGCGTCGTACCCGCCGGCAAATATGAGGACCGTTTTTACCGTGCTATCACCCGCGGTAGCGCCCTTGACGCGAATTTTCGTGACTGTCGGCCGCGACCAAGTCTGGCCGAGTGCGCCAAAACCGCTGGTGGTGCCGCCCTTTATGCGCCAGAGGAACTTTGGGTTGACGCCGCCGACCTGAGTCGGATCGGTAAGCGGGCTGGTGCCGTCCGGTGTTACGTCGAACGCATAGATGTTTCTACCGCCGCGTCGTTCCCCGATGTAGAGATAAACCTTGTCGCTGTTAGCTGGCTCGATAATACCGTTGTTGTTGTTATCGATAATGTATGCCGTCGGTGTGCCGTCCAAACCGCCGATGTGGGGGCCTGGGAGGTCATCCATCAAATCGCCTTGCAGGGCAAGAAAATCTGGAACGTAAACGGCCCACTCCTCTTGACCATGGTTAGTGCCGTTGTTCGTGTTTATCATTCGTAACGCACCGTCGTTGGTGCCTACGAACATTTTAATTACTGGATTCACGTCGGTCCCGCCGTAGGTGAGCGTTAGCGGGCGGCTATGAAGTGCGTCGGCGAATTTCCAGCGGTCACCGACGCGGACGACATTGTTCGAGTCCTTCTCGTTCTTTACGTTCTTGCCGAGCATCCAATCAATGATGTCGGTGTAACGTTGATCCGTCGTGCTGTTGTTGGCTAACCCGAGCAGCGCCTTTGAGACGTGAGTTTTGTCGACCGGTGTCGAGATCAAGTCAGTCGGGGTGTTTACCGGAGCAACGTCCGCGGAGCCGGTATACGTGTATACCTTTCGGGGAGACGTGACAGCAGGAATGTTCTCGCCGGCGCCACCCTTGTCGACGATAGGCCCATCGACCGCGCTGCTCCAAACGCTCTGAGCACTTCCTTTGATCTTGGATTTCGGCACCCCTGTTACCGGATCGACGGTTGTATCGATCGCCGGATTATTGATTGCGTCGAGTACGTCTCCAAATACACAACCACTGGTTGCCCCCACCGGGTTATTACAAAGCTTGTATTTTTTCACGTTGCCAGCCCAGCGGACCTCTTTCTGCGGGCTGAACAGACTGAAGTACACCTCGTCTCGATCGAAGAGCTTGTTGAACGCATTCACGGAAAGGGATGGAGAAACAAACCCCGTCGGATTGCTGTTGACTTCGGAAAGGATCTCTTGAAATGCCGAGACAAGTTGGGTGGCATCCTGGGCCGCCTTATATTTTCCGCCGCCAGCCGTAGCCAATTCTGTCAGATACTGCACGTCGGTGGTATTGGAAACATCGCTCCCAAAGCCGATCGTGAATGTCTTGACATTGTGGGGGTCGGTGAAAGAAGAAAGGTTAGTTGTACTAAAGTAAGTAGCGAGCTCGTTGGAACACTTGCCGTCGCTACCGCCAACGCTCGTCGCGCATGTGTCGCCGATTAATGACTCGACCAGTGACACGGAGTTGTTCACCGTCGGCGAGCCATCGGTAAGTAAGACGATGTAGCTATTCTGGCAGCCGTCCAGGAACGGGCTTTTGTATGTAGGGCTGCCCGTAATCTCTTCCGTAGCGCAGGCTGTCGCACTTAAGTTCGCATCGGTGCAGGCAATATCGCGAGATAGGCTTCCGCCGGTGTACGTTGGAAAGTAACTAACGCGAGTGTATTGTGCGTCGGTTCCGGACTGGTCGCCCCGTTTCAACCCATAGAGTACGTTTTGTCCCCGATAGTAAAGGCCAGCTTCCCAAAGCGCATCTACGATAGGTGTGCTTCCTGAAGCTTGCAGACCATTAACAATCTGTTTGAGGCGTTCCCTCACGGTGACGTTGAGTACAGTAGCATTCTGTTGATAGCTGACATGCAGTATGGCTGCTTTACTCGTATTACCTCTAAAGGATTGCACAGATCTGTCCCCGGTTCCGGAAGCGGTATTGACGATTACTCCCATATCGTTTCCGCTCGTCCAGCCAGGCAGATTGACTATTTCTTGCACTACCGTCGAAAGATCGGGCGTAGTAAAGGTATTGCCGTTGTTGACTGCGGGCACGCTCCAATTCACAAATGCTGACGTTTTGGTGCG
This sequence comes from Sulfurifustaceae bacterium, assembly GCA_041485885.1. Lineage (GTDB taxonomy): Bacteria > Pseudomonadota > Gammaproteobacteria > Acidiferrobacterales > Sulfurifustaceae > JACQFZ01. The sequence continues at coordinate 26,540 of JBGPKL010000027.1, forward strand.
CGCGGACACGTTATGATTAGGATTACTAGCTGACGAAAACGTTATTGGACTAGTGTTCTGGTGCCCGTAAATCCTTAGGTTCGTCGTTGAGCTATTGGTTGCCGCGGCGCTGAAATCTATCGAGGCGCTTTTGATAACCGCGCCGGAAGGAATTCCGACATTTCGAAAGCGCAGGCCTACGACCTGATCACCCACGCCGGATCGATTGGTGAGCTCGAGAGTGTTGTTATTCAGTGTTACGTTGCCGTTGGAAACTCTTTCCTCCGCATCGTCGGAGTCCTGATTAATCTGCACTTGAACGCTTCCTTGCGAAAGGCAACTTCCCGCGGGAACCGTCGTAGGGTCGTACTGCACAACTAAGATAGGGGCATTTGTAGCGCTGCTATCGAAAGACGAAGCTCTTCGCGTTACGTTTGTGCCGGAGAAAGTGAACAACATGGGACTACCACCACACCAGTCCGATCGGTTGACTAACTGCTGCACGATAGGAGATAAGTCAGCGGTAGTTTCTCGTTCACCTGATGTCCAGCCACTCGGTGTCCATGACACCGAAGTACCGACGGCGTTTGCCCCAGTCGTCCGATTACTGACATCGCTTGATGGTGTAGGTGTAGCAGTAAAGGTCGCGGGGCTAGAGCTGTTCTGCGCTTTAATGGTTATCGGCGTGGCCGCCGTGTTGTTCGTGCCATTTGCGGTAAAGATTACGAACGCACCTGTAATCTTTACGCCTCGGGGCACGACTACGTTCTGAAAACGAACCCCAACCACCTGATCCGTGGATCCGGTTCTAATAACGTCCAATGTTGAGCTTGTAAGATTGACCACCCCGGTCGACACAATTTGCTCCGCATCGTCACTGCTCGACGCCACTATCGACTCGACAGTAGTAATGGCATTGCCTTCTATGCTCGGATCTGAGGCGTTCGCATCGAGGTCGGCAACTGGGAATAATACGGGTCCTCCGATACTTCCAGAGAACCGCATCAATCCCATATTCATGCCCTTGGTGCCTGGATCGCTAAGAATGGTATTGAACGCATTCTTCATCGCCTGTAGCCGAGTAATTAGACCGCCGGAACCGTCCGAAACGAAGTTGCTTACCATACTGCCTGATGTATCGATGATCACTAGCAAATTCGGCTTGATGCTCTGCTGCGTGGCGTTCGGATTTGTGAAATAGATGTCTGTGTCGCGGGATAGAACGGCGCCGATGTGCGACAAGCCGACGGCGATGCCGACTAAAAAGGCGAGGGCGGTCTTTCGCGTTAGAGTTTGGGTCGATTTCATGGGATCACCTACTTGGGGCTCAACAAAAAGTGTTTGCAGATTCATTTGGGAACGATTTGCGCGATCCCGCGATTTACCACGGAAGTCGCCGTGCCTACTGTGCCAGTGCTCTGCTGGTCGAAATTAGCGGCGTCGAAGCTGGTCGAGCTGTAACCGGAGCCTCGTTTGGGCGGTGACATTCCGGTCGGTGCCGTTATGACTCGCGCTTGCGTGACTGTTGTGATTCCGAAGGTATACGTATTGTCCGTCGTTGTCGTAAGGACGAGGGCGCCGGGTAAATTAAGCGAACGATTCAAACCGGATTCCGCGGCCTCGAATGCGTGTGTGCCTTCCTGGATATTTCCCGCCATCCGTTCCTCGAACGAGGACGTATTCATTGCCGCGATGCCGATCATGGTCAGGATCATCAGAATCACTAAGCTCATTACCAGCGCCGTGCCGGCCTGGTCGCGAGGCTGCCGTCGATATCTCTCAAGGTTGTGCAGCGTTTTCACTGAACATTCCTTAGTAGAACGGTGGAGAAGAATTGTTTGGGCTGGACTTGATTTGGGCTGCTTGCATTTACCGCCGCTGAAGGTGTAGTCGTGTTTACCGATATCGACGTGAATTGGAGGCGCGCGCTAACGACGTTCGCCCAATTTGCAGTAGACGGACCCAAATTGGTGGCGTCATCGGCTGTCGCATATACCCTTGGTGTTCGATCGGAAGCGAGAACGACGCCGTAAACAATTTGCATATCGGAGATACCGTCTACTATTTCCTCGCGACTAGCTATGGCGGTAGCCGGATCGATGTTTTGCCGAAACAGCGCGGGATAGCCGCTCGCCCCGGTTCCGATGTAGTAAACCCTATTAACAAACCTCGTTACCTGTGCTGTCGGCGAGGCATATATTCTGCTAAGGGTTACCCCGGCGTTCGCTGGTGTTCCACCGGTGCTGTGCGCAATCGTCTGGCTGCCGCTGGCGTTAGTAACATTTGTTATGTGAACGAGATCAGCCGCACCGCAGTCGGAGACGACAATCACATCTCCATTGTTCAGGCTCGAGAGACTCGATGAGACGTTAATGGGGGCTGATGTACTCGGCATGGTTGCGGTAAGCAGTACGCGCGACGCGGGGTCAGACATGCGAATAGCAATCGCGTCCGTTCCGGTACATCTGCTGCCTATAAAGCTTGGGCAACGTGCGGGGTCTTTGGATGTTACGGGAGTCGCCCCCGCAGGAAAGAGTGCCGCGGTGTTTGTGCCCGACGGGTAAAGCTTGCCTGATTCGCCCGCGAGTCCCTCTATGGGGACTGAGTAGTTATACGCTACGGAAGCGCTACTCTGCAGCACGCTAGTCAGCGCAGCCTTCGCATCGGCACAACCGTAATAACCCGTCATGCGGAGATCCCGTGCGACTACATTAATTGCGACACGCGCGTTTTCTTGTAGACGCGCGAGACTTTCTTGCGTGGTGTAGTTCGCCCTGCTGTTGACGAAGACGGCGGATACCGCGGCCATGATGAGTAGGCCGATGGCGATCGCTACCATCAGCTCTACAAGACTCAAACCGCGGACAAAAAACGGTAACACGCGTCGGTTTCTCATAGCTCGATCACCCAGGTGCGAGATTTCGACACGCCGCGCTCGCTCCAGCGAATAGTAATCGTGTGCTGAGTGCCTGCACTGACAATGCTCGATGGTCCGTTGGCGGGATCAGCGGGCAGTACGGCTAAGCCGACGTACCACGCGAATAGGTCATAGCTGGCAAGTTGCGTTGCATCAGGACAGGAGACATTAGACACAGACGGCGGACCGCCGCAGTTTGGGTCGCCCGGGGTTGCAGCAGCGGCATAACCCCCTGCGTTCGCGACAGCCCTGTTGGCTCTCATTAGGTCGGCAATGTCGTACGCGAGTATCGTCGCTTGCGTGCGGAAGTAAGCATCGGTGTTGTACTTGATGCTCTCGACTTGCAGCATTGCGAGCCCAAGTAATCCAATGGAAAGCACGAGCAAGGCAACCAGCACTTCAATCAGAGAAAAGCCGCTGTCCTTACTGCGCGAGTCGGACGATCCGAAATTAAGTCGCTGCGACATTAGCAAGGCACCTCTGAAATACTGGCGCGACCAGCAACCCCGATGTTAACGATGCGGGACTTGCGGGTATTTGAATTGCACACAATGTAGAGCGCCGGCGCGTTTAGAGCTTGTCCTTGGCGGTTATAGAGAATCGCGTCGCTGCCGGTAATCGCCGTGCCCGTCGCAAGACTCTCATGGGCTCTAACAAGCGAGTCAGAAGCAGTCCAGGCCCCAGCCCCACTGTTATCGCCGTCCACGAAAACAATCCAGCCGCTACTCCACGTCCCCGTCGCTGTACAAGTAGAGCCGTTATCCGATTTGCATATGCCGGCATTGGTACCTCTTTTCAGCGCTTCGCTTCGGGCTAAGTTGAGGGCCGCGATAAAATCATTCGTAGTCGTGGCGAGCCGGTTCGATTGAATAAATGTGTTCATCGCTGGCGCCGCCAAAGCGGCAAGCACGCCAGCAATTGTGAGGACCATCATCAGCTCGATCAATGTAAAGCCGAAAAAATGGTATGTTTCGACGAACGGTTTATTTATCCGGACGATAGGTATATTACTCACCGGTTGCTGATCGACAAACGGTTCTTGAGTACGGATGAAAGGTAGATCATGTAAACCCATCACTTAGCCTTATCAGATTCCTTGGATCAAGGTCCCTGCTATATCGCAGGGCAAATCGCACAATACGACTTCCCTTAGCGGATAAGTCTAAGACGAAATTGCTCGACCGCAATTGACGTAACGCGGCACTTTCGGCATTTCTTCTGAAGTGATCCTAGCGCGGTCTTGAACGTTCGCGCACTACCATGCGCCAGCCGAACCTGGGCTAGCCTTTCGCGCAACACCTCGCGGTACCGTCGTCGCACAAGGGTCAACGGGCCTTTTCCCATAGCCAATGTGCAGCGATAGGTTGCAAAGCATGCCCCTTCGTTTTCCGGCTGGGTTTTCTCGACTGCACGGCGACGTGGAAGTCTCGCCTGATCGCTCATTTTAAGAGCGATCACATTGGACGAAACGCAGTTACAACTTATACTTCTTCTAAATGCACAAGACTTATACCGATTCCGAGGTTTCGGCCCTACTGCAGCAACACGGGGTTGTCCCGACTGTGCAGAGGGTGCTAATCACTCAGACCTTACTTGATCGCGGCGCCCATTTGACAGCGGAGGATGTATTTCAGGCCGTCAACAAGGAGAGCCCGGGCGTATCCAAAGCGACGGTTTATAACACGGTCGGTTTGCTGGCACGCAAGGGTGTTATTAGAGAAGTGATAGCGGATCCCAGCAAGCTGTTCTACGACCCGAATACTGTGCCCCATCATCATTTTTACGACGAGACCAGCGGAGAGCTAATAGATATCGACGCGAAAGACGTGAGGGTAACCGGGCTTCCCCCGCTTCCCGAGAACGCCGAGTTGAAGAGCGTGGATATCGTGGTCCGAGTAAAGCGCGTAACAAAAAGTACTGGGTGATCGCCCCAAGGCCTTGGTGATACTCTAGCGCCCCTATTTGCGTGCGTTCCGCCAAGCCGGTGTAGCTCAGTTGGTAGAGCAACTGATTCGTAATCAGTAGGTCCCCCGTTCGAGTCGGGGCACCGGCACCATTTCCCCAAAACTTCCCCAAAAGTAAAGCAGATTACCCTGCAAGGACTATCTGCCACTAAAGCACCACCTTCGTTTTGTCTCAGTACGCTCTCCCATTCATGAATGGTTGCGTCTCTTGCAGGCCGACTGGTGGCAATAGCGTGCAGTGGTTGCCACGACGATCATCATCGCAACTCGAAACTCCCATGCGTCCGCACCGTACGTCTCGCGACCAAGAATTCCGGGCGCGTCCGGCGCGCGCGGGGACGGATCGTCTAGTCGTCGGACGCATGTTGACCTGGTGTCTCCATCGACGATACCGTGGCGAAGTAACCGCGCCGGGCTTCATGGAGGAACTCCGCAATGAGCATCGCCAAGACGGTTGTCGACTGCTTGCAAAGGGACCATATCTCTTACGACGTGCTAGCCCATCCGCGCACCGTATCCGCGCGAGAGGCGGCGCATAGCATGCATATTTCCGCCGATTGCGTGGCCAAAGCCGTCGTTCTCACAGACGGCCGAGGCTACGTAATGGCCGTTGTGCCGGCGAATCGGTACGTCAGCGTTAAAACCCTTTGTCGCAAGCTGCGCCGCAAACTTGCTCTGGCACGGGAAGAAGGGCTATTCCCGGTGTTTAAGGATTGCGAGCGTGGCGCGATTCCGCCGCTCGGCCCGGCTTACGGCATGCAGACGGTCGTGGACGATAGTCTCGTCGGACAGCCCGAGGTCTATTTCGAAGCCGGTGATCACGAAGAATTGATCCGAGTCAGTGGAGAGCAGTTTGTGGTGTTGCTGCGAGAAGCGCGCTACGGTCACTTCAGCCACTAGAGTGGCGACATTCCCGTGACGAGCCCGCGTCTGTGCTAATCTCCTGCGCGGGAGAGGCGCGGTGAGATGCAAATAGATGTCGTTTCCGGGTTGATCGAAGGCGCGCGCTTCGTGCCTTCGCCCAATTGCGACGCGCGACCGCCCGGCGCAGACCCAGAGGTTCTTATCCTTCACGCCATCAGCTTGCCGCCGGGACAGTTCGGCGGTCCCGGCATCGAGCAACTTTTTTGCAATCTTCTTGATCCGACCGAACATCCTTATTATGGGCAGATCGGGGAGCTGCACGTTTCGGCACATGTGTTGATCAGGCGAAGCGGCGAGCTACTGCAATTCGTGCCGCTGCACCTGCGCGCTTGGCATGCCGGCCAGTCGCAATGCGAAGGTCGCACACGCGTCAACGATTTTTCCATTGGCGTCGAGCTCGAGGGTTGCGATGACGAGCCTTTCGAGGACGCGCAATACCGCGCTCTCGCAGAGCTGACCGACAACCTCCTGCGTGCCTACCCTACCATCACCCCCGCGCGTATCTACAGCCACAGCGACATCTCGCCTGGGCGAAAGACCGACCCGGGGCCGCGGTTCGACTGGGCGCGCTATCGTTCGTCGCTGCCTGCTACGCTTGCCGCGCATGCGCCACGTCGGTAAATTGGGCGCGCCTGTAGTCGCCGGAATCAGAAAAGCCAAACCATGAGCCAACTATTGATCGCCATTTTGCTGGCTGTCGCCCTCGATCGCTTCGTGCCGGATCGTCACGGTTTCAAACCCTTCGCTTGGTACCGGGATTGGGCGGAGTCGATCGAGCAGCGTTTCAACGGTGGGAGCCGCCTACATGGAGTCGCGGCGGTGCTGCTCGCGATCGTCCCGATCGTGTTGGGTGTGGCGCTCGCGCGCTACGTGCTGAGCGAGATCAGCCCGATTCTCGCTTTCGTGTTCGATGTACTGATGCTGTATGTCTGCCTCGACATTTATCGATTGGGCAGCGGCGCCCGTGCTATCGCCGATGCGCTCGAGGCGGGCGACGTGCGCGAAGCGGATGCGCAACTTAAAGAGTTGGCCGGGAAAAGCGCCGCCACGTTGAGTGAAGCTGGCATCGCGCACGCGACGGTCGAGGCCGTATTGAAGCAGGGAAATGCGCTGATCATCTCGCCGCTCTTCTGGTTCATTCTGCTTGGGCCCGTGGGTGTGGTGCTGCAACGCCTTGCGTGCATCCTCGATAAACTCTGGGGCCACCGCTACGAGCGCTTCGTCGAGTTCGGTTGGGCCGCGGCGCGATTGGACGATCTGCTGCAGTGGATTCCCGCTCGAATCACCGCGCTGTCGTACGCCATCATGGGCAGTTTCGAAGACGCGCTCCATTGCTGGCGTCGGCGCGTCGGCGTCTGGTCGGATATCAATAGCGGACCGTTGCTCGCGTCCGGTTTCGGCGCGATGCACATGCAGAACTGCGAGGGGATGGGCGAGATCAGCGAGTACGACGAGCCGGTCGCCAGCTTGAGCGTCATCCCCGACGCGAACCATATACGCGGTGTCGTTGCGCTGGTGTGGCGCGTGCTGTTGTTCTGGCTCGTGATCGGTCTGCTCATGACCGGCGCTCATCTCGTCGGGCTGTTCGCGGGCTGATTTGCTGTCCCTTGGCCGACGATATTTGTCGTGCAGCGACGGCCATGGCGTTGGTTCAATCGATGGGGTTGCGCGCGTGCGCCGTCGTACTAATCGGTGCGCTGTGCGGCCATGCCGTCGCTGGTGTTCAAGGGATACGCGTTGAGGATGACACCGGGCGAGCAGTTGTTCTGCCGATGCCGGCGCGGCGGATAATTAGCTTAGCGCCTCACACCACAGAACTTCTATTCGCCGCCGGCGCTGGCTCGCGTATCGTCGCCACCGTCGACTACAGTGATTACCCGCCGGCCGCGCGTGCGATCCCTCGCATCGGCGGCAGTAGTGGCCTCGATCTCGAGCGCATCCTCACACTCAAGCCGGATTTGATTGTCGGTTGGGCGAGCGGCAATCCGCGGCGCACGATCGAACGCTTGCAAGACCTCGGCCTTCCCGTGTACCTGACGGAGCCTCGGCATCTCGCGGACATTGCGCGCGATTTGGAGCAGCTCGGTCGGCTGGCAGGCACTAGCGGCGCGGCGCGGCCTGAGGCGGCGCGATTCACCGCACGCTATCGCGCGCTTGCTGCGCGCTACGCGGATCGCGCGAGAGTGCGTGTCTTCTATCAGGTGCTTGATCCGCTATTGATCACCGTGAACGGCGAGCATCTGATCAGCGAAATACTGAATCTATGCGGCGGCGAAAACATCTTTGCCGCGCTCCCGGTTCTCGCGCCGGTGGTGGGCGAGGAGGCGGTGATCAAAGCCGATCCGGATGCGATTATGGCGGGCGGCACCGAAGACGGTTGGCGTGGTTGGCGGGCACGTTGGCGCGAGCGCGCCGATCTCACCGCCGCGAGGCGCGGCGCGCTCTACTTTATTCCCGCCGATACGCTGCATCGCCACGGCCCGCGCGTGCTGGATGGCGCGGAGCAAGTTTGCGCCGCGCTCGATGATGCACGGCGCAAGCGCTAGCAGCGTCACGCGCGGAAAGTCATCACAGACTAGACCAAACAATTGTACTTACGCCGGTCCGCGCGTTCCGTCGGGACGCCACAGGATTTCCGGCGCTTTTTCAGCAGCGTTAACGTAACGCGCTGCGACGAAGAGTAAGTCCGAAAGACGGTTCAGATATTTCACGGCAAGCGGATTGATCGATTCCACACGTGCGAGACCGATCGTGCGCCGTTCCGCGCGCCGACAGATCGTACGCGCGAGATGCATGAGCGCCGCGGTTTCCGTGCCGCCCGGAAGAATGAATTCCTTTAGCGGCGACAGCTTCGCATTGAAGCGATCGAGCACTTCCTCCAGGCGCTCGACGTGCCGTTCTTCGATGACGATCCGACCGGGTATACACAGCTCGCCGCCCAGATCGAACAGCTCGTGCTGGATGGGAATGAGCGCCGCGCGCACGTCCTCGGGTAGCCGCCGCGCGAGTACGATGCCGAGCGCGCTGTTTAGCTCGTCGACCGTGCCGTACGCCTCGACGCGCGCGTGATCCTTCAGCACGCGCGTGCCGTCGCCGAGACCGGTCGTCCCGTCGTCGCCGGTGCGCGTGTATATCTTGGAAAGGCGATGACCCATGGTGGCTATCGGTGCAGTGGTTCGACAACATTCGCGTCCCGTCGCATCGGTGCCCGCAGCCGCGTCTACGGATGCTGCGGATACTCAATCGCATTTCAGCACGCTCGATATGGCAGGGCAAGCCGGCTTCGCCGCCGGCTCTCAAGGTCGAGCAATTGTTTGTGCGTGCGCGCGCGTAACGCGCGCGTTTCTGCGTGTACCGCGTTAGGAGAGCTTCGCAGAGTCACCCACGCTCTGGTGCCGCCCGACGACCGCCTGTACCGACGCACTAATGCCTACCCAAAACGCCATCGGCGCAAGATACGCGGGGAAATACTTCAGCTCTCGCCCGATGAATTCGGTCAGATTCGGCGTGGCGAAGCGACCGGAGTAAAAGTAGAACGCCCCGCTCGAAATCACTTCGCAGACCGTGGCGCCGGCCAGCACGCTGGCGGCGAGCGGAAACAGGGTTGCCGCGGTAAGCGTATGGCGCGTGGCATACCAACGCCCGGCGAACCAGAGCGCCGCATAGGCGGGGATCAGCGCCACGTAGGCGGGAGAGACGCAAAATGCGCTCACGCCGCCCCAAGTGATCGCCGCATAGTCGAGTAGCGCGGCGAGTCCGAGGAGACCCGCGAGCGTCCACGCGGGACGCAAATACACGCCGGCGATGAAGAACACCGCCCACGACGCGCTCGGCAGCAGATGTTTCAAGCTAACGAAGTGATAGCCGCGCGTGATCGCGAGAAGCGCGATGAGCACGGTCCCGATGTACAGCTGATGGCGCACCGATAGTTTCTGCATGCTGTTTCTCCTTAATTCGTCGTCGATATGGGAGCGATAAGCGATCAGTTATTTTGCAAGCGATAAGTCACCTCTAACGTGTCCTGCACCGCTGCGCCTTGCAACCGCGAGCCGGCGTCCGACAGCGGCGGAACGCGGCTCAAGTCCGAGAGCGCCGCGCGGTCGAGCAACGCGTGGCCCGAGCTTCGCGCCACGGCAATGCCGTCGAGCCGGCCGTCGGCTTCGACGCGATAGGCGAGGATGACGATGCCCTCGACCCCGCGGCTGCGCGCGAGCGGCGGATACGTGAAATAGCGACTGAGCTCCTCGGCGATCCGCGTCCGCGCCCATAAGTGCGTCTCGGCGCGAGCGGAACCAGTATTTGCAGGCCGCTCGTTCGATTCGGCGCTCGTCTCGCCGCGCTCGGCATCAGCCGCGGCAGGCGGGGTTTCAACTTGCGGAGTCGAGGGCGGCGCCGCTCGCCGCGTCGCGACGCGTGTTCGCGTGGGCGAATCGGTCGGTGGGCGTGCGCTCGATCCGCGTTCCACCACCGAAATGGTCAGTACCAGATCAGCTGTGCCCGGTGCGGGCGCGGTGGCGGATCGCGGTGACGACGCCAGTAGGACGGCGGCGTGCGTCGCGATCGAAACGGCGACAAAAGCCAGCAAGCGCAGAGTAGCGCGCGCGTCTCGCATGGCTTAAGGCCGATACCTCAGGGTCACGAAGATGGATCGATCAGGCGTATTGAACCCGCGCGCCAGCTCGTATTCCTTATCGAACAGGTTCTCGAGCCGCCCCTCCAGAGTCAGGTTTCGATAGAGCGCGTAGTGCGCCGCGAGATTGACAAGCCCGTAACCGGGAAGGTCGATGTTGCCGACATCGCGCCGATCGGAGGAGAGAATCAGCTCCGCGCCGACCGCTCCCTTGTCGAAGTTTTTTTCCAGCAAGGAGGACAACTTCGCATCCGGGCGCCGCAACAAGGGCGTGTCGGTGATTTCATCTCGCGCGCGCTGCAACGTCAGCGCATTGGTGAAGCGCCAGGAGCCGGCGCTGAGCGCATGCTCGAGCTCCAAGCCACGCGCACTCGCCTTCGAGACGTTGACGGCTTGAAAATTCGGCCCCGTGAAAGCGATCAAGTTGTCGATACGCGTGCTGAAGAGCGCGAGGCTCAGGTTCTGCTCCGGCGAGTAGCGGTGACGCGTTCCGAGCTCGACGGTGCGGGAGCGCTCGGGTTCCAAATTCGGGTTGCCGGCGAACAAACCGCCGAAGCCGGGGCTGAATAGATCGTTGAGCGACGGCGCGCGAAACGCCGTGCCGTACGAGATCCACCCGCGCGTCTGCGAGGAGAAGGTCCGACCGAGCGCTACGTTTCCCGTGTTGTGCGCGCCGAAGCTGCTGTAATCGTCATGGCGACCGGATATTTGGACGTCGTTGACGTCGAATTTGCTCTGCCAAAACGCAAACGCGGCGCGGTCGTACTGCGTTTTATCGAAAACCGTCGCGCTGCCCGATGTATTCACGCCTTGATCGCCGACGTAGCTCAATCCGGCGGTGAGCAAGCTTTGGCTCCCCACCGTGATGTCGTTTTGCCAATCGACCATTCCCCGGCGCGTTTTAAATTGCGTGGGCGACGTGGTGTTGACGTCGTTCGCCGCGCCGAGTACGAACGATTGCGCCCATGCCGGCGATACCGTGTGCGCCAGACGCGCATTCGCCCCCTCGGTGAAGATGTCGCTTTCGCCGCGGTCGAACTGAATGTGGCCGCGGCTCTGCCATCCTTTCATCTCCAATCGCGCCGTGTCGCCGAGTTTGGCGTCGACGCCCGCTGAAACGCTTTGCTGCCGCGCGCCGTCCTTGTCCGGGTCGAACGAAAAATTATTCGCGTTCGTCGCGGAAAACCCTTCTGTCTGACGATGCGTGCCGGTGACGAAGCCGCGCACGTCGCCGGTGTTGCCCCAGGCCACTTCGCCGTCGCGCGTTCGATGGCTGCCGGCGCCGAGCGCCGCTTCCGGTCCTTGGGGACGGCGGGTGAAGATTTGAATGACGCCGCCGATCGCGTCGGATCCGTACAGGCTCGCGCGCGGACCGCGCACGATTTCGATGCGCTCGATCTGCCCGATCGGCAGGTTGCGCCATTCGAACGTGCCCGTGCTCGCGGAGGCGACGCGCACGCCGTCGACGAGGACGAGTACGTGGTTCGAGTTGGTTCCGCGCATGAACAAGCTGATATTTCCGCCTGGGCCGCCGCTGCGCGCGATGTCGATACCGGCTTGCGTTTTCAACAAGTCGACTAAGTCTTGCGGCTGACGCCGCTCGATATCCTCGCGCGTGATGACACTCACGGAAGCGAGCGATTCATCCGCAGTACGAGCCGTTCGGGTGGCCGTCACGATGACGGAAGAGGGTTCGGCAAAAACGGGAAGGGCGATAACGGTAAACACCACGCCGACAACGACGCGCTTGAGCTTCATTGTTCTTCTCCGCTAACTGCGCGACCCCGCGCAGGTGTGAGTTAAGGCGTGCGGAGAGAAACCGTGCGGAAGAAGGAATACCTGCCGCCCGTGTCGCCCGCCGCAACACCATCTGGGGCTTCAGGCCGGTCTCCGGGCTCGCGAGTGCCTTTCGGCTTGCGGATCGCCTTCCCACGTTCGACTGAGGACAGTCGTTCGCAGTGGCTCGTGATCCGCCCGAAAAAGTCCAGGGATGGACTTTTTCGCCAAACTAAAGACTCGCTTACCGTTGCGGGGGCAGCGCCGGCATTGCCGTCGCGATCCATATAATCGCGCGCGGCGCACCGGCTTCCCGTTTCATTCCTCGGAAAACTTTCCTCGGAACACCTGAAGCTTCTTAAAGCGTCGCAACTATAGAAGCGTCACGGCGCAAGTGTCAATCGTTTCGCACTCTCGCGTCGTCAAAGAAATCAGCGACGAAGAGAATCGCCACGATCGGAAAACAAAGAGCGAAAAACAAAAAGCCAGCCCGTCGGATAACGAGCCGGCTTTTTTCGAACGAATTACTTCTTATCCGGCGTTGCAGGAGCAGCGGGAGCGGCCGGAGTCGCCGGAGCGGCATCGGCCGGTTTCGCCGCGTCACCCGCCGGCGTGGCCGGAGCCGCTGGAACCGCGGCCGCCGGTGTTGCGGGCTTCTGTTCTTTCTTCTGGCAAGCGCCGAGTACCGCCACGGTGGCGAGCGCGGCAATCAATAGTGCGTACTTTTTCATGACTGTAGTTTTCCTCAAATTACGTAGAACGTAGGAGACAAGAGCAACCTGTCGGGCAAGTGTCGCCCAACGGGCGTGTATTGTTCTCAAACTGCGGGTGGAATGCAACAAGCTGCTAAGCGCACAACCTCGGTTCGCCGTAGAGCAGTCCTTGGGCGTTGCCGATGCCGATTTCCCGCAGCGCCTTCTCGGTTGCCTTGTCTTCGACGCTCTCGGCGATGGTCTGCATGCCGAACGCCTTCGCGAGCTCGTGGATATGCACGACGATTTTGTGGTCCGCCTCGTTCTTCACCATGCCGCGCACGAACGATCCCTCAATTTTAAGATAATCCGGCCGGAACTGGTTGAGGAAGTAGTACGTCGAGTAGCCGCTGCCGAAGTCATCCAGCGCCAGCTTGCACCCGAGCGACCGCAGCTCTTGGATGTCCTGCCGCAGGGTTTCGCTCAGCGGGATCGATTCGCGTTCGGTGATCTCGATGGTGATCGCGCGTCCCGCCTCGCACGCGGGCTTGAGCAGCGCCCCGAGATCCTTGACGAAACCGCTGTCGTTGAACGAGGACAGATCGACGTTCAGGAACAACGACTGGTTCGGCGGGGTCACGGCGAGAGCGGTACGGATGATGTGCAGATCGACGTCGCGCGTGAGGCCGAGTTCTTCGGCGACCGTGATGAAATCCTTCGCCTGAATGATCGTGCCGTTGATGCGCATGCGCGCGAGCACTTCGTACGCGATCGGCTCGCCGCTCTTCATGTCGCAGATCGGCTGAAACGCGGGGTGGATATTTCCCTCTTCGAGCGCGTTACGCAGCTGAAAGCCCTGGCTGAAAATCGACATCATCGCTTGGCTGACGTCGGGCGACAGCACTTCGATGCGGTTGCGCCCGCGCCGCTTGCTGTGGTAGAGCGCGACGTCCGCCGCGCTGACCAACTCCTGCGCCTTGCGCCCGTGCGTCGGCGCCTCCGCGACGCCGATCGAGGATTGCAGTTGCATGCTGCCGACCGGCAACGGCACGCGCGTGTGGCTGATCTGGTGGTGTAGCTTCTGCGCGGTCTTCGTCGCGTTCTCGAGATTGGTGTTCTTCAGCACCATCGCGAACTCATCGCCCGCGAGGCGCGCGATGTAGTCGTTGCGGCGCACTTGCTGCTTCAGCAATTGCGCCGTCGTGCGCAGGACTTCATCGCCGAACGGATGGCCGTAGGTGTCGTTGACAAACTTGAAGCCGTCGAGATCGATCAAGAGCAGACAGACCGAGCGCCCCTTCGCCAGATGATCCGAGAGAATCACCTCGAGCTGCGTGTCGAAGTGGCGCCGATTATAAAGCCCGGTGAGCGGATCGGTGACGGACATGTGATACAGCTCGTCCTGATAGCGGCTGAGCAGTCGATTCAGCTCCACGCTCTTCGTGATGTCGCCGAGCGTTCCGATGACGCCGGTGAAATTGCCGCCGGCATCGCGCTGCGCGTCGGCATCGAGGCTCACCCACAATTTCTTCCCGGCGACCGTGCGCAAGGAAATTTCCCGACCCTTGTCATGCAGCGCGCCCAGACGAGCGGGCGCGAAGTCGCGCACGGCGTCGTCATCCGTCAGGAAATCGCTGAACAATTTTCCGAGCGTATCGTCAGCTTTATAACCGGTCAGGCGCTCCCACGCCGGGTTGAGAAACACCAGGCGTCCGTCGGGATCGAGCTCGAACAGGATCTCGTGCATGCTGTCGATCAGCTTGCGGAGCTGATTTTCGCTGTGCTCGAGCAGCTCGCGAGCCTCCGACAGGCTGTTGATGTAGTGACGTATCGCCGCGGATCCGTCGGTGAACGCCTGATTCAGCTCCTGAACCTCGCGGCTGCTCGAGGGAATAAGCTTAACGCTCGGCTTCCAATTGCCGCGTGAAAACTCACGCGCCCACTCGGTGAGCGGCTTGAGCGGCGCCGTGAAGCGGGAGAGCAGCGCGTACGCGACCAGGAACGTAAGCAGCAGGAGCGCCAAGGTTACCGCAACGCTTTGCATCACGACGCGGCGGATGGTCGCGTTGAGCGGCGCGTTGGAAAGCGTCACCTCCACGCGCATCGGCCCGTTCTTGCCGGCGGCCTCGGCGGAGAGTCGGCGCGGTTTTCCGCCGTCTCGCGCAAACAGCCGGGTGTACCAAGCGAGCGCTTCGTCATCGCGCAGGTATTCGTAGAGCTTGTCGTCGGCGTCGCTAATACGGATTCCCGCGACCGCCGAATCTTCCACCGCTTTGCTGACGAAGCCATCGAGCCCGAGCGCGTAGCTTTGGCGCGGCGTTAATTGGAGCGCGGGAACCACTACGTGGAGCAAACTTTCACCGACACGTCGCTGCGCGTCGAGCTCGACGGAGGCGGCGTGATTGGCGAGCGCGAACGTCACGAGCACCGCTGCGACGAGCACCAAGCCCGAGAATGCCGCGGTCAGACGCATGCGCAACGTTCCCGGAAACCGGAAACGGTCGATCATGCCACTCAAAAACGCGGGCATATACGTTCGAACACGGGGTAGGCCGACATCCACTTACACTTATATATATAGTTGCGCAGGTCGATCTAAGATTCGGGCGGCAGTATAACGAGGCGACCGGTGACAAGCTAGAAATCTCGCCGCCGCTTATCGCGGCACGTAGTAATGTTCGTTTCCGTTCGTCAGCTCGCGAAAATCGCAACCGTAAACTTGTTCCAAGATGTGGGATGTGATGATTTCCGATGCCGGACCCGCCAACGTCGATCCGTCGGGCAGCAGCAGCAGCGCGCGGTCGCACAATTGCCAAGCGATGTTCACATCGTGAAGCACGAATAGATTCAAATGCCCCGGGCGCGAGCGGCGCGCGCAGAGCTGGCGCAGCACCTGCGTTCGATAGCGCAGGTCAAGATGATTCGTGGGTTCGTCCCAGAGACCAATCGGCGCGTCCTGCGCAAGCAACGCCGCGATCTCCACGCGCCGGCGTTCGCCGCCCGAGAGAGTCGACAACAGTCGATCATCGAACGATTCGAGCGCCACTTGCGCGAGCGCCTCGCGCGCGCGCCCGATGTCGTCTTCTCCCTCGAACGCCCAGCGGCCGAGGTGCGGATGACGTCCGGTCAAAACCAGATCGAGCGCCGTCGTCGGGAACGCAAGCGGATAGTCTTGAAACAGCAAGCCGATTCGAAGCGCGCGTTGTCGCGCCGGCCAGGCGCGCAGCTCCATGCCATCCAACAGCACCGACCCCGTATCCGGTAGGCGCAGTCCCGCCAGGGTGTGCAGCAGCGTCGTCTTACCGCTGCCGTTCGCACCGAGGATCGCCCAGTTCTCTCCGGCGCGGAATTGAATCGACAGATCGCGGCACAGAACGCGGTTACCGATCGCGAGGGTGACCGCGCGAGTCTCCAGGCGAATCATGCGCCACCCATGCGGTGCGCGCCGCGCGCAAGCAGAAATAAAAAGACCGGAACGCCCAGCAGCGCGGTCACTATGCCGACGGGTAACTGGATCGGAGACACGATGCTGCGCGCGAGCGTGTCGGCGATGACTAACAGGCTCCCACCGAGCAGCGTCGCCGCGGGCAGCAAGTAACGATGATCGGCGAGGCCGAGTAATCTTAGTAGATGCGGAACGATGAGACCGACGAATCCGATGCTGCCGGCGAGCGTGACCGCGGCGGCGGTGAGCAGCGACGCCAGCACGTAAACGATCGCGCGCAACCGCGCCGGGTTCTCGCCGAGCGCCGCCGCCGGGCCTTCTCCGCGCGCGAGCACGTTGAGCGCACGCGCGAGCGCGAGCGCAGCGACGAATCCGAGAACCAGCACGGCGAATCCGACGCCGGCATAGCGCGCGTTGCTGAGATCGCCCAGAAGCCAAAACAACATGCCTTGCACTTGCATCGCCGGTGCGACCACGAGCAACAGGCTGATGCATGCTCCCCAGCCGGCGGCCAACACCACGCCCGTGAGCAGCAGCCGGTGAGTACCGCCCGGTCCCGAACGGCTCAGCGTAAACACGAGCAACATCGAGCCGAGAGCGCCGGCAAATGCGGCGGCGCTCATCCCGGCGGCGCTCGCTCCCGCGAGCACGGCCAGCAACGCGGCGACGGCGGCACCGCCGGAGACACCGATCACGTAAGGATCGGCCAACGGATTTCGCAACAACACCTGCAACAACGAGCCCGCGAGCGCCAGCATGCCGCCGACGACAAACGCGACGATGGCGCGCGGCAGGCGCAGCTCAACGACGAGCGTGTGCGGTACACCGGTCGCGGTTCCCTGCAACACGCGCCACAAAGTCGCCGGCTCGATGGCGACGCTGCCGATGGCGACGGCAAAGAGCATGCTCACGGGCGCGAGAAGCAAAAGCGTGAGGAGTATTACGCGGCGGCGCATCTAATGTCTCAAAAATGTAGGGTGCGCCATGCGCACCGATCGACCGCTCGGGCATAGAACGCGCGCACTGACCCCGATTCACCGCAAGCTAATCACCGGCCAACCGCGCGCGGTGGCCTCGCTTCGCAGAATCGGATCGGGATCGACAGCGACCGGGTGCTCGGATTCTTGCAGCAGCGGCAAGTCGTTGTGCGAATCGCTGTAACACCAGCTTCCTTTCAGGTCCTTGTCATTTGAGCGCATCCATTCGTTCAGGCGCACGACCTTGCCTTCGCGATAACACGGCGTCCCGCTCACGCGCCCGGTATAGCGTCCGTTCAATTCTTCCGGGTCGGTGGCGAGCAAGTACTCGACCCCGAGCGCGCGCGCGATCGGCGCGGTGACGAAGCGATTGGTCGACGTGATGATGATCAGCGTGTCCCCGCGCGCGCGATGCTTATCGAGCAGTGCGGGCGCTCCGGGGGCGATCATCGGACGAATACGTTGCTGCATATATTCGGCGTGCAGCTTGTCGAGCGTGGCGCGATCCTGCCGCGCGAGCGGCGCCAAGGCCATCTGCAGGAATTCGTGAATGTCGAGCGTGCCGGCTTGGTACTGCGCGAAGTACCGATCGTTCGCGGCTCGATACGCCGCGCCGTCCACCAAGCCGTGCTCGATCATAAATTCGCCCCAGGCGTAGTCGCTGTCGCCGGCGAGCAGCGTGTAGTCGAGATCGAAAATCGCGAGCGGCATGCGAGGTTAACGCGTTCGGCTCAGGCCCACATTTCTGGAAAAGCCAGGGCAATTATAGGTATCATGCGTGCGTTAGGCCGAGGGAGATAGCAATGATAGACGAACAAGGTTACCGGCCCAACGTTGGCATCATTCTTTGCGATCCGCGCAACCACGTGTTCTGGGCGCGCCGCGCCGGGCGCGACGGCTGGCAGTTCCCGCAAGGCGGAATCAAATCGCACGAGAGCCCCGAGCAGGCGCTCTACCGCGAGCTGTACGAGGAAGTCGGCCTGGCGCGCGATCACGTCACGGTGCTCGGGCGCACGCGCGATTGGCTGCACTACGACATCCCGGACGATTATCGGCGCCGCGCGCCGCAGCGCATCTTCCGCGGGCAAAAGCAGATTTGGTTTTTGTTGCGTCTCGTCGGCGGCGACGATGACGTGTGCCTCGAACGCGCGAGCAAGCCCGAGTTCGACGCCTGGCGCTGGATCGAGTACTGGAGCGCGCTCGATCATATTATTCCGTTCAAACGAGACGTTTACCGCCGCGCCCTCACCGAGCTCGAGCCGCTGTTGACCGTCCAATCGTGACGGAACGCACGCCGATCGCGCTAACGCGGCTTGCCGCTTGGCCGGATCGTCATCCCGGTTTTGTCTTTTTGGTTCTTATTCTCTTCGCCGTCGTGGGAACCGTGTTCGCCGCCCGGCTGCCGCTCGGACGTGCCGTGCCGGTCGCGCCCCCGTCATTGCTCGTGCAAGCGAAACTACCGGGTATCGACGCCGCTACGGTTGAAACGACGGTTACCTTGCCGCTCGAAGAGATTGTTCGCGGGCTGCGCGGGATTAAGCAAATCGAATCCCGCACGCGCGCGGGACACGCGAGCATGGCGTTGCGGTTCGCGTCGGCGGCGGAGCGCGACGGCGCGCTGGAAGACGTGCGACAGCGCGTCGCGACCGTCATACCGCAGCTGCCGGTCGGAATGAATCCTCCCGCCGTGGAGGTGCGCGATATCCGGCCCGCGGCGGTCGCTTACGCCATTACCAGCGACGACGAATCATCGGTCGTCGAGCAATGGGTGGAACGGGCGCTCGCCGGTCCGCTGCGCGAGCTGCCCGAGATCGCCTCGGCGACAGTCGAAGGAGCACTCGAGCGCGAGATATTGATCGAACCGGACTCGCGCCGGCTCGTCGCACTGGGCCTGAGCTTCGACGATCTGATACAAGCGTTGCGCCGGCAGGACGAAGCACCGCCGCGACGCGGCAAGGTACGCCGCGCCATGGTTGCCTCCGGCAGCGCGGAATCGATCGCGATGCGCGCGGTGCGGCTTCCGAGCGGCGATCCGATCGCGCTCGCCGAAGTCGCGCGGATATCCGCGGTGGAGCACGGCGGCACGGAGCGACCGTATTATCGCGACATGCCGGCGCTGCGGCTCGCGGTTTATCCGCGCGCCGCCGCGGACGCGCCGCGCGTCGCCGAGCGCGCGAACGCGTATCTCGCGTGGCTGCGCGCCAACGACCTGATTCCGCCCGACGTCGCGGTGCATGCAGTGGAAGACGAGTCGCGCGCCGCGCGCCAGTCGTTGAAAGATCTCGGTCAACGCAGCGCAATCTTCCTCGCGGTGACGTTCCTCGCGACGGCGTTGATCTTCGGCGTGCGGCGGTGCGGATTCGTGGCGAGCGCATTTGCCGTGTGGTTGCCGGCATCGCTGATGCTGCTTTGGTTCTTCCGGTTCACGCTCAACGGAACGACCGTGTTCGGTTTTTTTCTCGCCGCTATCTTATTTGCGTCCACGATTCTCGCACCGTGGTTTCTCCGTCTGGCCGGCGCCTCCCTCGGCGTCGCCGCGCTCGCGTGGTTGGCAGGCGAGTGGCTTGCGGAATATCGATCGCTTGCCTCGGTGGTGGTGCTTTGCGTGTCGTTCGGTGTCTTCATCGCCTGGCTGCTGACGCCGTGGATGCACCACGGCGAGTATCCGCCGTCGCTCGTTCGACTCCTCTCGCGACGATGGCGCAATCGCGCCGAACTGCTCGCCGTGTCGATATTCGCTGCGGTCATTTCAGCGGCGGCGTTGATGAACGTCCACGCGATGACGACCCGCGGCCCTAAAGGCGATGGCACGTTCGCCTTGCAAGTCCAAGGAAACGAATTGGCGCGGTTGACGACCGTCAGCGAAAGCCTGTTGCCGCCGCTTCTAGCCGTCCCCGGCGTGGAGGACGTTTCTTTTTCCGCGACCGATGAAGAAACCTGGCGCGTGCAACTCGACCAAACCCGTCTGGACGAGCACGACCTAACCCTCGCGGAAGTCGGCCGCGCGCTAGCCGTCGCGCGCGACGGATTGATTGTCGGCGAAATCGTGCACGCCGAGGCGCTCTATCGTCTGCGGCTGCAACTGCCGAGCGGCGCGGCCGGCGAAACCTTCGAGCGATTGTTGCTGCGCGGCGAGCGCCCGGGCGACCCGGCGGTTTACTTGCGCGACGTCGGAATCGCGGTGAAGGAGACGCAACCGCGGGAGCGGTTGCGCATCGATGCGAAACCCGCAGTCGAAATTACCGCGCGCTGGCGCGACACCGAAGCGCGCGCGGCGCTGGAGCGGTTTTGTCGGTCGGTGTCGTTGTCTGAAGGTTTTAAGCGGGAATGCAATGTGAATTGATCGTCATTCGCGCGAAGGCGAATTTGTTCCCTCTCCCTTTTAGGGAGGTGAGGCGGAGCCTTCGCGAATGCATCTAACATGCATTCGCGCCGCCGAACGGGTGCAACCGAAGTGTGTTGCACCCAGGTGGGAATGGCTAGGGTGAGGGTGAATGGTCGAGTGCCTATCGGCGCCTTGTCGATGTATGAAATTACTTGTGGGTGGTTGACCCACGGCAAGTGACTTTTCTTTGTCTCGCTAAAGAAAAGTCGCCAAAAGAAAAGCGACCCCGGTCGCTGCGCCGCCCCCCATATATTATTTTCCCCTCCCCCGCTTGCGGGGGAGGGTAGGGAGGGGGAAGGGGGCGGTCCCCGGGGCGCCACACCACACCCGGACCCGCGACCAACACCCCCGCGGGGAAAGGCACACCCCCCCGGGGCGAACAACGGCGAGCGAAACCCACCCGGACTGG